>BNUU01000140.1 GCA_025997595.1 Spirochaetia bacterium | reverse complement strand
ACCTCCTTTCACCGTGAAAGGTGCTGAAACCCTGGCGGGTTTCAGCCTGGAGTTTCCGTAAACGGAGACTTCGGCGACAGTCTGTAAGGATTGTTGTAAACAAACAGCGGTAACCTGCAAGGGATATCGCGAAGAAAGTCAGTTGGGGAGCCCCGGCTGATGGGGCCTATGGGCCTTACCAACAAGGTTTATGAAAATGAACCTTGTGCGGTTCACGAAAGTGAAACGCAGCCTTCCTTTTAGAATCTTTGGTGAAACGTGCAAGCGTTTCATCCCTTCTCCCTCTCCCTTTTTTTGAATGTAACGCTCTTGTAAGAAGGGCGAAACAGATATGGAGCGTAGCCAACTGGTTTATTTCTGCGAGTGTGGAGTTTGCCTTTGGCAAACTCCTAAATTAAAAAACGATTTATCGTTTTTTAATCGGGGATATAGCTCAGCTGGCTAGAGCGGCGGCTTTGCAAGCCGTAGGTCAGGGGTTCAATTCCCCTTATCTCCAGGGTTTGTTTAAACCAAGCCATTAGTACAGCTGGATAAACTCCGGATGATCTTTGACAATAAACAGGGAAGGGTGTATGAAAGGAAATCCTAAGGGATTTCCAAGGCAAGTATCTGTCTTAGACGAAAGTCTGAGGGTAGGTACTTGCAAGAACAATAATATGGTCAAGCGAGAGAAGGGTTTATGGTGGATGCCTTGGCGTATTAAGGCGAAGAAGGCCGTGGTAAGCTGCGAAAAGCTTGGGGGAGGAGCACACATCCTTTGATCCCAAGATAGCCGAATGGGGTAACCCGGCGGTCGAGAGGCCGTCATCCGGGCGTTGAATACATAGGCGCCGGAAGCGAAACTGGGGGAACTGAACCATCTAAGTACCCTGGGAACAGAAAACAATAGTGATTCCGAAAGTAGCGGCGAGCGAAATTGGAGGAGCCCAAACCGTCAGTAATGGCGGGGTTGTAGGGCCGTCTGGGGGCAACCCGCAGAGTGAGAAAACTTCAGCGTAGCGGAACGGTTTTGGGAAAGCCGGGCAGAGAGGGTGAAACCCCCGTATGCG
>BNUU01000139.1 GCA_025997595.1 Spirochaetia bacterium | reverse complement strand
GGCGAGCGGCGGCGGCGGCGGACTGGCTGTTACCTCCCAGACCCTCAAGATGGCCATGACTTTTATAACGGTGGTCCCTATCCTCTGCGTCTATCCGTTTATGCAGAAATACTTTACCAAGGGAATAATGCTTGGTGCCGTAAAGGGCTGAGCATATAATTATATTTTCATTTCCAAGGAGGAAATAATGAAAGAAAAACGAAAAGCAAGTGTTCTGCCGGCGCTCATGGGGGTACTGCTGATCCTGTTAATCGGCTGCGGCGGAAAAAGCGGAACATCGGGGCAGAGTGCGGACAGCGACAATCCCTTCAAGGAGAGGGTTACCATAACGTCCCTGAATTATGTATTTTCCCCCGAACCTGACGGAAGACGTACCGATCCGGTCTCAAAAATGCTGGAAGAAAAATTTAATATTAATCTTGAACTGAGCGGCACAACCGAACAGGATTATGTCGCTCAATTTTCGGCGATGATGGCTGCGGGGGATCTGCCGGATATTATTTATCTTCCGGCGGATTATATCAGAATTCTTGCGGCCCTGTTGGCTTCTAATTCACTTCTGGAACTTGATCCCTATATGAATGAAAAATATATGCCCAATATGATGAAGGATCCCGGCGCCCCTGTGATGTTTGAAGCCTATCGGGGATCTGCTTTCAGTCCTGACGGGAAACTGCGTCTTTGGGGTATGGCAAAGGGCGCCTATGACGACGGCAGCCTTCCTTCAATCAGCAATTTTCTGCTCTGGAACGCTTATGCGAAGGCGGGGCATCCAAAACTGGAGAACTACGACACGGATTTGCTGGACGTAATGGAAAAAATGGTTGCCGCTGAACCGAGAAGCACAAGCGGGCAGAAAACCTGGGGACTTGGCGGATGGTTTGGCAACGGCGGAGCCTGGGGCGAGTGGGTTATAAAATTTGGCCTGTCCTGGGGTGAAGGCAATGAGTATATGGAAGCCCTGGGGCATATTCTTTCTATTGATACCGATACCCTTGAGCCTATAAATTGTAATCAACTGACCGACTATGCCAACCCGCTGAATAACTACTGGCGCCA
>BNUU01000138.1 GCA_025997595.1 Spirochaetia bacterium | reverse complement strand
GGCCCGAACCGTGGGGGGAAAACTCCTGCAAAATACCGCAGCCCTCCCAGGACCGCACCGGGAAGCGCAGCAGGTCCGGTATGTTGATGATGCCGATGCGGCTGTATTTCTCCGCGATGCCCGCCACGGCGATCAGGGCTTCCCGGCTCCGGGGAATCGCCTCCAGGGATACGGTCATCTATCCTTCCTAATCCGAAGCTCCACCCGGAACACGGCGGCGCCGGCGCGGCGGCCCTCAAAGGAACAGGCCCAGTCCGCCGCCCCAAAGGCCTCCGCTGCGGTAGATGCTTCGGCAGGATCAATAGCGGCGGACCAGAGTTCCACGGTTTCGCCGAATTTCACTTCACTTAAATAATTGATGTCCAGCCGCATCCGGGCGGCGGTTTCCAGAATCCCAGGTTCAACAAGATCCTGCACCCACTGGATGTACCGGGTGTTGTTCACATGGCCGTTGTAATCAATATCGGAATACCTGACCTGCCGTTCACCGATACGTTTATAATCGGCGCGAGTATCCAGCGATACGGGGCTCTCGGTAAGGGCGTTTATGCCATCGTTCAAGGGCAGCTTTTCCATAATCGCCTGGGGCCGCAGGGGCCGCCGTTTTTCAATGTCCAGAACTATCCAGCCGCTCCGGCCCCGGACGACGGGCCGGTCTTCGGCATCCCGGATATCATAATCCCGCAGGGCGAACAGTTTTTCCCCTCCCCGGGGCCAGCTCCGCACGGTAACCACTTCCTGCCACTTTGGCCGGCGGTCCCACTGGACTGAAATCCGGGAAAGCACCCAAACCTGTCCGCTCTTGACAAAGGCCTCCCGGCCCACCCCAAGACTCTCCGCGTGGTTGATGGCGGCCTCCTGAAAAAAATCGAAGGTCGCCGCCACCGTCAAACGATCCGAAGTATCAATTGCATCGTAAGGTATGGGGTATTTTTCCGCTTGAATATCCATTTTGATTGACCTCACTTTCATGGTGACGAAAAGCCCGATGAACGTCAAGGTAAAACCGTAAGGATTTCCGGATCGTAGACCGCAACCGCCAATACGCGGAAATCGGTGAAGGCAACCTGGACTGG
>BNUU01000137.1 GCA_025997595.1 Spirochaetia bacterium | reverse complement strand
TTACCTGTCATCAGCTGTAAGTTCGAGAAATGCATCCTCTATGTTTGTTTCGCAGGGGCGCGACAGGAGCAGTTTCCTGTCGGCCTTGACTATCGCGTCGAATAAGGCATGGCGCAGGCTGCTGTTCTTGCGCGGGTATTCGATCTCCCAGTCGGTGGACCCTGCTTCCTCCGCCCCTATGCAATGGAATGAGCGCGTACCCTGGAGGCCCTCCAGTATCTCTCTGGCGTCCTTTTGAGAACCGGTTACCCGAATGCGCAGCCGTTCCACCCCCCCATCGGTTCCGCCAAGTTCACCCACATCCCCGTCTTTGACGAGGCGGCCGCCGTGTATGATCAGCGTCCGGCTGCATATCTCGGCAATTTCCGAGAGTATATGCGAACTTACCAGCACCGCGTGGCGTTTGCTGAAGTTATGTATCAATGCGCGTATTTCAACAATCTGCCTGGGATCCAGGCCGGCGGTGGGCTCGTCAAGCACCAGCAGATCCGGCCTGGACAACATGGCTTGCGCCACCCCAATGCGCTGACGGTACCCCTTGGACAGGTTACGTACCAGGCGGTTTCCCACCTCCGTGATCCCGACTTCGCCGCAGACGCGATAAACCTCATCGTCAAGCTCCGCCGGGGGAAGCTGTTTTATCTTACCAACAAAACGGAGGTACTCCCGCACGGTCATGAAATCATACAGGGGGGGCTGTTCCGGAAGGTATCCAATGTAGCGTTTTGCCTTGCGCGGCTCCTGTTCCATGTCGATACCCCGTATGAACACCTTGCCGGCGCTGGCAGGCAGATAACCCGTCAACACGTTCATTAAGGTGCTCTTACCGGCGCCGTTTCGTCCCAGAAGCCCGACAACCTCCCCTTCGCCAATCACAAAGGAGACATCTTTAAGCGCAGTCTTTTTCCCGTAATCCTTACATACGCCGTCAAACCGCAGCAAAGGCGCCTTGTCACCGGAAAAAGTTTCCATGCCGCCTACCAGATGGAATAACCGCCGTCTATGAGTATTATCGAACCGGTCATGAAAGACGAGGCGTCGGATGCCAGATAAACCGCCAGCGGCCCCAACTCTGCG
>BNUU01000136.1 GCA_025997595.1 Spirochaetia bacterium | reverse complement strand
GAGAGATAAAGGAGAACTAGAGAGATGAGAGGAGAGGAAGACAAATAGAAAAGACAAAGTGGTAGAGAGAAAAAAAAATACAAGAAGAAATAGTGAGTAGAAAGATAGATTAAGGAGAAATGAAGAAAGTAAAGCAGAGCAAGAGCGTAGATAGAGATCAAGTGCTATTTAGACCTTCAAACTGAAAAATTGTCACCATTTAAAAATAGCAAGAAGTCCATTAAAATAACAAGAAATCCCTAGCACTTTAAGACTTACGCAAGCAATATTGCATACTAAAGTACCGATTTCACTTCTTTTTAGACTTCGATAGTTTCCAAAGCCATTTTCACCTACTTAAGTACAATATGTAACAATCAGGTGTTTAACCCACCAAACAAATAGATCGATATAGAATGATATGGCGCACAAGAGAGAGCAAGGCAATGATAATAGTGATGGTGATGCAACTTAACTTAATGTAAGTTATAGCAAAACCATTTAAAATTGCACCATCTTGCAGCTTAAGGAGTGAGTATACTTCTTCACACATTTTCCTGTTCTTTATGATATAATTAAAGCGTGACCACATAGAAAGCAAAGGAGGAAAGAACGATGAAAAAAACAACAGGGTTAATAACGATAATAGTAGGATTGATAATAAGCTCCTGCGATAAAAAGAATGCTGTACTTGTAAACAGAAGGACTGCTACTCCAGAGAAAGTAGAAGAAATAAAAGAAGCAGAAAGAACAAAAGCAGAAGTAATCAAAGAAGCACAAAGAGCAAAAGCAAAAGCACAAGAAGAGGCAAAACAAGAACAAAAAGAAGAAGCTCAAAGAGCAAAAGAAAAAGAAGAAGAAAAATTAGCAGTAACACCGCTCGAATCAGAGCAAGTATCAAAACAAGAAAAAGTGCAAGACCCAGTGGCTGATCCAATACCAGAACCAACAAAAATGAAAGAGTCAGCGCTCGATCCAAACAAAAATCTAGCGCAAGTATCAGAACCAACAACAGCAAAAGAAGAAAAGAGATTGGCTGCTTCTGCTCCAATTCTTTCTTTTTCTTTTTCTGCTCTAGTAGAGGAAGGAAAAGAAATAATGAGATTAGAAGAAGAAAAAGCTCAAGCAAAA
>BNUU01000135.1 GCA_025997595.1 Spirochaetia bacterium | reverse complement strand
CTTGGAGTTGCGGAGCAACTCCATTATAAGGAATAAGGAATGAAACTGATAATTGCATACATACAGCCTCATGCGCTGAACGATGTTAAACAGGAACTGTACAGGGCCGAGGTTTACAAGATTTCGGTAACCAACGCCATGGGCTGCGGACAGCAGAAGGGCTACACCGAACACTACCGGGGCGTCGAGATGGAGGTGAACCTTTTGAAGAAGGTCCGCATCGAAATAGGGGTGAACGATAACTTCGTAAAACCCACAGTGGACGCCATCATCCGGGGAGCACGGAGCGGCGAAATCGGCGACGGGAAGATCTTCGTCCTCCCCATCGAAGAAACCATCCGCATCAGAACCGGCGAAACCGGATCGACGGCGATCGGGTAAGGAACAATCCGGGGAGTTTCCCCAAAAAAAGGATATGTAAAAATGTGAAGGCGGCGGAATCTAAGTCTTTTGGCCTGGCCAAACGACACGGTTCCGCCGTTTTTTTTGGTTTGTAGATTTTGTCATAATCTTATTGACAGCTTTTTCTTACTGCGATATTTCAGAAAACCTGAAAGTAAATGCAATAGCCCCGCCGGTGATTGCCCTAAGCGGCAAAACCGGCTATGGTATTAAGGACAGCATACCACTTCCCACCGGCAGCTGTTTAGGTTTTCTCCGGTGCAGATGAGGGGTTTAACGGTGAATGACGAAACAAAAACAGTGATACAGACAAAGGCCCTGACCAAGGAATACAAACGCTTTGAAAAAGATGCAGGCCTTGCGGGGAGTATCAAGAGCCTTTTTTACCGGAAGTTTATCACCAAGACTGCGGTGGATTCCTTTGACCTGGAAATACACGAGGGCGAATTTGTGGGCCTTATCGGCCCCAACGGGGCGGGCAAGACCACCCTGGTCAAGATGCTTTCCGGGATCATCGCCCCTTCCTCGGGCAGCGTTTCTGTGCTGGGCTACTATCCCAACAAACTTGAAAACGCCCTGAAAAAACAATACGCCCTGGTGATGGGCCAGAAGAGCCAGCTCTTTTTTGAGCTCACTGCGGCGGATACCTTTTTGCTTTTCAAGGAACTCTACGCCATCCCCGATGAAACCTATGGACGCAACATCGCCTTCT
>BNUU01000134.1 GCA_025997595.1 Spirochaetia bacterium | reverse complement strand
CCGCTGACCACTGCGGTAAATGAAGTTGCTCCGATGATTTTACTCGTGAGGTCCTTAGCCCCACCAGCCTCATATGCACCACTAGCATCATCAAACGCGTACCCTGAATCAGCGGTGATGATATATTCCGTGTAGTATGTTGTCGTGGCAGCAAAGTTACCCGCTGCCGCAATAAAGGGACCGGTGGATACCGTCGCCCAGCCGATTGTCGGGGGTGTAATGGTAGCATTGGTTACCGTGACCGTCCCGTTAGCTATAGCCGAGTCGGTATTCGGCGCAAGGGTTCCGATGCTAAAATCGGCCGCCCCAATGATAGGATCGCCGCCGCCGCCGGGGGTTTCCGTTACGGTTGCCCCGGGGCTCTTATAGCCGCCTGCATACACGAGCTTCACCGTAAAGGTGTATGCCGTACCGTTGGTAAGGCTGCTAATTGTGTGGGCTGCGGTTCCTTTGGCTACGGTGATGGGCTGGGTTACGCCCCCCGCTATTGGGCTAAAGGTGATTTCCACGGCGGTATAATCAACGCCGGGGTCTGTCCAGGTGAGGGTGACTTCTCCGCTCCCGGGGACTGCGGCGAGGCTGCCTACTTCCACGTCGCCGCCATCTGTAGGGCAGCCGCCGAGGGCCAGAACCAGCGCAAGGCCGGTCAGCGCCCATAATACATTTTTCTTCATAGTTCACTCCTTGATGCTCAACCGATCTTTGCTTCCCAACGGGAATCTTGGGGCGAAGGTTCCCCTCTTAATAGTTGGTATCAAGGAGTAAACTACTGCGGGCTGTGTGATAATGCTATTAGGGTTTACCCTAATTCGTACTAGGGTTTACCCTATTTCGTGCCAACTTGGGGGTTATACGCGTTTAATGAGGGCAAACAGGGCATAGCGGTTCGGCGCGCCGGTCTTCCGGTATATGCTGCTCAAATAGGCTTCCACCGCTTTGACGGATACCAGGATACTATCCGCTATTTCCCTGTTGGATTTACCCCGTAACAATTCCTCCGCCGTCTGCTTCTCCCGGTCGCTTAAGGAGAATTCGGCGCAGAACTGCGGGGAAAGCCCCGCTTCCGGAGTCCAGACCGGAAGGGCGCCGGATACCCTTATCGCCAGGGTTTGCGC
>BNUU01000133.1 GCA_025997595.1 Spirochaetia bacterium | reverse complement strand
TAAAACTTCGCCGATAGTGGGTATTTCATCTTTGTAAGCCATATTCAACCTTCCTTCGCTTATAGTATATACGTATATGATATAATCTGTCAAGGGATATTTTAATGATAATCGACTATCTCAACATCATGGGCATCATCTGTCTCCCCACAGTCCCCGCTTTTCCCGGCGGGCCTCTTCTTCCAGGGCGCGGAATTCGTCCATGAACTGAAAGGTAAAACGGGTGTAGGCGTGGCCGTAGCCTTCCCGGATCAGGGCGGCGTTGTGGCAGTTCCCGTCTGCGGTGTAGATGTAGACCAGGAGCCGGCCGTATTTGTCACGGGTATCCCAGTCAAAGGCAAGACGGACCTGTTTGCCCAGCAGTTCCCGTTTGGTAAAATCGCTGGCTTCCCTGCCAAAAAATTCCACCTCCCGCCGGGGATGTACGGTCTCGGGGGTATCCACGCCGATAAGCCGGATGGTTTCCAGGGTCCCCACCCCCTCGGGGGGATTGGGTATACGTACCCGGACGGTGTCCCCGTCCACATGGGAAATCACTTCGGCGCCGAGCATCCGCTCCGGGTCCGCGGCGGCGGAACGCTCAAGGGCCACGATGTTTACCCGGTAGAAACCGGCCTGGGATTGCTCCGCTACCGCCTGCGCTTCCCCCTCATCAAGAACCGGGGGCTTGCAGCTTGTACAGGGGCTATAGCCGGATTTAACCACGTCCAGAAGGCTCACCTCGACCTTTGATCTGCGTAGGGAAGCGCAGTTTTCCCGATGGTACTTTTTCCCCGAATTGGTCACATAGACTTTGGTGTCCCCGGCCGCCCCCTGGAGGAGGAAAAAGGCCGTGATCACGAGAATGGGGAGGAACCGCCTGATGGAAATTCCTTTTCCTGTTTTCATAAAAAACCTCATTGGACTTGTTCGACAACTCGGTTAGTTGTCGACCAAGTCTATTTATATAGGACCCTGACTAAGGGTTTTGCTTGCATCAAAATGAAAAAATTTCACCAATTCGTAAAAAAAGTAAATCTAATGGCCAAGCTCACCCAGCTTTTTGAACCAGGGAATGTAGATCCGGTACAGCCCCCCTGGTTTTTTCATTGATGAATCGGCCGTCAAGGCGCCCGTCCTTTTCCAG
>BNUU01000132.1 GCA_025997595.1 Spirochaetia bacterium | reverse complement strand
GCCCGGTAAGGAGGTTAAAGCCATGTCTACACTAGCGAAAGTTTGTCTTTTCATAGGCGCTTTTGCTCTCGGCGTGCTGTTCATGTATGCCTTGACTCTCATCTAACTGTTCCGGCGGTTTCACGTTGCGGTTTACCCGTCGGAAGCGCCCCGGTGTACCAAAGTGGGGGTACATCGGGGCTTACCTTAAGAGAGGTTGTCATGTCCCGAATCTGGGAACAGTTCGATGGCGAGGCTGGGTATCGACTCGATGGTGCGGTCAAGGTACAGCGACGACCCCGCACGGTACCGCAGCGCTATCTGCCGCGTCTCCTCGTTGACGTCGATGCAGCCTGCACCCTCGTAGTCCGCTGCACCGGTAACGCCGATGGCGCCGTTCTCCTCAAAGTGCAGCCGGTTGCCCAGCTTGACCGCCAGCGCCGACATAGTCCCACCACCGTTATTGGGGTCGGGTATGTCATGGCGCGTAAGCCCTGAGTCGACATCCACAACAATCGCCAAGCGGTGGTTGTTGTCGAAGTTAAGGCCTGTAAAGGCGTTGACATTAACGCTTATCTCGTTGTCGTCCGGGATGGCTATGCCGTCGCCGTTCGTGTAGTCTTCACCGCCACCGGTAACCGTAATCAGCCCTTGTTGGTCGAACGCCAGTCCGGCACCAAGCTTCGCGAATATGCCTTCGTTGTTGACGGCTATACCCTTGTTGCCGTCAGCGATGACATTCAGCGGGCCCTTGCTCTGGATGGCCAGTCCTTGACCTGCGTAAACCTGCAACGACGCCTCGCCCTTATTGCCGACGAATCGCAGGCCTGACCCCTCCTCTACGCGCAGCGTAATCTCGTCGTCGTCCCGGCCAAACTGCAACCCGTCACCCAGCGACACGTCCAGCGTGTGGAATGGGTCTTCTCCATCCGGCGTATGTTCAACAAAATGAACGCCTTGCCCAATCATCGGGACGATAGCGCCGGCGGCGTCAAACATCATCCCGTCGCCGATTTGACACGCAGCCCTGTCTCGTCGTCTAAAGGAGTATCAGTCAGGCCTCCGAAGGGATTGAACCAGACGCTCAGAACATGGAAACCGTTGTCGTCCGCGATTAAAGCCATGTTCTTGCTGTTGATGGCTACAGTAAGCCCTTCTT
>BNUU01000131.1 GCA_025997595.1 Spirochaetia bacterium | reverse complement strand
ATATCTTTTTGTTTTAAGGCCGTTCTTGCTAAATCAATACCCTGTTGTAATTTTTCTGTATAGGCTTTTATCTCTTTGGGGTTAGTTGGAAGACCACCTGTTATAACAAAAGTGGAAAGCTCCGTTGATTCAGCCATAACCCTTTCTTTCCTTTTCAATAAATTATTACTTCACTATATCATCATCGAATCGGCTTGCCAAGGCCCAGCCCCATAGAAACGAGTTGAGACATAGAAAGCAATATAAAAAAATTTTAGGTACAGAAATCTTGAGGTCAAAGCCCTCTATTTGATCCCCGACTTCACATAGAGGGTTTTACCAATCCAATACCACTACCGAAAAACCACTACAGAGCAGAGAGCAGCCACTAAGCCCCACAGGGGGGCAGACTACCCCAGCCCCCGGCCCCGGACCGATAGGGGTCTAAAATGGCCGTGGGGGTGGTTCCTGCCCCGTGGAGGGGGTCTATGGGGTTAGGGGTAGTTTGGTAGGTCCGGGGCTTATTTTTAATCAAAATATAATATAAAATGCTTGACAAGAAGGCCGAATATCGGTTATTTTTTGTCTAATGGAGGAAATGACTGTATCATCTATATATCATTAAGATTTTTACTTATCCTAATTCTTTATAATACAAAGAATTAGCATGGGGTCAAGTATGTTCAAGTCTTCTTGGCCGCAAAGATAGCCCCGCTTTTCAGCGGGGTTTTTGTTTAATAAGTTCCAAGAAGACTTGAACTTCCGTAGGCCCCGCCGACCAACGGGAGGAAAAGCGCGCATGGATGCGCGCGGCAGGGGCCGGAGGCGGCCCGGAGCCCCGAAACAGGATGTTGAGGGGCGGAGGGTTCAAGTCTTCTTGGCCGCAATAAATTCTACTTATCACTCTTTTTTTTGTCGATATAAGGGTATGAAATATAAATATCCTTATTTAAAGGTCCTTTTTTGTCTCCTGGGTGCTTTATCTCTCAGTTTTTCGGGATGTACCAGCACTTCCCCGGCGGAAATCCCTCTGGATGAGGGTGATGTCTGGGCCCTCCTTGAAGGGGAGGATACCGGCAAGGCCCAGGAACTGTTCCTGGGACAGTACGATGTCCATGCGGTAGACCGGTGGGGCAGGACCCCCCTGCATGTCGCAGCGGAGA
>BNUU01000130.1 GCA_025997595.1 Spirochaetia bacterium | reverse complement strand
ATGTATCCTTATTGCCTCATGATTTGCTACATCTGATAGCAGTGAAGTAACCTACTAAAACGTTTAGACTCTGTAAGTATAGTCTTGTATAACTTAGGTTCTATCAACCACCCAAATCTTTTGACCTTTCAACGCTTGAGCAAAATAATGTTGTAGAGTCATTTAAATATATCGATCCTATGTGTAATCTTTTGCGTAATCTTTGCGATACAACGAGAACTTTAGATCTTCTTCCATTAAACTGCTTTCCATTAACTGTTAAACTATTGCCCCGCAAGCAAGCCATGAGGTAACCGCTTAAAGTAGTACAATTAGTGTATGGAAAACGCTCGAAAAAGCAGACAGCATAGTGCATATAAGATACACTATCATTTTGTGTAACGCCTAAAAGCATAAGAAAAGCTATATTTGGTAATATTTAGCGTTGTAATAGTAATTCAAATAACAAAAGAAATTTGGTAACGCTGCAAACATAGAGTTTTGAGCAAATCGGAAATAGATGGCAATCACCCATTACCCATTAAGTTGCAGCCCAAAGTTCTCACCAATGCCAAGTAATACAAGTTATTAAAAGTATAACAGCACGAGAGATGTTTCGCCGTCAATTGATTTAAAAAAAGAACTTTGTGGGTGGCGGCGTTGGAGCGATGACTTTATTGCAGCAGTAGCAAGTAGGAAACAGAAGGGACTCTTGGGCTATGTTACTAAACAGGGGGTCAAAGATCTACAGCAACAATTACAGCTCTTCAATTTCCACTGCTGATACCGCACGTCTTGCTTGCGCGGAGGTTAATTTAAATTTTTTGTAGAATCTCATAACATATTGAGCTTTTGTCAAACAAAGACAAACGGATTAAAATAACGACGGGCCTTTAATAAACAGCATTATTTTTATATACAAAATCATCTTTTTGTGGGTTTGTCATATCTTTGCTATAAACTCCAATTCTAAACGACAAAATATGTGTTTTTAGGTTTTACATCCATTATGTTATATGCTACAATAACGCTGTGTAGGATATGTATAGCGAAAATAATAGGAAAGAAAATGATGAAAACAAAAACAGTAAAAGCAACATTAAGCATGTTTGTTGCATTTAGCCCGCTTCATCTTCATTAGTGCCCTCTTTGACCCCAGCATCTCCGACGACGACC
>BNUU01000129.1 GCA_025997595.1 Spirochaetia bacterium | reverse complement strand
CACATTTTAGGCTATGTGGGGGACATCACCCGTGATGAACTCACCATGCTCTACAACCGGGGCTACCAGACCGGGGACCTTATCGGCAAGGCCGGCATTGAAAAGCAGTACGATGAAATCCTCCGGGGAAAGGAAGGCCGGGAGACCCGTATCGTGGATGTCCGGGGGCGGCGCATCGCCGGGGAGGCGAATAATACCCGTGAGCCCCCCACCATAGGTAAAAACCTGGTCCTGTCCATAGACCGATCCATCCAGACCCTGGCGGAAAAGGCCCTGGGGCAGCGTATGGGGGCGGTGGTGGTAACCCGGCCCGCCACCGGGGAGGTCCTGGCCATGGTATCCTATCCCTGGTATGACCCCAATATGTTTACCCGTAACGACATGGGAGCCGAATACCAGGCCCTGACAAATGACCCCAATAAACCTTTCCTCAACCGGGCCATACAGTCCAGCTATCCCCCGGCTTCCACCTTCAAAATCGTCATGACCACCGGCATCCTCCAGGAAAAGGCCTTTAACCCGGCTCAGACCGTGGACTGCCAGGGGGAATTTTTCTACGGTAACCGGCTCTGGCACTGCCATGTAAAGCGGCCGGGCCACGGCAGGCTGAATCTGCACCGGGCCATGGCCCAATCCTGTGACATCTATTACTGGACCGTGGGACGGGATCAGTTGGGGGTGGAGCGGATCGTATCCTATGCCCATGATTATGGTTATGGAGAAAAAACGGGGATCGATTTGCCCGGGGAAATTTCCGGATTTATTCCGGATCCCCTCTGGAAGGAACGCCATTTCCACGAACGCTGGTCCGGCGGGGATACGATGAATATGTCCATCGGTCAGAGTTATACCCTGGTAACCCCCATCCAGATGGCCAATATGGTGTCCATGGTGGTCAATGACGGCAAGATATACCAGCCCTACGTGCTCAAGGAAGTACGGGACCCCATTTCCGGGGCGGTGGAAAAGAGTACCGTTCCCCGCCTCATCCACCAGAGCGATATAGATAAGGACGTTTTTGAAGCCCTCCGCCGGGATATGCGGGGGGTCATCAGCGAGGGAACCGCCCAGTTTCCCCTGAACATCAAGAGCGTGGAGATTGCCGGAAAAACCGGAACCGCGGAGGTGGGCCTCAATGACCGCTGGCATTCCTGGTTCGCCGCC
>BNUU01000128.1 GCA_025997595.1 Spirochaetia bacterium | reverse complement strand
CCGTGGTTTCTGATAGCTGTATGGAGCATGGTATTACCGGCGCTGTCGGATTGCTGGACCGTTTCTGTTGTAATAAGGGAAGCAAGGGCTGCTTTATTTTCCCGGAGGGCCGTTTCAAAGGGTGTGAGCCCCAGGTTATCCGCGGCGAAGACATCCGAATGGTAGCTTATAAGAAGGGGGACAAGCTCTGTCCGGTCTTCATCCAGCGCAAGATATAAGGGGGTCTTCCCGTCGATATTGCGGAAGGATACATCCGCACCCCCCGCAAGGAGGGTTCGGAGAATTTCAGGATTTCGGTTCAATCTGATGATCACATGCAGGGGTGAGTCCCCGTGTTCATCCCGTAAATTCGGATTGGCCCCATAGGAGAGGAGCAGGGAGATGGCTTCCTGGTGGGTGGCCTGGGGTATACCGATATGAAGGACCGAATTGCCATTGGCATCCTGGAGGTTTACTTCCGCACCCCGGGAAAGGAGTATATCCATGGCCCGGATGTTTCCCGAACGGGCCGTTTCGTGAAGGGGGGGAGTCCCGGAGGTGTTTTTCAGGTTGACATCCGCCTTTTTTTCAATAAAAAAGCTGATAAACCCCGTATATCCTTCCCGGGCGACAAAGTGCAGGGCGCTTCCCCCATCGGCGGTGCGGAGATTATAATTGGAACTGCGGACCGCAGGGGCAAAGTAGGTGAACAGGGGAAGATCCGAATGGGCTCCCGCAAGGATAAGCCGTTCCGCCGCCTCCGCATGATTGCGGGAATCGGTCCGGCTGAGGGCCAAATCCAGGGCGGTATTGCCATCCTTATCCCGGACCGTTATGGTTCCGCTTATGCTGAGGATCCGATCCAGAGCCGGGACATCCCCCGCAAGGGCTGCCAGGTGAAGGATGGTCCTGCCCCTGGCATCGGTGGATGCAATCGAGCTGGGACTTAAAATGGCGGAGAGAAAGTCCCCTTTGACTTCAATGCCGATCCGGGCGGGACTGGAACCGCCATCCATGGGGGTGTGTATATTGGCTCCCGCCGCAACCAGGATCTTTGCGACCCCGGCATCCTGCAGTCCCGCGCTGATCCCCAGGGGGGTACGGCTTTCATAATCCACCGCATCCACCTCTGCCCCCAGAGAAATAAAGAAGCTCGCCAAGTCGGCGTCTCCCTTCTCCGCTGCGACATG
>BNUU01000127.1 GCA_025997595.1 Spirochaetia bacterium | reverse complement strand
TGCCCCTTCATATCGCCGTAAGCATGGAGCGGAGCGACATCGTCAGTCTGCTCATCCGCCTGGGGGTGCCTATCCACAGCAGGAACGCCCAGGGCAAGACCCCTTTCCAGGCCGCCCTGTCCATGTCCCCCCGGATGGTCTCCGCCCTGCTCACCAAAGACTGGATCAACGCTGCCGATGATAACGGCGCCACTCCCCTGCACATGGCCATTCAGGAAAAGGCGTCCCTCAATATCATTAAAATTATCGTGGATCAGGGGGCGCAGCTTTCGTCGACCGATGCCGCAGGCCGGAGTCCCCTGCGGCTTGCGGTGGATCAGGATGCCTGGGATTTGGTAAAACTCCTGGCCGACTCAGGCTCCGACCCCTTCTCCGCTGCGGGGGATGGGAAAACCCCCGGCGAAATAGCCCTGGACAAGGGCAATGCGGCGGTACAGGCGATTTTCTCCGGCAGGGCAATCAATGCCCGTGACACCAAGGGGAATACCATCCTCCACTATGCGGCCAAACAGGGAAGACCCCAACTCATTACCCAGCTGCTGGAATTGGGGGCCAACAAAAAAATCAGGAACATCTCCGCCGAAAGCCCCGCAGATATCGCGCAGCTCTGGGGGCAGGGGACGGTTGCGGCGCTGCTGAATTAGTCAATTTCGTATTGCACTCTCTTATCACACTTTGTAGATCACCTTCAAATCTTCAATACCCCGGAGCAGAGCTCCGGGGATTCTTGGCAACAAGCGACGGACACTATGACAGGTTGATTGCTTTCAAAGCGCACTCCTGGTAATCGTGGTAAAAATCAACGATAAAATCATACCATCTGTTTGCGATTCCGATGCAGGCATCATCGCTGCCGTACAGGGTACCGTGGGAGAGCAGTTCTTGCATCTCGTTGGCATATCGCTGAATTACCGCCGGGTCGGCATCTTTTAAACAATCCACGACAAACTTCGGGATGGGATACCATTTTACGGCCTTGCAAAAATCCCGGTAGATTTGATCCATAAGGACATTGCAGGGACCCTCCCAGAGTTCATTGACCGCCGCATCACGATAGAGCCGCGGCAGAGCGGAAAAATCCTCAATTACCCCATAGCCACCAAACACCGACATCGCTTTGCGGATCACATCCGTGCAGTCGAGGGAGGTGACGATTTTTTGCCACATCACAAGTTCCCGAACCCGGAAGCTTTTCTGC
>BNUU01000126.1 GCA_025997595.1 Spirochaetia bacterium | reverse complement strand
TGGCGTCGATTACCAATACTGCGGCCACCGCGCGGGAAGCGCCGCTTAACATGTTCCGCAAAAATTCGATGTGCCCCGGCGCGTCAATGATGATATATTCCCGAACCTTGCTCTTGAAAAAAATCCGGGCGCTGTCAATGGTGATTCCCTGTTTCTGTTCGTCATCCAGAGCGTCCAGCAAAAAGGCGTATTCAAAGACCCGGCCGTTTTTTTTGCAGGAGTCCTTTACGGCCTGCAATTTGCCTTCGGGTAAAGACTGGGTGTCCGCCAGAAGGCGGCCCACCAAAGTACTCTTGCCGTGGTCCACATGGCCGGTAATAACGATGTTCATTCGTTCGTGCTGTGCAGCTGCGCTTACGCTTGCTTGGTCCATCACATGTACCCCTCTTTCCGCAGGGTTTCCAGAGTGCCGCCCCCGTCAATGTCCTGGGCGCGGCCGGATCGTTCCGCGATGTTGCGGAATTTTCCGCTGATTAGTTCTTCTATTATTTCACGGGGATTGTGGGCGTCAGAATCCACCGAATTGGTGCAGGGGTAGCATCCCAGGGAACGGTAACGTTTGCCGTCGCCCTGGTTGTAGTAAACAGAAATGGTGGGTATCTTCTCCCGCTCGATGTATTCCCAAACGTTGAGCTCGGTCCAGTCCAAAAGGGGATGAACCCGCACATGGGTCTTGGGGGCAAATTCGGTTTTGTAGAGATTCCACAGTTCCGGGGGTTGGGTACTGGCGTCCCATTCGCTTTTTTCGTCCCGGCTGGAAAAAACCCGCTCCTTGGAACGGCTCCCCTCCTCATCGCTGCGGACCCCCACAATTACTGCGTTGTAGGGCTCGGCGGATTCAAACTCCTCCCATACGTCCCGGTTGGGATCGTAGACCCGGCGGAACCCGGTGCCGTCCAGGGTTTCCCTTAAGGGGATGGTCTTGAGTTCCTTACAGCAGGATATCCGGTCAAGGCCGTCAACAAAAGTCCGTTTTTCAGCAAGGGCCTTTTTGTTCTGCCCCACCACCAGCCGCAGCTTGAGTTCCTTTGCCAGCCGGTCCCGGTAGGCGATCATCTCAGGGATCTTATAATTGGTGTCGATTACCAATACTGCGGCCACCGCGCGGGAAGCGCCGCTTAACATGTTCCGCAAAAATTCGATGTGCCCCGGCGCGTCAATGATGATATATTCCCGAACCTTGCTCTTGAAAAAAATCCG
>BNUU01000125.1 GCA_025997595.1 Spirochaetia bacterium | reverse complement strand
CAGTCTGCGAGCAAGTTTCACGATTTTTATTTGAAGGCGTTTTGTGGATTTGCTAAGAATCGTTCTCTTACTTCTCGCAAAGTACGTTCTCCCTTGTGATATAGCCTTGCCAAGGACAAGCCGATATTCGTCAAGACCGTCCAGACTTCCGCCAAGCCCGTCCGTCGAAAAACGTGCTTGTCCTCACCGTAGTATTTATCTTTTTGTAAATGTAAGCCATTTTCCACATCCCAATGATGTAAAACAAAACCCTGGCATTCTGATGCCGAAACAACATCGGGATCAAGACTGCTGATAAAATAGCGAGCCTCATAAGACAGAAGTTTCCCCTCCCGGCGAACTTCCTTATCAAGACGAATCAACGAACGACAGCCCGGTATCTTGAACTGTTCCCGAATCAAATCAGCAGCCCATTTTTTCATCCACAAACGGCGAATCTCGACGCAGCCCTTTTTTTATGGGTGCATCAAAATATGTTGGGGATTTTAGGTGGATTTGCCAAACGTGTTTCCATTGTCCTGAATAAAGAACGCCGCACAATACCATCAACTTCTCCGCCTTCTCCACCCGCCAACACGCCCCCGTCTGTTTCATTCTCCTCCCCACCAAGTTCTTGCACGCCCCTTCTACCACGCCGCTGCCAATAACCCGTCCCTCCCGCAAACGCTCCGCATAATTCATTCTGCTGCGGTTTGGGCCTCGTGGAGCGAGATTTTTCGAAGAATCCGAGCCATTGTACCGGCATGAGGAACGCCTTTTTTTCTAAAACGAAGGAATTGTTGAAGTTGCGGCAAATGAAGTTTTGTCCATCGCTCGATTTCCGCGAGAGTGGAAAGGTTCGCAAGCAGACCAAGAAGCGTGATAGTGAGAACAGTGCGAAAGGGCTGGCTCACACCGTGTTGAGAACGCGGATCGTGAACGTGTTTGAGACTTTGAACAAACATTTCCAGGAGAGATTGACCAAACATTTTGACCTCCATGCATTAAAAAAACGGAAAACGTTACCGACTTATACTCTATACGAAGGAAAATCAATTTGGTTCGCCGTGAAACTTGCTCCCAGACTGGTAGGCGTGCCAGTCTGCGAGCAAGTTTCACGATTTTTATTTGAAGGCGTTTTGTGGATTTGCTAAGAATCGTTCTCTTACTTCTCGCAAAGTGCGTTCTCCCTTGTGATATAGCCTTGCCAAGGACAAGCCGATAT
>BNUU01000124.1 GCA_025997595.1 Spirochaetia bacterium | reverse complement strand
CGTCGGTGAAGGTACCCTTCTGGCGTACCTGTATGGTCAGGCCTACATCGTCGTCCTTCTGGACACGGAGTGTGAAACCGTAGATGCCGAAGTTGGTCGCGTTTATCGCGGCGGTGAAATACCAGCACCTGTGGCGCCGGACGCCGACGCGGAACAGGGCGACTACGCCGACGCCAAGGACACCTACGACGCGCTGCAGGAGAAGGCAGACAAGGACGACATCCCGGATATCAGCGGTAAGGTGGACAAAGACCAAGGCGTCGACGCCGCAGGCAAGGTGCTCGTCATAGACGAGACCGGCATGGTTACGGCTGGAGACTCGATGATTCCCGACCCGGTCTACCCGAACGCCGACGCGGAAGAGGGAGACTACGCCGACGCCTACGACACCTACACGGAACTGTACGCTAAGCTGCCGAAATATCAGGGCGACGAGAACGAGGGAAAATATTTGACGGTGGGTGAACTGGGACTGGTTACACCCACTGACCTGCCCGCCCCGCCGGACATTTCCGGAAAGGTGGACAAACAGCAGGGCTCCGACAATGCAGGGATGGTGCTCGGCATCGGCAATGACGGTTTGGTTGTGCCCGTCACGGTCACAGATGGCGGCACCATCCCCGACCCCGTTGCGCCTGACGACCAAGCCGCGTTGGGCTCCTACGCCGATGCAATGCTCACCTATGAAGCTCTGGCGGGCAAGGCTTGGGCATCAGACCTTGAGAAGAAGGTGGACAAAGACCAAGGCACAGCGCAGTCCGGCATGTACCTTACGGTAGGCGCTGACGGCAAGGTGACCTGCTCTGACGCACCACCCATACCCGACCCGCCCGATATCTCCGGCAAGGTGGATAAATTTCAGGGCGTAAACAACAAAGGGCAGTCGCTGGTTGTCGGCAACGACGGGATGGTTGCACTGGACGCACGCGCCGATATCAACCTGTCCAATCTGAGCAACGCGGGCAAGACATTCTTCGACAGCCGCTTTGAGAAGACACTGGTAAATAGTGACGGCACTATTGCTATGGATAAGGACTCTGTTGAGGGCTTCACGTACATAAGGGCTGTCATCCCGGACTTCACAGGCGCCAATCAAGACCTGTCCAACCTGTCCGAGACGGGCAAGTATAAGTTCGACAAGATTGCTCAGGGCACCGGCATCTCGATTTCGCAAGACCCGATATCGCTGGTCAAAACCATCAGCGC
>BNUU01000123.1 GCA_025997595.1 Spirochaetia bacterium | reverse complement strand
TGAAAAGATTTCATACTGCCTCCCAAGGTGTGTGGTTTGTGGATATTTTTACCAGCTCGCCGTATTGCCTTATCCGGCAGAAACAACATAAATGCCAATATCTTCATATTTGTCATATTCGTCTTCCAAACAAATTGCAAGACATAATTGCACGGCATCCAGAGCATGTATAGACCCGCCTCCTGCGTCAAGGATTTTTTGAACTGACGGTATCGAATGCTATCCATAGTATTCTGCATCATTGCAGGAAATTTTCCAGGTGCCATGTTGATATCCGCACTATGGCTCCCAATCAATCGACAGGTCTTTTTGAAGATATTTGCCCTCGGTCTGGGTTTCCCAGATGATCCGACCGTAGTTCATCAAACCCCGATTCGCATTGGTATGGACGTAAAATCACTCCGCTGGCTTAAGGGTCGCGATAACTCGAGAGGTTACAAGATGTTGCCTTCACTGTAAGATAGCCTGAAAATCTCCACTGAATTCATTCCATTTTATTGATCAATTCCGTCATATTCCGCTCATATTTTTTTGCGGCTCAGCTTCTTGTTGGAGATTTTGCGTCACTTGTCGTCAGCCAGAAAAACTTGAAAGCGTTCTTGGCAATGTCCAATCCGATGAACTATGCTCTATTCATGACCTGCCGCCATATTTTGGCGCCCATTATAATTGGGAGCCATAGTATGGATAGCATTCGATACCGTCAGTTCAAAAATTCTTGACTCGGGGGCGGCTAATACCTTGGGCGCTTCAGATGCACGCATTGACAGGCAATCGGTAATAAGATATACTGATTAATTATAGCTTAAATAAATATATTAGTCAGGTTATGGTGGGGCATGTTTACAAATCGCGGCAAGGCGCTGACCTTTGACGATATTCTGCTTGTCCCAAGGCATTCTGAAATAACTCCCGACGCGGTGGACATCAACACTTGGCTCACCCCTTCCATTCCGTTGCGCATTCCGCTGCTCTCCGCCGCCATGGACACCGTGACGGAATCGGCCATGGCTATCTCTATGGCGCGCATGGGAGGTATAGGCATCATTCATAAAAATATGTCTGTGGAAAAACAGCGGATTGAAGTCGAACGGGTGAAAAAAAGCGAAAGCGGCATGATTCTTGACCCGGTGACGATTGCTTCGCACAGCTCCGTTCAAGAGGCGCTGGAAGTCATGGCCGATTTCCACATTTCCGGCCTGCCCGTGGTGGACGATGA
>BNUU01000122.1 GCA_025997595.1 Spirochaetia bacterium | reverse complement strand
ATCAAATCATATTGCAATGCTACCTCCTTTGACCGATGATTCTTTTGCTTTATTTCATTACCATCTTCTATGAACAAATCATATTGTAACGTTACCTCCGTTTATCATTAGACCTCTTAATAACTAACATATAAAAGTACAATAGAAGTACTATGAAACAGAAAAAGAAAGCATGTGGGTCGGGTGGAATGGGTTTAGTATTAATGGGAGTAAAGAAAGCATTTGATAAAACAAAGGATAGTAGGGAGTAAGAAAAGATAGGGCAAGTAGGTGAGCAAAGAGAAAATTGAGTACAGAGAATATTGTAAAGATGATGTTTTGAATACTTTAGGGCAATACCTAAACATATTGTCACAAGAGATAGCTACAATGTCAGCAAAAGTTGTGCATATAGGACGATAGAGCATTCGGACATATTATCACAAGAGACAGCTACAATGTCAGCAAAAGTTGTGGATATAGACATAGAGTATGCACAAGAAGCATTAATGAGTAGTGGGGAATATACTAGATGGGAATAGGTATTGATAAACAAAGCGCTAGAAGTAGAAGTAGCAGTGATTATGCTAGAGATTGATACAAAGACTTCAAAAACAGCGAAAGTGGCGAAAGCGAAAAGAATAATAGACATACAATAACCGTTGGTAGTAGTTAAATTAAAGGCAAGCAAGTAATATGCACAGCGATAATAGGGCAAGGAGCACGATTTTAGTTTATTTTAGTAGGCATGTATTTATGCAAAGAAAGACAATAAGATACATGGCAAATACAATTTAGGAGGCCTTAGGCAAAATACATACAAACACACTGGTTTTAAAAAAAGAGATCAAACAAACACTAAAACTGACAAAAGAAGATAAGGAGTTAAATAGAAAGATTTATCAGATGATTATAGTAGAAAACATTAAAGTATTTGTTAAAAGGTTCAAAATAGTCTCGAGAATAGATAAGTAATAGCAAAAGACGCTTTGGACTGCGATTTAACTTGGGTTGCAGGTATTTGTAATTCTAAAATTTAATACTTAAGTTGTGCGAGGGGTCTGATGTGTAAAAACTGATTATTTAAGTTGAAAGTTCCTGAAGTTGCAATCCCGATAAGACACAAGAGAAATTCTGCCGTTTTTGTTGGAGTTGCAAGAAATCAAAGACTAAAAAACAAAGGACATTTTACGGCAAATGACTTAGACAAAAAATTGCAAGAAGAAATAATCCCTGACTAAA
>BNUU01000121.1 GCA_025997595.1 Spirochaetia bacterium | reverse complement strand
CTGCTTCCGTGTGTGAAGTCAAGGGTGCGCGTGTTCGGTGACATGGCAATCGAATAAATGAAAACCGAAGGGAAAGGCAGGTATCCCTATGTCGCGGCTTCGTCGCTGCTCGAAATGACATATCACTTTATCCCCCCAAAAATACTGTCCTTGCGGAGAACAGAGCTGAGCGAAATGACGTCGCAATCCGTGTCTTTCAATAATTTTAATTTTTAGACCCCAGTGTCTAATTGCTAAAATTTCAATTATTATGATATTCGTGCCTAAGCATTTTGCTGTTGAAAATATCGACAGGTTTCAAGCCATCCACATGTGTCGGCCGCGGCAACTGACTTCAAAGTTTTTTCAATTATTTCAAAGAGAGTATCAAAGGTTACACGCCGGCAAACGCAAGCCGGCTCAACAAAGTCTTCATAAAAATCAAACCACTGGCGTTTATCCATAGTCCGTCACCGCGCTGACAACGGCCCAGGCCTTGATGCCTTCGCCTTTGCCGATAAAGCCCATTCCTTCTTCCGTGGTTGCCTTCACGTTGACGCTTTCTCTGGGCAGATTCAGCAGTCTGGCGATATTGTTGCGTATTTTTTCACGGTAGGGGTCTATGCGGGGCGTTTGTGCTGCAATGGTCATATCTGCGTGTTCGGGATGCATTCCCGCTTCCCGCGTCATGGCGAGCACTTTACAGAGCAGAACGGATGAAGCAATGTTGTCAAAGCAGGCGTCGCTGTCTGGAAAAAGCGCGCCGATGTCGCCGAGACCGACGCAGCCCAGAAGCGCGTCCATGAGTGCGTGCAGCAGCACGTCTCCGTCAGAATGCGCCAGAACTTCTATACCTTCCGGCACGGCAATGCCACCGAGTTTCAGCGGACGTCCCTTGCCGTAACGGTGAACGTCATAGCCCATGCCGATGCGGCGGCTCTGACGGGGCGCGTCCTCCAGCAGAGCAAGATCTTCCGGCCGGGTGCTTTTTACGTTTTTGGCCTCTCCCGTGATAACACGGACGGCATGCCCCGCCATTTCCATAAGGGTTGCGTCGTCCGTTGCGGCGAGGCTGGCGCCGCGGGCGTGCTGATGGGCCTTGAGCAGAAGCCGCGCGTCAAAGCCCTGCGGCGTCTGGGCAGCGACCAACTGTTCACGCGGTAGCGTGGCGAGGACGTGGTCCGCTTTTACCGTTTTGATAGTGTCTGTAACCGGCAGTGCCGGAACAACGCCCAACGCGCCCT
>BNUU01000120.1 GCA_025997595.1 Spirochaetia bacterium | reverse complement strand
AGTCGGATCTGCCTTTGGAAACGGCGCGGCGGCTCGCGGGGGACAGGATGTTTATCGGGGTGTCCGCCCATACCGTGGAGCAGGCGCGGCTTGCGGAACAGGAGGGGGCGGACTATCTGGGTATCGGGGCTGTGTTCCCCACGGGGAGCAAGGCCGACGCGGACACCATCGGTCTTGAGCGGCTGCGGGAAATTCGGGGGGCGGTAAAGATCCCGGCGGTGGCCATCGGCGGCATTGGGCCCGCCAATGTTTCACAGGTGATGGCGGCGGGGATCGAAGGGGTGGCGGTCATTTCAGCAATACTGTCACAGCCGGATATTGGGGAAGCGGCGAAAAATTTACGCCGGCTTTTGGACTGATTAGTAATGCTAAAATTTTTGAACCAATACGCAGGCGCCATCTTCGATCTTGACGGTACCCTGATCGATTCCATGCATGTCTGGGATCACATTGCCCGGGACTGGCTTATCGCGGGCGGCATTGATCCCGCTTTGATCCCTGCTGATATGGAAACAGCTTTTGTCTCCATGACCATCGCTGAAACCACCGCTTATGCGATCGATCATTTTGGTATACCCTTGAGTCAGGAAGAAATAGCCGCCCAATGGGAAGCCATGGCCTTCGGGAAGTACCGGGATACCGTGCCCTTAAAGCCGGGGGCCGCAGAATTACTGCGGGCGCTGGCGGGGCGGGGCATGAAGCTCGCGATAGCCACCTCCTGTTTTCCCGCCTGCTGCGAAGCGGCGCTGGATCGTCACGGCATCAGAAAATATTTTTCCGCGATCGTTTACTCAGGCGAAGTAAAACGGAACAAGAGCTTTCCGGACATCTGGCTTGCGGCCGCGTCCCGGATGGACCTGGCGCCGGAGTCCTGTGTGGTCTTTGAGGACATGTACGCCGCCATCAGGGGCGTCCGCGCCGCAGGTATGGGCTTTGTGGCAGTCTACGATGACAGCTGCGCCGACTGGCCCGCCATGCAGGCCGAGGCGGATCTGGCACTGCGGTCACTGGGGACTATACGTTTAGGGCCTTCTTGAAATTTCCTACCACCTTATCCACTTCCGGCCGGGCGTCCACGTCGACCAGCAGGCCCTTGTCCCGGTAAAAGTCGATGAGAGGCGCGGTTTGATCCCGGTAAACTTCCAGGCGCCTGGTGATCGCCTCGCTCTTGTCATCCTCCCGGATATAGACCTCGCCGCCGCAGGCGTCGCAGGCCCCTGTTTTTTTCGGCGGGTTAAAAACGGCGTGGTAGTTCACCCCGCATTTGCGGCAGACCCGGC
>BNUU01000119.1 GCA_025997595.1 Spirochaetia bacterium | reverse complement strand
GAAAAAAGCCCGCGCTCACCCGTGCGGGAACCCCCATGGAACGGAGGAGCAGGGTCATGCCGAAGGCGTAGTAGGAACAGTAACCCTTTTTTGTGTTGAACAAAAAATGCGAAAGCTGATCCCCGTCCGGGGCAATTCCCGGCTTGAGACTGTAGCGGTAATCCCCGTATTTGAGCCAATCGTAGATACTTTGAACCTTGTCCCAGTACTGATCAAATCCATCGGTAATTTCTTCCGCGTAGGCTTTTAGCCGCTGATCATCGCCGTATTCGGTGTAGATACGGTACTCTTCGGGGCTCAGCCCCAGCTTATCCGCCGAGGGAGGCCACTCCGCCGAGGCCATTAGTTCAAAGGGAAGAACTTCGCTGGTACGGCTCTGTACCGCGTAAACCGAACTGAAGGATGAGGCGTCCCAGCTTTCAAAGGGAGTCACCGACAGGGGCTCGTTCATGCCGATAAAGGCCGATGAATCGAAATTCACCAAATAGTATTCCTGATTTGTAAGCCGTGAAGCGCGTATACCCTCGTTCGGCGACAGGCGGGATTCAGCTTCGGTAAAACGGGTGGGCCGGTCGGGCAGATGCTGGGGGTGGGCCCGCTCATCAATATCCTCCAGCCGGTAGAATCCCTGTTTACGGCTGTACCCGGAAAGCACATAACGCCGTAGAAGAATGTGGGTGTCATCAAAATCTTTTTTGACGATCAGTACCAGATCGTCGTTCATGCTGATTTCACTTTCCAGTTTGAGGACCTGTGAAAAATCAAAACTGAAAAGTTTGGGCTCCAAAAGGCCGCCGCCCCGTTCAAGGGCCCGTTCCTGGGAGGGCCCGATAAAAAGTGCGCCCCCGGTTAATATCAGCAGAAACAGTATTACTGTTGCGGTGATGCCTTCTTTTTTGCGGAGACCGATTTCCGGCGGCAGTGAAAACATCAACGCACAGATCTGCATGAAGCCCACAAGGGCAAAAAGGCCGATCATCACAATGGGCCAGCGGTACAGACCGATGTCCGCAGTCCCGGCGACGGAAAAAATTCCCAGGAGCAGGACGATCCCCGCAAGGATGTCCCCCCGGAGGAAGTTCCGGGAACGGATCGAAAAATAAGTGGTGAAGGCGGCCCAGTAAAAGGGCAGCAGGGAGACAAAGTTGTTGCGATCCAGGTTGAGGAGAAGCCCGTCCAAAACCGGAGAGGCGCCCTGCACAAAAATTCGGGGAGAGGCGATCAGGAACCGGGCGGCCCAGGGGATAAGGCCCAATACGATAATGGCAGGAAGGGGCTTAAGCTTTTTTT
>BNUU01000118.1 GCA_025997595.1 Spirochaetia bacterium | reverse complement strand
TCCGGCGGAAAAATCCACGCCCCGCAGAGCCCGCACCACCACCGCTTCTTCCCCCTGCTTTCCTTCCATCCTGTAAATCCGTTTGATCCCCCGCAATTCTATTACCGCCGGCATTAAATTTTCTCCCGTAAAATGATCTGCAATTTTTCCAGATCTTCAGCGGAGCGGATCTCCGTATTGGTACCATTGCTGATACCGGCCTGTACCCGCATCACCTCAAGTTTGCCCTCGCTGTTGATGTACCAGAGATTCCGCATGACGATTGCATTCGCCGCCTGAGCATTTGGCCTTCCGCCTCCCTGATTTCCCGAAGGCATTACCCGGGCTCCGCCGGGGCCGCCCATGGGCCCGCCGCCGGGTCCCGGTCCGCTCGAACCAACAAGCCCGGCGATACCGGTTCCCGTCTGCGCCTGAGGAGCGGGGGCTACAGTGGTTTTTGTTTGGGCCCGGGCCTCTATGGCGGCCTTCCGCTGATCTTCATCCATGTCTTTTAACCCTGCGTTAAAAACCATGTCCGCAATTTCATCGGCGCTGAGGCCGGTAGGCTGATACCGCAGGGCGGCGTTAGGAACCATAAGAATGTTTTCTCTCCGCTCTGCAATAAAATCCACCGCGCAGGTCATTCCCGGCAGGAACGTGCCGTCACGATTTTCCACATTGATGATCACCGTGTAGCTCACCACATTGTTCTGAACCGTAGGCACCATCCGCAGCATTTCCACCACTCCGGCAAAATTTCGTCCCGGTAAACTTTCCAGGGTAAAGCGCACCGGCTGCCCCTTGTGTATTGAGGCTATGTCCAGTTCGCCGACAGCGGCTTCAATCTGCATCTCCTCGAGATTTTCCGCCAGGGTAAAAATGCTCGTTGAATTGCTGTTGGAACTGTCCACCACGGTGTCGCCCTCGTTGATGTTCCGCTCAAGCACGATCCCGTCGATGGGGCTGATGATAAAGGCGTATTGATTAATCTCCGTTTCGATAGCCTTGAGGCTTGCCTCGGCGGCGGAAAGTTCTGCGGCCTGAATATTCAGGGTGGTTTGGCTGGTTTTAAGATCATAGTCCGCGATAAGATTCTTTGCCGCCAGCGCCTGCTGGTTCCGGTAATTCAGCTGCTGCAGTTCATAATTGGCCCGGGACTTGGTCACCTGTGCCAACTGCTGTTCCCGCTGGAGCCTGAGCATGTCCGTGTTGAGCTCCGCAATCACATCCCCCTTGCGGACAATATCGTTGTAATCGACGTTGATCTTCTCAACCTTCCCGCTCATCCGGGGGAGCACCTTCACCGTGGATACGGGCTT
>BNUU01000117.1 GCA_025997595.1 Spirochaetia bacterium | reverse complement strand
GACGTCGGCAGATCAGAAACCAGCACAAGAAAAAGCACAACAGCAGCAACCCGCACAAACTAGATCAAAACAGCAACCAACCACACAACAGACATCACAACAACAACCACCCGCACAACCGCCATCACAACAACAACCACCCGCACAACCGCCATCACAACAACAACCACCCGCACAACCGCTACTACCCGTACGACCACTACTACCCGTACGACCAGAAGTCTTACAACTACGACAAGAACAAGCTTTACAACAATACCAACAGCAACAGCACGAAATAGAAGAACTATTTGTACCAGACGCAGTCGACTTGTTCGCCGCGTTAGGCGCGGATATGACCGTGCTGGATGTGATGTTATCTGAACTACGAAGCCAAATAACCCAACTATACCGATTACAAGTACGACAACTACAAGAACAACTACGACTACAAGAACCACAAGCACAAGAACAACTACTACAACGACAATTACAAGAAAGACTGATTTTAGCACAAGAACGGCAAGACCTATTACAACTACGAATAAATAACTTACGCCGACACTTTCGACAATACCAAGCAATGCCATTTCTGCAAATAGAATACTTAGAGTATCAACATCGATTAATACAACAATTATTGCAACAAGCACAACAACAAGTACAACAACGACAAGCACAACAACTAGCAGAACAAGTACAACAAGTACAACAAGTACAACAACGACAAGCACAACAACTAGCAGAACTAGCAGAACAAGCACAACAAGAACAACAACAAGAACAACAACAAGAACAACAACTAGCAGAACTAGCAGAAAAACTATGATAATGTTTTAAATAAATTAAAATGAGAGATATTCTTATGATAAAGATTAAAGATAAATATAAACTCGTAGAAAATATATTTCCTATTAACAATCCGTTTAGAAGTTCTAGAACTGTTCAAAAGGATTTAAAAATAATTAATAAAAATTTTGTATGCAATATTATTGTTTTGTCGTTGCTTTTGTGTAGTTGTGGTAAAAAACAAGCATTGTTAAACACCGCAATTACTGAAAAAAGCGAAGTTGTATCAGAATTAAAATCAGAGTTGGCGAAAATCCAAAAAGAGTTGAAAGAAAAAAAGGAAAAATTAATAGAAGTTCAAGAAGAGTTGGAAAAAGAAAATTGGCAAAACCTATGGGAATTATATGACAATCGAATGGGTTTTTTCTTATTGGGATTAATCAAAGAGGATTTAATTGTGTGAGGTGGTATTTGTTGTAAAATGCACTGTTGGTGTTAGAGTTAAATCCGTTTTTTTTTTTCAAGCAGAAGACGG
>BNUU01000116.1 GCA_025997595.1 Spirochaetia bacterium | reverse complement strand
ATCCGAAAGGTCTGAAATTCGTTGAGATGGAAGCTGCGCAACTGCCCAGAATACTGCAGGATGTACGCGCGGCAGTGATCAACACAAATTTTGCTTCCGAAGCGGGACTGATTCCTTCGCGGGACGCCATTGTCATTGAAGACAGGGATTCTCCGTACGCCAACGTAGTGGTTGTGCGCGGAGAAGACGTTGACCGCCCGGCGATCATAGCGCTGAGCAAAGCCGTCAACTCCCCCGAAGTCAGAGCGTATATTGAACAGAACCTGACGCCCAAAGGGATTGTGCCGGCGTTTTAAAACTGAATAAACGCCGCGTTTATTTCTTAAGCACGCGCAGTTCCGCCGTCAACCGGCCGTCAGCACAGGACAAAACCGCATAGCCGCCCTGGGCGAGCGGGCCGGGATTGACCACTGCGGTACGGCCTATCTTGTCCACAGCCCGCGCCTCATGTATATGCCCGCAAAGGCAGACATCCGGCTGGGCTTTTTCCAAAAAGGCGCGCACCGCCGTGGATCCCACATGCACATTGCCGGAAACAAGGTCGCAAGCTGTGTCTTTGGGCGGATTGTGCGAGACAAGCGCCGCGTGCTGCCAGGCTTGCGCCTCACGCCACAATGCCGTAAGCCAGTCCGCATAGGCGGATTCAGGAAATTCGCTAGGAGTTGAAAAAGGCGTTGTCGTCGAGGCTCCCACGCCGAAAACGGCAATGCCCGGCGCGAGCTCGCGGACGGCAGTGTGCAGGTTGACTCCCTGCGCGTTGAGCCAGTCGTTCACTTCCGGCTTGTCCATATTGCCGATCTGCGCAAGTACGGGTTTGCCGCTTCGGTGCAGTGCGTCCAGCACAAGACCGGCCTCGCGGACGCCGCCGACAACGGTCAGGTCTCCTGTGACGATAACCCCTTCGGCCTTCGCCAGTTCGGGAATACGGGAAAAAAGAGACGTGTCGTCGTGAATATCTCCCACGACAATCCAGAGGCGATCCGGCACAGTTGCGCTTGGCATAACAGCCTATCCTTTGCTAAAAAAAACGGCAGAACGATATTGCCACATCTCGCGTCACATGAAAAGGGAAGAAATATGCCCGCAGAAACAACACGGAGCGCGACATCATCAACAAATTTCACCGCGAAAAAAAACACCCTGCGCGAACACATACGCATTTTGCGCAACAGCCAGTATCCATCATCGTCGCTTGAGTGCAGCCAAAGGGCGCAGGAAAGGCTCGCGGCGACAAAATACTGGCAGTCATCGCGGTCTGTGGCCCTATATGTATCCTGCGCAGGCGAGATGTCTTCCGACATGCTGCTCAAAACCGCTTGGCAGAGCGGGCGCATTGTCTACCTGCCGCGTATACGCC
>BNUU01000115.1 GCA_025997595.1 Spirochaetia bacterium | reverse complement strand
CTTGTCATCGGTATGGAGCCCTTTGACTGCAGAACAATGGGCGTGGAACTGACCCCGCAAGCCCAAGCCCGCCTGCCGGAATTCTGCCGCAAGACGATGGATGAACTGGCCCGCCGCGGCATCAGCCCCGCGACGGAACCGGCCTGACGATTCCGCACCTGCACGCGCTTGCCTGTTGCAGCAAAAAACATATGGCAGAAACAGCAAGATAAATTGCTTTAAAGTTCCGCCGAACACCCGATGCAAAAATAGGCAAAACCACGTTCCGCCATGGATGCAGCCGCATAGAGATTACGTCCGTCAAAAAGCAGGGGGGCTGTCAACAGGGATTTGACGCGCTCGAAGTCCGGATTACGGAACTGATTCCATTCAGTTGCCACAAGTAGGCCTTGGGCACCGTCGCAGGCAGAATATTGATCATCCAATATTTCAACAAGACTGTTCTCTTTAAATATGCGTTGCGCATTTCCGCTCGCCACAGGATCAAAAGCGCGCACCCGCATGCCCGCTGCAGTCAACAGCCCGACAATGCTCACTGACGCGGCTTCACGCATATCGTCGGTATTGGCTTTGAAAGCTAGACCCCAAAGCGCCAAGGTTTTGCTTTTCACGCCGCCCTGCGGAGCAAAGTATTCCTGAATGCGCACCGCCATATGCTGTTTCTGACGGGCGTTGACCGCCTCAACCGCATTGAGCAGCAGAGGCACTACGCCGGCATTGCCGGCAGTATGAATCAATGCCTTGACATCCTTTGGAAAGCAGGATCCGCCATAGCCAAGGCCTGGATAAATGAACTGATACCCAATGCGTGTGTCCGAGCCGATGCCGGTGCGCACATCACGCACATCCGCGCCGACATGTTCACATATCATTGCTATTTCATTGATAAAAGAAATTTTTGTCGCCAGCATGCAGTTGGCGGCATATTTTGTCATCTCTGCGCTGCGCGGGCTCATGATCAAAATTTTGTCCCTTGTGCGGGCAAAAGGCGCATACAGTTCACGCAACAAAGCAGCAGCCTTCTGAGAATTCGTGCCGAGCACTACGCGATCCGGCTTCATAAAGTCCGCTATTGCAGCGCCCTCTTTAAGAAATTCCGGATTGGAAACCACCGTGACGATATCAGTTCTCTTTCGCGCCGCAAGGCCATTTTCTATGATTTCACGCACCATGTCGGCCGTGCCTACCGGCACAGTGGACTTGTCCACCACAATAAGCTCATTTTGCATCTCGCGACCGATGTCATGGGCAGCCTGTTGCACATAACTCAGATCACACGAACCGTCAGGCAGAGAAGGCGTGCCCACGCAAATAAAAACGCAGTCCGAACCGGCAATGCCCTCTGCGAGTCGGGTAGTGAAGAACAGACGGCCGTCTGCATGACTGC
>BNUU01000114.1 GCA_025997595.1 Spirochaetia bacterium | reverse complement strand
CATCATAACAAAATTTCCCGAAAGAATGGTCTGGCTGATATCTTCGATATTGATTTTTCGTTCAGCCAGAAAGGCGCTGACCCTGGCGATGATGCCGACCCTGTCGCTGCCTACCACGGTGATAACTGCGTTCATCTGATTAAATGCCCCCGTTAATCGAACGATTTATCAATCGTTCTCTATCTTGTGTTCGGTGAGGAAAAGATCCAGCACCGTGAGAAACAGTATTACTATCATAGGCCCAAGGATAAGGCCGTTAAAACCGAAGGCGCTCAGGCCTCCGAGGATGGCGAAAAAGATGATCAGGGGGTGGAGCTGGATACGGTCCTTTAAAAACATGGGCCGCAGCACATTGTCCAAAAGGGAGATAAAAATCCCTGAAACCACCAGAAAAAGTACCCCATTAACCACATTTCCGGTTAAGAGCCGGATAAGCCCCAGGGGCAGCCACACAAGGGCCCCGCCAACCATGGGAATAAATACACAGATAAAGGTGAGCATCGCCAGTACCAGCGCGCCCTTCACGTCAAAAACAGTAAAGACAATATAGGCCATGGCCGCCTGGATCAGGGCCACCATAATATAGCCGAAAAAGAGGTTCCGGGTAATGTCCATAAATTTGCCGGTGAGGGCGCCGATGTATTCCTTGCGGATGGGGATGGCGTGGAGCACCAGCCGGGCAAGATAGGGACCGTCGATATAAAAAAAGAAAAGGCAGAACACCATAAGAACAAGGCCCACAAAGAAGCTGCCCACATTCATCGCGACCGTTCTGCTCAGGGCGAACATACGCTGCAGGCTGGAATTCAAAAAATCCAGAAGCCATTTCTGGATCTCATCCCCGGAGATGATGATCCGCTCTGCGGAAATATCCTGTATGAAGGCCGATAAGTTTTCAAAAAGATCCCTGAAGGCATCGGGTTTTTCGTTGAACACATCCCGGACAAAGCGCATCAGATCCATTATCTGCCGGGAAAAAACGGACGCCACAAAGGTAAGGGGAATCAGGATGAGGACCGCAGTACCGATGGCAAAAACCGCCGCCAGAATATTTTTGATGATTTTCCCGCCGGTCCTCTCAGAATCAATATTCCGGATCAAGCGGTGATGAATGGGACTGATCAGTATATAGAGCAGCACCGACCAGAGGAGCACCGTAAAGAAGGGCTGAAAAAGCCGGAACACCATGAGGAGCAGGACAATGAGAATCGCCCCAAATACGAAGGCCTGTACCGGCCTGGATGGATGCGGGCTGCTGTCGCTCATAACCCCACCAGTATCCGCTCTGCTTCGGCATTCCCCGGATAGGAGCTCCTGCGCTTTGACCGGGACAACTGGGCGGGTATTCTGGAACTGGGTAAAACCTGCGTCAGCCTGGGGGAATCCGATGCG
>BNUU01000113.1 GCA_025997595.1 Spirochaetia bacterium | reverse complement strand
TGGGGATTCCCCTGGAAGGAGCGGTGATTCATTCGCCGGAACGCCGGCAGTATGAATGTGATGAATCCGGAACCGCTGCCTTTGCCGTGCCGGATGATCGGGAAATCCTTGTACAGATCACCTATCCGGGCTATGAAACCGGCCGTCTCAGGATCCCCCTTTCCGGAAATTCTTTTTCGGTATACCTTCGCCTGGCCGGCGTCATTGAGAATTCGGAATTGGTCATCGAGGCTTCCGTGCCGGAAAGCGCCGGGTCCGCAAAAGCCGGCAGGAGCGTGGCCCTTGAGGGGGAGCGGCTCCGGCGGACTGCGGAGATCGGTTTTTTTGAAAATGTGATGACATCGATCAAGCTCCTCCCCGGAGTCGGCTATGCCGGATTATTTGACGCAAAACCTTCGATCCGCGGCGGTGATCCGGACAGCCTAACCGCAGTTTTTGACGGATTTTATGTGGAAAATCCCTATCACTGGAACGGACTTATGTCGATTTTTGATCCGCAAATGGTGGACAGTGCAAAACTTTCCCATGGGGTATTTTCCGCCCGGTATGGACATACCATTTCCGGTTTATTGGAAATTGCATCGAAAAAGCCGGATTCAAATCAGGTGGAACTTGAAGCCGGTTTTTCGACCACCAGTTTAAAAGCCCGGCTTTCGATACCCTTTAACGGAAAAGGCGGGATTCAAATTGCCGGAAATGCGATGTGGCTGCAGCCGGTAGTGGGAGTTGCAAAATTGATCACCGAGCGGGTGGACTTCGTTGCTACTGCGCCCTACCTGTTAAACAGTGCATTTTCCGGAAATTACCGGTTCAATAAGGATCTGGAATTGAATCTTTCCGGGTTTATCGGGTTTGACGGTCTGGATATTGTCCTTCCTTCCGGCGCCAGTGATTTTTCCACCGGACAGGGATTTGTAACGGCCGGGGTACTTTGGAATCCGGCTGCGAATATGATTTTCAGGGCGCGGGCCAGTGCAGGTTTTCTCAATTACCAATTTGATTTCAACAGAGAATCCGAGGAATCGGTGTTATACGGCGCTATTTGGTATATTGAACATATGAACAGGATCCGTGCGTTCGAAAACAGTACCGGTAATTATCAGCTGCGGCTTGATTTTGATTGGGATATTGGCCACGATCTGTTTGTCTCGTTTGGAGCAGAGGAACGTTATTCCCGGTATTCTGTCAATAACAAAGAAGTACAAATCGGTAATGATTTTTCCGGTCCTGTTGAATTCTCCCGTGTTTTTGAAATAGACAATGATATATCTTTTTTGTCCGCATGGACTGCGTTGGAATATACCGGCCGGAATTTCGGCGGAGAATTGGGCCTCCGGCTCGATCATCTGTACTATATCGGCAAAGATTTTACGATTCAAACGGTACCGGTGTTTTCTCCCCG
>BNUU01000112.1 GCA_025997595.1 Spirochaetia bacterium | reverse complement strand
TCTACCAGGGCCTGACCAGCAATGCGGCATTTGCCTTTAACGATGTAGACTTTATTACGGCTCATGGTATCAGCCTGAGCCAGACAGAGATGTATTTCTTCCAGGATGCAAAAACGGGCTATTCGGCACAGAACTCTTTGAGTGTAATCATTGCCAATACCCACGATCAGCCGACCGGTACTTTAACGGTGGAACTTGGTGGCGCAAACAGCGATTTCTTTACTCTTTCAAAAACGGAGATAACCAGTATCGCGGTGGGTGGAACCGGTACTTTTACGGTGGTCCCCAAAACCGGCCTTAGTTTTGGAACCTATACCGCATGGGTACTGGTAAGCGGCGGCGGTGGTATTACGGCGGGTTTTAATGTCAGCTTTTCGGTAACTTCGTATGGCATCAGCTTAGACCAAACCGGAATCTATACCTTCATGGCGGCAACAGAGGGCTATGGAGCGCAGGCTGCAAAAGGCATAACCATTACCAATACGGGCGCTCAAGCGACCGGGGCCTTAACTGCCTTTCTTTCCGGGGTCAACAGCTCTTCCTTTACCCTTTCGACAAACTCAATAAGCAGTATCGCAGCAGGCGGAATCGATATTTTTACGGCGGTCCCCAAGCCCGGGCTTGCGGCAGGAACGTATATCGCCACGGTAAAGGTAAGCGGCAATAATAGTATTACGGCAAGCTTCAATGTTATCTTTACGGTAAACCCGATAGCAGTAACCGACGTAAACCTCAATACGTCGCATTTAAGCCTTGCAATTGGGAAAAGTGAAAGGTTGAACGCCACCGTAATTCCGCCAACCGCTGCCAATCAAGCCGTAAGCTGGTCCACCAGTGACGGAGCGATTGCCACGGTATCGAACGGTGTAATAAACGCTGTTGGAGTAGGAACCGCGACCATTACCGTAACTACCGCCGATGGCGCAAAGACGGAAAGTGCAACGGTTGAGGTGACTGCTGCCAGTAATGCAATAGAAGATTTTCTGTCCTCTCAATCGGTCAGCAGTCCTCTCCCTGAGTTAGTTTTTGCATATAGAGATGCAGGGCTTTTCAAAGGAATATACAGGGCCGGCTCTATTGATAATCAGGTAATAGCATACTCGGTGTTTAAGTTGGAATCTGGACAGACTCCTAGTTGGACATTTTCCTTTGCATCTCAGACTGCGAATACTATTTCGCAAACAATTGGAAACTCCGTAGAATTTGGACTTGGAGTGAGTTCTACGAATACGTTTGAAATTGGAGGTAATGTAGGGCTTGTGAAAATGAAAGGTACGGCTAGCAATACACTTCAAGTAAATATCAAGAACTTGAGCAGCTATCAAACAACCGATTCGGTAACAAACACGGTGACAAGCACAAACTCATTTACGCGTAACTTCGTTGCATCTGATGCCCCTGGGTATTATATC
>BNUU01000111.1 GCA_025997595.1 Spirochaetia bacterium | reverse complement strand
GAAGCGATGTTCAGTACATCGGTACGGAATACGGGTGCGTAAATCTCTTCGGACAGCCTCCGTATAAACGGGCCCAGTTGATGATTAGCATCGCCCACCCGGATTTCCGCGAGCAGCTGACAGAGGAGGCAAAGAAAGTCGGCATTCTGAAATAGTTCAAAAAATACTAGAGTCTGCCTATAATGTGTCCGCATTATAGGCAGACTGCCTTAAAAGCCGCATTTTCGCATTCCGTTGGACAAGAAGATGCAAGGTCTATCCATAAAGTAACTGTCTTTATAGACAGACACGATTTAACACAGTGAAGGTAGAAAGCAGGAGACTAAAATGTCATTTTCAAACCGAAAAAACGACTACAATTTCGATGCATTTTTGGAAGTACGCGAGGGCTATGATTATTATGCCAATGACGACTTTTTTCAGAAAATCGTTCGCCATTACACCGGAGATCTTTGGAAAACGGCAGACAAAGAAGCGCGGGCGGTGTCAAAAAAAGCTTCGGGGGAGTGGCGCAGAATCTGTGATTTTATCGCACGCCCCGAAGAACGCCCCTATGTTATCCACTATGATGCGCACAACCATCGCATCGATCGCATTGTTCGCCCTACGGACACCTTGCTCATGGAGAAAGAAATATTCGGCGAGAAGATGTTTGCCGATGAGGTGAATCCGTGGATCAAACTTACAAAAATGTACCTCATCTATCAGAACGGAGAATCGAGTATCAGCTGTCCGATCACCTGCACCGAGGGCATGGTGGAGATTCTCAAGCGATACGTAAACGAAGGGGCGCCCGAACTTGCGGATATCCTGCACCATCTGCAATATGGCGCGGACGGCGAGATGGCAATCGGGGCACAATACATTTCCGAGATTCAGGGCGGCTCGGACATTCCTGCGAACGTACTCGAAGCGGTTCAGGAAGGCAAAGACGGCGTCTTTAGGTTGTATGGAACAAAATTTTTCTGCTCCGCAACACATGCGGACTACGCCATCGTGACGGCGAAACCGGTTGGCTCTGAAGAGGTCGCGCTCTTCGTCGTGCCCTCATGGCTTCCCGGTGACAAGAAGAAGGAAATTCGCAACGGCTATACCATCGACAGAATCAAATGGAAGACCGGCACCGCCGAACTGACCACCGCCGAAATTACCTTCAATGGCGCACTCACTTATCAAGTCGGTCCTCTTGACAGGGGTGTGGCGAACGTGGTCGGTATTGTCCTGACGATGTCCCGTCTTACGGTGGGGCTTTCCTGCTCGGCCTTTATGCAGCGCGCCGTGCGGGAAGCGCGGCAGTATGCGACATTCAGAGAAGCCTTTGGTGAGCGCATTGACAATTTTGCCCTCCTGGAAGGTCAGCTTCGCACCATAGAACGAATAAGCCAACGCTCCATCGCGGGCGCATATAAAATGTACGACGATTTCATGGGGCTTTCCGGAGG
>BNUU01000110.1 GCA_025997595.1 Spirochaetia bacterium | reverse complement strand
CCCGGAGCTTAAGGCGAAACGGGACGAAATGAACAAGAAGTATATGGAATTTCGTTTCCAGACCGTTATCGGTCATGTGGAGAACCCGCTTCAAAAGCGGACCATGCGCCGTCAGATTGCGCGGCTCAATACCATGATCCACGCGCAGGTCCTTACCGATGCGAAAGAGTTGGTCAGGAAGCAGGTAGCGGAACATGCCGCGGAGGCTAAATAATGTCGGATGTAGATCAGCCGGTTAAGGCGAAGAGCGGAAAGAAAGAATTCGTGGGGATCGTGAAAAGCGACAAGATGGCAAAGACCATCGTGGTCGCGGTTGAAACAACCGCCCTGCATCCCCTGTACAAGAAATACGTACGGCGGATTAAGAAGCTTAAGGCCCACGATGAAACCAACGACGCGAAAGTTGGGGACCGGGTCCGGGTGGTGGAATGCCGTCCTGTCAGCAAGGAAAAATGCTGGAAACTTGCGGCGATTATTGAACGCGCACAATAGGGAGTGTAGGGAAAATGATTCAAGTGGAGAGTTTCCTGAATGTGGCGGACAATTCGGGGGCCAAGATAGTCCAGTGTATTAAGGTCCTCGGCGGTTCCAAACGGAAGTACGCCGGCATTGGGGATATTATCGTGGTGGCGGTGAAGGATGCGCTTCCCACTTCTACCATAAAAAAAGGTACGGTTGAAAAGGCCGTGGTGGTACGGACCCATAAGGAATACCGCCGCCCCGACGGCACCTATATCCGGTTTGATGATAACGCCTGCGTGATCATTGACGCGGCGTTAAACCCCAAGGGTAAACGTATCTTTGGGCCCGTGGCCCGGGAATTACGGGAAAAGGACTACATGAAAATTGTGTCCCTGGCCCCGGAGGTTTTGTGAGGCCCGCAGGCTTCACATTATAAGGAGCGGTAAATGGCAGTAGTAGCGCAGAAAGTATCAATTGCGGCGCAGCATAAATATAAGCTGAAAAAAGATGATACCGTCCAGATCATTGCGGGCAAGGACAAGGGTAAACGGGGGCGCATTTTAAAGCTCATCCGTGACAAGGACCGGGTCGTTGTGGAGGGCGCCAACATCGTTAAGAAGGCGAAGAAGCGCCGGAATCAGCAGGATCGGGGCGGTATTGTTGAGATAGAAGCGGGAATCCACAGCTCGAATCTGATGATTGTGTGTAAAAAATGCGGACCCACCCGGATTGGGTATAAGCTGGAAACTGGCGGCGCCGATTCAAAGGTCACCAAGACCAGGGTCTGTAAGAAATGCGGAGAGGCTCTGTGATGAAGAATTATGAACCGCGGCTCAAAAAGACATACAAGGAGCAGATCGCCCCTGAGTTATTCAAGGAGTTCGGCTATACCTCTACCATGCAGATCCCGCGGCTTGAGAAGATCATAGTCAGTATGGGAGTCGGCGAGGCCTTGGTGAACAAGAAACTCCTGGATGCTGCGGTTGACGAT
>BNUU01000109.1 GCA_025997595.1 Spirochaetia bacterium | reverse complement strand
CGTTTTCAAGGTAGGGCAATACTATGATGGCCCCAAAAAAGGCCGCCCCCGGTTAGAGGGGCGACCCGTTCTCAACATTTAACATGCCCGGCTCTGGTGCGCCGGGCGGCACGTAAAGACAGTGTTAAGACTGCGCTGTGGTAGTGACTTTAACTTTGATATCAATATCTCCAGTGGTAACACCACTGGCTGTCAGCTTGCCTTTAAAGGTGACAGTTACCCCTGTTCCATCCGTGGTAGAGGTACCAACTGCGGCGAGCTGGAAGGTTGTACCGTTAAGTGCTTTAGATAAAGTCACACTCGTCAAGCCAGTGGGTAACCCTGCATTAACGGTAAGACCTGGAGAACTACCACCAGCGAGAGTGGTGGTGGCGGTAAGTGCAGTGCCACTAGTGGGGCCGGTATCCAAATCGGTAGCGGTGAAGTTGTCGCCAGTGGTCGTGACATCTATCGCGTTCGTGTCATTGGTAGCCGCTATCGCATCGATATCGTCTGCCAGCACTCCTATACCTGTCACAACATCATTAGCTACTGCGGCGGTGGTTACGGTCAGGCCCGAGAGCGAGCCGTAGGTTATCGTGCCGCCATTGGTCTTGATATAGCCGGTACCGGCCAGAGCTGCGCCTGATGCCGTAACCGTAAGGGTACTGCTCGAAACTACCGCCGGGGTGGCCTGTACTGAGTTCACGGTCAGCGTTTTGTTAGTAGGTACGGTTACGCCGCCGAGTTCCGCGTCTGTATAGTCGATGGTCAGATCGGCTATACCAAGCAGGTCGCCAATTGTGGCTGCCACGCTCGATGTCGGCACCGCTTTGAGGGTGATAGTGTCGATTGCATCACCGGAAATCGTGAACAAGTCAGCCGCCTTAAGCTTAGCCAACAGATTGTTGATCTTTTCTCCATCGCTGCCTGATGCAGTGCTAATCGTCGCGGCCTTAACACCGCTACTGTTAAACGTGAGTATGCCGCTGTTGAGGCTCACCTCGCTTGAAGCCGATGCAAGGGTGGTACCTGTGTACTTCGAGCTAGCGGGCAAATCCGCCAGCGCGAAACCAGCGGTGGCAGCGAAGGTCACAGTTGCCGCGCCGGTCGCAGTGACCGAGACAGTGGCTGTTCCGTCCTCCACTGTAAAGGCGTCCGCCGCTAAACCTTTAAAGGTGTAGCCAGCGTCTGCCGTTAACGTGAACGTTGCGGTGTATGCAGTACCCACGTCAAATGCGGTTCCTGCAGCGCCACCGGAAGTTTTCGTCCACGTGATAGCGGGTGTACCTGTGGTGTTCGCGGGACCTGTTGCACTAGATGCCGGCGTTTCATACTTCGCAGGTTTGGTTACGCCGGTGATTTGGCCGCTCAATTTGGTCAGCTTCGTCAAGCTCAGTGTGGCCTCGGCACCAATGGTGCTCAGCGTGAAGTACTTGGCGTTGTTTGCGGCAGCAATTTTGGTAGTGCCTGCCGTACCCAAGGCGGAGGGC
>BNUU01000108.1 GCA_025997595.1 Spirochaetia bacterium | reverse complement strand
CGGCACGGTGGTAGCCTATTCCGCTACACCCGGAACCGTACCGGAAAGTGGAAATGCCAATGTCGAGGTAGCCCTGACCGCAGCCGAAGCGCCTGAAGGGGAAGTCGAACTTGCCACCGGCAGCTACGGTATAGTGGACGGTACGAGCATTACCGGCTTTACCACCGGCAAGTACGTAGTTGAAAAGAGTGGTGTATGGTATAGCACGACAGGAGGCCTTGCAAGCACTCTTACTTCAGCTGCTGACCTCGGAGCAGCAATCAGCGGATCTGTTGCCGCCACCTCATCCATCACCGGCCTTACTGCTGGAACCTATAATGTGTATAAGGTGCCGGCGCTGCCGCTTAGCGGCACGGGTATCAAGAACACGATCGCCGACGCAAGCGGTCTCCCCGCGATAACGTCAGTGTTGAACACCGCCATAATTGCGGACAATATAAAGGTGCTCGTGTATTTGGGCGCTGCAATCGAAGAAATAGCGGCGAACACCACATTGGCAGTATCCACCATTCCCCAGAACAGCACAACCACATGGGAGCCCACCGTGGCTTCGGCAGGCACTACCAAAATTGCTGCCACAAACAACGACAAGTACTTCACGCTGAGCACCATTGATGCCGACACCACACTGAGCTTGACGAAGAAGACCAAATTGTCGGGCGTCACAATCACCGGCGTAACCGTACCTGTGAAGTATGAAACGCCGGTAACTATTAATCCAACAGCAGGTGCCACCATCCAGTCATCCAATACTATCGTGTGGACGAAAACTGCAGGTGGCGGTGCAGGAATGGCATTTGACGTAGGTACTGCACACACCGCAACGTTCACGTTAACGGCAGCCACTGGCTACACCTTTATAGGTGTAGCGGAGAGCGCCTTTATGGTGAGTGGCGGAATCGTTGACTCGGTCAATTCGGCCGACGGGCTAACCGGCCAGGTAGTTGTAAACTTCCCTGCCACCGATGCTTTCGCGCTGAATGATTTGCCCGCTACCTCGAAGAAAGCCGCCAGTGCATCGGGTACAAACGAGGTGAGCCTCAACGGTACAACACTCAGGTTCGAAAATAGCGGTGTTAAGACCGTGGGGATTGCCACTGATTCAGGCGTCGGAAAAACGATCAAAGATGTGTTGGATTTGCTTGCAAATAATGACTTGTTCGCAGTAAGCTCTAGCGCAATCACAGGCGCCACCCTCAAAACGGAGCCGGGATTGAACGTGGCAGCCACAATTAACGAGCTGCTTGCTTTAACCAATGTGACCATCGACTATATAGACGCGGAACTCGGCGGCGTAACCGTACCTGAAAACAAAACGCTGACCCTGGGCGCAGCCTTAATAGAAGCCAATACGGCGACAGTTACGAGCCTTGTCCTTGCTCTTCCGGCAACAGAAGCAGCTCTGGCCGGAAGCGGCTATATCAAGACCGATGGCGGCACGATAACCTACGACTCGCTCACGGGTCTGACCGTAACCACTGCCGCAGTAGGTAGTGCT
>BNUU01000107.1 GCA_025997595.1 Spirochaetia bacterium | reverse complement strand
AATAAAACATCATCTTATCAAGAAGATAGAAAAAGATAACGGGCAGAATTCCGAAAAAACAATAATTGTAGAACTTGATGCCAAAGTGATGAGCGATAATATCGCTCTGGATTTTCCTAATAAGGTTCGCAGTAATGTAGGCTATGCACTTGAAAATGAATTTACAAAAAATGAATTGGAAGACGCTGATATAATCGTTCCAAAAGGAACGGCATCGCAGGCTGATAAAGCACAAAGCGAATTAACAGATTATCTTGATAAGGTTAAAAATTTTCTAAAACTCAATCCTCGCGGTATCAAATGGAAAATTGCTCTTTTTGTCGATGAGTTTACCAGTATCTATCAAAAAATCCCGGACAAGAACGAACTTAAACAGTTTATGGACTATATCAGAGGGATGATAGAAAATTATCCGCTGACAGGTGTCTTTGTAGGACAGGAATATACCCTTGATTTTATCAGCGTCTGTGGGAATCAATTTGCCCACATGGAACAGAAGAAAGTTGATTATCTGGCAAGGGGTGATTCTGAAAAAATGATTCGGGAACCTTCAGGACTTGTTTTTATCGAAGGTGCGGTTGACCGCATTTGTGAATTAACGGCAAACAGTCCCTTCTACAATATGTTTTTTATGGATGCCCTTGTTACATATATGAATGACAAACGCAATAAATATGTTACTATCCCGGATATTAACAATTTGCTCATGGACAAAGATTATATTGACAAACTTCCCAAAAGGGATGATTTTGAATCTCTTTACGGTGATGAATTTGGAGAAGATAAAGTATCCAGTAATGATAACATAGCCGTGCTGCGATATATAGCCAAAACAGGCAATTCATGTTCACGTAATGATATTACGGTCGATGAGATTGAGATAAATGCAGATCGTATTGGCAGCATAGTCCAAAAACTTCGCTCTCGGGACGTTCTCGTAGAGCACGAGGAGGAGAAACTTTCAATAAAGGTTGGCCTTTTCTCCGAATGGCTCAGGAACTGCGAACCAAGCAAGGCTTATATAGACTACGAAACGGCAATAGCGAATAAGTCAAAAAAAGACGACGATCTGCCTCAAACCGGAGAGAAAATAACAACACTAATTGACACAATTAATCAAGCAAACAAGGGAAAGAGAAACGACATAATTTTTGACTCAGGCGATAAAGATAGAACACTTTATATGAATCTGATACAGGATTGTCACTCAGAAGATATTTTTGGGAAATTTATTACGTCAGTATATGATATTATTTTCTTAAGAACGCAAGGAAAAGCGGGCGATAACAAATATAATTCTTTGGCAAGGTTACCTCAAGCTTATCGAAGAAAAGATTTCGTAAAGTATGTTCATACTTTACGATTACGGTATGGACATCCTGCTGCGGATATACGTCCCGGACAGTTATCGCTCGAGACAGTATATAGGACTATATTGGGCACTTCTAATCCGCCGCAGACCGGGAAAGACTTCCAACAATTGCAGAAAAAAATCCTGGAAATGTTTATTACCTTCCTGGAGAATCTCAATGCGC
>BNUU01000106.1 GCA_025997595.1 Spirochaetia bacterium | reverse complement strand
AAGGTGAATTTGAACTAGAATAGGAGTAGTGTGTTACTTCGTAACACTTCCGATTGAAGTGGCAGCAATGCTGCCTTTTTATAGGAGTAGTGTGTTATTTCGTAACACTTCCGATTTATAGGAGTATAAAAAATGGAAAGGGATAGTAAAAAAAAGATCATCATCGCCTCGGCGGCCGTATTGCTGATCCTGCTTCTCGGCGGAGGCTTTCTGGCCCTGGGGAGGGGCAATTTTTTTGGAAACCGGGACGGCGGTAACGCCAAACGGCAGAATATCATAAACCTTGCAAAGGATTATATCACCCAGGCTGAATTTGACCGGGCCCTGGATCTTATGGACCGGCTGCTCATAGAGGATTCAAACGATCAGGAAGCCAAGGATATCCGGGATGAAGCGCTGGCCCTCCGTGCGGCCGCCGCGGCACAGGCGGCAGCCAATGCCGGCGGGCATAACTCCGCAGCCGGGTACTCCGGCCCGGATACCGCCGCCTTAAGCTCCGCCCTGGCCCAGGCCCTTGCGGCGGGCAGGCAGCCTTCCGCCGCAGAGATCGCCGCCCAGAGCAGGCTTGAAGCGGACCGCCGCCGGGCCGCCGAGGAGGAAAAGCAGCGCGCCGAGGCTCTGGCCGCCGCCAGGTCCGCCGAGGAAGCGGAAAAAAAGGCCGCCGCAGAGGCTGAGGCAGCGCGCCGCAAGGCCCAGGAAGAAGAACTGGCCCGGCTTTCCGCTGAAAAACAGGCCCAGATGCGGGCGGTAAATGACCTCGTCTCCCAGGGGCTTTCCCTGCTTGAGAAGGGGGACCTCCCCGGGGCCACCGAGATCTTTAAGGAGGCCCTGGACCGCGTTCCCCCAGGGGATTCCCGTTTTGCGGCGCAGAAACGGGCGGAAATGGCCGAAGGCTGGTACGACGCGGGGGCCAAACAGCCCGATACCGATGCAGGCCACAGGGCTATGACGGAAGCAGGGGCCCAGGCGCGGGCCGCCGTTGCCGCCGATGCTACCCAGTCCCTTCCCCATTACACCCTGGGAAAGATATTCCGGGATCTGAAGCAGTGGGATAACGCCACCGAGGAATTAAAGGAAGCAATAAAGCTGGAACCGGCTAATTATTTATACTTATTCGATCTGGGGCGGACCCATTTTAACGCCCGCCGCTTTGCCGATGCCCGGCAGGCCTTCGAGGCCTGTCTCAAAATCAAGGCCGATTTTGAACCTGCCTGGTACAACCTGGGGGGTACCCTCCGGGTCCTGGGCCGTCAGGAGGACGCCTTGTCGGCCTATCGCAAGGCCGTCGCCATTAAGGCGGATTATGCGGTGGCCCACCGGGAAATAGGCCGTATCCTCCTTGTCAAGGGGGATACGGCCGGGGCCATGACCGCCTTTAATCAGGCCCTGCGGTACAACCCCGGTGACGTTGCTTCATTACGGGAACTGGGGGCCGCCCAGAGCGCCGCCGGTGATTATGTTGCTGCGGAGGCTTCTTTCAACCGGGCTTTGCAGGTTTCCCCCAAGGATGATCAGACCAACTACAACATGGCGGTGGTAAAGATCTCCCTGAATAAACACGCCGAAGCGGTAAGCTT
>BNUU01000105.1 GCA_025997595.1 Spirochaetia bacterium | reverse complement strand
TTCGGCGGCCAGGATTTTTCCCGTATTGCAGAACCCGCAGTTTTCAAGGGCGGTCCGGTTAAAGCCTTCGATGATGTCCTGGTATTCATCGGTCTGGGAGAACCCTTCGATAGTAATGATTTCGCTTCCCCGGACCCGGAAGGCGGGGATAAGGCAGGCCGGGACGATGTTCCCGTTAAAAATCACCGAACAGGCCCCGCATTTTCCGGTGAGACAGCCGTTTTTGGCCCCCGTAAGGGCAAAGGTATCCCGCAGAATATCGATCAGCCTGATGTCTGCCTCGGTACGGACCACCACATCTTCGCCGTTCAGGATAAAACCTATGGTCACACCGCTTCCTCCGGCTTTCGCAGTTTCCCCGCTTCCCACACTTCGGCGGCCCCCAGGGGGATGGTTTCAAAGGGATGATCCATGGCCTGGGACACCGCCTGCACATAGGCGGCGGGGATGCAGCCGAAGGGGAGTTCCCCAATGCCCTTGCTTTCCCCCGTATCGTTCCAGAGAAAATCAATATGAATGGGGGGAATTTCACGGGGATTGGGGATGTCGTAGGCGTCGATTTGGTCCCGGTCAATTTTACCGTCGACATACTCAAGCCGTTCCCGGGAGGCCCAGCCCAGGGCCTGGACAACTGCGGCCTTGAGGCAGCGCCGGGCCCGGGTCTCGGAGAGAATTCTGCCCCCGTCAATCCCCAGCCAGGCCCCCCGGATTTTCGGGGCATATTCCGCCGGGTCGATTTCAACCTCCACCACCGCCGCCCCCCAGCTCAGCCGGGAAAGGCTGCCGGAGTCAAAGAGCCTGCCTTCGGGAACGGGGAAGCTTTCTTCAAGGCCTGCATTTTTGAGGGGCCGGTCGGTCCGGCTTACCGTGATGGGCAGGGGGTCCCGGAAGCGCTGTTTTCTGATCGCAAGGCAGCAGCGCTCCACCAGTTTGGTAAGGATCGTCACATTCCGGGAAAGGCTGGCCGGCCCGGAATCGGGGCTGTCCGCGGTATTGCGGGCGAGAACCCGCACCTTGCCGGCGTCAATGGAGAGGATCTCCGAGGCGATGTTTCCCCAAATGCGGCTGTAATCTTCGTTGGAGCTGACCATGCTGGTTTTTATCTCCAGGGAGCCGTCTTTTTCCAATGTCAAATCCACCGTGTAGGCCCCCTTGTCGCTGCCCGCATAGAGGAAGCCGCTGCCCTGCCAGGCGCTTGCGATGCCGATACCCCTCAGGGCCTCGCCCCAGGGCTCACCCCGTTCAAAATTCTTCTGCCCCTGCCGGTGGCGGCGGAGGAGCTCAAAGGAGGCCCATTTGCGGTAATAGTCGCTCATGGCGGCGGCGGTATCCAGCAGCTTTTCCATGCCGGGGTTTTCCTTCAGGGGCAGTCCGATGGCAAGCTGTCCGTTCTTGCCCAGGTGCATATTTTTCCGCCACTCCGCCGGGTCCTGGCGGAGGGTATCGGCGATGCGGGAGACATGCCGCTCCATGGCAAAGAAACCCTGGGCCATGCCGAAACCCGCAAAGGGCCCCTGGGGCGGGATATTGGTCCGCACCGCGGTCCCGGAGAGTTGCACATTGTTCAGGGTATAGGCCCCCAGTGC
>BNUU01000104.1 GCA_025997595.1 Spirochaetia bacterium | reverse complement strand
GCCCTCCGCCTTGGGTACGCCAGGCACTACCAAAATTGCTGCCGCAAACAACGCCAAGTACTTCACGCTGAGCACCATTGGTGCCGAGGCCACACTGAGCTTGACGAAGCTGACCAAATTGAGCGGCGCAATCACCGGCGTAACCGCACCTGTGAAGTATGAAACGCCGGCAACTAATGCAACAGGTCCCACAAACACCACAGGTACACCCGCTATCACATGGACGAAAACTTCCGGTGGCGCTGCAGGAACCGCATTTGACGTGGGTACTGGATACACCGCAACGTTCACGTTAACGGCAGACACTGGCTACACCTTTAAAGGTTTAGCGGCGGACGCCTTTACGGTGGCTGGCTCAGACACTGTCTCGGTCACTGCGACCGGCGCGGCAACTGTGACCTTCGCTGCCACCGCTGGTTTCGCGCTGGCGGATTTGCCCGCTTCCGCGACGTACAAAGCCACCACTGCATCGACTGCAGGCCAGGTGAGCCTCATTAGTGGCGTACTCACGTTCCACAATAGCGCTCTTAAGACCGCGACGATTAACACTTCATCAGGCGATGGACAAAAGATCAACAATCTGTTGGGTAACCTTACAGATGGTGACGGATTCACGATTTCCGCTGGTGCAATCGAAAGTAGCACCCTCAACACAGCGCCGTCAAACCAATCAAGCACCATTAACAGCCTGTTTGGTTCTGGTGTTGGTGCCGAAGGGGTGACCATCGGCTATACCACCGGCGCGGCAATCGGCGGCGTAACCGTAGCTTCAGGTAAAACCCTGACCCTGCACGCCGCCTTAAACGATGGCACCAAAGCGGCGAATGTTGGGAGCGGTACCCTTACTATTGAGGCAGGCGGAACTCTGGCCGGCACCGGCCTGATCAAGACCACCAACGAAGGCACGATAACGTTCGGCTCGTTCTCGGGTCTGACCGTAGGCACTGCCACAGGAGCTGGTACTGTTGCGAGCGCGATTACCGATCTGAAAAACAGTTTTGATGCAGTAACCACTGCCATTGCTGCCGCCAACACCACCGTAGAGCTTGTGAGTAGTAGTAGTGGCACTGCGGTGGACGCTGTCGGTTTGACCAACAGTCCTACGATTGATTCAGGCGTAGTGCTCGACCCTGCAAATGTTACCGTTACGCTGACAGACGGCGCTTTGTTCGCTGCCAAACTTGATGAGGTAACCCTGAAACTGACTACGGCCGGAACAGGCTTGGAGGTCTCCGGCAGTACCATCGATGACGGTACAAACACGCTAGAAGAAAGTTCACCGGTACCAATAGCCTTTACATTCAGCCTGGTAAAGGCTGGCGTCAAATCGTCGGCACTTACGCTGACGGTTGGTATCACAGTGGATGGTGAGTAACCCTCCCCCCGCGTCGGAGTCATGACGCGGACAAGGCCGCCCCTCTAACCGGGGGCGGCCTTTTTTGGGGCCATCATAGTATTGCCCTACCTTGAAAACGGCGCACCTGAAACCCCCTGCAGGGGTCAGGTGCGATTTCTCTAGAGAATGGTATGCCAAATGTACTCACACCTAACCGCCTTCTTCCTTTTGTGCTCGGTCTTATCCTGGGCCTTGCCGCCGCCGGTCTATTCTTTGGACTCCGGGGCAGCGGAGACCGAAGCGAACTC
>BNUU01000103.1 GCA_025997595.1 Spirochaetia bacterium | reverse complement strand
GCAGGGGGTTTCAGGTGCGCCGTTTTCAAGGTAGGGCAATACTATGATGGCCCCAAAAAAGGCCGCCCCCGGTTAGAGGGGCGGCCTTGTCCGCGTCATGACTCCGACGCGGGGGGAGGGTTACTCAGCAGCCACTGTGATAGCAACCGCCAGCGTAAGAGACGCCGATTTGACGTTACTGTTTACCAGGCTGAATGTAAAGTTTTTTGATACCGGTGAACTTTCTTCTAGCGTGTTTGTACCGTCATCGATGGTACTGCCGGTGACCTCCAAGCCTGTTCCGCCCGCATTCAGTTTCAGGGTTACCTCATCAAGTTTGGCAGCGAACAAATCGCCGTCTGTCAGCGTAACGGTAACATTTGTAGGGTCGAGCGTTACGCCTGCTTCAATCGCAGGACCGTTGCCCAAACTGACAGCGGGCACCGTAGTGCCACTAGCATCACTCACAAGCTGTACGGCGGCGTTTGCGGCACTAATGACAGTTTGTACTGCAGTATAACTGGTTAACAGGCCGCCAATCGCGCCCGCAACATCATCAGCTGCCGTGGGAGTAGTGCCTACGGTCAGACCCGAGAACGTGTCGAACGTTATCGTGCCTTCGTTGGTGGTCTTGATCAGGCCGGTGCCGGCCAGAGTTCCGCCTGCCTGAATAGTAAGGGTACCACTCCCAACATTCGCCGCTTTGGTGCCATCGTTTAAGGCGGCGTCCAGGGTCAGGGTTTTACCTGAAGCTACGGTTACGCCGCCGATTGCCGCGCCGCTGGTGTAGGCGATGGTCACCCCTTCGGCACCAACACCAGAACCAAACAGGCTGTTAATGGTGCTTGACTGGCTTGACGGCGCTGCGTTGAGGATGACAGTTGCGATTGCGCCAGTGGACATCGTGAACTTGTCACCCGATGTAAGGTTACCCAACAGATTGTTGATCTTTTGTCCATCGCCTGATGTAGTGTTAAGCGCCGCGGTGCTAACAGCGAAATTGTCGTGGAACTTGAGGGTTGAGTCATTGAGGCTCACTTGGTATGCAGTCGCTGCATCGGTGGTACCTGTGTACGTCAATTCCTGGCCATCGGGCAAATCCGTCAGCGCGAAAGCATCGGTGGCAGTGAAGTTTACAACTACCTCGCCGGTTAGCCCGTTGGCCGTATTGACCGAGGCAACGGTTCCGCCACTCACCTCAAAGGCGCTCGCCGCTACACCTATAAAGGTGTAGCCAGAGGCTGCCGTTAACGTGAACGTTGCGGTGTATTCAGTACCTGCGGCAAATATGGAGCCTGCAGCGCCACCGCTAGTAGCCGTCCACACGATAGAAGTGGATGATGTGGCGTTCGCGGGACCTGTTGGAGAAGTAGTTACCGGCCCATTATACTTCCCAGGTGCGGTTATGCCGGTGATTTGGCCGCCCGACAATTTGGTCTTCTTCGTCAAGCTCAGTGTGGTGCTGCCACCAATAGTGCTCAGCGTGAAGTACTTGGCGTTTTCTGTGGCAGCAATTTTGGTAGAGCCTGGCGTACCCACGGTGGGCTCCCATGTGGTTGTGCCGTTCTGGGGAATGGTGGCTGTTGTCAATCCGGTTTCCGCTATGGCCGGTGTGATTGCAGCGCCCAAATACACGAGCACCTTTGCATCTTCATCAATTGTGGAGGCGCTCAACACTGACGTTATCGCGAGGGTGCTTGCGTCGGCG
>BNUU01000102.1 GCA_025997595.1 Spirochaetia bacterium | reverse complement strand
GATATTACGGACCTGCTCAGGGACGGGGAAAATGCGGCGGGGATAATAGTTGAAGAAGGTATGCAGGCGGAAAGTCCCTTCAGGGTGCCTGTGCCTTTCGCGGTTTGTTATATACGGATTGTTTCCCAAAGCGGCGGGGTTTTTGAAGTAAAAACAGGTGAAGAATGGGAATCCCTCAGCGGCCCCATACTCTCCGCCGCCATGTTCAAGGGTGAACGGTACGACGCCAGGCTGGAAATAAGCGGCTGGGATTCAGCCGGTTTCAAGGGGAAGACCGCCAAGGTAAAAACCTTTGACCCGCCGGGGGGTATCCTGACGCCAATGGTTCTGCCCCCCATGAAGATAACCGGGGAGATAAAACCGGTAAGCATCAAAGAAGTTGAAAAAGGAGTTTTTGTTGCGGATTACGGCGTTAATATTACCGGGGTAATCAAACTCAGGGTAAAGGGAAAGGCAGGAACCGAGGTTGTCATCCGTCACGCAGAATTGTTATTCGATAACGGCCATGCGGATCAGCGCAACCTCAGGATAAATGATCTGTATGACAGCTATATTTTAAAGGGAAGCGAAACTGCGGAAGTACACGTTCCCAGGTTTACCTACCATGGTTTCCGTTACGCGGAAATAACCGGTTATCCGGGGACACCGGCGCCGGATGATATGGTACTCTGCGTTATTCATCATGATTTCAAAGAGGGGGGTACATTTAGCTGCTCCGATGATCAATTCAACCGGATTCATCACATGATGCGGCAGACGTTTATAAACAACCTTCACTCCGTACCGACCGACTGCTGCCAGAGAAATGAACGTCAGGGATGGATGGGAGACGCCACCTGTACCAGCGAAGCGATAATGTACAATTGGTACATGCACTGGTTCTACCGGAAATGGATTGACGATATTATTGATATCGTAAACGAAGACGGGTCCATTGATTACGGAATGGCGCCCCGCTGGATGAAGGGAAATTATTTTCCCTGGTGCATATCAATATTTTTTATACCGAAGTACCTCTATCTTTATTACAACGATGCGGCAATTATAAAAAAAGTGTACGGCGTTGTAAAAAAGGTAATGGCGAATTATGAAAAACACATCTGCGGCAGCGGGCTTGTGGAAGATACGGCTCCCTTCAGATTCTATCCCTGGGATATGGCGTATATGGACTGGCTTGCCACAGACAGAACCATGGACATTCTGGTGACGAACGGACTTCTCTGCATGGAACTGACGGTGATGGCCGAATACGCCGAAATGATGAAAGAAGAGGATCTAAAAAAACACTATTTATCGGTATTGGCAAAGATGAAAAAAAGTTTCCACGATACATTCTATGAAGTATCCTGTAATGAAGGGGAGACCGGAGGAAATTACGGCCACGTATTCGGGAACAGCCAGTACGGAAGCGCCATGGCTTTGGATCTGGGGATCACTCCGCCTGAGCTGTATGACACAGTTCTCGGAGCTTTCATCTGGGATTTAAAAGAGTCACGGGGGACTACCCAGTTATCAACCGGGGTTCTGAGCACAAAATATGTAACAGAGTTTCTGGAAAAAATAGGACGGAACGACATAATTGACGAAGTATTCAGCAGGAAGGATTTTCCCGGCTGGGGATTTATGCTTTCAAAGGGCGCCACCACCGTATGGGAACGCTGGCAATACCATACCCGCAGAATGATGGATTCCCACGA
>BNUU01000101.1 GCA_025997595.1 Spirochaetia bacterium | reverse complement strand
GCGATGTAACAGTATTAATATAGGAGATGTAGTCCGTAAAACCAGTTACATCCTCCGCAGCAACGGAGTAATAGAACGTATTCGCTTCGGTCGTACCACCGGTTACTATCAGATCCCCCTTATAGGCAAGCAAAGCATCATATGAACTGTAAAGTTTACCCATGAGATCTGCAACACTAGAAAAAGATTTGGCAAGCACAAGGAGATCTGCTAAATCAGTTTTTTCAGTGGGGCTTAACGCGCTAAAACCGGCCCAGGCCGTTCCATCATCGTCAAGGGCGGCAAGATTTTCTTGCGTCAAAAGCGATACTATACCAGCTGCGTTTTCGGCATTAAAGTCAATAAGCAGTTTGGTCTGGGTTAAGGTTTTCATTGCAGTATTCAATGCAGCAACAGCAGTCGCAATATCCGAACTGCCAGGACTGCCCGGTAAAGCAGTGACGGCAGCCGAAATATTAGTAGTATTGGCCTTGTAGTAAGCTTTATATGCACCAAGTACGTATTTTTGATCAAGACCGGCGTCGGGGTCCTGCAATGCCGCAAGCAGGTCTTCCGCAGTGCCGCTCACCGCAGTTCCAATTGCAGTAATAGCAGCCTCAGCAGCTTCTACAGTGGTAATGCTAACCGATTGCGAGCCGGAGTACTCCGTGTCGTTGTACACGACGTACGCCGTAACAGTTACCACGCCGGTTTCATCGGCGGCAATATCCAACCCTGCATCTTTCGTAAGAGGAGTAGCGGGGTTAAAGGCTGTCGCATCTTTTGTAGCCTCACGAGACCACGAGTAAGAAAGTCCGGTGGTTACCGGAACACCATTTTCCTTTAAAACTGCGGTAAATCCCACATGCCCGCCCTGAGCCACACTGGCTGCTGTTGCGGTTACCTCAACGGTAATAGGGTTGGGACCCGATGTCGAGGCATCAGTACTGCACCCCATAACGAAAAGAGACACGGTTAGCAGCGCTGCGGCTGTAATCGTCCAAAGTTGATTCTTTCTCATAAGAAAGCCTCCATATCTATTTTTCTGCCACGACCAACGGCCGTTCCGGCATTGAAACCTTAGGTTATGACACCGCCTCACGGACGGTACTTTCTTTGCGCGCCATGCGCTCCTCATTCCAGGCAGCCAGGTTGGCGTAGTGCACAACCCGCAGATGCTCATACTCTTCCCGGCCAAAGTTCAGGATCACCCCCAGGGGGATGCCGGTGGCGTCCAGTCGGCGCCACATATCGGCGCGCAGAGATTCACTTGGTTTTATGGACCAGGGGTAAATGGCAACCCGCACCAGGATGTGACGGTAGATAAAGGTAAAATCCGCAGGATACACGAGACCGGGGAGGGGTACCTCCCGCTCCATGCCGTACTGTCCGCCGGGGAACTGTGCCGCCAGGGCATCCAGATAGCGGTGACGCCATTCCTTTTTTTTAGCAGGGCCGAGCTCGGCAAAGACGTGAGCGGCGGCCCGGTAAATGGGCCGGATCGTATAAAAGGTGGAGGGCTTGTTCATGGCACGCCACCTGCGATAAGAGGAGAAAATATGTTAAATAGGGGTAAAAATGCTAAATTTCGAGGTTCAACGGGGGGATCTGATAGTAACCGGTGGTACGACCGAAGCGAATACGTTCTATTACTCCGTTGCTGCGGAGGATGTAACTGGTTTTACGGACTACATCTCCTATATTAATACTGTTACATCG
>BNUU01000100.1 GCA_025997595.1 Spirochaetia bacterium | reverse complement strand
CTAATTGTAGGCATTTTTAACCCCCATTAGAATCAATATACCAATATTATATCAAAAAATTTGTATGATGTCAAAATCAAATTTGCAAAAATCGACGGAATATTTGGGAAAATTCAGCCTATTTTTCTATATTTTTACAAAAAGTTTAGCCCCAATTTCGCCTAACGTGAAAGCTATACGACGTTTTTGCGGTTGCGATAAAGGAAACCGCAGGTTTCCAGCAACCGCAAAAATGTGCCGGAGAAAAAACGCACAAAGGCCGTAGGCCGACTGCGTTTTTTCGTAGGCCAAGCCGCTACTGCGGCGCAGCGTATAGCGTATGTTATACGCCGTTTTGCCGTACTCCATTATTTACTTTTATTTATATTTAATAATAATTATTTATCCAATTTTGTATATGGGGTGCTAAATAATGTAATAACCTTAAATTTCCAAGAAGAAGAGCACTAACTAAAACGGTTGTAATAACGGTCGATAATATATTCAGTTTATTTTGTTTAAAAAATAAAACAAAAAGAATAATTATTAAAGGTATTGTTATTACGGCGGTAACAGAACCAGGAGGCCAACAATGAAATCTAATAGCATCAATAATGTGACTAAACAAATGTAACGTATGTGCAAATAAAATCCCTACTGCTAATTCAGGACGTGGAATAAGAATTGCTAAAATTAATATTATTATACTAAGTAAATATTCTTCTCCTATCATTAAGGCGATTGCTGACGTTGATGGATAGCCATCTTTTCCTTTAACAAACATTTCATCTTCGTAAATTGTTTTATTATTAGAATATTCAAGCCATGGTTGTATAAGTATTATTTCCTCAAATTCATGTATCATAAAGAGGGAAATTGCAATAAATGAAAAAAAGGCTATTTTCATCATATTCTCCTTAAATTGCCTGAAAAATCTCATTACAGACAATTTCCTATTTATTATAATGCTTTTTATAATTTTGTCAAGTGTTTTTTTATAATATTTTACAGAAACGTTTAGGCAAAATGGCGTATAACGTATGTTAGGCGAAATTTGGGTTGAAATTTGTTGCTAATAAATAAAAATATGACTTGACTAATTGGTAAAATAATGGTATTATTTTATAAAATAGGAGAAATAAATGGAAAACAATGAAATTGTAAAATCGATAGAAAAAGAATTTGATACTATTTTTGAGGTGTTTGATGAAATTATAGACATTTGTCCCAATGAATTATGGAATAAAAAATGTTCAGGATTTACATTTTGGCACCAATTAGTTCATGCATTTTCTGGAACATTTTTTTGGTTAAGGGAAGAAAAACCATCATTCGATGAAGGCATTAATGGTAAAAATGTCGTGACAGAATTGGATGCAGAATATTTTGATAAAGAAATGATATTAAAAGAATATTATTCAAAAGAAATTGTTAAGGAAATATGCAATGAAACAAAAGAATTATATAAAAAATGGTTTTATAATAAAAATGATGAATGGTTAAAAAAACCACACTACAATAAAACAACAAATTTTGAAACTACATTAGGTCAAATAAGGCATTTAATGTATCATATTGGACATTGTGAAGCAATATATAGGGAAAATAATATAAAAACAGGAGAATATAAATAATGGTAAAAATAATTTCATTGTATAAAAGCAACCCAAACTTCGCCTAACATACGGTTTGCGGTTCGGGGCTAAAGCCCCTCCGGGTTCCGTTCGCCTAGGT
>BNUU01000099.1 GCA_025997595.1 Spirochaetia bacterium | reverse complement strand
TGTTTTTTTTTTTTTCCAGCAGAAAACGGCATACCAATTTATAGCCGGTTCCTGGGGTTCCGACGTTTTCCCTTCCCGTCCCCCCCGGTAACCCCCCCGGGATTTTCCGGCAAATAACCCTTCCCCCCCCCCCCCCCCCGTTGAACCTCGAAATTTAGCTGTTTTTCCCCTATTTAACATACTTTCTCCTCTTTTTTCAGGTGGTGTGGCATGAACAGGCCCTCCACCTTTTATACGCTCCGGCCCATTTACCGGGCCGCCGCTCACGTGTTTGCCGAGCTCGGCCCCGCTAAAAAAAAGGAATGGCGTCACCGCTATCTGGACGCCCTGGCGGCACAGTTCCCCGGCGGGCAGTACGGCATGGAGCGGGAGGTCTCACTCCCCGGTCTCGTGTATCCTGCGGATTTTACCTTTATCTACCGGCACATCCTGGTGCGGGTTGCCATTTATCCCTGGTCCATAAAACCCAGCGAATCTCTGCGCGCCGATATGTGGCGCCGACTGGACGCCACCGGCATCCCCCTGGGGGTGATCCTGAACTTTGGCCGGGAAGAGTATGAACACCTGCGGGTTGTGCACTATGCCAACCTGGCTGCCTGGAATGAGGAGCGCATGATGCGCAGAGAAAGTACCGTCCGGGAGGCGGTGTCATAACCTAAGGTTTCAATGCCGAAACGGCCGTTGGTCGTGGCAGAAAAATAGATATGGAGGCTTTCTTATGAGAAAGAATCAACTTTGGACGATTACAGCCGCAGCGCTGCTAACCGTGTCTCTTTTCGTTATGGGGTGCAGTACTGATGCCTCGACATCGGGTCCCAACCCTATTACCGTTGAGGTAACCGCAACAACAGACAATGTGGCTGCGGGCGGGACTGTGGGATTTACTGCGGTTTTATATGAAAATGGTGTTCCGGTAACCAGCGGCCTTACTTACACATGGTCTGATAACGGTACAGAATCCGGGACAGCCTTTGCTGATGCTACTCTGAAAAATGTAGTGTTGAATATTGACAACGCAGAAACCGGCGTGATAACCGCTACGGTAAGCGTCACGTACGATGGTTCGTCGTACGACGGCTCGAAATCGGTTAGCATTATCGATGCAGAAGAAGCTGTAACTGCTATTAATGCAATTGGAACTGCGGCGGGAGGCAGCGATGAGGCCGTCCTGTTTGCGGCGTTGCAGGACGCCAACGCCGGTCTTGATCAAAAATACGTACTTGCTGATTATAAACCTTACTACTTGAGTAATAAGGCTGCTATTGCGAGTGCCGCCACTTTAGTGGCCGATCCAACCCCTACGCAGATTGCGGCTGCTGTTGGTGCATTGAATGCCAAAATGAAAGAATTAACCCAGGCCGCACTGCTTGCTGCCTTTAATGGCGCTGCAGACGCTCCTGCGACAGCATTGCTTTTGACGCAAGAAAATTTTGCCGCCCTTGAAGATGATGGAGAGGGCTGGGCCACCTATTATGCGTTAAGCGCCGATCTAAAACCTACTGTAGCGGCTTATTTGTACGCCAACAAAACTTATGGTAATGTTGGTACTTTACAGACTGCACTTGAAACTGCAATTGTCAATGCATTGGCCTATAAGGGGGATCTGATAGTAACCGGTGGTACGACCGAAGCGAATACGTTCTATTACTCCGTTGCTGCGGAGGATGTAACTGGTTTTACGGACTACATCTCCTATATTAATACTGTTACATCGC
>BNUU01000098.1 GCA_025997595.1 Spirochaetia bacterium | reverse complement strand
CTTCCTCTGCATCCGTTTTCCCGAGCTGGTGTACGAACTGCTTCCCGAATCCCAGGCTGAAAATCTTGAAACCATGTACGATCCCGCGGGGGAACATTTTCTTGTTCCCCGTGATGTGGAGTCCGATGCGGATATGTTCGGCTTCTATATATACAACAATATTTCTATTGCGTTTCGTACCTTTGCTGCGGGAATCCTGGGGGGAATCGGGAGCCTTTTCATGCTGGGTGTCAACGCGGTATTTTTGGGGGCCGCTGCGGGGCACATCATCAACCGGGGATTGGGGGGGAACCTTTTTCCCCTTCATCATTGGCCACTGCAGTTTTGAGCTTACGGCGATCATCCTCAGCGCCCAGGGGGGGCTGCTTCTGGGGTACCGTTTTTTTATCACCCGTGGTTTAAGCCGGGGCGCCTCCCTGCGGACCGCGGGAAAGGAAGCGCTGCCCCTGATCTCAGGCGCCGCCCTGATGCTGGTTGTCGCCGCAGTTATCGAAGCCTTCTGGTCATCCCGGTACGCTCTGGGCGAGGCGCTGCGCTACGGCGTCGGTATTTCGCTCTGGGTTCTGTTACTGCTGTATTTCCTCTTTGCCGGCCGGGGGAAAAGATGAAAGCGATCTTTGACGGCGCGCTTAAGCTGCGCAGGCGGAGCCTTTGGGAAGCGGCGGATGCGGGGCTGCTCCTGTGGCGGCGGGATTTTTTTTATTTCCTTCCTTTTTTTGCCATTCCCTTTTGGGTCTGCGCCTTTGGCCTGCGGATGCTTCCTGAACCCCTGCGGCCCTGGTCTTCCCTCATCCTCTGGTTCCTGAAACCCCTCTTTGATCGTCCGGCGCTGCATGTCATTGGGGTGCGTTTTTTTGAACCCCAATCCGGCGCGGCGCGGCTTTTGCATGGCCTTGGTAAAAGCCTTGTGCGGGGCCTGAGCGGGGATCTCCTCTGGCGGCGTTTCAGCCCCTGGCGTGCGGTGATGATGCCGGTGCGGGTTCTGGAGGGGCTGAAGCCTGCCCAGATTAGGCAGCGGAAGCGCCTGCTCTCCAACGGCGGGATCGATTTCTGTGTCCTCATCACCATCTGGGGTTCTATCCTCGAAACAATTCTCCTTGGGGGGGAAATTCTTTTTTTGCTTATGGCAGTTGAACTGATGCAGGAAAACTACATTACTTCTGTTTTTGATTTTCTTGGGTCCAAGGAACTTTTTTTCTTTACCGTCTACTGCATCAATTATATGCTGATAGAAAGTCTTTATGTGTGCATGGGATTCGGTCTTTATATCAACAGCCGTGTTGAAGTTGAGGGATGGGATTTAGAAGTTCTGTTCAGAAGTTTTCGCAGCAATTCTGCGAATAAGGCCGCTGAAAAGATTCCCGCCGCCGGCGTACTGCTTCTCTGCCTGTTTCTCTTCCTGCCTGCCCCCTCAAAGGCCTATGCGGAATCTGCGGAAGACCCTGGTCCCGCCCTCGAAGTACTTGATGAAATTCTGGCATCCAAAGATTTCGGCGGGGAGAAAGACGGTTGGGGGATCCGGTTCCGGCATCAGCGGGATCAGAAACCCCGGCAGGTATTTAATACGGCGCCCTGGGTGGAGCTGATAAAAAAGGTTTTTGCAGTATCACTGCGGGCAATTATGGTGTCGGCGATTATCGCAGTGCTGGTTTTTTCGATTATCCATGTTTCCCGTTTAAAAACCCGCGGCGGGGGGCCCTTCAAAAAACGCATAAAA
>BNUU01000097.1 GCA_025997595.1 Spirochaetia bacterium | reverse complement strand
ACAATAATTTTTGCTAAAACAGAGTTTAAGATAGGGAAAGTTTTAGTAAAAAATATGAAAGATAAAACTCAGTCAAAAGTTTTAATAAGCGAGCTATAAAATTATAGATGAAGAACGCACTTCCTTAAGTTTTCTTTGCTCCTTTTTGATTATTTTTGCGCATTTATCAAACGTCCCTTTTTCACTTCCACTAACTGCCTTTAATTGTTCGTCTTTGTCCATACGCTCTTTGATTTCTTGCTCTATACCTTCTAGTTGCTTGAGTGCTTCAATGATTATTATTATGGACTCCTAGCTACTTTACCCGCCAAAATGTCCTTTAGGATTGTTCTTTTTGCAAACATCTCTTTAAGATCTTCTCGGGTGGCTTATAAGCTCTTTTAATTGATTGCTTTGGTCGTATATAATATTAAAGTCTCTTGCATTTTTGATCCATATATTGTTAACATCCCTGCATCTATTTCCGTCTGTTTTTACTTTTTGGCCATAACTTGACATAAATTGTTTCACTTTACGCCCTTGCGACTATAAACGTTGTAACCACAAACTGTGAATTCTTTGACAGTTCAGCTTCATAGCCACCTGTTTTTAGTCTACTTAAGACTAACTGTTGTTGATTACGCTTGATCTTGCTAAATAGACAATGAATACCTTCTTTGTCATTAGCTAGTGTAAAATACTGATTGTTTTTTGTTTCATAAACATCTAATTTGTTTTTTGATACGTCAATGCCAATAAATTTAAGTGTATAAGGGCATATGCAATCCTTTGTAATTTGAGTAATTAGCTTCTTGCTTTCAATTGTTTGCATGCTGCAAACTAAAGTTTGCGCATTTGCAACCTCATCAAGCTTTTTACCTTGTGGTGTTGGATATTTTGATACATGCGGGCTTTAGCCCTATTTAGTGTCAATATCCAACACCCTTATACACCTTGATTATACTTGTTTCTTAAGAAACAATTTGTTAAAAGGTTTAAAATAGTCTCTAAAGACAGATATAGTAATTACAAAAGACCTTTTAACAAATTGTTCCTTAAGAAACAAGTATAATCAAGGTGTATAAGGGTGTTGGATATTGACACTCAATAGGGCTAAAAGCCCGTATGTATACTATGAATTTTTCACTAAATCCTCATCATCTGATGAAATCTCCCTATTTAACTCCTTATCTTCTTTTGTCACTCGAGTGTTTCTTTGATTGAACTTCTTATCTTCTTTTGTCACTCGAGTGCTTCTTTGATTTAACTCCTTATCTTCTTTTGTCACTCGAGTGCTTCTTTGATCTTTTTTTAGGGTTAGTGGTGTTTGTATGTATTTTGCCTAAGCCCTACTAAATCTGTATTTGCTTAGAACTAGTGTGTCTGTATGTATTTTGTTTTTGAGTTCTGTTAAGTCCTGTATCTGCTTTACTCACCTACTTGCCCTATCTTTTCTTTTCTCTTCTCTTCTTCTCTTCTCTCCTTGCTATCCTTGACTCTTTTATCAAATGCTTTCTTTACTCCCATTAATACTAAATCCATTACATCTGACTTAACTGCTTTCTTTTTTGTTTCATAGTACTTCTATTGTACTTTTGTATGTTAGTTATGTAGGAGGTCTAATGCAAAATGGCATAATTTTAAAAGTACTAGAATGAGACAGTTTAAAAAAGCAACAGATAAACTACTAAAGCTTCCAGAATTAAGATTAAGTGATGGAAGTACCATAACATTGGTCAAATATTATCTAAACAAA
>BNUU01000095.1 GCA_025997595.1 Spirochaetia bacterium | reverse complement strand
GGCGGGGTGGAGTACAAGTACCCGTCACAGCTTTCAGGGGGTATGCGCCAGCGGCTTGCCCTGGCCAGGGCGCTTTCGGTGGAGCCGAAAATCATCCTCATGGACGAACCCTTTGCGGCGGTTGACGCCCTGACCCGGGAAAAACTGCAGGACGATCTTCTCCGTCTCTGGGACGAAATCGGATCCCGGCTTATCATTGTTATGGTAACCCACGATGTAACCGAAGCGGTGTACCTTTCGGACGAGGTGGTGGTTTTTTCTCCCGGCCCCGGTACTATCCGCAACAGGATTCCTGTGGATATTAAGCGGCCCCGCGCCCGGACCGATCCGGCTATCATCGAAATTCAGGACCGTATTTTTGCGATGTTCCAGTACGACCTTAATCAGGAGAGCGAATATTCAATTTAGTGAGGTACCAAATGGGCAGTAATACTGATACACGTGGAAAGATATACGCCGACATTACCGCCGCACGGGGGAACACTCCCCTGGTGCGTCTTGCCAGGCTTGGCGAGGGCTTACCGGGAACGGTGCTTGCCAAGGTGGAAGCCTTTAACCCCATGAACAGCGTCAAGTGCCGCATAGGGGCCGCCATGCTGGACGCTGCGGTTAAGGACGGCAGCCTGAAACCCGGCGGCACCGTCATTGAGCCCACTTCGGGAAATACCGGCATAGGCCTGGCCTTTGCCTGCGCCGCCCGGGGTTACAAGCTCATCCTCACCATGCCGGAAACCATGTCGGTGGAGCGGCGGAAACTGGCGGCCATGCTCGGCGCCGATGTGGTGCTCACCTCGGGAAAGGACGGCATGAACGGCGCGGTGAATAAGGCCCGGGAACTCACTTCAACCATTCCCAACAGTTTTATGCCACTCCAATTTGAAAACCCCGCCAACCCCGAGGCCCACCGCCAAACTACGGCCCTTGAAATTTGGGAGGATACCGGGGGGGCCGTAGACATCTTTGTCGCCGGGGTTGGTACCGGCGGAACCATCACCGGGGTGGGGGAAGTGTTAAAAGAGCGGAAGCCGGGGGTACACATCGTGGCGGTGGAGCCCGACGCCTCGGCGGTACTTTCCGGGGGCAGGCCCGGCCCGCACCGAATCCAAGGCATCGGCGCGGGTTTCATTCCCAGGGTGCTCAACCGCTCGATCATTGATGAGATAGTCCGGGTAACCAACGAGGACGCTATCAACACCGCCCGCCGTGTTGCCCGTACCGAAGGGATCCTGGTGGGTATATCCGCCGGAGCTGCGGTGTGGGCTGCCCTGCAAATCGCCGGGCGGAAGGAAAACGCGGGAAAAACCATTGTGGTGATCCTCCCGGATTCGGGGGAGCGGTACCTTTCGACCCAGCTTTCGGATACGGAGGAATGAGCCCATGGGCAAACCGGTACGTTTTCTTTTAACATTGATACTGTCCATGGCGCCTCTTGTATTAGGTACCTTTTGTACCAGCCGGGAAACGCTGGAAGACCCTCCCATCATCACTTCCGCGACCTATCAGCATACACTCTATAACGGCCGGCCCCAGCCCATCGACGCAAGGGCGGCAAAGGATGTTCCTCCCTTCATCATCACCTACTTCCCTTCCGAAGATGATTTATGGAACAACGCCGGGGGAACTCTGGAAGTGCCCAGTGAAGTAGGAACCTATTACGCCCGCATTGAACGCCCCGCCGGAAAGGGCTACCGGGAGGGAAAGCCCCTTAAGGTTGAGTATTATATCCAGAAAACCTTTGTGCCCCTT
>BNUU01000094.1 GCA_025997595.1 Spirochaetia bacterium | reverse complement strand
AGTTTTGGGAAAAATCGAACCGGCTTCAATTTATAACCGCCCTGGAAAAATACAAGAAGGATTATCAGGCCAAAAATTTGAATCTGAGGGGTTCCCGCGCCCAACGCGCCTACGGCGTTCTGAAGGGCAGTACCGAATGGGGGCAGGTCGGCCGTTTTGAGGCTTTCATGAATTCCAAATCCCTCCCCAGGTACCGGCTGGGGTATCAGTTCAAGCAGAACAGCCCCTATTTTACCGTTTCCCAGCAGCCCGCCGAGAACTTCCTGAGCATGGAAGAAAATAAAAATTCATCCATGGAAATCACCCTCTACTTCACCCGCGCCCAGGCCGATGAACTGGTCAAACTCTTTGACCAGCAGTACCTTCTTTCCTTCCTTGGCCCCCGATCGTCCCCGACCGACACCGCCCCCGCCCAAGACGAAGGCTATACGGAAAAATAACCACGAACCCAATTCCCCTCTTTTGTTCGTGTGGTTTGTGTGGTTAGTGGTTCATTTTCTTCGGTTTTCCGCTAAGTGTACGCCTATGGTGCCAGGCACCAAATGTCCATCCACGCTTACCTATGGCCAAACATCACAGGCAGGCGGTGGGAGGGCGGTGCGTTGCCGCTGAACATCGCGAATCCGAAAAAACGGCGAACGCATGTTCGCCGTTTTGAGGACGGGCGATGGAAGCGGCAATGCGCCGCCCTCCCACCGCCGTGCCTCTGACTGAGGGGAACCACAGTTGCAGGGCCCCCCCTTTACATGGCCGCCCATCCCCTATAAACTGGATAATTATGATATTCCCCCTAGAAGAACTGATCGAATACGATGGCAATATGTATGAAATTACCTCCGCCGCCTCCCGCCGGTCCTATCAGCTTTCCATGCTGAGGGACCCCGAAATCGAGGACAATGACGGCAAGGTGGTGTCCCTGGCCGCCCGGCAGGTGTTTACCGAAGAAATCGAATTCCGCCTGGATGTCCAATAAGTACCCCTGATCCGGCAATGTCCCCTATCCCGGTCCTGATCCTCTTTGGCCCCACCGCATCGGGGAAGACGGAAATCCTTAAGCGTCTGTTTGGCCCCCGGCTCGTTTCCGCCGGTATTCCCCGCAAGGCGGAGATCCTTTCCGCCGATTCCATGCAGGTCTACCGGGGGATGGATATCGGCACCGCGAAGCCCTCCCCGGCGGAACGGGCCGCGCTGCCTCATCATCTTATCGATATACGTAACCCCGATGAACAGTTCCACGCCGGGGATTTTGTCCGCCTGGCTGACCGCTGCTGCGCCGAAATCGCCGGCCGGGGCGCCCTGCCCGTGGTTTCCGGGGGCACGGGCTTTTACCTGAAAAATTTTATCCTGGGCCTCCCCGAAGCGCCCCCCTCGGACGCCGGGATACGGGCCGTTTTAAAAGAAGAATTGCGGAACCGGGGCGCCGCCGCCCTGATGGAAGAACTGGCCCGCTGCGACCCGGTAAGCGCAGGCAGAATTCATATTAACGATGAATACCGCATCCTGCGGGCCCTGGAAGTTTTCCGGCTTTCCCGTAAGCCCCTCAGCTCCTATGCCCTATCGGGCGGCGCCGGGGCAGCAGGCGGGCCTGCGGAGGCCGCCGCCGAGGGCCGCCCCTCACGGGAAGGCCGTTACCACTTCCTCATCATCGGCCTTGATCGGGAACGGGCGGAACTCTACCGCCGGATCAACCTGCGCTGCGCGGAAATGTTCCGGCAGGGGCTTCCCGCCGAGGTACGGCGGCTGCGGGAACAGGGCTACGGGCCGGATGATCCGGGGCTTAAGGCTATCGGCTACAGGGAGTTTTTTGCGGGGAATGCGGCGGGGGATCTCGCCGGCCTTGAGGCCCTGGTTGCCCAAAACA
>BNUU01000093.1 GCA_025997595.1 Spirochaetia bacterium | reverse complement strand
TTTTTTGTTATTTTTTTACAAAAATTTTAAAAAAATTGTTGTTTTTTTTGTCCCGCGCATTTATACTTTGTTAAAACAACAATTAACCCCCGGTGTTAACCACAAAAAAAGCGTTACCCCCCCCCCCCCCCCCCCCGTTGAACCTCGAAATTTAGCTGTTTTTCCCCTATTTAACGTACTTTCTCCTCTTATTACCGGTGGTGTGGCATGAACAGGCCCTCCACCTTTTATACGATCCGGCCCATCTACCGGGCCGCCGCCAAGGTTTTTGCCGAGCTCGGCCCCGCTAAAAAAAAGGAATGGCGTCACCGCTATCTGGGCGCCCTGGCGGCCCAGTTCCCCGGCGGCCAGTACGGCATGGAGCGGGAGGTACCCCTCCCCGGCTTGCTGCACCCTGCGGATTTTACCTTTATCTACCGGCACATCCTGGTGCGGGTTGCCATTTACCCCTGGTCCATAAAACCCAGCGACTCCCTGCGGGCCGATATGTGGCGCCGACTGGATGCCACCGGCATCCCCCTGGGGGTGATCCTGAATTTTGGCCGGGAAGAGTATGAGCATCTGCGGGTCGTGCACTATGCCAACCTGGCTGCCTGGAATGAGGAGCGCATGGCGCGCAGAGAAAGTACCGTCCGAGAGGCGGTGTCATAAACAAGGTTTCAATGCCGGAACGGCCGTTGGTCGAGGCAGGAAATAAGCACAAATTGGAGGCTTTCTTATGAGAAAGAATCAACTATGGACGATTGCAGCCGCAGCGCTGCTAACCGTGTCTCTTTTTGTTATGGGGTGCAGTACTGATGCCCCGACATCGGGTCCCAACCCTATTACCGTTGAGGTAACCGCATCAGCAGCCAGTGTGGCTCAGGGCGGGCATGTGGGATTTACCGTAATCATAAAGGAATATGGTGTTCCGGTACCCGCCGACAGTATTACGTGGTCTCATGACGGTACAGAATCCGGGACAGACTTTGATGCCCCTACTGATGATCTGCCAAGTGTAACGTTGGATATTGATGACGAAGAAACCGGCACGGTAACCGTTACGGCACAGGTCACGTACGATGGTTCGTCGTACGACGGCACGAAATCGGTTAGCATTATCACTGTAGAAGATGCTGAAACTGCTATTAATGCAATTGGAACTGCGGACACTCCGGCCGCCCTGCTTACGGCGTTGAAGGCCCCCACCGCCGGTCTTGATGAAAAATACATACTTGATGCGTATCAATCTTACTACATGAGCAATAATACTGCTATTTTGGCTGCCGTCAGTGCTTTACCGGCCAGTCCTTACAGTTCGGATATTGCGACTGCTGTTGCTGCATTGAATACTGCAATGAAAAGCTTAACCCAGACCAAACTGCTTATTGACTTTAATGCCGGAAGCGCAGCTGATATAGTATTGCTTTTGACGGAAGCAAATCTTGCCGCCCTAGACGATGACGGAACGGCCTGGGCCGGTTTTAGCGATTTAAACCCCACTGAAAGAACTGCTTTAGCGGCGATCTTTGTGGCTGCCAAACCTTTTTCTAATGCTGAGGATCTCAGGGATAAACTTTACTTCGCATATGAGGCTTTCTTTGCCTATCAGGGGAATCTGGTAGTAACCGGTGGTACAAACGTAGATAAAACGGTCTATTACGCCGTGTCGGATGCAACTAGTTTTATGGACTACATCTCCGAAATTACTCTTGCTACAACGTCTACTGAACTTGAGGCCGAAATTGGTGTCCTTACGGGGTCCTCTCTTGGTACATTTGCCATTACAGATCTCACGGGTGGAGTGGACAGAGGGGACAAAATAATCGTCGTGGAATACACTAATTATCCGGTCGGCACGGTGGTAGCCTATTCCGCTACACCCGGAACCGTACCGGAAAGTGGAAATGCCAATGTCGAGGTAGCCCTGACCGCAGCCGAAGCGCCTGAAGGGGAAGTCGAACTTGCCACCGGCAGCTAC
>BNUU01000092.1 GCA_025997595.1 Spirochaetia bacterium | reverse complement strand
GACCAGTTTGGCTTCCCCAACCGGCTCCGCCTCCAGGTAGAGGATTGCTTCGATTAGTGCGGTCTCTTTTTCCAAGTGAATCTCCATGGTGAATTATACGGCCCCGGCCGCCGGGTTCGGCCTGATCATTATATCCCCGAACATGCGGTTCTGTAATACCTGGATCACCCGGAGCTTTACCGATTCGAGGATCGCCAGAAAGGCGCAGACAATGTCCATCACCGAGCCTTTGCGGACCACCAGGTCGGCAAAACTGCACTCCCCCCTCCTTTCCAGCAGCTCCGAAAGGAGGGTGAGCTTCTCGTTCACCGATACTTCTTCGTACATGTCGTAGATCCGTTCTCCGGGCATATTGGACATGAGCTTGGAAAAAGTCTTGAGCAGATCCCAGATATCCACCTTTTCCCAGAGCCCCTCATCGGCAAAGGGAAGGGCCCGCTGGAGCTTCTGCCGCTCCACGATCCACTCCGCCTCTTTTTCCTTTTCTTCCATCAGTTCGGAAAGCTTTTTAAACTTTTGATATTCAATGAGCCGTTCCACCAGTTCCTGCCGGGGGTCCGTTGAATCATCGTCAAGGTCCACCTCCACCGGCAGGAGTGTGCGGGACTTGATATAGAGCAGGTACGCCGCCATGGCGTGGAATTCCGTCACATCGTCCAGGTCCAGCTCTTCAGCATAGCTTAGGTAACCCAGGTACTGCTCGGTGATCTGGGCCACCGGGATGTCATAGATATTGATTTCATTTTTCTTGATTAAAAAAAGAAGAAGATCCAGGGGGCCTTCAAATTCATTTAACTTGAAGCTGCGGCCTGAACTTTTGACGGGTGTTTCCATTAGTATACATAGTATAACCCTTACGGGGCCGGGTAGTAAATCCCCTGATCCGGCAGGCCTTCAAGAATTGTCTGATAGGGGGTTCCGGTGAGGGGATCGGCCGCATCGGGGAGCAGTTCCAGCAGGGGGACCAGGGCGAAACAACGCTCTTTGAGCCGGGGGTGGGGAATTTCCAGATGCGGCAGGGAAACCACTTGGCTGCCAAAAAGCAGTATGTCGATGTCCAGGGTACGTTCCCCCCAGCGCCGCTCCCGGCTCCGGTCCCGGCCAAAGGACGCCTCAATCCGGTGAATGCTGTCTAACAGTTCCAGGGGGTCACCCCGGTAAAAGCCCGACACGGCGGTGTTGTAGAATTGGGGCTGGTTTTTTACATAGAGGGGCTCCGATTGCAGTACCCTGGCCTCCCGGATGTCTTCCAGAATGGCCGTAAGCGCCCTTATTGCATCCCGCAAAATATTGGGGGAACCCCCTCTTAAGAAATCCCCCCGGTTGGAACCAAGCCCCAGGACCGTCAGAACGGTCCCCGGGTGTTCCCGGAACATCCGGGGAAGCTCCTCCCGGGGGAAACCTTCTTTCCTAAAACCAGGTATCAAGCCTTGCGGGGCCTTCCCGGCCCGCGGTGTTCACCTTCATGTACTGCGGCCGCCGGAGCCGGCGCAGGACCTCCTTCCCGGGGGGGCCTTCCCGGTCCCCGGTGGACGGCTTCGCCCTGGGGAACAGGAGCCGTTGGCCGGGATGGGGCAACGGGCGGTCTAATCGAAGAAACAGGGACCGCGGGCCGGGCCGGAGGCGGAACTTCCGCAGCCGCAGACGGGGCAGGAGCCATCCTTTCGGATGGGGAGGATATGGCAGGGGACGGCGCAGCGGGTATGGCCGTTGCGGCCCCCGGCGCATCATCATCGGCTTCTTCCATTGCCGGAGGAACCGGGGGCTCCATCCTTTCGGAGGGGAGCTCCGGAGCAGCCGTCGCTTTAGCGGCCTTCTTTGTCACGGCGGCCGGGAATTCCCGGCCGGGGAAGATGAGCTTCCGCAGCTTAATCTCGACTTCACGGGCAAATTCGGGGTTTGTTTCCAGGTACTCACGGGCATTGTCCCTGCCCTGCCCTACTTTTTCTTCCCCATAGGCATACCAGGCGC
>BNUU01000091.1 GCA_025997595.1 Spirochaetia bacterium | reverse complement strand
TTCCCGCAGGGGTGGATGTGGAGATAAAGCAGTAAAATCCGTTGGATTTTCATCAGGCAGACGGTTCCGGGACCTCGGAATAGCGTGCCCTTAGCAGCCATTATTCCTCCAGGAATGTTCCGGCGTTTGGGTCTTTTCTTTTGGAAAGACCCAAACGCACTACTAATCAATCAAAGCGTGTTATTCGATGATATCGACAACCTGACCGGAAGCGACCGTCTTGCCGCCCTCGCGGATAGCAAAACGAAGTCCCTTTTCCATGGCGATGGGGTGGATCAGTTCGCCGATGATCTCGGTGTTATCACCGGGCATAACCATTTCTTTCCCTTCGGGAAGCTCAACCGTACCGGTAATGTCGGTGGTACGGAAGTAGAACTGGGGCCGGTAACCCTTGAAGAAGGGGCTGTGCCGCCCACCTTCCGCCTGGGACAGACAGTAAATCTGGCCCTTAAACTTGCTGTGGGGGGTAATGGAAGCGGGCTTGGCAAGAACCTGACCGCGCTCAACATCGGATTTTTCAATACCCCTGAGCAGGGCGCCGATGTTATCACCGGCCTGGCCTTCATCAAGGAGCTTGTTGAACATTTCGATGCCCGTCACAACGGTCTTCTTGGTGGGCTTAATACCGACGATTTCGATTTCTTCGTTCAGCTTTACCTTACCCCGTTCAACCTTGCCGGTAACAACCGTACCGCGGCCGGAAATGGTGAATACGTCTTCGATGGGCATAAGGAAGGGCTTGTCATCGTCACGGACCGGATCGGGGAAGTAGCTGTCCATGGCGACGAGCAGTTCCTCAACGGACTTGACAGCCTCCGGATTATCGGGCTCGCTCATGGCCTTGAAGGCGGAACCCTGAATGATGGGAATTTCGTCACCGGGGAACCCGTTGGCGGTAAGCACATCCTTGATCTCTTCCACAACCAGTTCCAGGAGTTCAGGATCATCAACAAGATCGACCTTGTTGAGGTATACGATCATGTTGGGCACGCCGACCTGGCGGGCCAGGATGATGTGCTCACGGGTCTGGGGCATAACCGAGTCCGGAGCGGAAACCACCAGGATTGCGCCGTCCATCTGGGCAGCGCCGGTGATCATATTCTTGATATAGTCGGCATGTCCGGGACAGTCGATATGGGCATAGTGCCGTTTATCGGACTGATACTCCAGGTGCCGGGTATTAATGGTAATACCCCGGGCTTTTTCCTCCGGCGCATTGTCGATTTCATCGTACTTCATCACCTTGTCGCCGTATTTCTTGGCGCAATACATGGTGATTGCAGCGGAAAGGGTGGTCTTACCATGGTCAACGTGACCAATGGTTCCGACATTCATGTGGATTTTATTCCTGTTGAACTTATCCTTAGCCATTTAGTGTCCTCCTTCAATTTATGGGCACACAAAAAAAGTTTCTCTTACTATGCAAAACCAAAAACCGTGGAATAACATTCCAACGGAAAAGCAGCGTTAATCAACATGAGTTTAGGGGAAAAAACAGCGGAAAAATGAAGATTCTTCCACATGTCCCGTTCCACCTATCTCATCCCAGCGAACGCTGCGGAACTTTAGTTCCGCTTGGAGTTTTATCTCTTTCAGAGCTAAAACTCCACAAACCAGAAAACCGCACCGGCTTCCTGTTTGATGATCGGTTTGGACCATCGAGACCCCGCACCGGGGTATGGTTGAATAGATTATCCCTCTAAACCTCCCAGACATTGAACCCTAAGGCTCATTCCGCAGTGCGGTTATTACCCGGCCAGGCCGGGTACATCGTTTCAAAAAACCATTTCAGAGTACAATACTCCGAATCAACTACCAACGATAGTGGGCGAATGCCTTATTAGCCTCGGCCATCTTGTGGGTATCTTCCTTTTTCTTAAAGGCGGTACCCGTATTATTATACGCATCCATGAGCTCCGCCGCAAGACGGTCACCCATGCCATGGCCTGATCTGGCCCGGGCGGCGTTGATAATCCACCGCATGATGTGGCAGGGCAAGCGCTCCATTGGGCTGCGG
>BNUU01000090.1 GCA_025997595.1 Spirochaetia bacterium | reverse complement strand
GGTGGGACAGATTTTCGCATTCCGCTTAACCTCCGCGCCACAGTTATCGCAAAAAAAACGGGGCTTCTTCACTCATTAACTTTTGGCAGGCTGCGCCGTTTTCGCCGTTCCGCCGCTAGCGGAGGAGGGTGCAGCTGCGCCGCCGGCCGGGGTGGAATTTCCCGCAGGTTTGTCTGCCGGTTTAGCCGCCGATGCGCCGCCGGACTCCGAAGCCCCGGCACTTTCAGCCGAAGAAGGCTTCCCTGAGGATTTGGAGGAACCGCCGATACTGCCGCCTTTGCCCTTGTCGGTTACATAAAAACCGGAACCCTTAAAAATAATACCCGTACCGCCGTTAATCAGGCGGCGGACCTCTTTACCGCATTCGGGGCAGACCTTAATGGGCTCGTCACTCATACTCTGAAAGGCGTCAAAGGTATGCCCGCAGCTTTTACATTCATATTCGTATGTCGGCATAATCATCCTTCCGGAAGTCTAATTTTGAGTTGAATATACCGAAAAAAGGCCAAAAAGTAAAGCGATTTCCCCGGCTTCCATCGGGGCGGTGCGGATATTGAGGAAAGCCCCGTCCTGTACCGGCGGATTGGCGAAAAGGATCGGGAGCAGCGTGGCAATTTCCCCTCCTGTCCCGGCCGCACCGGAAACGCGCCGGGCCATGGAAAAAATCGTGACCAGCGCCCGGGCCTGGCTGGGCGAGGGGGTTTTAATCCGAAGATGGGCCTCGTAGCCGGCTTCGGCGGCAAATTCCGCATCCGGCGCCGCCGGATGCAGGCTGATCAAAAGCTGTTCCGCGGGGATTTGCAGGGGAAGGCCCGCTTCACTTAAGAATCGGTTTAGTGGAACTGCGGGATTATCCAGCCAGAGGGACAGCGCCGCCCCCCGGCGGAATTCGGAAAAGCCCTCGGGGCTGGGTGTTCCCGGTGATGCGGCAAAAGGGTCAAGATTCGCACCCAGGGCGACAAAGGCCTGCCGGGAGTTCAGGGCCACCGAAAGGCCGTTCCGCTCAGAATACCAGTAGGACTTACCGGCGGCGGATTTGCGCTTCTTCCAGTCTTTACTGAAGGCAAAATAAAATCCCGCCCCTGCGCTGGGGTACTTCCCCCAGGCCACAACCTGCGCGTTTTGTCCGCTTGCCGGAGGGTACACCGCCGCTGCAGCGTATTGGGTCCGGTCAAGGATATCTTCCACCTGCCTGCCGCTTACGCCGCCCAACCCAACGCGGTTCAGTATGGGCCGGGCAGCTTCCACATCGGTATACATATATGCCAGCGCCCCCGGATCCAGCGGCAGATACTCGATACCCGCCGCATCCGGCGGCCGGAGTACCCTTTGAGGCGCGGTGGCACAGGAACCAAGAAACAGCAGACCCGCCAGGAACACGGCGAACAGGGCCACAGTTTTTCGGTTCATTGCCCTTGTCATGGCGTCAGACTTTTTCAATCTTCACAAGCCAGGATTCGGCGGACTCAAGGTCCGTCCCCGCTTCCAGCGGGCTCTGTCCCTCAACCGCACCCCACTTCACTTCCTGGGCCAATGTTTCGGAGGCCACCAAGGCGGAGAAACTTTCCCAGGCGGCCTTGAGTTTATCCGAACCGGAAAGGTAGAGGGTTATCCGGTCGGTGACGGCCAGGTCCTTTTCCTTGCGGAGATTCTGCACTCCCCGGATCAGGTCCCGCACATCACCCTCGCGGGAAAGTTCTTCGGTGATTTCAGTATCAAGGCCGATGGTGAGGGTTCCTTCGTTCAGTACTTTAAGATTGGCCTTTTCAATCCGTCTGACATCGAGTTTATCGGCGGTAATGTCCACGGTACGGCCCGCCACCTCAATCGCTAAAGTGGCGCCCTCAAGGAGCCCCTGAATTTCAGTTTGGCTCAGGGCGGCAATCCGCTCGGCGGCGGCCTTCATGTCCTTGCCCAACTCTTTGCCAAGCACGCGGAAGTTGGCCTTCACTTCATATTCAACCAGGTCCTCTTCGTTATCCCGGAAAAGCACATCCTTGACGTTGAGCTCTTCCCGGATGATCTCTTCCATTTCGA
>BNUU01000089.1 GCA_025997595.1 Spirochaetia bacterium | reverse complement strand
ACCGATGATTTTAGCGCAGCCTATGTTACCTGTGAGAACATCATTTCCCATGGCGGCAATATTACTACCGAAGGGGCCACAGAATCGCTTTTAACCTGGGCTTCCACCGAGAAATATTTCGACCGCTTTGCCGGACCGACCACCCGTGCCGCGGTTGCCGCCCTGCGGGGTGACAGGGGTGTCCGGACGGAGGCCTTTATCCCGCTCAACGATAACGCCAGGGCAACCAACGGCGCCGCAATGAAAATTGCCCCCATTGCCCTGTTCAGCGGCGGAGATGTGGATAGGGCTATCCGGGATGCCATTACGGTCTCTGCGGTTACCCATGATAACAACATAGCCCTGAGCGCCGCTGCGGCAGTGGCAGCCGCGGCTTCCCGGGCGCTGCAGGAAGGGGCCACCCTGTTTGACGTGGTAAAGGCCGGACTGTACGGCGCACGCGAAGGGGATCGTATCGGCCGCTCAAAGTTTCGCGTCCTTGCCGGGGCCAGTGTGGAAAAACGGATCCGCTTTGCCCTGGAACTTGCCGCCCTTTCTTCTTCCTTAAGCGAGGCGATTGACAAAATCAGTGATTATATCGGCAGCGGCCTTATGGCTGCCGAGGCGGTTCCTGCGGTATTTGGCATCCTCGCCGCCGCCTGCGGGGATCCGGTGGAGGGGATCTGCGCAGGGGTCAATATTGGCAACGATACTGATACGGTGGCAACCATGGTCGGCGGCATCCTGGGCGCCCTGCAGGGCGCGGCGGCAATGCCCGGGGAATGGCTTCCCCTGTTGGAGAAAAAAAATGACCTCGATCTTTCCGGGATGGCGGAAAAAATTTGCAGGCTTTCGGTATGAACAATAAATACCTGGCAGCCATCGGTTCCAGCTGTATAGACGAATATTATAATCTGAAAGAAGTTCCCCGGCTTGGAGAGAAAGTTATCTGTACCTATATCGAAAGCGTCCCCGGGGGGATGATAGGAAATGCCATTTCCGTATTTGCCTCCTATGGCGTTCCTGCATACATGATAGATTTTATGAATACCGGTAAACAGATGGAATTTTTGCTGGATGACATGAAACATTACCATGTGAACGTCGATTATGTATCCAGGGATGAAAAGCTTCCGGACACCAAATGTATCATTATGCTGAAGGACGGCGAACGGATCATATTTGTGGTGAATAATAAAAAAAAGGATCTGGTGTTAAGCGAAAAACAGATCGATTTACTGAATGGTTCTGAATTTGTATATACCACGATTACGGAATTATTATCCCTGCGGAATTATGCCGATATTATCGCCGGATTTCGCAAATCCGGTTCCCGCCTGGTACTTGATGCGGAAGCAAATACCATAAGCAAGGATGATGCGGTTTTATCGATCCTCAGGAACGGGGATATTTTATTTATAAACGAAGAAGGCATAAAACGTACAGAAAGCTATTGGGGCGGCGAATTTATTACCGATCTCGCGGCATCGGGCGCCATGGTAGTATTCACCCTGGGACCCAGGGGCTGCAAGATCCTACTAAAAGGCAGGGACTATCCGGCTTTACCTGCCCTTGATGTGGCCGTAAGGGATACCACCGGGGCCGGGGATACCTTTAATGCGTCCTTTCTTTATTATCTTTCATTGGGCCGGGATGCCGGTGACGCCGCTGCCTTTGCGACTGCCGCCGCCGCCCGATCCATTGGGATCCTGGGGCCCCGTAGCGGCGCTGTGGGGGAGCAGGAAGTTCTCCGGTTTATAAAACCATTCCGGGAAAATCCCGCTTATAAAAATTTGCAAATACCGGAATAATCCGGTAATATACTGTTTTAATTCTTGTCGTAAGCGCCCCGGGAAAGCGTTATAAGCACCTGATAAAAGCAGCTGCGTGGAGGTAGTTATGAGCGTAAGCAGGCCTCAGCCAACCAGGGCCGTTATTTTCGACATGGACGGGGTCCTCACCGATTCGGAGTGGTTTATCGCCGAAGCGGCCCGGCTGATGTTTCAGGAGACCCACCGTACCGCAGTGCAGCATGGGGATTTCCACGAATTCGTAGGCATGGGGGAGAATAAGTTCCTTGGCGGGGTGGCGACAAAGTACGGCATTAAAAACTTCGA
>BNUU01000088.1 GCA_025997595.1 Spirochaetia bacterium | reverse complement strand
CTTCCAGTATCCACCGCTGCCCCCGGTACCAGTGTCCCCCCACTCGGGGTCATCGGCGATGCTTGGCCACGCCGTGCCGGAAAACTTCGTTGTACCGGTGTCACTTGCAGGAGAGCCAATGCCGCGAGAAGGCGCATTGGCGCCGGGTCTATACAGCCAATAGCAGGCGATGATGGTGTTGTAGTCGTTGCCACAAATACCGCCGACCTGATTAGTGCCCGACACGCTGCCGGTGTTGGAGCAGGCGGTGATGGGGGCGGGAGAGATACCGTTGTATAGGACATCGCCGCAGATGCCGCCGATCTTATTAATGCCCGACACGGCGCCGGTGTTAGAACAGGCGGTGATGGTTTCACTGGTGAAGTAGCCGCTGATACCGCCGACCTGATCAATGCCCGACACGGCGCCGGTGTTAAAACAGGCGGTGACGATGCCTCCATTGTTGCCGCCGCAGATGCCGCTGATCTGGTTACCAGTACCCGATACGGCGCCAGTGTTAGAGCAATCGGTGATGGTCGTACCGAATAAGTAGCCGCTGATACCACCGACCTGATCAGTGCCCGACACGGTACCGGTGTTAGAGCAGTTTTTGATGGTGGCGTTGTGGGTTGTGAAGCCGCCAATGCCGCCGGCGGCGCCGACGATGCCGGCGCCGCCGCTTAAATGACCAGTGCCCGACACGGCGCCGGTGTTAGAGCAGTCGGTGATGGCACTGCGGAAGTTGTAGCCGTAGATGCCGCCGACATAAGCAGTACCCGACACGGCACCGGTGTTAGAGCAGTCGGTGATGGTGGCGGGGGTGACGGAGCTGTCGATGCTGCCGCAGATGCCACCGACACTAGCAGTGCCCGACACGCTGCCGGTGTTAGAGCAGTTGGTGATGGTACCGCCCCTGTTGTTGGTACCGCAGATGCCGCCGACATTTCCAGTGCCCGACACGCTGCTGCCTGCGCCGATATGTATATTCCTCAGAGATCCTTGTGACCAGCCAAAAAGGCCGATGTTAGTGGTAGTCCTGTTTATATATAGATTCACTATAGTCTTAGTATTGCCGTCAAAGCTGCCGGTGAATGGTGCTTCGTTTGCTCTAATGGCAGTCCAGTTCTGCCGGTCCGGCTGTGGGCCGCCTGTGCCGGTCGTATTCCCCAACAGGTCAAGGTCGGTCTCCTGCACGTAGCTGCCGTTAAGGGTTATAGCATTGGTATTGATGAGTGCAAACTCGGCGTAGGTGTTGATGGGAATCTTGCCGCCTACCGCCGCTCGCAGTTTAAGTGCGTACGGGCTTGCAAGGTATTTTTCTGGAATTTCAACCATGTTACCGCGAATGACCGATTCAAATGTAATTGATGGCAGATAAAACCTCCGGCAACCTATTTGTACCCCAAGTATACCACAAAACGGACACTAGGCAAATTTGGCGCCTGGCACCTTTGCACTCTCAGGGTAGCGTTAAGACTTTTGGCAGTACCACTGCGTTCCCACCCTTCTTCAAGCCAATGCCCGTTCAACAGCGTGGCTTATAAATTCAGAACGGTTTTGTGTCACGGTATCAAGTTGAGCCAAAAGCCCTTCGTTCATCATGATATTAATGCGGCGCGCCTTCGTCGTAACCGGAACAACCGCAATAGCGGTAACAATAAAATGGTAGTTTGCCTGCCATTCACTCCAATCTTCCCATGTCTGAAGGATCTGCTCTAATGTTCGCGGCGGAGGTAATTTTGCCGTCTGTGCATAATATGCTAAAATCTCGTGCGCGTTTCGTACCGCATCGTCAAAGCTTGTTCCGGCAGATACAAGGCCCGGCAAATCCGGAAACACCACGCCATAGTTCCCGTTATCTTCTTCAATAAGCGCAATATACTTTTCCATTACTGCCTCCTACTTCAATCCGGCTTGCTTTAAAATACTGTTTGCCGTCCCTTTGGCAAGGTCTTTGGTGTGTACGGGAACGGTGACTATTCCCGGCTTAGTCTCGTGGTAAAATATATGATGACTGCCAATAATATGATCCAATTTCCAGCCGTCTTTGGTGACAATCTTAATCATCTCGTCACTGGTATATACTTTACCCATCCTGATAAACATACACACTATTCTACTCATTGTCAAGCGATTCAAATCTTGTTGTCCGGTG
>BNUU01000087.1 GCA_025997595.1 Spirochaetia bacterium | reverse complement strand
ACGAACTTATGCCCCACCTCCGGGCCATCGATTATGATCTTGCAAAACCATTTCCCCATGCAGAATATCTCCGGGCATACGGAATCAAAAAAGTGTTGGTTATCTCCGGGGACCCGCCTGCGGAGAAGGCCGCCGATAAGGCCGGTGCGGTTCATAAAACCTATCCCACCGAGACCGTTCCCTTCATCAAAAAACTCAAGGCCGAAATGCCCGAACTCCGGGTCTATGCCGCCTTTGATCCCTACCGCACCAATATCCGTTACGAGCTGGACTATGTCCGTGCCAAGGAAGATGCCGGTGCGGAAGGTTTTATGAGCCAGCCTTTTTTTGACATCAGGCTTCTGGAAATTTACGCCGAATACCTTGATGGGAAAAACGTGTTCTGGGGCATATCTCCGGTGCTTTCGCCGTCGAATCGTAATTATTGGGAATCCCGTAACCGGGCGATTTTCCCCAGGAACTTCCGTCCCGATTTATTCTGGAATGTGGAATTTGGCCGCCGGGTTTTGCAGTTCTGCGAGGTTCATGATTTCAACCTCTATTTGATGCCCATCAAGGTTGATCTGGAATCCTACCTGGGCGGGTTATTTGGATAACAGTATTACTACAGATCAAACTCAACCCACCGTACCCGTCCCGCCTGTATGGCGTCCCGGAGCCGTTTTTCCTGATCGTTTAACTGCTTTGCCGCGCCGCTCTTAACTTCCAGAAAGATCACCTCGCTGATGTCCTTTTCGTTCATCCCCTTAAAGACGATAAAGTCGATGGGCTTGCCCACAAAGCGGCAGTCGCCGGGATCAAAGGGAAAGCCCGGCAGCAGGGGCGCCATCTGTTCCGAGACCAGGCCCCCCAGCACCGCCCGGGACTGTTTGAGCCGCGCCTTGACGATGTCTTCCAGCTTGTGGGCCTCCCACTCCGCCGCTTCCTGCCTGCGCCCGTGCCGCGCCCCCACACGCAGACCGATGACAAGAAAGAGGATGCAGAGGGCCAGCAGGATGACCAGGAGGGCGATTGTTTGGGGGGTGAGAAATTCCATTACTGCTTGAGCGCATTCCCGATGGATTGTAATATGGTTTTACTACTTACCGTGGCCCCACTCACCACATCAACTTCCAGGCTTTGTGCTTCAATGACAGTTGGGATAATAGCTTCGGCTTTTTTGCCGAGGCCATTCCGGTGCCGAATCAGGTTAATCGCCGTGATGGCCCGGTTCTTAACTACCACATCAAGGATCACCTTTACCGGCCCCACCACACTTTCGCCCCGGTAGGTACCATCCGCCTGATTGGTTAAATCAAAATTATGAACTTCTATTTTGGAAAGATTAACGCAGGCGGCAAGCAGCATGGTTAAACCGATGAGCGATACATATCGTTTTATATGTTTCATGTTATTCCTTTTCAGTATTATGACATAAGCTGAAATCCTTAACAATGGTCATGGCCTCAAAACACAGCAGGGTTAAACGGAAGCCCTGGATGTTTACCGCGCTCAAGTAGATTCTTCCACGGCTCTCCGCAGTTCAGAGCGGTCAATCCCCCAGTTCCGCCCGAAGCGCGCCAAAAGCGCATCCGATAATGCCATAAACCGGTCAAATACCGGCTGTTCTTCGGGGAAAAGTTTGGGGACCAAATCGGGAAACACACCCCGGTTGACGATGAGCTCCCAGAAGCGGGCAAAGTTTTTGATATGATCAAGGTCAGCCGCAGGCAGGGCGGCGGTTTCCAAAACTTCGTAGGGCGGCTCCGGCGCGTAGACCATTTTGTATGTTTTTGTATGCCGTGCAATCGGCGTTCCCGGTAAACACTTGAGTATCCCCAGCTGAATTTCCGTTGGCCGCGCCTGCCGGAGCATATTGAAGCCTTTGCCGAAGGAAACTATGTTTTCACCGGGGAGCCCGGCGATAAGGTCCGCGTGAACAATAGCATTGGTTTCCCGGCGCAGAAAATGCAGGGTTTCCAGTTCCTTATCCGGGTCGCTGGGCCTGCCGATAAGTTTCGCAGTATTACTGTTGAAGGTCTGAATGCCCACTTCCAGCCTGAGGCTCCCTGCGGGGAAACGGCGCAACAGTTCCTGCAGTTCCGGAGGAAACCGCGAAGGAACCATTTCGAAATGGACGTACATGGGTGGTTTTGCGTGGACCGGGTCCGGCGCAGCCGCAGTAATTTTGTTTAAAAAAAATTCCATGATGGTTCG
>BNUU01000086.1 GCA_025997595.1 Spirochaetia bacterium | reverse complement strand
AACTCTACGACGCCCTGCACCCCGACGACCTTATCCACTTCGGCATGATCCCCGAGTTCATCGGCCGGCTCCCCATCACCGTGAGCCTTGAGGAACTCAAGCGGGAAGACCTCAAACGGATCATCACCGAGCCCCGGAACGCCATCGTCAAACAGTACCAGGCCTCCCTTGCCATTGACGATGTGAAGCTGGAATTCACCGAAGGGGCCATCAACGCCATTGCGGACACGGCGATCAAGCAGAAAACCGGGGCCCGGGGCTTAAGGGCCATTGTGGAAAAGCTCATGACCGATATCATGTTTGAAATCCCCTCCATGGAGGGCAGCAAGCTGGTTACCATAACCCAGGACGTGGTGGAAAAATCAGAACTGCCTGAAATTCATCCTGTACAGAAAAGTGCCTAGAGATGCGCCTTGACGGTGTATCAAAGTTTTTTAAACCCAGGGGATTGAAAAAGGAGCTTGCGGAGGAATTTCCCCTGCTCCCCCTGCGGGATCTGGTACTTTTTCCCAATACGGTCATCCCCCTGTTCATCACCTACAAATCCGGCGTCAACGCGGTTGAAGAGGCCCTGCGCCGGGATCGCCGGCTCTTTGCGGCGTGCCTGAAACCCGAGGGTGGGGACACCTATTCCACGGGCAGCGTGGTCCGCATGGTTCAGCACCTGCGGCTTCCCGATAATACCTTCCGGGTGGTTTTGCAGGGCGAATACCGGGCCGTGATTACTTCCCTGACCCAGCATGATACTCTCTCCCTGGTCAAGGCGGAGCCCATCAGGATCACCGGCCTGGATGAGCTTTCCGCAGGGAGTACGGCGGAAGGCTCGTCTGAAAGCCTGGCGCAAGGCTTGGCTGAAAGCCACGCGGAAAATACGAAAATGGCGGCCCTTCTGCGATCCGTACAGAAATCCTTTGCCCAATACGCGGAATTTTCAAAAAAAATCAGCACCGATACCATTACAGCGGTTGAAAAAACCGAAAATATCGAACGGCTTGCCAATCTGATCTGCAATTCCATCGCGGTAAAGGCGGAAAAGAAGCTTGAACTCCTTGCCGCAGGCGACGCGGTCAAACGGCTTGAGGCTATCCTTGAAACCCTGGAACGGGAAAATGAAATCTTCGGCATCCAGAAAAACATCACCGGCAAGGTAAAAAACCGGATAGATAAAAACCAGCGGGACTACTACCTCCACGAGCAGCTTAAGGAAATCAACAAAGAGTTGGGGAAGGACAGGGACGCGCCGGAGCCGGATGAATTTGCCGACATCGAAAAAGCCATCGAAGAAAAGCATCCCCCCCAGGAAGTGCTGGCCAAGGCCCGGAAGGAGATTGCCCGGCTGCGGAAGCTCCAGTCCATGTCCCCCGAGGCCGGGGTGCTCCGGGGCTACCTTGAGTGGATTGCGGACCTCCCCTGGAGCGAATACAGCCCCGATTCGGTGGACCTTGCGGAGGCGGAGAAGATCCTCGACGAGGATCACTTCGACATGCGGAAGGCCAAGGAGCGGATCCTGGAATTTATCGCGGTGAGGCAGCTTACCGCCAGTATAAAACCCGGCAGCGCCGAAGTAAATTCGGCCCCTGATGAGGCAAAGGTAGAAACTCCCGAGCAGACCGGCATCAAAGGCCCGATTCTCTGTTTTGTGGGCCCGCCGGGAACCGGCAAAACCAGCCTGGGCAAATCCGTGGCACGGGCCCTGGGACGGCGTTTTGTGCGGATATCCCTGGGGGGTGTGCGGGATGAGGCGGAGATCCGGGGGCACCGGAAGACCTATGTGGGGGCCCTGCCGGGGAAGATCATCCAGTCCATGCGGAAGGCCGGGACCATGAACCCCGTGTTTCTTTTGGACGAAATCGACAAGCTTTCCAGCGACTTCCGGGGGGATCCCGCGTCGGCCCTGCTTGAGGTGCTGGACCCGGAGCAGAATTCCAGTTTTACCGATCATTACATGGAGGTCTCCTACGACCTTTCCAAGGTCCTCTTCATCACCACCGCCAATTCACTCCATACCATACCCTACCCCCTCTTTGACCGGATGGAGATCATCGAAGTGCCCGGTTACGGGGAAAACGAAAAACTTGCCATTGCCAAACGGTTTCTGGTGCCCAAGGAGTTGGCGGAAAACAGCCTTGATTCCGCGAAGATCACCTTTCAGGATGATGCCCTGCGGGAGATCATCCGCCACTGGACCATGGAAAGCGGGGTGCGGAG
>BNUU01000085.1 GCA_025997595.1 Spirochaetia bacterium | reverse complement strand
CGGTTTCAGAACCGGTTTCAAAACTACGGAAGAACGTTATGGCCTCCTGGGGCCCGCCCTGCTTAATTCGCAAAATTTTATTATTGCCACCGAAGACGGCAGCGAAGGTAAGAAAGGCCGCATCCCCTTGTTGCTGGTACGCATCAGCACGAAGGCGCCCTTGCCTTTGGTTTCGGCATAAGACAGCCAGGGCTCGATGGAATCCATTCCCATGTAGGGGGAGAGGGTGACAAAGTCCGCCTCAAAGTCGCCGTCAAAATGGGCCTTTGCATAACGCAGCGCCGTATCGGCAATGTCCCCCCGTTTGATGTCGGCGATGACCAGCGCGTTTCGTTTCCGCAGGTATTGCAAAGTTTGTGCGTATGCCCTGAGCCCCGCGAGGCCCATCTCTTCGTAATAGGCGATTTGCACCTTATAACAGGCTGCAACGTCGATGGTGGCGTCGATGAGGGCCTTGTTGAAATTCAGAACCGCATCGGCGTCGGAAGCGGCGGCCTTCCGTTCTTTCGGGGGAATGTAATCAACCGCAGTATCAAGGCCCACGCAGACGTGCCCCTTCGCGGCAACCGCTTCGTACAGTTTATCCATATTATACATGCTCAACTCCTTGAAACTCATCATACACAACACGGCCCCCGTGCAGGGTTAAAAGAATTTTACCCCGAAGTGTCCGCCCCTTAAAGGGAGAATTCTTTCCACGGGATTTAAATGATTCGCTTTTCACGGTCCACTCAAGCCTTGTGTCTGCGATGACCAGATCCGCCCGCAGCCCCACAGCGATTCTACCGCGGTCGTTTAAGCCCAGAATTCGCGCGGGGTTGGCGCTCATCAGAAAGGACAGCCCTTTTAAATCGACAGTATTACTGTTTCCGGTAAGGCAGGTGAGGCATACCGAGAAACCGGTTTCCAGTCCTGTAAAGCCCGGCGCGCCCCCGGCCTTGTCCGCCTCCGAATGGGGCGCGTGGTCCGTGGCGATGGCGTCGATGGTCCCATCCTGAATCGCTGCGATTACCGCCCGCCGGTCTTCTTCGCTCCGCAGCATTGGGTTCACCCGGCCCCAGGATTCGTCCCCTAACGCACAGGCGTCTTTTTCGGTGAGGGCGATGTGGTGCGGCGTGGCCTCACAGGTCAGTGAGTAATGGGAAGAGGCGCTATTAGCCCCTAATGTTTTCTTGGCTTCGCGGATCATATTTGCAGCTTCTTTGGTTGAGACATGGGCGATGTGTACATGGGCGCCCATTTTCTTCCCCAGCTCAATGGCCCGTTTGGTGGCAGCATTCTCTCCCCCGGCGTCGCAGTGGCAGGAAACGGGAATGCCCAGCCGCCGGGCTTCGGCAAAGGCGGCCAGGAAAAGATCGTCATCCGCAACATCCTTGCCGTCCTCGGAAAGCATACGAACCGTGTCTTGGTTTACCTCCAATGCGCTGATACCTGAAAGTTCTTTGCCCTCCATATTTTTGGTGAGGGACAGTACCGGATACAGATCGATAAGGCCCAGATTGTCCGCCCGTTTTTTTAAGGCAAGGACTTTCTCCGGAGTATCGGTGACCGGTTTGGTGTTAGCCATGCACACCACCGTACCGTAGCCCCCGGCAACCGCCGCAAGGGAGGCCGACTCCAGGGTTTCCTTTTCCGGAAAGCCGGGGTCCCGAAAATGGGCGTGGAGATCCACAAAGGCCGGCAGAAGGGTAAGGCCGCGTTTTTCGGCATATTCGCCGCCTTCAAGGATACAATGCTCAAGATTTTTATCATTTAACAGGTTGTCGGGAAAATCTTCCCCGTCAGAAATAATCTCCCGGATGATCCCGTCTTCAATCACCAGTGAACCCCGTATATCCGTAGATTCATCGACGATGTGAAAGTTTTTCAGAACAACCAGCATTACTCCTCCGAAACAAGATTTTTCTTGTATGGTACCCGAAAGGGGGCTATAATGGAAGTATAGATTAACAGAAAATCAGGGGGTAGTATATGGGGTTGAGGGAGCTGAGTTTTCCATCTTACAACGGAAGGGATACGGTAAAAGCCTGGGTGTATACACCGATTCGGAAGCCGAGGGCCATCGTGCAGGTGGTGCACGGCCTTGGGGAACATTCCCGGCGTTACCTGCACCTTATCCTCAAACTGAACGAGGCCGGTTTTGTGGTCTGTGCCGATGATCATGTGGGGCACGGCAAGACCGCCGCCGATTCTGATACCTGGGGGGATTACGGCGACAGGGGTTTCGCCACCACCACGGAGGACGAGAAAAGTCTCCACGACCTGGTTGTCAAGGATTTCCCCGGCTTGCCCTATGTGATGTTCGGCCATAGCTGGGGCTCCATGATCGCCCGCAGTTTCGCGGCCCGTTACGGCAGCCTGCTCACCGGCCTGACTATCT
>BNUU01000084.1 GCA_025997595.1 Spirochaetia bacterium | reverse complement strand
ACGGCTATTAAGAATTTCTGCTAATTTTCCATGATTAAAATCATCACTATATTCAGGTTCTAATTCATAATGTTTTTTATTTTTAACAAAATAGGGAGGGTCACAATATAAAAAATCATTGGGATGTTTTGGAATGGATTTTTCAAAAGATAATCTACCCCCAAAAGATAAAAAAACTGAAACGACCTATGAATTATTAATTTTTGGATAAGAGTTAAAGACCTATGATTTATTGATATTTTGTTTTTCCTCTTCTTTTTGGACTTCTAAAAGTTGCTTCATTTGAAGGGTTATGTATTTTTTAAACAATGGGTTTAGTTCCTCATAAATTGCCATGATTTGTTCCAAGTTCATATTTGGAGGGGGACTTGCAAACATCCCCCCTTTCCCTGTTTTTAACCAGTCTTTATTGACATTGTATTTTTGAGTTATTAACTCATATATTCGGTCATTGATGTTTCTGGTCCCACTTTCTAATTGGGCATAAAAACTACTGCTGAGGAATATGCCTTTGCTGAACTCCTTTTGATTGACATCCAATGCCTTTCTGAGTGCCTGTAATCGTTCCCGAAGTGAAGACCCTGCCATTATTTAACCCCTATCTTAAAAGTAATCTAAAAATCAAATTTATGCCAGATAGGGCTTGACAAGTGGTTGCATGGCAAGTTATTATTGACTTGCTAATCAATTTGCAATAAAGGATAGTGAAAATGAAAGAAAAGGGTGGTGGTGATAACAATAAATAAAGAGCCTGTAAATATTTTTGTGTAAACTGTCGCATCATAGGGGAAGGTGGTCATCTATTTTCCTCCTGTGAGCCATGTAGTATAGGCATCGTTATCACGTTCTACATACTCGAAGCCGTTGATCCAATTAACCGGACCGGGGTTAAATGGTACTCCGTTAGATTCCCAGCCTACATTATAGGCTGTTATATCGGAAAAGTACCATGTTCCATTGATTTGGACTTTGTTCCAGAAATGTGATCCTCCATTGATATCACCTGTGACTATCTCTACTTTCCAACCTTTTGACCTACAGCCTAAAAAGTATAGCAGGGTAAGGTCTGCACAATTTCCCTGTCTGGTTTGGAGGGTGGTATTGATGTCGAGCATAGCCTCTCTAATAGACCTGGGGTGGGACTCGTAATTGAAGTGACGTTTGATGATCCGACCTATATCCTGTAGGGTATTAGCATCTTTAAAGATGGTTGTTATGGTCTGGGATTGTTTCGGGGTTAGGTCGATGTAGTAGTCCTCTGCCCACATGAGGGTAGATGATAGTGTGATGATGATGATCAGTAATAGTTTCTTTATATCTGTTCTCCTTAATATATAATGTAAACGAGAAAGGGGTCAAATGGTCCATTTGTAACAACATCACAAGCCCCTCTATCGGGACATTTTTGACAAGTCTCATTGGTCTCCTCATATTGTCCCATACAAGTGGCTAGAATATGACTGACAACATTCTATCACCTCTAATAATGCTCATAGAAATTTCCGGTTATGGAGCCATCAGAATTGTACCTTCCGATATAAATACAAGTCCAATCCTCTTCATTACCCATACCAAACCACATATAAAAATAATCCCCGGGTACCAGACCTAGTATTTTTTTTCCGTGGTTAAAACACTCCCAAAAAGCGGAATGCTTTAATGAGCCACGTCTAAAAAAGGGTACTTTTTTAAAAAATGTTTCAAAATAATCATCAAGGCTCTCTATTTCATCTTCAATTGACAACATGTAGGAAGCCCATTGATAATAACCAGTATTCTGAAAGTCCCTTTTTATGTCATAAGAACAAGAGTCTATTGTATCCCCATAGAGAGAAGCCGACACCACCAGAGCCAGAACTAAAAACATCTTTTTCATTATTTACCTCCTAATCATTCGGCCTTTTTCTCTGCCACCGGGGAAAGTCCTTGCTTAGGGTTCCTCAAAATCATCCAAAAAACTATAAAACTGCTTAGTACCCTCATCAACATCCTCATAATTCTTTATTCTATGAAACAAGTTTCCACTATTAGTAATCATTGCCTTTGAAACAACCCACACACAACCTACCTTCTCAATACAACTTGAGAAATTTTTACCTCCTTTTGAAATTTCATGGCCCTTTCTGATGTAGTCCTCTTCTTCTTTTCTCGTCATTGATTATTCAATTCCTTTAACGTAAATAATCCCCTCCCCTCTTTTTTCTCTTCCACCGGGGAAAGGCTGACCCCTTCAATGTCAATCAATACATGACTTGTCCTTTGAACCTTTAAGAGAGTTTTAGCCGTTTTTAAAACCTCTTTTTGCCTATCAGTATCCAAAACATCCCAATGATTTTTTATATTGTGACCCTCCCTATTTTGTTAAAAATAAAAAACATTATGAATTAGAACC
>BNUU01000083.1 GCA_025997595.1 Spirochaetia bacterium | reverse complement strand
GCTAAGGAACGAATTCGCGTGCGGTTGCGCGGTTTCGATGTTGAATTGATCGATCAGAGCGCGAAGTCTTTCGTTCAAACGGTGCAGAAAGCGGGGGCAAAGGTCACCGGCCCTATCCCGCTTCCGACCCGTATCAATAAGGTAACGGTGCTTCGTTCACCCCATGTGAACAAAAAGGCCCGCGAACAGTTTGAAATGCGGACCCATAAACGGTTGATTGATATTATTAGTCCCTCCCCGGAAGTGATGGATTCTTTAATGAAGCTGGAACTTCCCGCAGGGGTGGATGTGGAGATAAAGCAGTAAAATCCGTTGGATTTTCATCAGGCAGACGGTTCCGGGACCTCGGAATAGCGTGCCCTTATTTTGGAGTATATGATGTTGGGTCTTTTGGCCAAGAAAGTGGGCATGACGCAGGTCTTTGATGAAGAGGGTAACTTGGTGCCGGTAACGGTTATGCGGGTTGATCCGAATATCGTCATCGCCCAAAAGACAGAAGAAAAAGACGGTTACAAGGCCGTTGTCGTCGGTGTGGACGAGAAAAGAAAGAATTTGGTAAGCAAGCCCTATGCGGGGCAGTTTCCCGAAAATATCACCCCCAAGAAAGAGCTGAGGGAATTTCGGGATTTTGAGAAAGAAGTTGTTGTTGGGGATTCCCTTGGCGTGGAAGTGCTTGAGGGCGTCCGCTACGTGGATGTGTCCGGGGTGAGTAAGGGCAAAGGCTTTCAGGGTGTAATGAAGCGCTGGAATTTCAGCGGCGGACGCCGTTCCCACGGCTCCAAATTTCACCGGGAACCGGGCGGCACCGGCCAGTCAACCTATCCCGGCCGTACTTTCAAAAACATGAAGCTGCCGGGCCGCATGGGCCGGGAGAATGTAACGGTTTTGAGTCTGAGGGTGGTCAAGATTGACACTGAAAAGCAGCTCATCATGGTACGCGGCGCCGTTCCCGGCGTGAATAAAAGGCTTGTGTTTGTCCGGGCCGCGGTAAAGAAGTAAGGGCATAAAAATGAAGTGTGCAGTATATGGTATCAATGGCAAGGAACTCAGGACTATTGAACTGGATGAGGCTGTTTTCGGCCTTCCGGTCAACGAAGATGTGATCTGGTATGCCATTAACAACGAACTGGCCAACAAACGGCAGGGAACCGCCAGTACAAAGGACCGGGGTGAAATCCACGGTTCCAATGCCAAGCCCTTTAAACAGAAGGGTACGGGCCGCGCCCGCCGGGGTGATAAAAAGTCCCCCATCATGGTTGGCGGCGGCACGGTCTTCGGGCCCAAACCCAAGGACTTTTCCTATTCCATGCCACGTAAGGCAAAACAGTTGGCGATAAAGAGCATTTTAAGCTTGAAAGCGCAGAGTGATAATTTGAAAATAGTCGAAGATTTTTCGATAGAATCGGGAAAAACAAAGGATTTGGCGGGGCTCCTCAAGAATTTCGGTGAGGGTGAGCGGACCGTGGTGGTTCTCAAGGACAATGACGCCGCCATAAAACGGGCCGGCGCCAATATCCCCTGGCTCAGTTTCCTTTCCTATAACCGGCTGCGGGCCCACGACCTCTTCTACGGCCGCCGGGTTCTGATGCTGGAAACCGCCGCCAAGAACCTCAGCGACTTTTACAGCGTGGACAAGGCCAGGGCAGAGGAGGCCGGAAAATGACGGTGTACGAAAACATTCTTATCGAGCCGGTGCTTTCCGAGAAGGCAAACGTCCTTCGCGAAGAAGGGAAATATGTGTTCAAGGTTGATCCTGCGGCCACCAAGATACAGATTAAGGAAGCGGTTCGCCGGCTTTTCAATGTTCACCCCATTTCCTGTACGACAATGGTGGTAGGCGGCAAGCCCAAGCGGCAGCGGTACCGGTCCGGTTATACCGCGACCTGGAAAAAGGCAATCATCAGGCTGCCCAAGGACGAGAAGATCAGCCTCTTTGAAGGGGTGTAGGGGATTTAAATGGGAATTAAAACATATAAGCCCATCACTGCGGGGATGCGGCAATGGACCAGTCTTGATTACTCGGAGCTTACCAAAGGCGCGGCGCCGGAGAAGTCCCTTACCACCGGCCGTCCGGCCAGGGGCGGCAGGGATTCTAATGGCCGTATCAGCGTCCGGCACCAGGGCGGCGGCCACAAGCGGCTCTACCGGACCATTGATTTCAAGCGGGACAAAATCGGCATCCCCGGCAAGGTTGCCACTATTGAATACGATCCGAACCGCAGCGCGAATATCGCCCTGATTCACTATGTTGACGGGGACAAGCGCTACATCATCGCCCCCAAGGGGCTGGTGGTAGGCGCCGCAGTCAAGAGCGGCCCCGATGCGCCGATTGAGGCGGGGAACGCCCTTCCCCTGGAGAATATCCCCCTTGGGTTTACGGTTCACAATATCGAACTGACTCTGGGACGGGGAGGGCAGATGGCCCGGTCCGCCGGTTCCGGGGCGCTTATTGCGGCTAAAGAGGGGGACTATGTTACCCTCAAGCTGCCTTCCGGCGAGATGCGCATGGTGTTCAAGAAATGCTATGCCACCATCGGGACCGTGGGCAACGAGGACCATATGAACGTAACCCTCGGTAAGGCCGGACGGAAGCGCTGGCTCGGGGTACGGCCCACGGTACGCGGTATGGCCATGAATCC
>BNUU01000082.1 GCA_025997595.1 Spirochaetia bacterium | reverse complement strand
AATATTATCCTCCAACTGCACCGGGATCTCTATCAGTTTAACCCGTCCATGTTGGGGGGAAAATACAAGGCGGCGGACAATGTTATTGCCGAGGTCAGCGCCGATGGCCGGGAGCGGGTGCGCTTTAAGCCCCTGTCGGCTGTTGAGACCCCCATCGCCGTGGAAGCGCTCTGCGCCGCCTTCAATGGCGCCCTGGATGCGGGGAGAATCGACCCCCTGCTGCTTATCCCCCGGTTTGTCCTGGATTTTCTCTGCATCCATCCCTTTGCGGATGGCAACGGCAGGATGAGCCGACTCCTCTGCCTGCTGCTGCTCTACCGTTCGGGGTACCTGGTGGGAAAGTATATCAGCCTGGAAACGATCATCGAACAGACCAAGGAAACCTACTACGAAGCCCTGGAAATAGGATCCGCCGGCTGGTACGAGGGGGAAAGCGACTGCCTGCCCTTTGTGCGGCATTTTCTGGAAGTGTTGTTAAAGGCTTACCGGGAATTTTCCTTTAGGGTGGGCTTAACCTTTAACCGCAGCCTATCAAAACCGGATCGGGTCCGGGTCCTTTTTGAAAACACCCTTGGACAGCTTTCAAAAAAGGACATCCTGGACCGCCTTCCCGATATCAGCACATCCACGGTGGAGGCCAGCCTCTCCTCGCTCCTCAAAGAAGGGTTTATTACCAAAATCGGAGCGGGGAAAAAGACAAAATATATAAAAATTAGTAATTAAGGTTAATTTCCCACCCGTATTGAGTTGAACCAGGCCTCATTGTAGAGATCCAGAGCTTCGCCCAGGTCATCCTTGAGGGTTGTCCGGGCCAGTTCCTCGGTGGTGTACCAGGAGGGGCCTTTTTTGAGGGCCCGGGCGGGGATGTTCGTCGTGGAGGGGAAGCCGAAGTAGTCGGTAAACTCGGCGTAAATTTCCGGGCGGTGGATAAAGTCGATAAACTTGTGTGCCAGATCAACATGCTTGGAACCCTTGAGGATGCACATGCTGTCGATGTAGGCGGGGCCGCCCTCGGGGGGGATAAAGAAGACCGTGTCGCGCATAAGCTGCTCGTTGTCGGCGATTTCTTCGTAGACCACTTCGGCGTAGCCCTGGACTACCCAGAAATCCCCGTCCGCATAGCCCTTGCCGAAGGCTTCGGCGTCGAATTTGACCAGGTTAGGTTTCCATGTGTTGTTGACCAGGTTTTTGGCCGCTTCAATTTCAGCGGAATTTTTGGTGTTTACGCTGTAGCCCAGGTGGGTCAGGGCGTCCCCCAGGACCTCCCGCATATCGTCCAGCATGGTCATCCGGTCTTTCAGGTCGCTGCGGCTGAAGATGGACCAGCTCCGGTCAAAATTGGGCACCCGCGCGGTGTTCACCGCAATTCCGGCGGCGCCGAAGTAGTAGGGCACGGAATATTCCATGTTGGAGTCGTAGGCGGCCTTTTGCAGTACGGCCGGATCGATGTTTTTAAGATTGGGGACCTTGGATTTGTCGATTTTTTCCAGCATGTTCTGGTGGATCATGATGGAGGTGTAGTCCCCGGAGGGAAAAACGATGTCGTAGCCTGCGCCGCCGGCCTTAAGCTTGGCGTACATATCCTCGTTGGAGGCAAATTCATCGTAGATCACCGTGACCCCGTATTCTTTCTCGAACTTTTCGATCACCGAATCCGGGGTGTAATAGGTCCAGTTGTAAATGTAGAGCCGGTTGGGGTCGGTTTTCCCGCCGCAGCTTAACAGGATGGCGGCCAACATGGTACACAGCCCCAATCCCCATTTAGACACTTTTTTCATTTTTTCCCCCTTGAAACTTCGTTGGAAGTTCCGTAATGCAACATGATGTTATATAAACTATAGGCTATTTCGCCGCGATGTACTTAAGGAAGTTTCGCAGCAGATAGGTCAGGAGCACCGTACCCAGGATCATCACCACCGAAAGGGCGTTGATCACCGGGGATACCCCGAAACGGATGGCCGAGTAGATGTACAGGGGCAGGGTCGAGGAACCGGGACCCGAGACAAAGTAGGTGATGACGAAATCCTCCAGGGAAATGGTGATGGCGGTGAGGAAACCGGAGACGATACCGGGCATGCAGATGGGCACCGTCACCTTGAGCAGGGTTTGGGCCTCGTTGGCCCCCAGGTCGTGGGCGGCCTCGATGATGGAAAAATCAAACTCGTCCAGCCGGGCCATAACCATGAGAAACACAAAGGGCAGGTTGAAGGTGGTATGGGCGATAAAGATCGTGAGGAGCCCCAGTTTGATACCAATACCGGCAAAAAAGATCGAAAGGGACACGCCGATGATGATCTCCGGGAGGATCATGGGGAGGAAGGAGATAGTCTGCACGTAGTTCCGCATCCTGAAGCGGTACCAGTTCACCCCGATGGCCCCGAAGGCCCCCAATACGGTGGCGGTGGCGGCAGAGGTGACGGCGATCAAGATGCTGTTGCGGAAGGCCCGCCAGAGGTCCCGCGAATGGAAAAAAAGCTCTTCATACCAGACAAAAGAGAAGCCCGTCCAGCCCATGCCCTTGGAGGCGTTAAAGGAGTAGAGTACCAGCACCAGGAGGGGCAGAAAGAGGAACACAATCGTAGCGATAAAAATGGTCTGGGAAAAAGAAAACCGCCGCTTCCGATAGGCCCGCCGGGCGTGCC
>BNUU01000081.1 GCA_025997595.1 Spirochaetia bacterium | reverse complement strand
GAGCCCAAACCGTCAGTAATGGCGGGGTTGTAGGGCCGTCTGGGGGCAACCCGCAGAGTGAGAAAACTTCAGCGTAGCGGAACGGTTTTGGGAAAGCCGGGCAGAGAGGGTGAAACCCCCGTATGCGAAATGGTGAAGACTCTGTGAGACGGTACCTGAGTACGGCGAGGCACGAGAAACCTTGTCGGAAACCGGGTCGACCACGATCCAAGGCTAAATACTTAATACGACCGATAGCGGAGCAGTACCGTGAGGGAAAGGCGAAAAGAACCCCGGTGAGGGGAGTGAAAGAGAACCTGAAACCGTAAACCCACAACAGGTTAAAGCCCTAGTAATAGGGTGATAGCGTGCCTTTTGTAGAATGAGCCTGCGAGTTACGATAGCGAGCGAGGTTAAGGAATGGAAGTTCCGGAGCCGGAGGGAAACCGAGTCTGAATAGGGCGTACAGTTCGTTGTCGTAGACCCGAAGCCAAGCGATCTAGTTATGTGCAGGCTGAAAGTCAGGTAAAACTGAGTGGAGGGCCGAACCCTAGTCTGTTAAAAAAGGCAGGGATGACATGTGACTCGGAGCGAAAGACTAAACAAGCTTGGAAATAGCTGGCTCTCCCCGAAATGCCTTGAGGGACAGCCTCATCCAAAACCGATGAAGGTAGAGCACTGGATGGACTAGGGGGCTTCACCGCCTACCAAACCCAATCAAACTCCGAATGTCATCGGTCAACGGATGGGAGTGAGACTGCGGGCGACAAGGTTCGTAGTCGAGAGGGAAACAGCCCAGACCGTCAGCTAAGGTCCCGAAATACCGCTGAGTGTGAAATGATGTGTGATGGCGAGGACAGCCAGGAGGTTGGCTTAGAAGCAGCCATTCCTTAAAAGAGTGCGTAATAGCTCACTGGTCGAGTCATGATGCGCAGATAATGTAACGGGGCTAAGCGGTATACCGAAGCTACGGGTTCGTGCAGCAATGCATGGACGGTAGGGGAGCATTCCATGGACCGAAGAAGGTTGTCTGTAAGGGCAGCTGGAGGGGATGGAAGAGAGAATGCAGGTATAAGTATACGAAAAGACGGGTGAGATCCCCGTCCGCCGAAAGCCTAAGGATTCCTGGGTAAAGGTCATCTGCCCAGGGTAAGTCGGCCCCTAAGGCGAGGACGAAAGTCGTAGTCGATGGGAAACGGGTTCAGAATCCCGTACCTTAGTACATTTTGAAGGGGTGACGCATGAGGTGAAACCCGGCCGGGCGACGGTTGTCCCGGTCGAAGTAGCAAGTTATTCGTGCTGTAGGAAAATCCGCAGTGTGAGATGAGCTATGACAGCGAGTGGAGCTACGGCGAAGCGAAGCGGGCGTAATCAGGGTGCCAAGAAATAACCTCTAAAGCCAGGTGTATTAAGACCGTACCGTAAACCGACACAGGTAGGCGGGATGAGCAATCTAAGGCGCTCGAGAGAACTCGCGTTAAGGAACTCGGCAACATGCATACGTAACTTCGGGAGAAGTATGACCATTGACAGTTTAGCAATAGGTTGTTGGTGGTGGCACAAAGCAGTCCCAGGCGACTGTTTACCAAAAACACAGGCCTCTGCGAATCAGCAATGAGACGTATAGGGGCTGACACCTGCCCGGTGCCGGAAGGTTAAGGGGAGCGGTTATCCGTAAGGAGAAGCTGTGAACTGAAGCCCCGGTAAACGGCGGCCGTAACTATAACGGTCCTAAGGTAGCGAAATTCCTTGTCGGGTAAGTTCCGACCCGCACGAAAGGTGTAACGATCTGGGAGCTGTCTCAACGCGAGACTCGGTGAAATTTAAGTACCGGTAAAGATGCCGGTTACCCGTGGTTAGACGGAAAGACCCCGTGAACCTTCACTGTAACTTATCATGGGGACTTGATGCGGCATGTGTAGGATAGGTGGGAGACTAAGAAGCGTGGGCGTTAGCCTGCGTGGAGTCGCCGGTGAAATACCACCCTTGTTGGATTAGGTTTCTAACCTGCCCCCTGAAGCGGGGGTGGGGACAGTGATAGGCGGGCAGTTTGACTGGGGCGGTCGCCTCCCAAAGAGTAACGGAGGTGCGCGAAGGTCTCCTCGCGCTGGTTGGAAATCAGCGTATGAGTGTAAAGGCACAAGGAGGCTTGACTGCGAGACTGACAGGTCGAGCAGGTACGAAAGTAGGTCTTAGTGATCTGGCGGCAGCGAGTGGAAGCGCCGTCACTTAACGGATAAAAGGTACTCCGGGGATAACAGGCTGATCTTCCCCAAGAGTTCACATCGACGGGAAGGTTTGGCACCTCGATGTCGGCTCATCGCATCCTGGGGCTGAAGCAGGTCCCAAGGGTTTGGCTGTTCGCCAATTAAAGCGGTACGTGAGCTGGGTTCAGAACGTCGCGAGACAGTTCGGTCCCTATCTGCCATGGGCGTTGGAAAGTTGAGAGGAGCTGTTTTTAGTACGAGAGGACCGAAATGGACGAACCTCTGGTGTACCGGTTGTCCTGCCAAGGGCACGTGCCGGGTAGCTACGTTCGGAAGGGATAACCGCTGAAGGCATCTAAGTGGGAAGCCCACCTCAAGATTAACTTTCCCCGGGGCTTTAACTCCCCTGAAGGTACCAGGAAGACTACCTGGTTGATAGGTTGGAGGTCTACGCATCGTAAGGTGTTCAGCCGACCAATACTAATCTACCGTGAGGCTTGACCATATTATTGTTCTTGAG
>BNUU01000080.1 GCA_025997595.1 Spirochaetia bacterium | reverse complement strand
TGAGTTTTTTGTAAAACTAAATATAAAAGGCAATGATAAAAAAAATACAAAAAAGTATGAAACATATTTAATTTTTTGTAACGGGATAAATTGATAAAAAACAGTGAAACATAAAACAATAGCAAATAATAATTTCATTAAATAAACATTACCCCCCCCTCCGATTATTTTGACAATATCCCTATTGTTTAAATTTTTGAATATTCTATAAGAAATATTCCCCAAAAGAAAAAACACCAATTCTGTTGGAAAAAATCGATAATTCCAAGGATCGCTTTTCAGACCAAATCCATAAATTAATACTCCTCGTATTGCGATTGACAAAAAAATTAATAAAAAAATAATACTTTTACTTTTTCTAACAATAAATGGCGCGATAATATAAAACATTAATTCCACACCAAGTGTCCATGCCTGTCCTACAAGTAAAAATTGATATAATGGCTGTTTTGTGTCTCCAAAATATTTTGTAAATTCCAATAAGCCGTTAGACCAATTAACACGCAAAAACATAACTATATCTTGGAAAAAGATAAAGACATTGCTAAAAATTAAAAATAGAATTGTAGAAAAATGCATTTCCTTAAAATATTCTTTATGTAATTGCAAAAATAAAAAATTATTTCCTTTTGTTTTTATCGCCGCCACTATTGACAATATTATATTAAGTCCAACTACAACCCAATAAATTGGATACAGTCTCAATAATCTATTTGTAATAAATAATTTGTAACTACCTTTACCGGTATATTTTTCATTGCGAATTAACGACATATAAAAACCTGATATAATATAAAATGCCTGTACAGCCACTACACCGCCAACAAAGTCATATCCAAAAATTGGCCCGGAATGTGCAAGTACAACTGCTATTGCCAAAATGACTCTTAATACACCCATATCTTTCCTATTATTTGATTAAATCATATTCAAAATATTTTGTCAACCAATTTTTTGCAAAATACGTCGCATAACGTGAAAGCTATACGACGTTTTTGCGGTTGCGATAAAGGAAACCGTAGGTTTCCAGCAACCGCAAAAATGTGCCGGAGAAAAAACGCACTAAGGCCAAAGGCCGACTGCGTTTTTTCGTAGGCCAAGCCGCTACTGCGGCGCAGCGTATAGCGTATGTTATGCGACGTAGGGGCGTACCCCATATTTATTCCCTCATTAATTTATCCAATAACTTATTTCTATTCTTTACTAGACCTAATTTTTTATTCCATCTAAAATCAGAATTTTCGGTATTGGCTGCATCTTCTGCCAATTTTTTATAATAATTAGATTTTTCTATATTATTTTCATGTTTATAAATTATTGATAAAATTGCATTTGCTATATATTTATTAATGGGAAAATTTATTTCTGTGTCTCTTTTTAATAATAATGCCTTTACTTGTTCAAAATGGTCAATTTTATTTAATTGAATAATCATTTCAGAAAATTTTAAATATGCTTCTGTTTTTACATTTGGGAAAATTTCCTCAAATTCTATCGCATTATTATATTGTTCTAATGCCATATCATATTTTCCCATTTTATAATAAATATCCCCCGTTAATTTAAATGCAGAACTTCTATCAAGTCTGTCATCAGGATAGTCATCAAAATATTTTTGCAACAAATTTAATGCTGTCATTAATAATTCATTATTATTTGTATCTACTAATGTATAGGCTTGAATTTTTAAATATTGCGGCCTATTATAGATTTTTGCCTTTTGTAATTTCGATAAAAACTCATTTTCATCTTCTTTTGTCCATGTAGTTTTTCTAAACCAATCATTTGCCAATTTATTCCTCCAGTTAGTTATAATTTTTATTATATTCTTTATAAATATTCTTGTCAATATCTTTTTATACAATTATTTTACAATAAATTTTAGCCCCTATGTCGCATAACATACGCTATACGCTGCGCCGCAGTAGCGGCTTGGCCTACAGAAAAACGCAGTCGGCGCAGTAGTGCCTTTGTGGGGTTTTTCTCCGGCACATTTTTGCGGTTGCTGGAAACCGCAGGTTTCCAGCAACCGCAAAAACGTCGTATAGCTTTCACGTTAATATTGTTGACGGTTGTACCCGTCGCTACTTCTAAAGACATCCTGCATAAATTTTCATTGCTTCCCCGCCGTACAGGGTGTATATTTAAGACAGGGGGTAAATCTATGGCCATTTCAAGTTACCTTGAGTCTCTGCCCTTGAACAACATTGAAAAATATGCCGACGGACCTCCCAAAAACGCGGTTCCCTTTATCGGGTATCCCCAGCAGCATCCATCCGAGAAAAACAAGCTCATCCTGATTTACGATCCCCTGGGAAGCAGTCCCGGGGTGTTGGAATTCAGGCTTGAGGATGTACTTTTTATTGAAGAAGTCCATTCGGTGGTTACCCGGAGCGGCGAAGGGGTTCCCCTGGTAAAACTTTGGGTCCACAAGGGCGCCCATGGGGTAATCCTGGAACCCTTTGAAGTGGAAGATCCGGTTCAGTTCGCCGGCAAGCGGGGTGAACTCCGGGAGCGGTTCCTCAAGCTCCATTCCGCACAGGCTCAGGGGGCGGCCAAAAACACCGGCCCTTCAGCCGCCGGCCCCGCGTCTACCGGTGGCTGAAGGCCGTTTTTTTGAAGGCGGCGGGGAAGGCGTAAAGGGCGGCGTCCGCTGCACCCTCTGCCCCCATCAATGCCGCATCCCGCCGGGGGGCCGGGGGCTCTG
>BNUU01000079.1 GCA_025997595.1 Spirochaetia bacterium | reverse complement strand
GCTCTGCGTCCTCCACCGTAACGGTTACTTCACGGGCAAAAAGCCGGAAGGAAGCGCAGGCGAACAGGAGGATCAGCAGCGCAAACAACCTTTGCATAGGGGATTATGTGCCAAAAAGGGAATAATAGCAACATACCGGGATTCCGGGGTATATGTGTTTTCGTTATTGTTTCTTGTGAAGTTTCTTGCTATATTTAAGTCATGTCAAATATTTTCGATTACATAAAATGGCGGGGGGATTTAAGTTTCAGCCAGTCTCCGTTTAATCCGGTGGACAATATTATCCTTACCCATCTTTCCTATCTTCCCTTTGACGGCATCGTCCCCCCTCCTGATGAAAAAAACACCATAACTATTGCCAGGGCGGCGGAAATGATCGCCGCCGTTTTAAAGCGCAAGAGCGGCGCCTTCGATGATGTTCTGGTGTGCAGGGATGACCCGGCCCTGCTTGCCGCACTCGGCGCCTGCGAACGGTACAAACATCTGAAACTTTCCGGCTTCGTGAATCAAATCGATCTGAAACAGGAAAAGCAATTTTCCGCCCTCACCATTGCAACAGGCGACCGATCCTCCCTTATCGCATACCGTGGCACCGATAATACCCTGGTGGGATGGAAAGAGGATTTTAACATGAGCTTTAGCGCTGCGGTCCCGGCCCAGCTGGAAGCGGCGGCGTATCTTGAAAAAATGGCGGGCCGGATCCGGGGCAGCCTGCGGATCGGGGGCCATTCCAAAGGAGGGAACCTCGCGGTCTACGCCGCCGCCTTCTGTAACAAAAAATTCCAGCGCCGCATTAGCGCCATATACAGTAACGATGCGCCGGGGTTCAACCGGGAGGTGCTCCGGAGTTCCGGGTACAAGGCCATCAAGAAAAAAATCCAGGCCTTTATTCCCCAGTCTTCGATCATCGGCATGCTCTTTGAACACGATGATGATTACACCGTGGTAAAGAGCACCCAGACCGGCATCATGCAGCACGATGTCTATACCTGGGAGGTCGGCCATAACGATGTGATCCGGCTGGATACGGTGACCCAGGGGAGCCGCTTCATCGACCGGACCCTGAAGGACTGGATAGGCGGCATGGACAGGGAACAGCGGCAGCGCTTTACCGATGCCCTCTACGATATCCTCAATTCCACGGAAGCCAAATCCCTGCCGAAGCTCACCGCAGGGTGGTTCAAAAATGCCGGCCAGATGATTCAAACCTATAATGATATCGACGAATCCACCAGGGATATTATTTCAAAAACCATCTCCGCCCTCTTCAAGTCGGCAAAAAACAATATCTACACCCTCCTGCCTGAACCACAGAACAAAAAAGAGAAGAAATAGTAATACTATTTTTCCAGAAGCCGGGGTCCCTCAGGTCCCGGCGCCATCCGTGCCCGTGCCGGGCGCGGTTTAACCAGAGCGGCAAAACTTTCAATATCCATGGCGTCTTCGCTTAGTACCGCCTCCGGCTCATAGTTAAAATTGATATCAGTACAGAGCCCCTCCGCCAATGCCCGGCCCCATGCGCCGTGATACCGGACGATATCACGCACCACCCCAAGAAGTTTCCCCTTTTTTGCCCGAATGTAAAGCTTCTCAAGAAAAGATAATTGTAATTTTTCAATCTCAACAGAATTACTAATAACAGAATCGCTACGCATATCCGGCCCGCCTGAGGGGATGTCCCGTTCATTTAACCAGAGGGCAAATTCATCCAGAAAAGCCGAAGGCCGCAGTCCCAAAGGATAGAGAACCTGGTTGAACCATGCCACCGCCCGGCCCCGATTGTAAAAAATTTCCGCACCCCGCGACAGGGCTTCCGCCTTTGCAAGATCCGCGGCAGAAAAATCCGGCGTCGATATCACCGTATAGGGCGCTTTCCCGCCGGTCTTTAAACCATACTCCGCAGCCTTTTCAAACAAAGCCGTACCGGGAAGGACCGACAGGCAAAAAAGGTCAAGGTTGTTGGGGTACAGTGAAAGCGCAAAGTCCAGGCTCTTCCGGTAACCGGCGAGGGTATCGCCGGGAAGTCCATAGATCAGATCCAGGCCGAAGCCGACCCCCTCTTCGTTGAGGAGGTTTATTTTCGAGGCAAACTTTTCCCGCCCAAGGCTGCGGTTTATCAGGGCCGATACTTTGGGGTCAGCGGTCTGGAGCCCAATCTGGAGGGAAGCCCCGAGACGGGCGAAACGACGGGCCTGTTCACGGGTAAGAAGTTCCCCCCGTACCTCAAAGTGCCAGTGAATGGCCTGCGAAACAGTATTGCTGTCGATGATCATATCCAGAATACGAAGGGCCCGCCGATTATCGGTATTAAAAGTCGGGTCCAGCACAAAGACATAGGTCCCCTCGGTTTCTTGACCAGCTCTGCTGGTCTGACCAGCGGAGCTGGTCTTGACAAAAAGATTCAGCTCTTTTTGCAATCGCCCTTCGGGAATGTACCGGACATGTTTATCGCCCTTGGATTCATAGCAATATGCGCAGGAGTAGGGACAGCCCCGTGCCAGCTCCCAGAGTATCCCCGGCCGGTTCCGCGCGGTGAGGGTTCCGTCCAGCCAGGGCGATGGCAGCGATGCAAGCTCCGCTTCGCTTAAGACCGCCGGCGGCTCCGGCCCCGCGGCAGGCCCGGTCTCCGCCGCGGGTAAAGCAGCCGGGGCCTTATGGTTACCAAAAAAATGCCGGCCGATAAGCTCCGCCGCCGCCCGCTCACCTTCACCCCGGATAACCGCGTCAAAAGGACCGCCGCC
>BNUU01000078.1 GCA_025997595.1 Spirochaetia bacterium | reverse complement strand
TCCCGATCTACATCGTGATCGCCGAAAGTTTCGCCCGGATATTCAGGCAGAACATGTACAACTGCGGCATGATCGCTGCGGAGCTGCCCGCCGCAGTACTGGATGAACTTTTTAAAGAATTTGCCGGTAATCCTGCCCCCCAGAACCAAAATGTTGGAATTGTTGTGGGCCCGGCACATCTTGCCCATGTAGGTACTGGTGCACAGGGTGGCCCGTATTCCCCGGTGGCGGTTTGCCACAATACTCATGCCGATCCCGCTGGAACAGATAAGAATGCCCCTGTCCGCTTCCCCTTTGGAAACCCTGGTAGCCGCCTCAACGGCATAGTAGGGGTAGCGGACAATTTCTTCCGAATCGGCGCCGATATCGATGACCTCAATGTCTTTTTTGTCCGCAAGGTATTTCAGGATCTCTTTTTTAAGCTGATAGCCGCCGTGATCGTTTCCGATAATAATCTTCATACGGATCTCCTTTGGGTGTTGGTTTCACAGAATGAAACACTGTTACGTACGATGATTTCGGTTTTAAGGGTGGTGATTATCGGCGCAATATCCTGCCCCGAATTCCGGCTTTCGATACGATTTAAAAGACAGCGGACGCTGTGTTCCCCCATTTTGTATTTGGGCTGCCGTATCGTGGTAAGGGTTGGGGTACAAAGGGAGGCTATGTCGATGTCGTCATAGCCTATCACCGAGATATCATCAGGCACGGAGAGGCCACGCTCCTGTATGGCCTTTATGGCCCCTATGGCCATAAGATCATTTGCGGCGATTATTGCCGTAGGCTGATTTTCCCGGTCGAGTATGATGTTGGCGCAATCGTAGCCCGAGTGCCAGTCGTAATGGCCGTGCTGTATGCCGGGAGCCGGCAGGGAATATTTCTTTGAAATAAAAAAATCGTTGTAGGAACGGATACGGTCCAATGAACTGAGGGAATCCTTGGTACCCGCTATCATGGCAATACGCCGGTGATTGAAATTCCACAGGTACTCCAACGCCTGCTGTACGCCGAGGTAATCATCAACCTTGATAATATCGCATCCAATATTGATGTCCCTGCCCGTATCCACCAGGACGATGGAGAAACGGGAAGAAAAGTCCACAACCTCTTCCACCGGCATATGGGTCTTAAACAGAATTAGTCCATCCACCATCCTTTCCAGAAGGGCGTCCATGTATTCCCGTTCCTTGGCGGCATTCCGGTCACTGTTGCATAAAAACAGGTTGTAGCCCATGGCCTGCACACTATCTTCTACTCCCCGGGCAAACTCCGAATAGAAGGGGTTGTTTATATCCGGAATAATAAGTCCGATGCACCGGGACCGCCTGGTCTTAAGGGTCCGGGCGGCATAGTTGGGGCTGAAATTAAGCTGCTGTATTGCCGCGAGGACCTTCTGACGGTTTTTTTCCGTAACCGTCGGGATACCATTAAGCACATTCGAAACGGTGCCCAACGATACCCCGCCAACCCTCGCAACATCCTTCATCGTACAATTCATAGCCTTATTAAAATTCCTCCAAATTTATCAAAATGAAACGTTTCATTTCATGGTTATACAAAACTTCCACTGAAAAATTAATAACGCTCCACAAATGAAACGTTTCATTTGTGGAGCTATAAAAAATATCTTTGCAGATAAAACGTTTCATGTTTGTATTATGGCCCCTTATATCTGTTTTTGTCAAATTTTATTTTCAAAAAATTTTCTCAGTAAGGAAGCCGGTGAAGTAAAGTCAACAACCTCAAGAGTCCGCTTGCGCGGGGGAGGCAAGCGGACGGGGTATGTACCCCTCGCTCGAATCATTGGGCAGCAAATGTTCCGCAAGCATCTTCTTTTTGTCTTCCGGTATCGGCAAGGACTGTTTGGTATTGAAATCGTAGTGGACAACGACGGCATGGCCCTTGACGCAGAGCTGTCCCTGCTGCCAGGCCTCGTGGCCTACCGTAAAGGACTTGGCGCCGATGCGGCTGACGAAGGTGCGTATCTCTACTTCGTAGTGGAAAAAAAGTTCAGCCACAAAATCGTAATCCGTGTGGGCCATGATCATGGGCCAGCTTCTCAGGGAAATGCTTAAGTCGGGTACGAAAATTTTAAAGAGGGGATTCCGCGCCGTTTCGAACCAGAAGGCCGGTACCGTGTTGTTGATATGCCCAAAGCCGTCCACATCGCCGATTCGGGGTTGTATAGTAAACGTAAACATGTTTCACTCCTGCAAAATACTCTGTATTTTGCGTTTTTTAATGGTTGTTGTTCAATAACTGAAGTTATCGAACAACTCTAATACTAATAGTGTTTATTGGCATATTCAACCCAGCCCCCGGAATCCACCAGGGCCTTCTCAAAATCCTTGAGTACAAAGGGCACGGTCTTTTCTTTACTTCCCGCCTTGAAAGTGAGGCTGCCCTTTTCGGTATCCACCGAGAGGGTGGCAGGATTTCCGGCAAATTCTTTAAAAAGTTCATCCAGTACTGCGGCGGGCAGCTCCGCAGCGATCATGCCGCAGTTGTACATGTTCTGCCTGAATATCCGGGCGAAACTTTCGGCGATCACGATGTTGATGCCGTTCACTTCCAGCGCCCAGGGCGCGTGTTCCCGGGAAGAACCGCAGCCGAAATTGGCCCGCGACAGAACCGCCCCCTTGCCGGCGATGTCCTTTTTGGGATCAAAGGCGGGGAGCCTTAAATCTTCCAGCAGATTGGCCTTGAGGGACTCCCTGGAACCTTCGCTCAAATACTTTGCCGGAATAATCTCGTCGGTATTGATGTCGTTCCGGTCCAAAAAGAGGACCGCACCGCCAA
>BNUU01000077.1 GCA_025997595.1 Spirochaetia bacterium | reverse complement strand
CAGCCGCATGTACCCCGAGCTGGACAAATTGATGGCGGAACCGGAATTTAACGATATGACGGATCGTATCGTCATTACCACGGAACCGGGCTACCTTGCGGAATTCACTTCAGCGCCTCAGATAATTACCTATCAGAGAAGGTTCCTGAACGCTACCCAGGGAGCAAAATAATGTCCGTTGAACAACTCGCCGTCAATTCGATCCGCATATTGGCCGCCGACGAGGTGCAGAAGGCAAATTCCGGGCATCCCGGGTTTCCTCTGGGCGCGGCGCCTATAATATACAAGCTTTTCGCCGGGCATCTCAGGCATAACCCGCAGAATCCCAAGTGGCAGAACCGTGACCGGTTCATACTTTCCGCCGGTCATGGCTCCGCCATGCTCTACGCGTTGCTGCATCTCTTTGAGTACCCGGGTCTCACCCAGGAGGAACTGAAGAATTTCCGTCAGTTCGGCTCCCGTACCCCGGGGCATCCGGAGTACGGTCATACGGTGGGGGTCGAAGCAACAACCGGCCCGCTCGGGGCGGGGCTCGGTATGGCTGTCGGGATGGCCATGGCGGAGGCCCATCTTGCGGCTCAGTTCAACCGCGACGGGTTCCCGGTGGTTGACCACTTCACCTATGCCCTCTGCGGTGACGGCTGCCTCATGGAAGGCGTTTCCTCCGAAGCCCTTTCCCTCGCGGGAACCCTCGGTCTCGGGAAGCTCATTGTACTTTACGACTCAAACTCAATTACCATAGAGGGGAGTACCGATCTCGCCTTTACCGAAGACGCGGGAAAGCGCATGGAGGCTTTCGGCTTCCAGGTGCTGGACGTGGCGGACGGCAATGATCTTGCCGCCGTGGACAGGGCAATCGCTGCGGCCAGGGCGGAGAAGGGCAAACCTTCCTTTATCAAAATAAAGACGAAAATCGGCTATGGCTCCGCGAAGGAAGGCAAGGCTTCGGCGCACGGTGAGCCGCTTGGCGTGGAAAATGTCGCGGCCTTACGCGCGTCTCTGGGCTGGCCTCTGGCGGAAGCTTTCGAGATACCCGCCGAGGTACGCGCCCACTACGCTGAACTGTCCCAAAAAGGCAGGGCTGCGGAAAAGGAGTGGGAAGGCCTTTACGGACGCTACCGAAAGGAATACCCGGAACTGGCCGCAGCCTTTGAAAGGGACACCGGTAGTTTTGCGGTGCCGGAAACGGTGTTCGGTAACGATTACTGGACTTCCGCGAAGAAGCCGGAAGCCACGCGCAGCATTTCGAGCCGCATACTCAACGAGCTTAAGGATAAAATTCCCTCCCTGATGGGCGGATCGGCGGATCTGGGTCCGTCTAACAAGACCGTGCTCAGCGGCATACCGGACTTCTCCAAAGCGGACTATGCCGGCAGGAACATCCATTTCGGGGTACGCGAGCTTGCCATGACCGCGATAGGCAACGGCCTGTTGCTGCACGGCGGCATCCGTTCCTATGTGGCGACCTTCTTTGTGTTTGTGGATTACATGAAACCCATGCTGCGCCTTTCCGCGCTGATGGGCTTACCGCTTATTTCCGTCCTGTCCCACGACAGCATAGGGGTCGGTGAGGATGGACCTACACACGAACCCATCGAGCAGCTGGCCATGCTGCGGTCCCTGCCAAACTTTACTACCTTCCGTCCGGCGGACGAGACCGAGACACGCGCGGCGTGGCAGGCGGCGCTCACCTCCGGGGACAAACCCGTGGCGATAGTGGTTTCCCGTCAGAATCTGCCCCCCCTGGAACATTCGGGTAAGGAAGCGTTGAAGGGCGGTTACATTCTGGAAAAAGAAACCGGCGCCAAACCGGAGGTCATACTGCTTGCAACCGGTTCCGAGACTTCGCTGGCCGTGGAGGCGCGGAAGGAACTGGCAAAAGAAGGTATTGACGCACGGGTGGTGAGTATGCCCTCAACGGATGTCTTCGACAGGCAGCCCCAGGCCTACCGGGATGGGGTCCTGCCCCCGGATGTCAGGAAGCGTGTCGCCGTGGAGGCGGGGTGCAGCGCGCCCTGGGCCAAATATGTGGGGCTGGACGGCGCCTGCGTCACAATAGACCGTTTCGGGGCTTCCGGTCCTGCGGATAAACTGTTTGAGTTCTTTGGCTTCACCGTCGGGAACGTGGTGAATACCGCACGATCCCTGTTGAAGAAGTAATTATAAAGAAGAGGGATAAAAATGGGTAATACATTGGATCTGTTCAGCCTGAAGGGCAAAAAGGTGATTGTTACGGGAGCTTCCCGGGGCCTTGGGCGCGCAATGGCCGAATCGATGGCAGACGTTGGGGCCGACATTGCCGTACTCGACATAAATTACGGGGTAGCCGAAAAGACGGCGGCCGAAATAGCCAAAAAATACGGAGTACAGTGCCGGGCTTACGCCGTGGATGTTTCGGATTATGGACAGTGCCAGAAGGCGGTGGACGAAGCGGTTAAGCCCTGGGGAGGACGGGTAGATGTGCTCCTGAACAACGCCGGCGTATGTCACAACCAGGAGGCCGAGAATGTTTCCCTGGAGGATTGGCACCGGGTCATCAACATAAACCTGAACAGCGCCTGGTACATGTGCCAGATAGTCGGGCGTATAATGATAAAACAGCAGGGAGGGAGTATCATCAACCTGTCTTCAATGTCAGGGTTGGTGGTGAACAACCCCCAGCCTCAGGCCTCCTACAATGTGTCCAAGGCGGGGATGATGCAGATGACCAAGTCCCTGGCGTCCGAGTGGGCCCGGTACAATATACGGGTAAACTCCATAGCCCCCGGATACATGGATACGGAAATTTGCCATGCAAACCTTGCCCCGGGAATGCCCTGGGGGGAATGGTGGCTTAAGAATACGCCGATGGGCCGGGCCGGGCAGCCCGCAGAGTTGG
>BNUU01000076.1 GCA_025997595.1 Spirochaetia bacterium | reverse complement strand
GTGTTGTCCGGTCCCAAGGTAACACCGCCTGCGGATCCTAAGGACTTCCTGGTTGATCTGCGGAAGGCCATCTAAGCAGCGAAGGTGGTGTCCTACGCCCAGGGTTACCTGCTGATGCGGGAAGCGGCCAAGGAGTACAAGTGGAAGCTGAACAACGGCGGCATCGCCCTGATGTGGCGGGGCGGCTGCATCATCCGCTCAACCTTCCTCGGCAAAATCAAGGAAGCCTTTGATAAACAGCCCGACCTGGAAAACCTGCTCCTGGATCCCTTCTTCACTTCGATTATCGAAGACGCCCAAGCCTCCTGGCGGCGGGTAGTGGCGGCGGCGGTGTCCAACGGCATCACCGCCCCCGCCATGACCAGCGCCCTGGCCTACTTCGACGGCTACCGCAGCGAGCGGCTCCCGGCGAATCTGCTCCAGGCCCAGCGTGACTACTTCGGCGCCCATACCTACGAGCGGGTGGACAAGGGCCGGGGCGAATTCTTCCACACCAACTGGACCGGCCACGGTGGGAATACCAGCGCTTCGACGTATACGGTGTAAATAGGGAGGGCAGGGCGGCGATGGCAGGGCGGTAGACACCGTATCCTGCCATCCCTATCCCCGGGATTAGCGTTTGTTCGGTTTAAGGGTACCGGAAATTTTTAATATATTTTGATCAAAGGTGAACTGCAATGTGCCGGTGTAATAATACAGTGAAGCGGCGTCCGGGAAATCGTTGATCTGCGCACCGGTCTTGACGCTCCCGACCGTGCCGCCTGCGGTTCCCGCGTTCCATATTTTGACATAGTCCGGCTTGCCGCCGCTTACAAAGTCTGGGTGAAGCTGCTGGGGGCCTGCGCCCTGGATAAAGCCGATGACCCGCAGGACGCTCCGGCCGGGAGCGGCGATACCGTTTTTGTCAAAGGTGATTTTACCCGTATTGTCGGTGATGATCCCGTAGGCGACGCCCCGGTGTACGTATTGGGCGGTGATGGCCCCGCCGGCGGCCTTGGTGACGCTGAGGGAATCGTCGGTGCGCAATGCCGGAGGAGCTACGGGATACAGGAGCAGGCCCCGCAGCCCGGCGGGGAAGGCGGCCTTACCCAGTACATCGGTCTGGTAATAGGTAAACAGTGCGGTTGACTTCTGCTTTGAAGCGCCGGAAACGGCGTCAAAGGCATCCTTATCCGTACGAACCATATAATTGCCGGAATAGGTCAGTTGATTGCCCGCAACGGCGCCGGTAACATTGTACTGGTAATCGATTTTCAAATCCTGGGCGGACGCAACCGATCCAACCAGGACAACAAGCGCAAGTATAATCACGGATTTTCGGATCATTTGCAACTCCTTCCTTACAAAAAAAACATAGATTACACCCAGGGTGTAATATTCTAGATTATACTTGAGGTTACTCATATTTACAACAGAAATTTTACAATATTTCAAAATGTGTCATTTTAAGATTTTTTTGGAATACGGGGTAAACGCTTGCGGGGGCTCCGTATAACACATGATTTCATTACCCCCAAACTCCACCTTGAGCGGTCGATCGGATCCTACTTCTTCCTCCGTTTGAAAAAGTTGATAAACTGTTCGGTGATGGCCGACTGCTGCTCCTTGAGTATTGTGCCGGTAAAGCGGTTCAGGTCATCACCGGCGCCGGAAAAGAGGGCGATATCACCTTCGGCAAAGCGGTAGGCGGGATCGAATTTGTCGTATTCGCCCTCGGGCTTCCGCACGGCGATAAGGTTGATGTCGTACTTCTGCCGGATTCCCGATTCTACGATGGTGCAGCCTGTCATGTGCCGGGGGACCTCCAGTTCCGCAATGGCGAGCTTGCCCCCCAGGGGCAGGTAGTTGAGCAACACCCCGGAGAGGATCTGCGGGGTAATTCGCTTTGCCGCTTCCTTGTTGGGGAACACTATCTTGGTGGCCCCCACCAGCTCCAGAATTTCCGCCTGAGATTCGGTTTCTGCCTTGACGACAATGGCCCTTATCCCCAATTTGGCACAATAACTGGTGGCCAGAATCGACGCCTCGATCCGATCCCCCATGTCGATCACCACCGCGTCAATCGAATCGGGGAGCACCTTCCGCAGGGTTTCCACGTTGAGCACATCCAGCACCACCGACCCCGCAGAGGCGTCCCTGTAGGTGTCGATCACCTCCCGGTCCTTGTCCACGATAAACACATCGACATTCAGGGCCAGCAGCTCGTCCAGCACACTCTTTCCAAAATGACTCAATCCAAGAATCGCTACCTGTTTCACAATCTACTCCTCTTATCCCAGCAACACTGAACCTTCCGGGTAGGTGATATCGTAATTTTTCTGTCCGATGGCGGGAAAGGCCAGGGCGATAAGACCCACCCGCCCGGCGAACATGGCCGCCAGGATCACCAGCTTGCCCGCAGTGGACAGATCCGGCGTCAGCCCCAGGGTAATGCCTGCGGTGGAAAAGGCCCCCAGGACCTCAAAGACAATGGCTTCCGCATTGTTCCCGGCCAGGGGTTCACCTAGGGGTTTACCCCAGCCCTCGGTGATAAAGAGAGCGGTGACGCAGATGACCAGCAGCGCGACAGCCTTAAGAAAATAAACCACCGCCCGGTTAATCGTATCCGAAGTCAGCCGGTGATGGAAAATTTTGATATCCCCGTATTTGTCGGGCTTGCGTATCATCACGATACAGATTACGAAGATCGTCGTAACCTTGAGCCCCCCGGCGATGGAACCCGGCGCGCCCCCGACAAGCATCAGCAGCCCGGTGAGCATCCGGCTGGGCTGGCTTAACATTTTTTGCGGCGTCACTCCGAAGCCGGAACTCCGGCAGACCACGGATTGGAAAAGTGTGTTCATCGCCGCAAGGGGGCCGCTCATTTCGCCGTACAGCCGGTTTCGTTCAAAGATGAAGAAGATCAGGGCTCCCCCGAAAATAAGGGCCGCCGACATCAAAAGCACCACCCGGCTATGGTAACTCAGGCGGGGCTTTTTCCGCAGAATCACCTGCGCAGCGTCTTGCAGCACAATAAACCCCAGCCCCCCCGCAATGGTCAGAATCATCAGAATGAT
>BNUU01000075.1 GCA_025997595.1 Spirochaetia bacterium | reverse complement strand
GCCATGGTTTAGAGTATAGCGAAAGGGGGTGAAAAAAAGAAGAGCCCCCGCCCGAATTGGCAGCCGCAAGGCTGTTAACACAACAGGTAACACGGCGTAGGGCCAAAAATGGCAACGCTAAGGATAAAAGTAAAAAGCCCGCAGCCAGGGAGGCCACGGCGCAGAAGCCGACCGCTTACCGTTGCTTCCTTCCGGCCCTGGCGGAGTTAGGCGGCGTCTCCTCGCATGGTTCCTGGCTGCGGGACAGGTTTATACTACCTGACAAGGCGGGGGGGTGTCTACAGGGAAAAAAGCGCCCCTTCCGTTCCGGCTGTATATGCGAAGCATATACAGCCCTGTCAGGCGCAGTTTGTCCGTATTCCATTTTTTATTATTACATAAAATCTATGCAGTATAAAATCCATATGGCCATTGTTTTCTATAATTTCATTCATTATTTCCAGCTTTTTATAATATTTATCTATACTAAAACCCTCTACCTGCCACGGTATACATTTCAAATAATATACTATAGCCCCTATATCATTAAACCTCATTTTCCCAATATGCTCCCTTTTTTCTATGATTTCCATGCCGGCATCTTTAAACATTTCCATATTTTTTATTAAACACCACTCAACATATTCCATCGTCCTTGTTTCAAGGGCCATATTTATATCTATTCCGTTAAGTCCGCCGATCTGTTGCGTTATAAATATTCCGTCTTCTTTTAACACCCTTTTTAATTCGTTTATTTTATACGATCCATGCCTGTTTATTATTATATCAAAATATTCATCATTAAACGGAATCACCCCGTCATCTTTAATCGGTTTTACAATGATACTTTTTTCTTTTAGTTTTTCTTCCGCAATGGAAATATTTGGTTCATAACCTTCTGTCGCAAATACATTTTTAGGCAAATTTAATAATGAATACAAAAACTCTCCTCCGCCTGTATCCATATCCAGTAATGTTTCTTTTCCGGAAAAATGCCTTTCTATAATAGTCTTATAATTCCATGGAAGTATATCTTCTTCCATGCGTCCCTTTAAATATGAAAAATCCCACCCGGCAAAATGTGCGTTATATTCATTTGTTAAATATTCATATAATTTTTTCATTTTATACTCGCTTTTTTATACATAAACACATTTCGTAATTATTGTCAAATGTTTTTTTAAAGTTGAAAAAACTTTATTCATATGTTTTTATTGGCAGATATTTTTTGATCATTATGTCAACGTCTTTTTCTGTTAATTTCTCCAGATCACTTTTTAACTCTACCAGTGTCGCAATATTATAATTGTATTCCGGTGTATATTTTTTCATACAGCTTAGGGGGTATTTCGTATAACTTTAATGTATACATGAATGACAGCCGGCCCCCCTATACTTGGAAAACCCACCCCTTTATGGCATACTATGATCGCAAACTTGCACACAGGAGCGGACGGTGTATAAAGCGGTGGACCCCAGGGTTAGTTTTCCCAAACTGGAAGAGGAGGTGTTGGCCTTCTGGGAAAAGAATCACATTTTCGAGAAATCCGTTTCACAGCGGGACGATAAGGAGGAGTTCGTTTTTTACGATGGGCCTCCTTTTGCCACGGGGCTGCCCCACTTTGGGCATTTTGTGCCCAATACGATTAAGGACATCATTCCCCGCTATCAGGCCATGAAGGGCAAAAAGGTGGAGCGCCGTTTCGGATGGGACTGTCACGGGCTGCCGGTGGAGAACCTTATCGAAAAGGAGCTGGGGCTCAACTCCAAAACCGACATCGAAAAGTACGGGGTGGCGGAATTTAACGAGGCCTGCCGGGCCTCGGTGCAGCGCTACGTTAAGGAATGGCGGCAGGTGATTACCCGGCTGGGCCGCTGGGTTGATTTCGATAACGACTACAAGACCATGGACGGCGACTACATGGAGACCATCTGGTGGGTGATGAAAACCCTTTGGGACAAGGGCCTGCTCTACGAAGGCCACTACATCCTGCCCTACTGCCCCCGCTGCGCCACGGTGCTTTCCAACCACGAACTCAATTTGGGGGGCTACAGGGATGTGCATGATCCGGCGATCACCCTCCGCTTTAAGGTGAAGGGGGCGGCGCCGGGCGCCCCGGCGGCAGCATCTTCTGCGGCGGACAGCTTTGACGATCACACCTACCTTTTGGCCTGGACCACCACCCCCTGGACCCTGCCCTCCAACCTGGCCCTTACCCTGGGGCCGGATATCGACTATGTGATGGTGCAAGATAACGTTGTGCCGCCGAATGGCGGCGCAGTTGATAACATTCCTATCGGTAAACGGCCCGAAGGGACGTACGGCGAAGACCGTTACATTCTGGCGGAGGCGCGGCTTTCGGCCTATTACAAAAAACCGGAGGATTACAAAATTCTTTGGCGGAAGAAGGGCGCGGATCTTATCGGCATTACCTATGAACCGCTGTTCCCCTATTTTAAAGACGCCGCCGGGCAGAACGCCTTCCGCACCTATCCCGGTGATTTTGTCTCCACCGAGGACGGGACCGGCATCGTGCATACCGCGCCGGGCTTTGGTGAGGACGACGCGCGGGTGCTCAAGGGCACGGGGGTTCCGGTTGTCTGTCCTATTGACGCCGAGTGCCGGTTTACTGCGGAGGTGAGCGACTACCAGGGCCTCTTTGTGAAGGATGCGGACAAGGCGATCATGGACCGGCTCAAGGCCGAAGGGAAGCTGATCAAGCGGGAGCAGATACTCCACGCCTATCCCCACTGCTGGCGCTGCGGCAGCCCCCTGATTTACCGGGCGGTGGGCTCATGGTTCGTCAATGTTGAAAAGATCAAACAGGATATGCTGGCCGCGAATGACCAAATTTATTGGGTACCGGAACACATCAAGGCGGGGCGTTTTGGCAAGTGGCTGGAGGGCGCCCGTGACTGGGCGATCAGCCGGAACCGGTATTGGGGGAACCCGCTCCCCATCTGGAAATGCCCGGACTGCGGTAAAACGATCTGCATTGGCAGTAAAGCGGAACTCAAGGAACTTTCCGGGGTTGAAGCCACGGATCTGCATAAACACTTTGTGGACAAGATCACCATCCCCTGCGGGTGCGGGGGAACCATGACCCGCATCCCGGAAGTGCTGGACTGCTGGTTTGAATCCGGGGCCATGCCCTACGGGCAGAATCACTATCCCTTTGAGAATAAAGAATTTTTTGACAGCCATTTCCCGGCGGAT
>BNUU01000074.1 GCA_025997595.1 Spirochaetia bacterium | reverse complement strand
CTGGCACAGTGGGTGCGTGAAATCAATACCGGTGAAGCAGCCTGCGGCATAGGAATCGACGCCGCCGTAACCCTCAGCCTGCTCATGGACGGCGCATACCGCGCCCATCGGGAAGGCAGAAAGGTGAATTTTGCGGAACTGATGGGGAGTTGATTAATCCGGTAAAACCTGCTAAATTGTCATGAAGATTTAGGGGATTATCCGTCTCAAAGGCCTGGAAGCCAGCGCGAGAGTGGTGAAATTGGTAGACACGCTAGCCTTAGGAGCTAGTGCCGCAGGCATAAGGGTTCGAGTCCCTTCTCTCGCACGAAGTAAGAGTGAAGGGACTCGAAGGGTGCGAACGCGCGAAGCGGAAGGCGTACAGGGAGGTACGCCGCCAGTGAGCACCCCGGCCCGAAAGCCAGAGACAGGATGTTGAGGGCTGGAGGGCGAGTCCCTTCTCTCGCATTCATAGAAATCTGAATTACTTATATTTGAGGGGAATAGAGTGGCCGTATCCAAAGAAATTACCCGCCTTGAACATTCAAGCGTAAAACTGACCCTTACCGTGGGAAAGGACGATGTCCGCTCCCAATATGATGAACTCTTGCGGGACTACCGCAAGAACCTTCAGCTTCCGGGCTTTCGCAAGGGGAAGGTGCCACAGGAAGTGCTGGTGCGAAAATTCGGGGAAGCCCTGAAAGGGGAAGCCCTGGGGACCATCATCGAAAAATCGGTGACCGAGGTGTTCCAGGACGAAAGTTTGAGCCGTGAAGACCGGCCCCTCCCCTATTCCCAACCCCAGATCCAGGACGAGCCGCCGAAGCTGGATTTCGATACGGACCTGACTTTTTCGGTGGTCTACGACGTGCTGCCCAAGGTAACCGTGGGAAAATGGAAGGGCCTTGAAGCGGAAGCCCCCGAAGCCGTTGTCTCCGATGAGGACATCAGCCGGGAACTGGAAACCATCCGGGACCGGAACGCCATCGTCCTTGACCGGGATGACGGCGTGGCTGCGGCAAAGGACGATGTGGTCACCGTCAATTACAGTGAAATCGGCCCCGATGGAGCGGTCCTGCCCAATTCGGAGCGCCAGGACTTCGTTTTTACCCTGGGTACGGGCTATAACATCTACAAATTTGACGATGAAATCACGGGGATGAAAAAGGGCGAAACCCGCGACATCGATAAAACATACCCTGCAGACTTTGAAGACACCACCCTGGCGGGGCAGACCAAGAAGATCCGGGTCACCCTTACGGCCCTTAAAGAACGGAAACTCCCCGATCTGGACGACGACCTTGCCCAGGATGTGGATGAAAAATTCAAAACCCTGGATGATCTTAAAAACAATATCAAGGAACGGCTGGGTCGGACCCTGGACCGCCGCCTTCGGGACATCAAAATCAACAATTTATTGGAAAAAATCGTCGCCGATACCCCCCTGGAGATACCCGAGTCCATGGTCCGCATAGAGCTTGATTCCCGGTGGCGGAACCTCGCCCGGCGCTTTGGGACCACAGTGGAAGAGATCACCAAAATAATGGGCGGCACCGGCAAAACCGCCGAGCAGATCCAGGACGAATGGCGGCCCGACGCGGTAAAGGCACTCCACTCCCGGCTTATCGTGGAAACCTTAATGGAGGAGTTGAAGCTTGAAGCCTCCGATGAGGAAGTGGAAAAGCAGGTTGAAACCCTGGCTCAGGAAGAAAACGCCCCCCTGGATGAGGTCAAAAAGTACTACGAGCAGGAGACCATGAAGGAGTATCTAAAGGAAGACATCAAGGAACGGAAGCTTTTCGACATTTTATTAAAGGAAAACACCATAAAGCCCGGGAAAAAGGAAAATTATCTGGACCTGATGGCACAAAATGGGTAAGTTATTATAATGAATGAAAAAATGAACACCCTGGTCCCCTATGTTATTGAGCAGAGCGGCTCCGGGGAACGGTCCTACGATATTTATTCCCGGCTTTTAAAAGACCGCATCGTCTTTCTCGACGGGGAAATCAGCGATCTTACCGCGGACCTGGTGGTGGCCCAGTTACTTTTTCTGGACGGCCAGGATACGGAGAAGGACATCAACCTCTACATCAATTCCCCCGGCGGCTCGGTCACCGCAGGGCTCGCCATCTACGATACCATGCAGTACGTCAAAAGCGATGTGCAGACCATCTGTCTGGGCCAGGCCGCCAGCATGGCCGCCCTGATCCTCACCGCCGGGGCCGCGGGCAAGCGGATGGTGCTCCCCTCTTCACGAGTGCTTATCCACCAGCCCTGGGGGGGTGCCCAGGGGCAGGCCCGGGACATCGGCATACAGTCCCGGGAAATCATACGGTTAAAAAAGCTTACCATTGAGTACTTTGCGAAACATTCGGGTAAAGATATTGAGCGGATTGCCGTTGATATGGAAAGGGACTTTTATATGTCCGCCGCCGATGCGGTTTCCTATGGGGTTGCGGATTCTATCTTAACGAGGGACAAAAATGGCAAAACTGCGTAACGGTTCGGGCGGCTTTGAACGGACCTGCTCATTCTGCGGAAAGAGCGCCGACATGGCCAGGCGGCTTATCGCCGGGCCGAATGATGTATTTATCTGCGATGAATGTGTCGAAGTATGCCGCAAGATCCTTACCGAGGAAGAGCACGAGCTTTCCACCCAGTTCACCGGGGACATCCCCACCCCCAGGGAGATCAAAAGCTACCTGGACCAGTTCATTATCGGGCAGGAAAACGCCAAAAAGGCCCTTTCCGTGGCGGTGTATAACCACTACAAGCGGATAGCCAACCCCGCCAAGGAGCCGGACGATGTGGAAATCGAAAAGTCCAATGTCCTTTTGATTGGTCCCACGGGAACCGGCAAGACCCTCCTCGCCAAGACTCTGGCAAAAAAGCTGAAAGTCCCCTTTGCCATTGTGGACGCCACCACCCTTACCGAAGCGGGCTATGTAGGCGAGGATGTGGAAAACATCCTCCTCAAGCTGATACAGAACGCCGGGGGCAACATCGCCGCCGCCGAGCGGGGTATTGTTTATATTGATGAAATCGACAAAATCGCCCGGAAGGGTGAAAATGTCTCCATTACACGGGATGTGTCCGGGGAAGGGGTCCAGCAGGCCCTGCTCAAAATTATCGAGGGGACCATCGCTTCGGTGCCTCCCCAGGGCGGCAGAAAGCACCCGAATCAGGAGATGATCCGCATCGACACCACGGACATCCTCTTTATCTGCGGCGGGGCCTTTGTGGGGCTGGAAAAGTACATCGAACAGCGGGTGGTGCAGCATCCCATGGGCTTCGGCGCGGATGTAAGGGTAAAGAGCGCCAAGGACCTCAAGG
>BNUU01000073.1 GCA_025997595.1 Spirochaetia bacterium | reverse complement strand
GTTCATTGAGGATCTGGCCCGCGGGGTGGATCCGGAATTGCAGGAAGATTTTTATTCCCAGATCATTGCAGGAGCCATAAACCTGGGACGAAAGTATCACTACGACGAAAATCACAGCCGTCATGTTGCTTTTCTCTGCATGGTCCTTTTTGACGCATTGATCCGTGAACACGGGATGAACCGCCGTGAACGGATGATGCTGGAAACCGCAGCGATACTGCACGATATCGGCATGTTTGTCCGCGCCATATATGATGTTGATTATGAGACCGCCAAGAAGCAGCTTGGTTTTTCGATGATTGTAAGCCCCTGGACGGTGTTTGGATATATTGAGCGGATCAACCGGGTAGATCGGGTGGCCTGTGTTAACGTATATGGCCAGCTTAAAATCGGGGGGAACGCCCATGAGATTTTAAAGCCCTTTCTCGTGGATGAGCGGCTTAATAAAAAGGACCGGGAAATTGAGGGGTACCAACTCTGCTCCAAGCCGGGGGCGCCCTTCCCCTGGGCCATACCCCAGGCGGGCTCCTCAATTCTCGTTGAATCCTTTTGGCTCCATGCGGAGATTTTGAACACCCTTGACGCCTACGAGGGCAATCTCTACAAACGGATTCAGCTTGAGGACGGCGCCTGGATGTACATCGGCGAGGATGGCGGCGACTGGGTCCCCTTTAAGCAGAAGCGGCGGGCCTGCTGGGCCAACGGCAAGGAGATACTCCCCGCCTGAAACTGAAATCACCCAGGCGCACCCGCTTACTGCCCTTCGGATGGGGCCATTACGGTCATGCGGCGGCGGGTAGTGGGACTGAATTTCAGCAATGACTTAAGGGTTTCATCTGTCCTGATTATGGCGGTAAACTGGCCCAGATCTGCGCTGTCTGCACCGGCGATAGTCTGGAGATATAATTGGCAGCCCCTCTCTGTGTTGACAATAGACCCAATAACAATCGTCCCGGCGCGGCCGGTCCGGCCGGCAGACAGGGCGGCATTCATATCCCCGTTTGTCCATTTTATCGAGTCGATGCCCAGGCTGCCGAGGCTGGCAATAAGGTTATTGGAACAGTAGTCGGATAATTCGCGGGTTGGGGAGGAAAGGGTAAGCAGGGCGATCCTGGTTGCCGGCGCTACATGGGTTCGGAGCCATACCCCGGCGTCAGCCAGCGTCAACTCAAGGGGAACCACCCCCCGGATATCCGCCCCCCGGGCGCCAATAAGCGCAAAACCGGCCAGCAGGAGGAAAATCACCGCAACCCGAAATTTCGTCATACTGCTCCCCATAGGTACAATTATAGCATAACCGGGGGTAAAAATAAATAGGTAAATTTCAGATCAAAGGGCCGCCCCCGGCTGGGAGGCGGCCTGTTCTTTTTGCCCCCCTATGGTGCGCGGGGCGGCGCGCTTATTTACGATCCACCGTAGTAGTAGCACCGGAAGCAACCGACAGGGCAAAGCCGGTGTTGGTACCGGAACCAGAAAAGGTAGAAGCGGTGGTTCCGTAGATATTAACGGTAGCTGCACTACTACTTGCTACTCCAGTGGCAGTGTTTTGAACATAGGTATCAGTTCCCGGAAGAGCGGGCGCTATCAGCGTAAAAACCCTGGCGCCGCCGACTGCGGCAAGGTTTACTGTGTCACCAATAGTAGTAAGCCCGGTGATATCCACCGTGGTGGCCGCTTGGGCAGAGATTGTTACGCCGCTTATCGAACCCACGTTGATTTCTGTATTGGGTTTGACATTGGAGATAGTCGTAAGAGCGGTGGTGACGAGTTTAATCCCGGTTATGGAGCTGGCTGCAGCGATACTCACCGTGGCGGTGGCGGAGCCTGCGTCAAGTGTTAACTCATTAGCCCCCGACTGGGTAACTATTGCATTACTGCCGGCTAATACCTGAATTGAAACGCCATATACGTTATAGGTTGCGGTGTCAAGTATCAGAGCCGTACCGATAGCCAGATCAGCGCCGGTAACGTCAATGCCATTGGTTATGCTCTGGGTAAGGGTTACTCCCGAAGCAAAGGCTGCCGCAGCTATCTCTGTGGCAGTACCGGAGGCGCCAATCTTAATGACAATAGGGGAAGTGGTGGTGTCAACCTTTTCGATCCCCGAGATCAGACCGCCGCCATCAAACGTTATCTTATCAGTGGCCAACACCCCTGTTAACAGCAGGAAATCCTTCAATACTGCGTAAGCGGTATCCGTGGCGGGATTATATTGGTCAAAGACAGGAGTACCGTTGCCAATCTCGATCTTACTAGTAGTAGCATTCCAATAAATATAATCAATGTATGCCGGCGAAGCCGCAGCCGCCACAGTAAAGGTCTTACCGGCGAGCGGGCCCCCCTTCTCCTCCAGGTCCTCGCCATGAAAAAGATCCCGGGACCAGTCCTGGAGCGCACAGCCCGTCAGGGAAAGCAGGGCCAGGGCGCAGAGCAGGGCGGGTGAAAAGCGCTTTTTGGTATTCATATTCTCTCCTTCTAATATTGAAACCGATAACCTAAGTATACCGATTTAATCCCCGATGCGTCGGGGATGACCGCCAGGTTCACTCCCTTGAGCGCTTCGGCGGCCTTGTTTCTTGAGCTGCTGCGATGATAGAAGAACGGCCGGAGGATGCCGAAGACAAAAGTTACCCCCGCCACCCCCAATCCCACGAGGCCCGGAATCCCCGCAAGTGCGGAGCCGGCATCAATTCCGGAAACATCCCAGGCGATAAGGCCCAGGGCGGCGCCGTATCCCAGGCTCTGGATCAGGCCCCCAAGCTGGTCCCCCATCATATAGGATCCCATCCCAAGCAGGGGGTTGAGCGCCGCCATGCCGATCCTGCTGCCGGCGGAAAATTCCCCGCGGCCCAATCCGGTCCGTTGATACAGGATAGGCCGGAGGATGCCGAAAACCGTCGTTAGCCCCCCAATCCCCATACCAATCAAGCCGGGAGCGCCCGCAATCTGATATTTATAGTCATCTTCATTTTCATACTTTATTCCAAAAATATCCCAGACAATCAACCCCCCGGCAAAAAGGTATCCGGTGCTTATAAACAAACCCCCGGCTGCATCGCCCATGGTATAGGAACCAAGGCCGAGCAGGGGGTTCATGAGCACTGCGCCGAATCTTCTGCCTCTGGAAAAATTCTTGCCTTTGGTTTTGGCAGGTTCGGCAGTTTCCGCTGATTCGGCTGATTCGGCAGCCTGGGCAAGCGGGACCTGTTCGGCTGTCTCCGGAGTCTGAAGCGGGACCTGTTCGGCTGACTCGGCAGCCTGGGCAAGCGGGACCCGTTCGGCTGTCTTCGGAATCTGAAGCGGGACCTGTTCGGCTGTCTCCGGAGTCTGAATATGTAACAGTTCCGCAAAGGTCGGATCCATTCGTATCCCCGCCGTATATTGGCTCAGGACCTTACCGGTATCAATATTGATAGTCCGAAAATCCAGTTGATACGTCACCTCCGACAAGGTAAGGGTC
>BNUU01000072.1 GCA_025997595.1 Spirochaetia bacterium | reverse complement strand
CGCAATTCTGCCGAGTTCTTCCTGGAGTCGTCCAGCTCGTTCCTGAGCGTCGTGTTGAGCTCGCCGAGCCTCGTTGAGATCCCTATCAAGCGCTCGAGCTCGTTCCCGGAGTTCGCTTCGGTCTCCGTTGCCCCGGAGTCCAAAGAATAGACCGGCGGCGGCAAGGCCCAGGATAAGACCGCAAAGGAAAGGAAGAAGGCGGTTAGTCGTGAGTACATTTGGCATACCATTCTCTAGAGAAATCGCACCTGACCCCTGCAGGGGGTTTCAGGAGCGCACGGGGAATAGGGCGGGGGGGTCCTGGTACATGAAACCATGCCCTTCTGCGAAGGTCACGGTTTTATGCACCACCCCCCCTTCGCCGTTTTTTCCGGTGCGCTCCTTATATCCTCCGGGGGTCAGGTGCGCCGTTTTCAAGGTAGGGCAATACTATGATGGCCCCAAAAAAGGCCGCCCCCGGTTAGAGGGGCGACCCGTTCTCAACATTTAACATGCCCGGCTCTGGTGCGCCGGGCGGCACGTAAAGACAGTGTTACTCAGCCTCAGTGGTGATTATAACGTGGATAGAAATATCATCGCTGGTAACACCACCGTTTGTCAGTGTACCAACAAATTCAACCTCAACCTCATCATCCTCAGTGGCACCTGCTGCGGCGAGCCGGAGGGCTGTACCTGATTTAGATAAGGTCACACTGGTCAGTCCAGCGGGTATAGTAGCACTAGTACTTTCAACCAGAAGACCGGCGCCTGCGATAGTAGTGTCGGTGTTAAGTTCGGGGCCGGAGTCCAAACTGGTAGCACTGAATGAACCACCACCAGTGGTCTTGACTGTTATCGCGTTCGTGGCATCGGCAGCCTCTATCGCAATGATATCGCTTGCCAGCTTTTCTATACCTGTCATAACAGCACTACCTACTGCGGCAGTGGTTACGGTCAGACCCGTGAGCGAGTCGTAGGTTATCGTGCCGCCATCGGTCTTGATATAGCCGCTTCCGGCCAGAGCTGCTTCTGTTGCCGGAAGAGCAAGGACACCGCTCGTAACTGTCGCCGTATTGGCTTCTATTAAGGCTGCGCCCAGGGTCAGCGTTTTGTTTTCAGGTACGGTTACGCCGCCGAGTTCCGCGTCTATATAGCCGATGGTCAAATCGGTTAAAGCAAGCAGACCGTTAATTTTGTCTGCCACGTCCGATGCCGGCTGCGCAACGAGGGTGGCGCCTGTGATTGCGCTAGAGCTTACTGCGAACAAGTCATCATTTGCAAGCAAATCCAACACATCTTTGATCGTTTTTCCGATGCCTGATCCAGTGTTAATCTCCACGGTCTTAACACCGCCATTTTTTTCGAACTTGAGTGTTGTACCGGAGAGGCTCACCTCGTTTGTACCCGATGCAGTGGTGGCTTTCTTCGAGGTAGCGGGCAAATCCCCCAGTGCGAAATCTGCGGTGGCAGCGAAGTTTACAGTTACCTCGCCGTCTGCCCCGTCGGCCGAATTGACCGAGGTAACGGTTACGCCATTCACCGTAAAGGCGCTCTCCGCTACACCTATAAAGGTGTAGCCAGAGGCTGCCGTTAACGTGAACGTTGCGGTGTATGAAGTACCTACGTCAAATGCGGGGCCTGCAGAATCGCCACCGAAAGTTGTCGTCCACGCGACAAGAGTGGATGACGTGATGGTGGCACCTGCTGTTGGAGCAGTAGTTACCGGCGTTGCATACTTCTCAGGTGCGGTTATGCCGGAGATTGTGACGCCCGACAATTTGGTCTTCTTCGACAAGCTCAGTGTGGTGCTGCCACCAATAGTGCTCAGCGTGAAGTACTGGGCGTTGTTTGTGGCAGCAATTTTGGTAGAGCCTGCCGAAACCACGGTGGGCTCCCATGTGGTTGTGCCGTTCTGGGGAATGGTGGTTGTTGCCAATGTGGTTTCCGCTATGGCCGGTGTGATTGCAGCGCCCAAATACACGAGCACCTTTGCATCGGCATCAATTGTGGAGGCACTCAACACTGACGTTATCGCGAGGACGCTTGCGTCGGCGATCGTGTTCTTGATACCCGTACCGTTAATCGGCAGCACCGCCACCTTATACACATTATAGGTTCCAGCAGTAAGGCCGGTGATGGAATCGGTGGAGGCAGCAGATCCGCTGATTGCTGCTCCGAGGTCATCAACTGAAGTAAGAGTGCTTGTAAGGAGTCCTGTCGTTTTATACCATTGGCCACTCTTTTCAACTACGTACTTGCCGGAGTCAAGGGTAATAGTCATACCGTCCACCGTACCATAGCTGCCGGTGGCAAGTTCGACTACCCCTTCAGACGCTGCGGCTGCGGTCAGGGCGACCTCGACATTGGCATTTCCACTTTCCGGTACGGTTCCGGGTGTAGCGGAATAGGCTAACACCGTGCCGCCCGTAGAAGCAGTGTATTCCACGACGATTATTTTGTCCCCTCTGCCCACTGCAAGCGCGAGCGATGTTTCTGCAAATGCACTAAGAGGGGCCCCAGCGTAACTAAATACGGCCTCAATTGTAGACCTCGGTGTAGCATCATCAATACTGGGGATTAAGACTAGAAAATCAGCTGCTAGATCATCATCCACGGCGTAATAGGACGCATTCGCTGCGACAGTACCAACGTTTCCGGTTACTACCAGATCCCCCTGATAGGCAAAGAAAAGCTCATATGCGTCGTAAAGTTTAACCATGAGATCTGCAACACTAGAAAAAGTTTTGCCAAGCACAAAGATCTCCGCTAAAGCAGTTCTTTCAGTGGGGTTTAAATCGCTAAAACCGGCCCAGGCCGTTCCGTCATCGTCTAGGGCGGCAAGATTTGCTTCCGTCAAAAGCGATACTATATCAGCTGCGCTTCCGGCATTAAAGTCAGCAAGCAGTGCGGCCTGGGTTAAGGTTTTCATTGCAGTATTCAATGCAACAACAGCAGCCGCAACCTGCGCAGGGCTTGGATCGGACACTAAAGTGGCGGCACTCGCAATAGTAGACTTATTGTCCAAGTAGTAAGTTTTATAATCAGCAAGTAAGTATTTTTGATTAAGACCGGCGTTATCGCCCTGCAACGCCGCAAACAGGGCGACCTCATCGATGCCTCCCGCCGCATCTCCAATTGCAGTAATAGCAGTTTCAGCATCTTCTACAGTGATAATGCTAACCAATTTCGTGCCGTCGTACGACGAACCATCGTACGTGACCTGTGCCGTAACGGTTACCGTGCCGGTTTCTTCGCCGTCAATATCCAACGTTACACTTGACTCATCAGTAGTAGAGCCAAAAAAGTCTGTCCCGGATTCTGTACCGTCATGAGACCACGTAATACTGTCGGCGGGTACCGGAACACCATATTCCTTTATGATTACGGTAAATCCCACAGACCCGCCCTGAGCCACACTGGCTGCTGTTGCGGTTACCTCAACGCTAATAGGGTTGGGACCCGACGTCGGGGCATCAGTACTGCACCCCATAACAAAAAGAGACACGGTTAGCAGCGCTGCGGCTGCAATCGTCCATAGTTGATTCTTTCTCATAAGAAA
>BNUU01000071.1 GCA_025997595.1 Spirochaetia bacterium | reverse complement strand
CGTAAAAAAATTATATCATTATGCCAGCGTAGCGGGTTACCCAGTTGAATCCACGGTAAAACAGATAAATGCGTATTTACTTGACACAGACAGTGTTTTTATTACAAGTAAGTCTAATCCTATTTGTTCAGTACCCAAAATGAATTTTGGAAATATGCCGCTTGATGGTGGCAATTTACTCCTGTCGGATGAAGAAAAAAAGGAATTGGTCAAAATTGAGCCAGGAGCGGAAAAATATATAAAACCGCTTATTTCAGCCCGTGAATTTTTGAATGATGAAAAAAGATGGTGTTTATGGTTGATAGGTGTTGAGCCAAGTGAAATCCAAAAACTACCGGAAATTTTTAAGCGGGTTGAGGCGGTAAAAAATTTTAGGTTGGCAAGTGTTGCCCCTTCCACCCGTGATCATGCGGTAAGCCCTTCCCTGTTTAGGGATAGAAACAATCCTGATACCTTTATAGTTGTTCCCCGTGTTTCTTCAGAAAATCGCTTGTATATACCAATGGGCTTTTTTGATCATAATTCTATTGCCGGGGACACCTGTATGATTATACCTGACGGGACCCTTTATCATTTCGGCATTCTTATGTCCACAATGCACATGGCCTGGACCCGTTGTGTTTGTGGAAGGTTAGAAATGCGATACCGTTATTCAAAGGATATTGTCTATAATAATTTTCCGTGGCCGTCTAAACCGACCGCTAAACAAATTACGGTTATAGAGAAAGAAGCCCAGGCAGTATTAGATGCCCGTGCTATTTACCCAAATAGCAGCCTCGCAGACCTTTATGATCCGGTGGTCATGCCCCCGGAACTGGTAAAAGCCCACCAGAAACTTGATAAGGCGGTAGAGGCCGCTTATGGTAAAACCTTCACCAATGACGCCGACCGGGTAGCCCATTTGTTTTACCTGTATCAGACCTTGACCGAGGGCCTTATTGCAAAGAAAGCCAAACGGACAAATATCTAAATAAAGGAGCGTAAAAAATGGATGATGATGATTCATTCGACGGGTGGATCGAGGAAGAAGAAATAAAGTGCCACAAATGCGGTAAAACCGTAGAAATGCCTAAACACGATGGCCCCTTTGAATACTACGAGACTTCTGGCCCCCATGGTGAACAATGCCCGGAGTGCGGCCTGGTCTATTGTGAAGAATGTGGTGGATGGGGAAAAAATGATGACGGTCAAACGGTCTGCGCTGAATGTATCAAAGAAAATCAAGAAAGTTAATAAAGCCCCGGATTACCCGCTGCTAAAAAACCTTCATACAGCCCCGTAGAAGGCCCTGGAAGGGATGCATGAGCCCCGGACATATCCACGGACCTTTTTATAAACAGGCAGCGCCATGGGTTCTTATGGCGTTTCTCTTTCATTTATTGGATATCCCTGCGAGGTTCATTCAAGGTATTTATTTTACACTGCGTCCAGGGTGTCCGGGGCTTGCGGCGGCCAAGGCCGGGGCGTGAGCAACACGGGCGGTAGATGCTTCCGGGGATTCCTTGAAACATTCCTGTTCAAACTCTGTCAGATCGGCAGCGCTCATATCCCCGGACTGTACAAGGTTCTTTATTTCTTCGTGGAGGTGCTCGTATGCGGCGCTTTTATACTTTTTCATGGCACTATCTCCTTAATCCACCCGTCTTTTAGGCGGGCCTGTAATTGATCTTCGGTAAATCCAAGGTATTCCCTGGCCACCTTCTTATACCACCGTTTTACCTTTGGCCCTATATTCGCTTGGTTTGACTTGGCAAACATATCGGCGAAAAACAGCCTTTCATCTTGACGGAAGTACAGAATAAACCGATAGCCCCCAGACTTTCCAGCCCCGGACCGGGCGATCCGTTTTTTGTATACCCCACTGCCCAGGTCGGCCTCGTACTCTCCCCGGTTCACTTCCCCTGCTGCGGTTATCAGTTCCGCATCAGTAAATCCCGCATCTTCTATAAGCCGTTCAAACGCTTTTGTCTTAAATATACGCATTTGCGCTATTCCTTTCCAGTATTCCGAAAGCTACCTGCCTTGCATGGTCATTTATCCCCTGCTTTCAGATCGTCCAAGGTGAGGGCGATCTTTGTGGAACTATCTGCAATAAAAGCTAATTCACACCCAAGGTATGCCGCTATTTTAACCAGGTCATCCCCGGAATAACTATCCCGGTAAAATTTATTGCTAAGGGCCTGAACCGATATTCCCAGGTATTCCGCAAGCCCCGTATTATTTTTGCCCTTTAATTTTAACAAGGCTTTGACTTTATCTGAAATCGCCATATACTCCTCCCTATTCTTAATATAACGGGATATGTTAACTTTGTCCACAAATAGATTAAAAAAATAATCAAAAAAATGAAATAACTACTTGACAATATAATCATATAGATGTAAATTATAATCAATAGCGAAATAAAAGGAGAAAGAGACCATGTCCAACAAAACAATGAAAAGCAAGGTTTTCACCCTGGGTAACAAGCTGGCCCTCCGGACGGGAGGGGATCGCCGGGCCGCTTTCATTGAGGCGTGGAGTATCGTGAAAGCCGGAGCCATTGTCCTCCCCGTCCGGGGCGTTATGGCAGGGAACCGGCAGGAAGCCCTCCGCCGTCTGGCAGCCTATGACCCCGCTGATGTGCAGACCTTCCTTTTCCCAGAACCTGAAAACCCCAGGGACCAGAACGCTATCGCCGTCATGGTGGGGATAACCGGGGGTCGGGGGTTTTACAAATTGGGGTACATCCCCGCAACGCGAACCGGAATCGTCTCCGCCCTCCGGGGCAAGAGCCCCACTATCCGGGTTTTGGGCGGGGATATTCGGGGTGCGCGGATCACCCTCACCGCTTAATAAGAAAACCGGGCCGCCCTTCGGGGCTGGCCCTCCCTGGGGCCTTTCCCTCTTATTGCACCATATCGCAGATGATGTTGATACCCTATGCCCGGAATTAAAAGCCGGGGAAACAAATAATGCCAAGAACTAAACCGGCAGAGTCCCTTAGTCAAGGGATGGAAATATGGTTCTCCTGACGTATTGTTAGGGTGTATGCTTAAAGCAGGGGGTAAAACAATGGCAGAAGAAAAGAAAAGTTCGAAAGGATTAGCCGATGATTTCAAATCAGAGCAATTTGAGTATGATTTTGGTTCTCCCTTGGAAGAAGTATTTGTGGATAAAAAAACCCAAAGCCTTAGTCCATTAAGTCCGGAAGAAGCCATTGAAGTAATGAAAGCTGGGGAACGGCTTGTCAATGGAAAGGAACCCTGGCACATAGCGCAGTACAAATGGGACGGGAAGAACATCGTTAAATTTGATTCGTGGTATGACCTTGCCGGAGATGGAGAGATTATCAAGGACTTGCCGCAGCTCTACCGCCAAGGTCCGGAGGGTGTCTTTTACAACAAAGAGGCCAAAGACAGATACTGGCGAAGGTGAATATCGGCTTTATTGGAATGGAACTTACGATTCTATGATCTCCGTATAATAAAGGGGAGACCCCACCGGACATGATCCTCTATCGGTAAATCTGATTAAGTGGTGAATGTAGTTAAACTGGTTAAACTTCATCCCGATGCGAACTGCCGTAGTAATTGAGGAACTGCGACAATCTGCGGGGGAAGTCCGGGGCGATCTCTCGCCAGGAAGGAATTGGAGAGCCTAAAAAAAGCCAAGCCCCGGACTATTTTATACTTTGTTTTACTTATTGATGTAGAATCATTGTAGAACATCAAAAAGGTCTACCATATAATTATTTATAATACAAAGAATTAGTTAATTTTTTTACA
>BNUU01000070.1 GCA_025997595.1 Spirochaetia bacterium | reverse complement strand
ATGAGATTTTCGAGTTGTAGTGTTTACCGTTTTAACGGTTAAAAAAGGTATCCCCGCCAAAAAAGTTACTGCTGTCCCACAGGGACTTTGAATCTTCCCTCCAGATTGCGTTCATATCCAGGTCCATCATCCACATGGGGTCAGGCTGGGGAGCCCAGGGGGATCTATGCTTATGCTCCCAACCCTTGGGTGGTTTTGGGGCAGGTTCCTCCCTGCGGGGCTGGACCGTTACCTGGTGTTCACGAACGGGGTTCCTGCCTGGCGAGGCCGCTCCCCAATCACCTTCGGAGAAGGGGACCAGATCGTAATCCATGTTGTCTAAAGTGAGTTTCACGGCCTGGAAAAGCCGTTCCTGTGAAGAACCGGGGGCGGGAGAGGCGTAGCCTTCAAGTTCTACATATTCCCCCAGGTCCAGGCCGTCAATAAAACCAACAAAACGATCCAGGCCCAGTATGTACCAGGCAACACCGTTTCTGTCGGTCAGGGTAATCATCCCCCGGCCGACCCCCAGTATGCCGTCGATTATCCGCTTGGCCGGGCCGGGGGGGGCATTATAAACCGTAACCGGCGGGGTCGGGTTGTTTCCAGGCCGGTAACTTGTTTGCGGGCTCTGCCCGGAGGCGAACCTTTGGGCCGCCGGGGCAGGAAAATCAGCCCTTGAGCTCAGGGACTGCTGAACCCTCAAGGTGGTGGATTGAGCAAAAATCAGCCCAAACGCAGAAAATACCAGGATCACAAAAATAACGATTCGTTTCATAATAACTCCATTGGCTATTGCCGCTCCCTTTAATATCGACAGAGTTATTTTACAAAATGATGATTATTTCACACCCTAACCGGCGCTGTTGAATCGTTTTTTTTCAGCCCAAAGGCCGAGGGCCGGATTCGGGACAAAGAAGATCCGCTCCCCATCGGGAAGGGTATTCCAGCCAAGCTTGAGTTTGTTGATGTCGTAGCGGGCCAGATTGGCCCTGAGGTCGCCCCATTCATAGCCCACGGATTCGATTTCGGCGCGGCTGAGACCGGGACCGGGGCAGTAACGGACGGTGAAGCGGCCCTCACTGGACCCGTGGATTAAATGGGCGGCGGCGCTGAGGTTGGCGCCCAGCTCCGGGTCGGCGGCGGCGCGTTCCTGAATCACCTTGCCGGGGCGGTAACCGTGTTTGCGGATAAGGGCGTCGATACCCTTGTCCTCGCCGAAGCGTTCCAGACCAGGGGCCATGATCAGGAGTTCCCCCCCGTCGGCCATGGCCATCCGGGTGCGGTAGATCCCCTTGTTGCCCAGCCAGGTGGTACGGAATTCCTCAGGTTCAAGGTAGACCACGGCCTTCTGTATCGGCTCGTCCATGATATCGACATTGACCTGCCGGGCCAGGGCGGCGGCCTGTTCAAAACAGTCCCGGCCAAAACCCGCATAAAGACCACGAAGCGCTAAGGAACCCGAAGGGGTCCCGGAGCCCTTCGGCTTGCCTGCCGCAGCGGCTTCTTTTTCGCTGCGGGCGCCGATTACGGTCAAAACCCAGAAGATCGGGGGCAGCCGGTCCCCAAAACGGCGGAATCCTTCGTCAAAAAGGGCCCGCACCGGGGTATCGATTCGGCCCATCATCCGCTCCATACCGTAGGCGGCCCCCGCAAAATGACTTTTGTCGATGGCTTCCTTGCCGCCGGTACCCACGAAGATGTTTTTGGCGTGGTTTGCCATACCGATTACCTCGTGGGGCACCACCTGGCCGATGGAGAGGATGAGGGAGAATCCCCCATCCCGCAGAAGCCTGTTTACCTGCACCGGCCAGTCGTATTTGACCGCCCCACCGGAAACCCTTTCCACCCAATCCGCCGGGAGCCGGCCCAGCTCCACCACATCGCTGCGCCAATCGTGGCTGCGGAATTTATCCGGCGGGGTTTTGGGGAACATCCGGGCAAGCTCTTCCCTGCTCATGGCCATGTGGGTCCCCAGGGCGGGGAGCACCGTTACCGGCGAGGCAGCCGCCCCGGACCGGGGGCTGCCTTCCAGTTCCCGGTAGGCAATATCGGTAAGGAACCCCGCCCGCGAATGAAACCGGGTCACATCCGGCGGCAAAATCAGCGTGGAACTCCCCGCGCTGCCCAGGTCGGAACGAACCCGCGCCAAGGCGTCAGAAAAAAGCCCATCCAGTTCCTCATCAGAAAGATCCAGATTGACTCCGCCTCTGGCAATATACGTCCCTTCCGTGTGGTTTGCCATTGAGCAGCCTATTTGTCGAACCGGTTCACCATCAGCGGCGGTTGGTGGGTGGCGTCCAGGGTGTCCCGCCAGAGGTTGCCCTCGGGGTCAACGTGGTTCCGGTGGGAAATAACTTCCCTGATGGGGAGATGGACAAACTCGTTGTTTACCAGGCCGATGATCAGCTTGGTCTTCCCCGCCATGGCCGCGTGAACCGCCGCATCCCCCAGCCGCTCGCAGTAAATCGAATCCGAGGGATTCGCCGGCGCCGACCGGATGATGTAGCTGGGATCGATGTACTTTAAATTGACTTCGATCTTCTTTTCATCAAAGTACTTGTTGATCCGGTCCCGCAGGTAGGTCCCCACATCCGCCATCTTGAGGTTCCCCCCGGCGTCCAGTTTCTTTTCGGTCAGGAGCTGGTCCTGCATGGCGCCTTCGGCCACCACGACCAGCGCATGGTGCCGCTCGGTAATCCGTTCTTCCAGGTGGTGGAGGAAGCCGTTGTAGCCCTCCAGGTTGAAGGGTACCTCGGGGATCAGCACGAAGTTGACCTCATGGCTGGCCAGGGCCGTATGGACGGCGATAAAACCGGATTCCCGGCCCATCACCTTGACCAGGCCGATGCCGTTAATCGCCGAATTTGCCTCCATGTGGGCCGCCGCGACAACCTCCACCGCCTTGTCCACCGCCGTGTCAAAGCCGAAGGAGCGCTGGATCAGGGCAAAGTCGTTATCCACGGTCTTGGGGATTCCGATCATGGCGATCTTGAGCCTGCGTTTGTCGATTTCCTCGGCAATTTCCAGGGTACCCCGCTGGGTCCCGTCCCCGCCGATGGTAAAAAGCATGTTCAGGTTGAGCTGTTCCATGGCGTCCACGATCTTGCTCACCTCTTTACCGCCGCCCCGGGCGCTCCCCAGGTAGGTGCCCCCCAGTTTGTGGATATCATCCACACTGTCCGGGTCCAGGGTCTTGATCCCGTACTGATACTCCGGCAGAAAACCCTTGTAGCCGTAGCGGATACCCGAAATACGGGTTACCCCGTAGCGGTACCAGAGGCAGCGTACGATGGATCGGATAACATCGTTTATCCCCGGACAGAGCCCCCCGCAGCTTACGATCCCCGCATGGACATGGGCGGGCATAAAGTAGAGCATCTCCCGGGGACCGGCGCACTCCAGCACCCCGGATCGCTTAAGCGGCGGCTGAGCCCCCAATTTGACCTCGGCCCCCATCCTGACAAACTCGTCATCGGTCACATAGTTTGCCACCATATCCCCCGCCACGGTGGACATCACAATCGGTGATTTTATACTCCGCTTCCCCAATTCCTCTATCGTAAAATCATAGGATTCACTCATGGTTTAACTATAGCCTTTTCTGTTATATCGATTCAATGGATCGGCCCGATGCAGGGCTCCTGAATATTTTGTGATTATTTTTCAAAAATTTTCAGAAATAGTTGATATTTTGCTTCCCCTGCGATATATTACTAAGTGATGTCACACGGTAACCACCCGGAGATGTTCCGGCAAATAACCTTTACCCCCCCCCGGCCCCTACCTCCTCCCCCACTGGCCCCTCCTCCTCCTCCCCCCTCTCTCCACCCCTTCCCTCCCCCCCCCCCGCTCCCTTCCCTCCCACCATCTCCCCCCACTCTCCCCCTCCATCCCCCGCCCGTCCCTTCCCCCCGCCGCCCACACTCCTTCTCCTCCCCCAACCTCACACCCTCTCCCACACCC
>BNUU01000069.1 GCA_025997595.1 Spirochaetia bacterium | reverse complement strand
GAACCAGGATTCCTTGAAGGAAGGCCTGGGGATCAGCTCCATCGCCGCCACCTGCATTCAGCTCCTGGGCTTTGTGCCGCCGGCGGACTACGATGCTTCTGTGCTCCCCTGACGCTTGAGGTATCGGGCACGACAAACGCATGAACTTAAGAATTTAACCACTAACCACACCAACCCCACGAACAAAAGAGGGGAATTGGGTTCGTGGTTATTTTTCCGTATAGCCTTCGTCCTGGGCGGGGGCGGTGTCGGCCGGGGCCGATTTAGGGCCGCTGAAGGAGAGGAGGTACTGCTGGTCAAAGAGTTTGGCCAGTTCATCGGCCTGGGCACGGGTGAAATAGGTGGTGATAGCTATGGATGATTTTCCTTCATCGCTGGCATTATAGATATTGTCGGCGGCCAGCTGGTGAACGGTAAAATAAGGACTGTTTTGCTTAAACTGATACCCCAGTTCCAGCCTGGGCCGGGATGCGGCATTCATGAAAATGTTGGAGGAAAACTGCCCCCATACCGTCAGGCCCTTTAGAATTCCGTAGGCGCGGATGGCGCGGGAACCCTTCAGATTCAACTTTTTGGCTTCATAATCCTTCTTGTACTTTTCCAGGGCGGTAATAAACTGGAGCCGGTTCGATTTATCCCAGAACTGACGGTACACAACGGTTTGATACCGGAACTGGAGGTATACCATATCGGTATGAGGATCAAAGTAGGTTTCAACATCCTTTTTTTCAATGCCGGAGGAAAAAAACTTGTTAAACTGCATGGCGGCGGAACCGATGGAAACCGCCTCAGTGTTTGTGCCGGGAAAAAAATTCGCAATGGGACCTTTTGCACCGGTGCTTTTGCAGGAAAACAGCAAAAGGGAAACACCCAAAAACATACATAAACGCTTCATAGCCATTGATTATACCATACTTTGGAGGCCTTGCCTACTGTATGTTATGTGCAGTTGCGCATTTTCAATTATTTTCTATAAATATATTTATATCTTCTTTTATTAATTTCCAAACACTATCTATACCTTTTACTAAATCTTCCATCCGCTCCCATTCAAGCTGAAATCCATAGCTATGTCTAATAAAATGCCTAAATTTTAAATACTTATCTAACGGTTCCTGTAATTCTATTCTAAATATTGATTTACCGTCTTTATTAAAAATAAAGGCTTGTTCCAATAATTCCATATGCCATTTGATTCCATTGGGCAATGATTTATTATAGTGTTTAAATAGTAATACTAAAATATTTTCAAGGCCATTATAAAATGACTGCAATAATAATGCCGCTGCCGACATTTCTATAAAATCAGGCGCTTTTATTTTACATAAATCAAATAACGGCTTACCACCATCAAGTAATTTTTCTATTTGAGAAATTTCAAATGTTATTTTTGCCTTTATTCCATCACCCAATTTCAACTACCTCTCCCAAGGAATTCAAAAGTGTGTAAAAATCCTTTTGAAAATCAAAATCAACAAGATCGACCTTGTTAGAGAGGCTTTTATCAAGATGTGCATATACACCGAAAAATTTCTTTGGTGGTAATCCGGTTATACCAATATCTATATCTGAATTTGCATGAATTTTACCGGTAACCATGGAGCCAAACAAATAAACGGTCTTACAACCCTCATTTTTGAGTAAATTTGCGGCTTTTTTTATGTCTTCCTGGTATTTTTCAGGAATTTTATTCAAATCCATGCCTATATTTTACCATATTCTTTAATTTTATGCCACGACATATATCATATCCCAAAAAAAGGCCCCGTCCGCTTACCGGACAGGGCCCCTTTGCGTTAAACGCTTAAGAGATGGAGCGGATTAGTAGGTCCAGTCGAAGAAAACGCCAAGGCCGTTAGTAAAATACGTACCGGCGATGAGGATTTCGTCATAGAGAACGATCTTCGCCGTGGAGCCAAGCTGCCAGGAGAAGGAGGGCAAGAGACCAACGCTGAAATTGGCTTTTTCACCTAATTTATTAGTTGTGGCACTGCCAGTGGAGTCGCCCCACGCCCTGCCTAACACACTTTTTCCACCAATCAGGAGATTGTCATCTAAGTGACTATTAGTAAGGTTGGTGGTGTTGGGGGTGCCATACACAGGCTCCTTTTCATAGTTTCTGATGGCGAACCGGGTGGCCAGCTCCAGGGCCATGGTATCATTTAGGGTATATTTTACCCCGGGTATAATCACAACCGGTAACGAAGTGGTTTTCTCACCCGGAGTTGTGGAACCGACCTTTTCGTCTGTAGAGCCAAAGATACCAAGGCCAAAGCTCATGAAGACACTGAGCTTATTCAGGTCATATTTGCCCGTAAGCCAGATCTGGGTATCGACCGGAGAAATCTTATTACCCTTGCTATCCGACACGGCCGCCTCTAAGCCGAGATCATTCACCTTACCGTCCAGGGCTACCGTGAAGGCATCCGCGGCATACGCAAAGCCGAACTTAAGGGCGCCGGAATATGTATCAAGCGATGGGTCCGTCCCTGCCGTAACTGTTTCTTTGAAGGACACGTTCCCGGTGATGCCATTCTTTGAATAAACGGCGCCAAAGGCGGTATTTCCAAAGATATACACAAGATCAGGATTGTTGCCACCTCCGCTGTTAGTCCAAACAGTCAACCCGTCAAACAGTTTGTACGAGACGTTGAGAATGTTACCGTTTCCACTGTCATAATGAGGGCCATACCCAAAGGAAAAATTAGCATCACCCAAATGACCGGGAGTCCGGATATGGTGATCCCAGTCGCGGTTACCGGCGCCTATTTTAAGCTTGCCATCAAGCGCGGTAAACCACGCTTCATAGTTCTCAACTCTGACATTCTGATTAGTAAACGGACCCGAGGTCGATCGGGCCTGGAAACGGGTTCTAAAACCGAAATTTTCCTTCGTATAGTCCAGATTAAGCCGTATATGGTAGGCGCTGCCGCCCTTATCATACGTCTTCGCCTCGGCAGTGGTAGTTTTACCAGCGTAATCACCATCAGGAGTTGTAACGAGAAGACCTGTTCCAACCTCCACACCAAGTTTCAATCCATCGGGCATCTGGGCGAAGGCCCCGCCCGCCACCAAAAGAACCAAAAAAACCATCAGAACTTTCTTCATTTAAAAGTCCTCCTTAAACTCACAAGGGGGAAGCAACCAACGGCTACCTAGATCCCCCTTTATCTTAAAACTCTTGTTACAAGTATGCCCTAAAAATGTTTTATTTGTCAATAAAAATTTCGCCTTTTTGTATAAATTTCAGTTTTTTTTTGCAACCATTTGATTTTTTTGGGGAGAAGCCGGTATATGGAGCAATTTTGCCCGCCGGGAGACCCGCGGCCCGCCGTTCGGGGCGATTTTCCGCCGTTCCTTAGGCTTCAAGCTTACCCCGCTGCAGGGGCTAAGCTTGACCTGCAGATCAGGGTCTGATTACCTGCCTTTATATAGAAGAATTTATAACCACGAACCTCCCCCGCGAGAGCGAGTTCTTCGAACCACACGAAAAAACACAAAATTTCGCAAAAATGTTCGTGTTGTTAGTGTGGTTCGTGGTAAAATTCTATAGAAGAATTTATAACCACGAACGACACGAACCACACGAAAAAAAATAAAAAAGGAAACAACAAGTTCGTGTTGTTAGTGTGGTTCGTGGTAAAATTCTTGGTTTTTATCCGTTTTTGGGGGATCAGAGTTTCTTGATTTCTTCGGGAGGAAGGCCGATGGCGGCAGCGATTTTTTCAGGGGCGACACCCTGAGCCTTCAGATTCCGGGCAATTTTTTTCCGTTCCTCCCGGATAGCCTTGCGCTCCACTTTATCCGCAAAGCTTAATATCTTGTACTCTGCCATACGATCTGCCTCCTTAAATTCATCAGAGTTTTTCGATTTTTTCAGGCGGAAGGCCGGTGGCGGCAGCGATTTTTTCAGGGGCGACACCCTGAGCCTTCAGATTCCGGGCAATTTTTTTCCGTTCCTCCCGGATAGCCTTGCGCTTTACTTTCTCCGAAAATCTTAATGGCATGTACTCTGACATACGATCTGCCTCCTTAAATTCAGTATAGCTCCCATATAGTTCATGCTGCAACAGGATTATCTGATCTATTACATTAGTTAAATCCTCTTCGTCAAGTACCCCTGCTCCGGCGCT
>BNUU01000068.1 GCA_025997595.1 Spirochaetia bacterium | reverse complement strand
TCAAAATATCATGAAAAGCCAAAATTCAGGCGGCGGCGTCAATATTGCCCATCGGCAGCTATCATTTTCCGCGCCCGGCTTCCGCTTGAGATGTCATCCAGAACTTTTGTCTCTTCGGCGAACATTTCTTTGCGGTATTCTGTTTCCCGTTTTTCCTTAAGCTTGTCGAAAACCTTCCGGTCACGGGAAGCCTCAAGGTAAACCTTCCGGGCGGCCTCGACTTTAAGCTCCGCCTTTGCGGCCTCTTCCATCAGGCGATCCCGAGTCTGATCGAGGCGCATAATGTAAAGCTCGTAACTTTGAATCTCTATGGCGCCGTTGTTGAGGGAAAAACGTTCCTTCGCAGCCTTTGTCTTTTCAACGGCAAGGGCCTTAATCCTGTTTTCAATTTCCGTAAGTTCGCCGATTGCCCTGCCCAGTTCGATCTCGGTTTCCTGTTCCCGGTGCTTCCGCAGATCCAGGATCTTTTCCAGGGAAAACCGGAAACGCTTCATCGAGGCTCGCCGACAGCATCGCTGTCAACAGTATTACTGCCGATAATTTCTTCAGGCGGTATTTTGACGCCGCTGATGTCGCTCATCGCCTTTAATGTATCTTCCAGGGATGTTTTTTCGTCCACATCCTGGATAAGAAAATTTTCTATCGCCCTATGGTTTTTGATAGCCTCGTCCACCGCGGGGTTTGAACCGGCGTGGTAGGCGCCCACGTTGATGAGGTCCTCGGTCTCCCCATAGACCGCCATGTTCCGGCGGATAAAACCTGCCGCCTGGCCGCTTGCCTTGCCGGAAACAGCCGGGGCAAGCCGGGAAATGCTCTGCAAAACATCGATTGCCGGGTAGTGCCAGGCCTGGGCCAGGCGCCGGGAGAGGACGATGTGGCCGTCCAGAATTCCCCGGACCGTATCCGCCACGGGCTCGTCCATGTCGTCGCCGTCCACCAGGATCGTATAAAAGCCCGTGATGGTTCCCCTGTCGGAGGTGCCGCAGCGTTCCAGCAGTTTCGGCATGGAGTCGAACATGCTGGGGGTATAGCCCCGGGTCGCCGGAGGCTCCCCGGCGGCCAGTCCTATTTCCCGCTGGGCACGGGCGAAACGGGTGACCGAATCAAAGAGGAGCATCACGTCAAGGCCCTGATCGCGGAAATATTCGGCAACGGCGGTTGCCACGTATGCGCCGCGGAGCCGGGCCAGGGGGGGTGAATTGGAGGGGCTTACTATCAGCACCGAACGGGCCAAACCTTCAGGCCCTAAATCGTTTTCGATAAAGTCGTTTACTTCACGGCCCCGCTCCCCGATAAGGGCCACCACGTTCACATCGGCGCTGGTGTTCCGGGCTATCATCCCCAGCAGGGTGGACTTCCCCACACCGGAACCGGCGAAGATCCCAAGCCGCTGTCCACGGCCCACCGCCAGGAGGCCGTCGATGGCCCGCACCCCGGTAACAATGCGTTCCTTCACCCGCCGGCGCTTTAAGGGGTCCGGGGGGTTCGCCATGGCGGGGTACATCACCGCCGATTCTATGTCACCTTTATTGTCCACCGGGTTTCCACGGGAATCCAGAACCCGGCCAAGGAGCTTTGGGGAAACCGCCACTTCAAGGCGGCCCCCGGAAGCAATGACCCGGTTCCCCACTTCGATACCGTCGGTTTCATCGTAGGCCATGAGCTGGACCGTTTCGCCCCTGAGACCCACCACTTCCGCCTGAATAATTCCCCGGCCTTTGGGGGCTTCGATGCGGCATATCTCGCCGATGATAGCCTGGGGGCCCCGGCTTTCGATAAGAAGCCCCTGGACCTTGCTGATATGTCCCACGCATTTTATTGGGTCGATGCGATCGGCGGTTTCAGTGTATTTGCGGATGATATCGATTAAACCAAAGTCGTCAGGTTTTTCGGACACATCAATGCTATCGATTACGTCGGTCTCAAAAAGGGTACCCATTATTACACCCCTTCGCCGGAACCTGCCCCAGGGGCAGCGCCGCCTGCGGCAGCCGGGCCAAGGCCGGAGGCAGCGGGTTTTGCCCTTGCCTTGATGGGGGACAGTTCCAATATCTTTGTTTCCAGTTCCGCAAGCTGGCTGGAAATGCGGGCGTCAATTTCGCCGAAGTCGGTTTCGATAACACAGCCGCCGGGATCAACCGTGGAATCCTCCGCCACCTGTATACCCTGCACCCCTTCCATCTTCTGAATAAAATTATTGACATGCTCTGTGGTGAGTTTCACATCCGCCATATTCACCCGGATAATGATGTTCCCCCGCCCCTTTACCTTCTGCAGCGCCGCCGTCACATTTGAGCGCACCACATCCTTTTGGGTCTCGGAGATAATTTTAACAACCTTGCGGGTCATCAGTAATACTAAGTCTACGATCTGCTGTTCGGTCTCTTCGAGGATCCGCTCCCGCTGGCCCTGGGCCCGTTCCAGTACGGTATGAACCCGTTCAATCAGGCGGTCTGCCTCGGCTTTGCCTTCGGCAAAACCCTCTTCCCTTCCGGCGCTCCTGCCCTGATCTTCCGCCGCTTTCTTTTCAGCTTCAAAAGCGGTGTGGGATTCCTCTTCAAGTTCAGCGGCTTTTTGTTTTGCGTCGGTGATAATTTTTTCCGCTTCCGCTTCCGCATCCTGTTTAAGAGACCGGGCCTCTTCGGTTTTCTGTGATGTTTCCAGCTCAGAGGCATCCCGGGCTTCCTTAACAATATTTTCAGCCTCCGCCTTTGCGGATTGTATCATCTCTTCCCGTTCGGCTTCCCACTGAACCTTGAAGGCTTCAGCCTCCCGCCGCAGATCCTCGGCGGTGGGCCCGGTATATTCTTCCACGGCCGGGGCGCTGGGAACCGCCTCCTCCTCAGGCGCAAGATGCGCCAAATCGGGATAAGAGGTGGGAGGTTCCAATACAACCCTGGGGCCGTTTAAAGTAATTTCACCGGGCCTGAATACCGTTTTCGCCACTATTTACTTCCTTACAATATGGAGTTTCCTAAAGGAAACTCCTAAGTTTAAAAAAATCAAAGATTTTTTCAAACAACCATCTCATCTTCGCCGCCGCGGGCGACAACGATTTCACCGCTATCCTCAAGTTTGCGGATAACCGACACGATCTTCTGCTGGGATTCTTCAACATCCTTAAGCCGGATCGGGCCCATGAATTCCATATCTTCCTTGAGCATCGCCGCAGCACGCTTGGACATATTCTTAAAGATCTTGTCCTGCACTTCGGCGTCCACCGACTTGAGGGCCTTGGACAATTCCTGGGAATCCACTTCCCGCAAAACTTTCTGGATGGCCTTGTCGTCGATCATGACAATATCCTCGAACACGAACATCCGCTTCTTGATTTCCTCCGCCAGTTCCGGGTCCTCGTCTTCCAAAGATTCGATGATCTGTTTTTCCGAAGAGCGGTCAATCATGTTGAGAATTTCAACGATACCTCCCACGCCGCCTGCGGCAGTGTAGTCTTCGCTGGACAGGGTGGAGAGCTTCTTTTCCAGCACCCGCTCAACTTCCCGCAGCACCTCCGGGCTGGTGCGGTCCATGGTAGCAATTCTGCGGGCCACATCACTCTGCACCTCGTGGGGAAGGCTCTGGAGTATGACCGAAGATTTATTCGGCTCAAGATAGGCCAGAATAAGCGCGATGGTCTGGGGATGTTCCTGCTGAATAAAGTTGAGGAGGTGCGCCGGATCGGTACGGCGGATAAAGTCGAAGGGCCGCACCTGCAAACTTGAGGTGAGGCGGTTGATGATGTCGATAGCCTTCTGGCTTCCCAGGGATTTTTCCAGCAGTTCCCGGGCATAGTCGATGCCCCCGGTGGTGATGAACTGGTTCGCCATCATGAGTTCCTGGAACTCCTGGAGGATGGACTCCTTCTGGTCCGACTCTACGGTTTCCATCCGGGCGATTTCAAAGGTAAGGGTTTCAATCTCATCTTCCCGGAGGTACTTGAATATCTCCGAGGAAATTTCCGATCCGATGGAGACCAGAAAGACGGCGGCCTTTTGCCGGCCCGTTAAATCCTTGTTACCCTTTTTCTTTGCCCCGGCTGGGCTTTCGCCTGCTTTTGCCATTTTCTATTCCTCCACAAGCCAGGTTCTGATGAGCTGGGCCACATCCTCAGGATGTTCCTTGGCCATGTTGGCCACGTTTTCCTGAAGTTCCATGCGGGTCCGATCTTCCACAGACATGGACACTTCCACCGGTTGCGCTTCCGCCGCCGCAATCTCGCTTTCACGGATTTCCTGCTCACGCCGGGCCCGGGCATCCTCTGCCAGCCGCCGCTTCCGTTCCATTGCACTGTGTGCCGCCCTGAAGATGATAAACCCTATCAGCAGTAAAGCTAATCCTCCGACAAATATCAATATGGTAGTTGTCACCTGCTGCTTTTTGAAGTAGTCGGCATCTTCTTCACTAAACTCTTTGGACCGGTCAAAAGGAATATTCTGCACCGTTACCGAATCTCCCCGTCCGGCGTTATAACCCACGGCGTTCTGTACCAAAAGCTGCGCCGCCCGCAGTTGTTCTGCGGGGACCGGGATATATTCCCGGTCAATAGTGCCGTCG
>BNUU01000067.1 GCA_025997595.1 Spirochaetia bacterium | reverse complement strand
AGGAAGGCCTGGTTCCCGGAACCTTCCCCCGCAGTGTTGGGATACTCGCCCTTGCAGCCGGGGTCGTAGATGATGCAGGGGACCGGGTTCAGGCTGTGGCTGGTTTTTGCCCTGGGGCTGCCGTCGGCCTTGCGGGATACCGCGCCGGTTTCCTTGTCGTGTTCGAACATGTCGTCGCTGTTGCCGTGGTCCGCGGTGATCACCAGGACAGCTTCGGCTTCGTCCACCGCTTTGGCGATGCGGCCCAGCTGGAGGTCCATGGCTTCCATGGAACAGACAACGGCCTGGTAGATGCCGGTGTGGCCCACCATGTCCCCGTTGGGGAAGTTGATGCGGATAAAATCGAACTTGCCGGACGGGATGGCTTTCAGTACTTCATCGGTGATTTCGGCGCACTTCATCCAGGGCCGCTGCTCAAAGGGGAGGACGTCGCTTTTTATTTCAACGTAGTCTTCCAGTTTGTCATCGAACTTGCCGGTGCGGTTGCCGTTGAAGAAGTAGGTCACATGGCCGTACTTTTGGGTTTCCGAGATGGCCAGGGTCCGCACCCCGGTGGCGGCAAGGTATTCCCCCATGGTCCGGTCGATGGAGGGGGGGCTCACCAGGTAGCGCCTGGGCACGTGGAGGTCCCCGTCGTATTCCATCATCCCCGCGTAACAGACCCTGGGTCTGCGGCCCCGGTCGAACTTGTCGAACGTATCGTCCTCGAAGGCGGAGGTAATTTCCAGGGACCGGTCGCCGCGGAAATTGAAGTAGACAACAGAATCGCCGTCTTCAATGGTTCCAACCGGCTTTCCGTTTTCGGCAACCACAAATTCCTTTAAGTCCTGATCGATGATGCCGGGGATCTCCCTGCGGTAGGTTTCCACCGCTTCCCGCGCATTGGCGAATTTTCGCCCCTCGCCGTGGACGTGGACATTCCAGCCCCGCTCCACCATTGACCAGTCCGCGCCGTAGCGGTCCATGGTGATCCACATGCGGCCGCCCCCTGAGGCAATGCGGGCGTCAAAGCCATCGGTACCTACTTCTTTCAAAAAAGCCTCGAAGGGATCAATGTATTCCAGGGCGCTGGTTTCACCAACGTCCCGCCCGTCAAACAGCACATGGACCCGCACTTTTTTGACGCCCTCTTTTTTGGCCTGGCGGATCATGGCCTTGAGGTGATCAAGGTGGCTGTGGACATTGCCGTCGGAAAAGAGGCCAATGAAGTGCAAAGTGCTATCGCACTTTGCATTGGAGTTGGTCCCTACGGAACCAACTCCACCAACGATGTTCGAAACAATATCTTTCCAGGCCTGCCCGGTGAACATGGCTTCGGTTGCAATCGAAGCGGAGACCAGCGCGGCCCCCTGGTTAAAGACCCTGCCGCAGCCCATGGCGTTGTGCCCCACTTCGCTGTTCCCCATGTCGTCGTCCGAGGGGAGGCCCACCGCTTTTCCGTGGGCCTTGAGGCGGGTGTGGAGGCTCTTTGCCTTGATGCTTTCTAAATGGTACATCTTGGAGTCCGCCACTGCGTCCCCTTCCTTATATTTGCCGTATCCCACGCCGTCCATGATCACCAGGACCACCGGGCCTTTCCGACCTTTCCAGGCGGGGTTCTTTTTGAGGGCTTCTACCATGATATCTCCTTGAATTCAGTATAATTGGACAGCGCACTTAATATCAACTATCGTTTATATGGAAGGTATGCATGTTTGTTTTATTTAAAAATATCCTCTCCTTTGGCCGCTCCGGGTTTTTCCGAAAAAGGCCTGCGCCGCTGGCGGACAGGCTCCTGGCGGACGCCCTCCGGCTGGCGGAAATTCCTTCCCCAAGCCCAAAGGAAGAAAAAAGGGCCGCCTTTGTGACCGGACGGCTCGCCTCCCTGGGGCTGGTCCCCCACGTTTTTGAATCGGGGAGTCTCTATGTGCGGCTTCATTCAGGTAATTCAACCGAGCCGGTCAATAAGGAACCGGTGCTCCTTTTTACCAGCCTTATCTCCGCCCGGTGGCATCCGACGGAGAGCCTTTCCCGGCTTGACCCGGTGAACGCCAGCGGGGCGGGGCTGGCGGACAGCCTGGGGCCGGCGGCGCTGATCGCCATGGCGGAAAGTTTTTGCGCCCGGAGGTTTCCATTGAGTCGGGACCTCAGTCTCCTCTTTGCGGTACGGGCCATGGACGACCCGGAAAACCAATACCCCCTGCTGACCGGCAATCCCCGGTACCGGCCCTTTGCCGCCATCGGCGTCCGGGGTCTCTCCCTGGGCCGGGTGATCCATTCCCTGGGTTTTTGCAGGATGCGGATCGCCGTTGCTGCGGGTAAGGTTATAAATGGAAAGACAGCGGCCATGGCGGAAGCCGTGGCCGCAGCCCTGGTCAATACCGCCAGGGATCTCCAGGGCATCAGCTGGGACGGGGCGGGGCGGGTCCGGTTTTATCTTTGCCGCATCGAGGCGGCGGCGCAGGGGGGGGCGATTGCGGCGGCGGCCAGGCGCAGCCCCGACAGGGGCTTCCTTGAGTGTGAGCTTGAGTCCGTCGACCGGGGTCTCCTTGATATGGCCATGAACGTTATAAGGGCCACGGCGAAAAAAAACGGTGAATCTTTTAGTGTTAGTGTTACGGTGGAAACCCTCTCCTTTATTCCTCCCGGTGAACAGGAACACTGCGCTTCTCTTTTTGAAATGCTCAAAACCGAAATGAAAAAACTCAAAATAAAAATTCATGAAGAGGAAGGGGCGGACCCCGCGTCCCTCTTTTCCGCAGAGGGCATTCCATCCCTTTCATTGGGGCTTGCCGAAGGGTATCAGGGGACGGATCAGGACAGTATTAACATTGATTCTGTTGAAAAGGGCCGGCGGCTTCTGGAAGGCTTTATAGCCGGCGCAGGGGCAATGGCATGAGCGCGAAGCATACCCTGCCGGACCGGACCTGGCATCATTCCCGTTTTGAAGATATCGGCCGGCTCGTTTCACTGAAAGAAAAAAAGGGTCTGAAAATTTCCCTGGCCTTTCCCACCCTGAACGAAGAACTCACCATCGGCAAAGAGATACTGCTGATCCGCACCGAATTGATGGAGCGGTTTCATCTGCTGGATGAGATCGCCGTGATTGATTCTTCATCAAAGGATAATACCCGCAAAGTTGCGGAGCACTTCGGCGCGCGGGTGATCACATCGAAAAAGATTCTGCCGAAATACGGAACCTACCGGGGAAAGGGTGAGAACCTCTGGAAAAGTCTCTACGCCCTTGAGGGGGATATCATCGTTTGGGTTGATGCGGATATTTCCAACATTGCGCCGAAATTTGTGTACGGCCTTGTGGGCCCCCTCCTGGAAGAGGACGGCATTTCCTACGTAAAGGCCTTTTACGAACGGCCCATGCGTTCCGCCGCCCCGGGAAGCGCCACAGGGATTGCCCCAACCGGCGGCGGCCGGGTGACGGAAATTTTGGTGCGGCCCCTCTTCTCACTTTTTTATCCCGAACTGGCACAGCTGATTCAGCCCCTTTCCGGTGAATATGCGGGCAGGCGGAAACTTTTGGAGCAGCTTTCATTTTCCGTGGGTTACGGGGTGGAATTGGGGCACCTAATCGACATTTTCCATCTGGCAGGCGGAACCGCGCTGGCCCAGGTTGATCTTGATGTCAGGATACACCGGAACCAGACTACCTCTTCTTTGGGAAAGATGTCCTTCGGAATTCTCAATACTTTTTTTTCCCGTGTTGAAAAATCCGGGAGCCTGAATTTAGTCCGCGAATTGGGGGACCGGTATATCTCGTTGATCCAGGAACCCCAGGTCCCTCAAGAAAGCTCCATTCCCAAAATTCAGGAAACGGAAATTTCCTGCATGGAACGGCCCCCGATGCTGGAGATACCGGAGTATCGGGAAAAGTTTAAAAAAGATTAACCGCTTCCGTGCCTGTGGGGATCGCCGTTTTGTTCCCGTTCTTTTTTTCTGAAAAGATACCACAGGCATATCCAGGCGCCCCGGATGTTGGCGGTAATGGTGATCGCTATCCAGACGCCGTTGAGGCCCAGGGATGTCCGCGAAAGGGCAAGTGCAAGGCCGGGGCGCAGCATATTTGAAATGATGCTTACCGCCGATGGCGCCATGGTTCTGCCGGTTCCCTTAAAGGCCCCCGAAGCTATCGCTTCAAGGTTCATGGCCAGCTGGCAGAAGGCAAGGATGCGGAGGTATCTTGCCCCCAGCGCCGCCAGGCGGGGATCGGGAAGGAAGAGTGAAAAAAGGAAACCCCCGGCGAACCATAACAGTAATGTTACGAAGATTCCCCAGACCATCATTGCCAGGGCGGAAACCCGCACTCCCCGCCTTATGCGATCCCATTTTCCCGCCCCGTAATTCTGGCCGATAAAGGCGACAAGGGCGGAACCGAAACCGCCCCCGATGAGCCACGACAGTGATTCTATCTGTGCACCCACTTTGCTCGTGGCCATGGCGTGCGCGCCGAAGGATACTTCGATCCGGGAAGTGAGCATTGAAAGAAGACAAAAAAGCAAAGCTTCAAGGGCGATGGGGATGGCCCATTTCAGAATCATCAGTACCTTTTCTTTTTCGAATCGTATTTTAACCGGATACCGTTCAAAGGGACGATCCTTAAACCATTTAATCGCGGCGAACATTCCCAGGCAGACAACCAGCTGGGAGATCACCGTTGCAATGGCGGCGCCCTGCACACCCATGCGCAGCA
>BNUU01000066.1 GCA_025997595.1 Spirochaetia bacterium | reverse complement strand
CCACTGTACCATCTTCCCCCGTAAGGGCCAGTACTTCCCCGACATCGGCGTTCAGCCGGTGGACGACTGTATCGGCAAGACCATCAGGATCGTTTCGGATAAAAAGTACGAAATCCGCATGCGGATAGAACCCTACGAGGATCCCCTTATAAAGCTGAATGCGATGCTGCGTTCGGTTTCCGTCCCCGGGTGAGGCGGCATAGTTAACCGCATTGGTAATAATTTGACAGATTAAATATTCCGGTATTATAATATAAAAACATTTTAGTAAAAACCACTAAAATATTTTTTCGATGATATCAGGAAATAATAAGGGGGCATATATGTTTAGCCTTGAGGTTTTATGTAACGGTCAGGAACATCCTTTAATATTGGATACCTCCGAAGGGCCATGGTTTTCCTGGAAATACCGGGGAAGTCCTGAAAACTTCATGCAAACCGCATACCGGATACTGATTTCAAAAGAAAATACCCCTGTTTGGGACAGCGGGAAGATCAGCTCCCCCTCTCAATACATGATCCCCTATGAGGGGCCGGAATTCGCGGAATTTGAGGTCTATCAGGGGGAAGTTTCTGTCTGGGGTCAGGGCCAGGAACCGGAGGGGAAAGGGGCCATTACGGGGGAAGATGGTACAGTGGTTGTCCACATAGCGGAGGTCCGCGATGTGGGGCGGCAGGGGGACCAGAAAGATAAGGAAATCCGATTTACCGCCCCCGATGGTAAAATTAATTCCCTGCTTAACCAGATGAATATTCCGTTTCCCGATAAGGGTATTCTGATCCGCCACAAAGAGCTTAAGCATCAGCGGCCTGCCGTCGGTGGGAACAGGCGGGCCCTTATACCGGTCTTCATAGGGGGGGCGCCGTACCGGAAGAACCGTTCCTGCGGACGGGGAGGGCGGGGTCCGGGGCCTTGGGGCCGTCTGCGGCGCAGCCATTGACCTGTTTGCCCCTGCCATCCTGGGGGGTTGCCCGGCTGCCTTGATCCTCTGCCTGTTTGAAGAATCCTTGAGGCGCCATCTGATAAAAAAGACACCGCCTCCGATAACAGCCAGGGCAAGAAGCCCAAATCCAATAATGGGGAGGGGGAACTTTTCCAATATATTCAGCCTGGGTGGTGGCTCACGGGAACCGGCTGCGGGCCTGGAACTGCCTGTCCGGGCCGGCTGCTCCGCCACAGGGGCCGATGGGGCAGCCGCGCCGGCGGCGGGCCGTGTTTGTGCCGGAGCCGGCTGCGCATCAGAAGGCGGCCGATCCGTTACAGGCGGGGAGGGCGGCCGGCCTGTCTGAGCCGAAGGCTGATCCGGCGGCGATGCCGCCGGGGGATTTCCCTGCGCCGGAGAGCCGGATTGGGCGGCGGAAGGCGTTTGCGGGGCTGCCGCCGGGGGCCGGCCCGTTTGCGCCGGAGAGCCGGATTGGCCTTCGGCCGGAGGCGCGGCCCCGGCTGTCTGTGCGGCCCCGGACCGGGGCGTTTGAGCGGAAGCCCCCGGGGCCGGGGCAGCCGTACCTGCGCCTCCGGGGGAAGCGGCGGCGGACTGAGCCTGGGTGCCAGGTCCCGGCGCTTCCGCAGGGAGCCCTCCCTGGGGAAGCGGACTCCGGCCGGAAACGGGGAGCTGTGCCAGGGGAGCCGTCACATGGTCCAGGGTGACGCCCTGGCGGCTCAGGCGGGTTTTGGTATCGTTTATCAGAGTCTGGAAGCCCCCTGCGTTAAGGGCGGTGGAACCGCTCCCCGGAGCGGGGTTCACATCCCCGTCGGAAACAAGGACCAGTTTTTTGGGCCGGGAAGGGGGGAGGGAACCGATATATTTTTCCGCGTAGGCAAGGGCCCCGGGAATATCCGACCAGGGGTCCAGGGGATACATCAACAGCATACGGCCGATGATGGTTTCCACTTCCCCCCGGCCCTCCACGCGGCGGACAATTTCCACCCTGGGCCGCTCGGAAAAGGAAATAAGATGGAAGGTATCGCCAAGGCGCAGGAATTCCCTGAGGAAAGGGCCGCTTATATAATCACTTACTTCCCCGTAGGATGCGCTCATACTTGATGAGGTATCCAGAAGCAGGATCAGGTCGATGGGGCCTTTTTGCTGTGCCTGGCCCCCAAAAACCACCACCAGGGAAAACAGGAGAACGAAGACTGTTTCTTTCATTATCCGCACTTGATCACTGCCTTCAATCCATTAAAAAAATATTTCCTAAAAAGCCGCGGCGGTAATATTCTCCACCATGTAAGACACCTTTTCATTGTTGATGGAGAAATCAAACTGCTCCCCCACGGTTTTGTTCAGAATAGCCCCGCCGAAGGGGGACAGATAGGAGATCACATTGCGCTCCGGGTTTGATTCCCAGGGGCCCAGGATGGTGTATTCTTCCTTTTTTCCGCCGGCGTTGTTCTTTAAAACAACCTTTGTCCCAAAGCCTACCCGTTTCAGGTTCACCGAACCCGGATCGAAGAGCTGGGCCCGCTCGATTTCGTCCTTGAGCTTGGCCGCGGTGGTATTGAGGATATCCTGTTTTTCCTTGGCGGCCTTGTATTCGGCGTTTTCCCGGAGGTCCCCCAGGGACAGGGCAAAGCCGATTTCCTTTGAGTTTAAGGGAACCTCCACTTCCATAATATGGGCAAGCTGTTTCTTCTTTTCCTCGTACATGGCGGCGGTAACCATAAGCCCCCGGGTAATGGCGGCCTTTCCCGTTTCCGCGTCCCCGAAGAATTTGAAGTTGGGGTGCCTGTCCAGGATCCCGCTGCGGAGTTTGAGCTTGTCCGCAGGGTCCAGGTCCTTCACATCCTGGATAAAGGTATAGAGCCGGATAATGCTATCCCCGTCGGCCTCCTCAATAAAGGCGTTGAGGACCCCGTCCTTAAAGAGGATATTGTGAACCTGTTTGTTGACTTTCCGGTTCTCGGTGGTGTCCCGGTGGTTCTCGATTTCCCGGTAGCTGATATCCAGAATGTGGATCAGGGTGATAAGCTGCTTGTCAAAGGTGATGTTGGCCTTTTTGTACCAGTCTTCGTCGCTTGAGTTTTTGAAGAGCCAGACCACCGCTTCCCGGTAATCCGGCGAAGTCTGGAAATTCTCAAAGCAGCTCTGGGTCATGGCAGCCAGTTTGTCCCCGCAGCCCTCATCTTTAAGGTTCACGATGATCGAATTGGCCAGGGCATAGGGAAAAAGTTTGATATAAATTTCCGCCCAGCCGGGAACAAAGAGTTTTACCTGTTTAAGAAATTCTTCTTTTAAATTATTGTCCTTGAGGCGATCAAAGAGTTCAGCCACGTCCTCAATATCTTCAAAGATATCGATAAAATTAGCCTGAACCCCGGTCACCAGCGCAGGGAACTGGCCCGCAAGGTCCCGTACCAGGAGCCAGGACGCTACGATTTGCTCACTTACCTGATTGTATGATTTAAGATACGCAGTAAAGTAACCAAGCATCTCGGTAAAGTACTCGGAGTCGGGCTCCACACCCTTTATGGCCGCAAAGGAGCGGAGCGTCAGGGCCCGGTCAAAGAAATTCCGCTGGGCCTTGAATTCATTGTAGAGTTTTTCCTCAATGCTGATGGGCCGGTCCCGGACCGTAAAGACATCGACATTGTCGGGGCTCACCCCAAAACTGGGATCCTCCTTAAGTATCTTGCGGGCGTTAGTACTCCAGGTGGTCCATTCCCCGGCGGAAAGGATCGAAGGCACCAGTTCCGCCTTGATCCGCTTGATGTCGCAGGAATTGCCAAAGCTCCGGATCACCGTTTGCAGGGCCCAGACAAAATCGGTTTTGATCCTGTCGTGGAGCTCTTCCTTCTTCCTGGTGGCCTTTAACACCCAGATATGGTTTTTTGACAGGGTCTGCAGGGCGTTCACCGCCATTTTAAGGCCCATGGCGTGACTGCGCTTTTTGGCAAAATCGATGACGATCTCATCCCCCTGGACGCCGGCGATGCGGCCGACCCCCCAGGTGCGGTGGAATACATAATTCCCCTTGTCAAAGGCAATATGCTTCTCAAAATCCGTGATCGCCTCGTGGACATTGCGGTAACTCTGGGACAGGTTGGAAATACGGATGTATTCCTCAAGCTGACTATGGCCGGCGTATTTTTTCTGGAAGCACTCCACAATTTCCTTCCGGGCCTGGGAATCCTTTTCATCATATTGAAGAATGAGTTTGAGGAGCGAGAGGGCGGTATCGACGTCATCCCGCTTCTTGCAGGATTGGTACACGTCCTGCAAGAGGAGCACCGCCTTGTCCTCGCTGATATTTTTGGCGATCTTCTTCTGCACATGGAGGAAAAAATCGATATCCTCGGGACAGTAGGCGATAAGCTTTTCCCAGATTTCCCGCACATTGGTAAATACCTGTTTGTTGATGTACCGGTGCAGGGCCTTCTTGTAGTAGTCTACCGCAGCTTCGGCGTCCCCCTTCTTGTCGAAGTGTTCCGCCAGGGATTTGGCAAGGTCCGCCTCTTCGTAATCGACCCGTACCAGCCGTTCCCAGATGTCGAAAATGGCGTCCTCTTCATTTTCGTTTTTATAACACTCCGCCAGGGTGCGGAGGGCGAATTTGGATTCACCGTAGTCGAGGATACGCTCGCAGAGGTACTTGACGATGGCCCATTTGTGGTTATCCACAAAGATGCTTACCAGATTGACCAGGGCCGCGTCGTCAATAAGCTGCCGGGAAAGGGCAATCATCCCCGAAATGTACAGGGCGATAATACTGTTCTTGGTGTGGACCAGGTGTTCATCGCAGACCTTCTTGAGCTCATCATAGAGATGGGCTTCCCGGCCTTCCTTCAAAACAATGTCCAGTTCCTTAAACTGATTGGTGGAATAATTGCTGAGGGTAGCCCTGGTCCACTTT
>BNUU01000065.1 GCA_025997595.1 Spirochaetia bacterium | reverse complement strand
ACAGCCGCATGGTCCTCACAAGCACAGAAAGCGGGAGGACATTCCCGGTGTGAGTCAGCCGGGGATACCTATCAGCGATTATCAACGATGTCCAGTATTACGGGCAGGCCGTTGGAATCTCCCATGCCAATGTCTGTGGCGGTATCCCCGGAAAGGTCTGCGATACGATCTGTGGAAGCGGGGATACGGCCCACAACAGCGGCGATAACCGACCGGCCGTTTTGCGGATTAGTTACCCGGACCTGGAGGCCCATCGGCAGACTGGGATGGGCAATACCGAGCCCCGGCGTCTCCAATTGCCGGGTGACCTGGCCCGCTTGATGGAAATTTCGCATCGGCGGGGCAGGCGTTTTTAATGCCGCCGGCGCCGGGAATTCCCGTTGATAGTCTCCCCCATCATCGTAGGCGCCGCTGCGATTAGGAGACGCCGGCGGCGGCGGCGCATCACCTACCCTTATGGGAAACACATTATCCTGAAAATTTCCTGTTAGATTATCACTGTATTTAGAACTAAATGCCCTTAGATTAATATTAAGTCCGTTTTGAGTAATTACGTTAGTTATACCGTACACCATTACATCAGGAAGAAATAGTTTAAATGCGCTGCCGAATTCCTTGTCCGGAAGAGGGGTAGAACTTATAATGCTGTAAAGTACATCCTTGTCTGCGGCCGGCTTGCCGTCAACATACCGAATTTCATAGCCATTAACAGAATTCCATTCCGTCGCACGAAGCGCATGTGCACCGGTAGGTTCAGTCAGCAATACCGACTCCATGTCCGGTTTTTTGCGGACAAAAAGGTTATAGCCGGATATAAATTTATTATCCGCACCGTACGCAGATGCCTTTTCAAGGCGCAGGTCGTTTTGATAAAGTGTTAACTCAGGATGCTGAGCTGCCGCAGCCATCTGTTCCGTACGCAGCAATAAAGCGGTAATTTCAGAAACCGTCTCCGGGTAAACCCATGCGGGCATACCCGCTTTCCAGACCCATGTTTTTTCCGTCAAGGTACCCTCTTCCACCAGCTCCCGAAGAATGTCCAAACCGTAGGGCCCATAAGACTGGTCGTCCACCGCAACATAATACTCCTGCGGCACAGAGACAATTAAAGCGGCAATTTCAGGAACCGCCTCTGAACGAACCCATGCGGGCATACCCGCTTTCCAGACCGATGTTTTTTCCGTCAATGTACCCTCTTCCGCCATCTCCCGAAGAGTGTCTAAACCGTAGGGCCCATAAGACTGCCCATCCGCCGTAACATAATACTCCGCAGCATCTGCCTGGGCATATAAAAAGCCGCCCGGTCCAAATAATAACAGAGTGACAATGATTCCCAGGGCCATGTTTTTCTTCATTTCTTGCCTTAAAATAGATTATAATAGACTTGTTCGACAACTCGGTTAGTTGCCGAACAAGTCTTGCAAAATACTCTGTATTTTGCGTTTTTAATGGTTGTTGTTCAATAACTGAAGTTATTGAACAACTCTAATACATTTTCGCGGTTATCATTCCTCGGTAAACGCCGTTGCGCTTACCATTGCCGAGGTTCAAAGTCTTTCGGGGGTTCCACAAGCCGAACCGATTCCCCGGTCAGTTCCAGCACAAAAAAACCGGCGCTTTGGGCATAACCCAGCACATCAGGGTCAACCGCGCCGCCGGCCATTGCACCGAGCAGTTTTTTCCCTTTGCACTCGGCGGGCGGATATTTGAGTATCAACTCCATCCGCTTGAGATGGTTGTCAACATCATCTTGTCTATGCAATGACGCCTTCACTTCAACCGCCATAACATACTCGCTATTGGTGAGCAAAATATCTATATCGGTGCGTTTGCGGTCAGTCTCATCAAACAGCGGCACACGTTGGTAGGCGCGTCTAAAATGGTATGGATAAGCATCAAATTTCTCCCATAATCTGGCGGCGATAAGTGTTTCGATGAGTTCCCCCATAGATTGATTCAGACCGCCGACATTTTTTGTCACCCGGTCAACTCTTGCTGACATCTCACGCACAATACGGGCAGTTTCCTTGAGTTCCTCACGGTTTTCCATGAATGCTGCCCACACTTGCTCAAAGGTGAGTCCCATTTGCGGCTGTTGCGTTGTTGCTGCCATAAGCGCCTCCGTACTGTTCAAAGCATAGCACAAAACAGCCTCATGGTCAAACAAAACACCGCCGTCCTAGGGCTATTGCATTTCAGATTTCGGGAAATTACCGGAATTTGAAGAATTTTAACCGCAAAGGCGAATAAGGTTCAACCACACGCTTGCGCGTACGTTTGCTTGGTGTCTTGGTTGTTAATTATTCCTAACTCCTCAGGTGCCAGGCACCATTTGCGGACAGATTTATTACAGAAACTAAATACCAAGGCATAATGAAATTAAAGAGTTTACTGCGAAGAGTATTTTAAAAACTCTTTGTCCCGGGCAGTGAGGGGGTCGGGAATGTGTAGCCCCCCGCACAAAAAAAGCCGGAACGGGCGCTGCCCCCGCTCCGGCTCCGGTATTAAAGAAGAAGAATTAACCACTAAAAACACGAACCACACGAAAAAATGAAACTTCATAGTAGAATTTCGTGCTTTTTAGTGTCTTTCGTGGTTAGATTCTTATTCATTCCTCCCTATTCCACCGCCACCGCAATAGCATTGACGGTGCTACCGACAGGAGCAATGTTGGTTTTTGCCCCGTCTTTCCAGTAACAGGTTATATGATCGCTGCTTTCGGCCGTGTAAAATCCGGTCACGTAGACAGAGCCGCCTGAAACGGCAATACCAGTGGTGGAGGGCTCAGTCTCCGTTGTGGTCAGGTCGGTTGGTACCCCGCCTGTCCAGTAACAGGCTATGTATTTGCTGCCGTCATAGTAAGATCCGGCCACATAGACAGAGCCGCCTGAAACGGCAATACCAGCGGTGGAGCTGTAGCTCGTCGCGTGCAGGTTGGTTTGTTCCACGCTTGTCCAGTAACAGGCTCTATAATCGCCATCCATGTAACTTCCGGCTACATAGACAGCGCCGCCTGAAACGGCAATACCAGTGGTGGAGGGATTAGTCTCCGTTATGGGCAGGTCGGTTTTTGATGGCGTTGTTCCGTCAATTTGCCAGTAACAGGCTTTATCGGTGCCGTTTACGTAAGATCCGGCCACATAGACAGCGCCGCCTGAAACGGCAATACCAGAGGTGGAGCTTGCTGTGCCGGTGTGCAGGCTGGTTGGTTCCTCGTCTTTCCAGTAACAGGCTTTATTATTTGGGTTGTCCCAGTACAATCCGGCCACGTAGACAGCGCCGTCTGAAACGGCAATACCAGTGGTGTAGCTATCCTTCCCCGTCACTAGGGCGGGCAGGTCGATTTGTGTTACCGTTGTTCCGTCAATTTTCCAGTAACAGGCTTTATCTGGGCTGTCAGTGTAATATCCGGCCACATAGACAGAGCCGCCTGAAACGGCAATAGCAGTGGCGTAGCTATTGCTACCCGCCGTGCCCAGGTCGGTTTTTACCCCATCTTTCCAGTAACAGGCGATGTTGTTACTGTCGTCATAGTAAGATCCGGCCAGGTAGACAACGGTAACGGGGTCGGGACCGGGATCGGGATCGGTAGGGCAGCCACCGAAGGCCAGGACCAGCGCAAGGCCGGTCAAGATCCATAACACATTCTTTTTCATAGTTTACTCCTTGATAATGAATATCAAGGCAAATTTGGGGCGTTTTTTGTGATAATAATACTAGGGTTTACCCTGGTTCTACCCTAGTTTTACCCTAGTTTTTGCGAATTCGACACAGGGGGTGTGCTCTGGTTGGGGTTATACGCGTTTAACAAGGGCAGACAGGGCAGAGCGGTTCGGCGCGCCGGTCTTCCGGTATATGTTGCGCAGGTGGAATTCCACCGTTTTGGGGGATACAAAGCGGCCGGCTGCTATTTCCTTGTAGGACTTACCCCGTAACAGTTCCTCCGCCACCTGCTTCTCCCGGTCGCTTAAGGAGAATTCGGCGCAGAACTGTGGAGAAAGCCCCGCTTCCGGTATCCAAAGCGGAGGGGCGCCGGATACCTTTATCGCCAGGGTTTGCGCACCGCTTTGAATAAGGGCGCGGGTGTAGACGTAGAACACCCCCAGGTTGCAGAATATGCTGAAAATAGCGAAAAGAAAGCCCGGCAGGTATATGTTGATGCCCGCCTCGAGCAGCAGGGGGTCGCCGATTACGGCAAAGATGGTCAGGATTGCCCAAAGTCCGAAGGGCGGGATAACGGTTAATAGCCACGCGGTAAGGGGCGGCTTTGCGGCGTAGCGTTTCATAATATTGTAAAAACATATGGATACCGCCAACACCAGCAGGTATTGCAGATTGTATTGCAGATAGTACCCCGGAGAGCGGGACTCAAAAAAGTTCCCAAAAATCAGGGCGATAAGGGCGCTGCGGGCATTGTCTATGGAGGCTTCCATCCCGATATAGAAAAACGCGGTAAAGAGGGATCGGCGCAGGTCACCGCAGAGGAAAGCAAAGACCAGGGGAAAAGGGCCCAGGAAACCGCGTTTTGTAGGACGCTCATGGGGGTCAGTATCCAAAAGATATAGGCCGCGGGCATGGCAACAAGGAGCGCGATGCGGCGCCACAGCGTGGGGGGCCGGTGCATATGATAAAACAGTACCCACCACGCGGCGATGCTGGAAGCGGCGCGGGTCAGCTCCCACATTATAACAGGCTCGTAGTTGTTCATACGCGGCTGCTCCCTGCCCCTTTAGCAGGAAAAGGGTATGCTATCTGCGGGCTAACGGGGGGGGGGGGGGGGGGATACCGGTATCTTTCCCGGGAACGCGCTTGTTTCGTTTCGCTTAACCCCTTCTTTTTGGGGTTTCGGGTGGGGGAAAACATTACAATTTCCCATCAAACGCATTAACTTAAGAAATT
>BNUU01000064.1 GCA_025997595.1 Spirochaetia bacterium | reverse complement strand
GCATTACGGGGCTGTCGTGAGCTATAATGCCCTGGACCGGCTGGTGGCGCTCCTTTCAAAATTACCGGGGGTGGGCAAAAAAAGCGCCGGCCGCATGGCCTATCACATCCTCGATGCCGACCCCAGCTACGCGGGGATGTTGGCGGAAGAGCTGGCTAGTCTCCATCAGGCGATTCACCGTTGTTCCCAGTGCGGCAGCTTTACCGAATCCGACCCCTGCCCCATCTGCACCGATCAATCAAGGGATCATTCCATTATCTGTGTGGTTGAACGGGCCCAGGATGTACGGGTCATCGAAGAATCAAAGGAATTTCGGGGATTGTTCCACGTGCTGGGCGGCCTTATCGCGCCCCTGGAGGGGATCAGCCCGGGCAGCCTGACCATCGGCCAGCTGATGAACCGGGTCCGCAAAGAGGCGGTCCGGGAGGTAATCCTCGCCATGAACCCCACCATCGAGGGGGACACCACCGCCCTTTATCTGCAAAAGGTCTTAAAAGAATTCAACATTGAAGTAACCCGCCTTGCCTCAGGCCTCCCCGTAGGGGGCGACCTGGAATACGCCGACCGCCTCACCCTCTCCCGAAGCTTCCGGGGCAGGATAAAGTTGTAACGCCACCTATCACCGCCCTCCCCCTGCCGTGCTTGTAGAGCTAGTCCTGCACCGCTTTAAAACACTCATCAATAACCGGATTCAATGATTCAAGGATGAAGCCCAGCGCCGCCAGTTCCGCCCGTTCTTTGCTTTCGCCCCAATTCATATAGGGGTCCGCATAATGATCCCGCAGGAAGTTATAGACCAGATCTTCCGCCTTTTCCGGAAGGTTGAAGAAGATGCCCCTTCTGGCGCCCAGGATTTTGCGGATCGCGGGACGGGCGTGGGTAAGGAAGCGCTCCTGGTACAGATCGTAGGAACGGCCCGACAGTACCCGCAACCGGTCGGAAACGGAGCCCCCGGCGGTATTTTTCACCCGCTGTTCCACGGAGGGGCGGACCATAACGGGAAAGGCCCTGGGATACCGTTTCTTCTGTACCGGCGCCGGGTTCATCGCCGCAACATTTCTGGGGGGAGGCGCTGCGGCGGCAACAGGGGCCTGCACCGGGGGTTTCTTAACGGGAGGGCGCTGTACCGCCGGCTTTTGTGCCGCAGCGGCCCTATCGGCGGCCTTCTTCTGAACCGCCTTCTTTTTCGCGGCAACCGCCTGTTTCTTTGCCCTGCCGCTCTGTTTCACGGCGGCTTTCTGGGCGGCCTGTTTTTTCTTTGCCGTTGTTTTCGCTCCCCCGGCAAAAATTCCCGCAGCGGCGGAAGCGGCGGATCGCGCGGCCAGTGCGGTTGCGTCCTGCTCCAGAAGAATATTCTTTAAGACGAGCCATTTTTGCTGAAGGTAGCGGTCCCCCAGGATGGAATAATAGTATCCCTGCACCAGGGAGGCCAGGACCGCGCCGAGGATCTCATCGTCCCGATGTCTCGCCCGTTTGCCCTGACGGATTAAAATGTACACATCATGGTTCTTTTTGCCGTACTTGCGGGAATAGAGGAAAAGGATACGCTCAAAGGCGGGATCATCAACCAAATTCCAGTATTTAAAACAGTAGGCCAGGGTTTGATCTTCCAGGCTGCGGGCGGAAGGGGGGATCTCGATCCGGCTAAGGTCTGCGGGGGAAAAGGTTACCGAGGCAAAAACCCCGCCCCCGGAAGCCGAGACCGTGCTAAGGAACTGGTTACGCCGCTGCCGTTCCGCTTCCTGCTGCATTTTTTCCTGGCGCTGTAATGCATTCCCCACCACGGCCAGGGACTGGGTATGATAGGCCCGAACCAGCTCAACCGCCGTTTCCATGGACTTAACGTGAAAATTCAGGGTTTGAGAATAACGGTAGAACCGTTCGATCCCCTCAATCGCTTCGTAACGCTGCTTTGGAAAAAGCCGCAGGATATCCTCCGCAGCTTTGATCGTGGAATACACATCCCGCTTGTCGTAAACGGCTATCTTACTATCAATATAAATGATGGCCCGGCGTACCCGGTCCAGGGAACGTTCCGTCAGGTTCCGGTAAGCCACGGCAAGCAGCTGCCGGTAAACCGGATCGTGGCTGCGGTAGGTACGAAAAAGGGCGGTCCGTAAACGCTCATCGGGATAGCGGGGCTTGAGCCGGGTGTCAAAAACATGCAGCGCGTCCCGGGGCTTCCCGGCGCCGCGTAAGCTGTAGTAGCGTTCTATATCGGGATCATGATCGGGCTGGAGCAGGGGATACTCCGTCCTGAGTAATTCTTTTTGAATTTCCGTAAGATCCATTGATTCATAATAGAATTTTATGCCCCTTTATGCAATGAATTATTTTATGTTATGATGAATCATGAGTATCTTTAACAACCTTTCATTAACAGCGGGAATTGGCGGCCTCCTCCTGGTCCTGATGAGCGGGACCGCCTTTTCAGCCCCCGGGGACACCGCCCTGGGGAACGGCCTTTTTGCCCGGATCACTACCAATCGGGGTGATATTGTGGTGAGCCTTGAATACCAGAAGGCCCCCCTCACGGTCTGCAACTTTGTGGCCCTTGCGGAGGGCAAGATGGACTTTACCCGGAATAAGCCCTTCTACGACGGCCTCACCTTCCACCGGGTTATCGCGGACTTTATGATCCAGGGGGGCGACCCGGCGGGGAACGGCACCGGCGGCCCCCCCTACAAATTCACCGATGAATTCGATTCCACCCTGAAGCACAGCGGGCCGGGGATTCTCTCCATGGCCAACGCCGGGCCGGGTACCAACGGCAGCCAGTTCTTTATCACCCATGTGGCAACCCCCCATCTGGACGGCAAGCATACGATCTTTGGCCGGGTGGTCCAGGGCCAGGATGTGGTCAACGCCATCAAACAGGGCGATAAGATTGAAAGCGTCACCATCATCCGCAACGGCCCCGAAGCAACGGCCTTCAAGGCGGATCAGGCCGCATTTGACAGCCTGGTACGGAACGCCGGGGCATCCGCCGCCGCCAAGGCCAGGGCTCAGCGGGACGCGGACATCGCCCGGATCAACGCGAAATATCCCAACACCCAGCAGACCCCTTCGGGAATCCGGTACCTCATCCAGAAAGAGGGAAAAGGCGAAAAGCCCGCCGCGGGCAAAACCGTCCGGGTAGCCTATAAAGGGATGCTTCTCAACGGCACGGTCTTCGACGGCTCCGACTTCCACGGGGGTCCCATGTCATTCCAGGCCGGCGCCGGCAAGGTTATCCGCGGCTGGGACGAGACCGTCATGGACATGAAGGTGGGCGAAAAACGGGTGGCCGTCATCCCCCCGGAACTTGCCTATGGCGAGCGCGGCGTGGGACCCATCCCCCCCAACAGCTTCCTGGTGTTTGAGATGGAATTAGTCGGCGTCAGATAATAAATGATATTCTGAATTTGCCAGGGCGAAGGTCTCCGCTGCCCCTGCGGTGAGCCGGACGCCGAGATCCTCAAAGATGAATATGGCGTCCGCGCCGGGAATTGATTCCACCAGGGCCCGGCCCTTTTCGTAACCCAGGGTAAAGACCGAGGTAGAAAGGCCGTCGGCGTCAATGGAATGGTCCGCGATAATGGTCACCGATAAGATACCGTTGTTCACAGGATAGCCGTCTTTGGTGGACAGCAGGTGATGGTAGTGATTCCCCTCGGGATCAACAAAAAAACGCTCGTATATGCCGCTGGTGACGATGCTTTTATCGATAACCCGGAGAACGCCGATATAAGCCCCCCGGCTGTCCCGCGGGTCCTGTACGCCGACGCGCCAGGGCGCGGGTCCGCCGGTATCGGATTTTTGCTGCCGCGCCCCATGGGCAAAGATGTTTCCCCCAAGGTCGATAAGGGCCCGCTTTACCCCGGATCGTTCCGCAAGACGCACCGCTTCGTCGGCGGCATACCCCTTGGCAATGGCCCCCAGATCCAGCGCCATGCCGGGCCGCCGCAGAAAAGCGGTAAGCGCCGCCTTATCGATAATCAGGTCCCGCCAGTCGATCAGGGCCAGGGCCGAATCAATTTCATCCTGGGCCGGGACACGGGCGTTGTCGGAGCCAATGCTCCACAATTTTACCAGGGGCCCCACGGTGGGATCGAAGGCGCCCCCGCTGGCCTCGGCGTAAGCGTATGCCCGTTCCAGCACGGCGATAAGTTCAGCGCCAACCTTTACCGGCTCGATCCCGGCGTTTTTATTGATCCGGTCAAGGTCCGTGCCGGCTATGTTGGCGCTCATCACATCCTCAATTTCCCGGAGCCGGGCAAAAATCGCCGCATACCGCTTCTGCGTCCCCCCTTCGAAAAGGTTCACATTGCATACGGTCCCCATCGCAAATTCCGTCTGCGCCGGTATCCCCCGTGAACAGCCGGTAAAAAAAATCAGGGAAAGAAACAGGGAAGTAAAAAGAAACCCGCCAGCGATCTTTTTCATACCCCTATAGTATCAATTTTTTACAAAACGGTAAGCCCGTAGGTAATGCAGGGGGTTTTTATTCGTTGAGAGGTGGGCACGGCGTGGGTTGCCATCTGTTTTCCCATTAAAACAGTACCATGTGCCATTGCATTAGCGGGTATGTTTAATCTGGTATGCAAGGACAAAACCGGCAATCCAGAGAGGAAGCATCACCAGCACAATTCCAACAAAATACACCATAGGTTACTCCTTCGTAATGGCTAGAAGTATGATACCCAGCACAATAAGCAATAGACTGGCGGCAAAGCCGCCTATCAGCAACGCTAATGGCTTGATATCTCCGCGCAAAATACCGCCCAAGGCTATGCTGCCCAATACCAATTTACCGATATCAATCGACACTTTTCCAATGTCGATGATAATCTCGCGTTTTTTTCGCCTTTTTGTAGCATTTATCTCCATCTCATCCATATTGCAATTCTAGCACACTCCCCCTGCTTTGTCTCGCGCCCAGTGCCAGGCACCTTTCCCGCTTTGCTTTCCGGGCTTCTGAATACTTTGTGATCATTTCTCATAAATTTTTCAGAAATAGTTGATATTTTGTTTTTTCTGCGATATTTTAATTTTTTATTACAATTCATAACTCGGTTAATTGCCGGTACATAAC
>BNUU01000063.1 GCA_025997595.1 Spirochaetia bacterium | reverse complement strand
CGGCAATGGGGCAGTCCGGGATGGGGACGATTTCATCACTTTTATGGGACTTAAAGCCGATTCGGTGTTTTCCTTTGGAGATACGATGAAATTGCACCCTGTTCCGGTATTCCCAGGGGTGAGACGGATGTATACGAGGTTCCGGTATTTCCTTTATACCCCCAATGCGGATAAATGCGTCCTTGAGGATGGCGGTTTTTGCCTCAAGCTGGTCCTCATAGGCCAGGTGCTGGAGGGAACAGCCCCCGCAAACCCCGTAAAGCGGGCAGGCCGGGTGAACCCGTTTGGAAGATGGCTCAATGATTTCTACCAGTTCCCCCTGGGCCCAGAGTGGGTGTTCCCGGGTAATACGGGCTGTTACCAGATCACCCGGCGCGGTAAGGTCAATAAAAACAGGCCGCCCTTCATGCCGGGCAACTCCCGCCCCGCCTGCGGCAATCCTTTCCACCGGAGCGGTAAAAATTTTACCTATTGCCATGCTTTTCATACTATAACATTATTGAAGATCATTAACATAGGGAGTACAATCCTGATATGGATGAAGTAAGTACCCAGGGGGCTTTTTCGGCGGATTTATCAACGGATTCAACCGGGTGGATATCCGCCGCCGGGGGCGGCGCCCGGCTTTTTGTACGGCACTGGGCTTCAAGTGAAGAAAAGCCCCGGGCGGCGCTGCACATCGTTCATGGTATGTCGGAACATTCCCTTCGTTACGAAGCTCTTGCCCGGCGGCTCTGTGCGGAGGGCATTGAGGTGTGGGCCGCGGACCAGCGGGGCCACGGCTTGACGGCGGACCTTAGGGTCAACGGGCCCGGTACGGGGGGGCTGCGGGGGCACTGCGCCGATAAGGGGGGCTTTGCCCTGGTCACTTCCGATGTTGACGCGGTGAACAGGATGATCCGCAAATTCCGTCCCGGCGTCCCCCTCTTCCTGATGGGGCATTCCTGGGGCTCCTTTGTGGTCCAGAACTATATCGAAAATTATCAGGGAATTGACGGCTGTATCCTTTCGGGAACCCGCGGGCCCGACGGGATCAAGATAAAAGCCGGGGCTCCGGTGATGGCTTTTATTTCGGCCCTCCGGGGAATACGTAAAGGGTCCCTTATTTCCCATGCCATTGCGGACGGTCCCTATAACAAGCCCTTCCGCCCCAACCGGACTTCCTTTGACTGGCTTTCCCGGGATGAAGAAGCGGTGGACGGCTATGTCACGGACCCCCTCTGCGGGAACCTCTGTTCCTCCGGTTTTTACCGGGACCTCCTGGGCGCCCTGAACCGCATTCACCGGAGCGAGGCCATGGACAGAATAGACCCTCATCTGCCCATTTATATCTTTGGGGGCAGCGCAGACCCCGTGGGAGACATGGGAGTAAGCCCCAGGGCGCTGGTAGGCGCCTATCGGGCCATCGGTGTTCAGGACCTGGAATTCGTACTCTACCCCGATGCCCGGCACGAAACCCTGAATGAAACCAACCGGGAAGAGGTGACGGAGAATCTGCTCTCCTGGATTTTAAGGCATATTTAGCAGCGGAGGTTTTTTTGCGAATTCGTTATTCGGCGGAAAAGAACGGAAGACCCATTAAAAAGGCAATCGTTTATACCCATGACGAACACGGCATCAAATTTTCCGACGTGGACCGGGACGCGGTCATCATAACCGAACGGCTGCGGTCCGCGGGCTACGAGACCTATATTGTGGGCGGCGCCGTCCGGGATCTCATCCTGGGAAAAAAGCCGAAAGATTTTGATATCGTAAGTTCGGCAAATCCCACCCGGATCAAAAAGCTTTTCCGCAATGCCCGGATTATCGGCCACCGGTTCCGTCTGGTCCATGTGCATGCGGGGCCAAAAATCTTTGAGGTCTCCACCTTCCGCTCTCTCAAGGACGGCCCCACCAGCAATACCTTCGGTACCATCGAGGAAGATGTGCTCCGCCGGGATTTTTCCCTGAACGCCCTTTTTTACGATCCGGGAAAACAGATCGTCATAGACTATGTTGACGGGATGAAGGATATCCGGGAAAAGCGGATACGGCCGATTATCCCCCTGGCAACGATTTTTACCGATGATCCGGTACGGATGATCCGGGCGGTCAAATACGGGGCAACCACGGGCTTCAAGCTGCCCCTGGCCCTGCGTTGGAAAATCAAAAAGCAGTCCTCCCTGCTTGCCTCGGTTTCGCCCTCCCGGCTTACGGAAGAAATTTTCAAGATCATCAATTCATCCAGCGCCGCCCTCATTGTGGAAAAGCTTGAGGACTTAAAACTTTATGAATACCTCCAGCCCAACGCTTCCCGGCTGATGAAGGAGAACCCCGGTTTCTGCGGGCGCTACCTGGATCGGCTTTCCAAATTAAACCAGGGCGGGCCCGCAGGTCCGGCCCACCCTGCGTCGAGCAACAAGCCGGGGCAGAAACTCGCAGCCTTTATTCAGGACTTCCTTGAATTACAGGTGCAGTTTCCGGAGGGGAACAATACGGCAGATTGGGAAGGGGCAAAAACAACGGAACATTACAAGAACGCCTATATTGCGGTGCGGGCTTTTGTGCTCCCCATGAATCCGCCCCGGGTGGAACTGGACCATGCGGTCAGGCTTATATTTGCCGATCACGGCATCACCGTAAAACATTTCCGTCTTCCCATGCACGGCAGCCGCGCCAGGGCCGGAGCCGCCGGAGAATCCCCTGACCGGGAAAGGCCTGTTCAGGCCGGCCCCGCGCCTGCAGCCGGGGAAGCCCCAAAAAAACGCAGGCGAAGACGCAGACACAAAGCGCCGGGGCAGAGTGAAAACCCATTGCCTGAAACAGGGGAATAATTTAAGAGAAGAACACAGAGGGCAGGATAAACGCATAGAAATTAAAAAAGAAGAAAATTTAACCACGAAGGACACAAAGAACACAAAGGAGCGAACCAAAGGTTCGAGGAAAAAAAGAAGGTTTCGAGTTGTTCTCTAAATTTTCTTCCCTTTGTGCCCTTCGTGTCCCGGAACCCCTGGGTTCCTTTGTGGTTAAAAATTTTTCATTTTAATCGTGAAATTAAATCCTCTGTCTTTGTCCTATACCGCTCAGGCGCCGCTTCCGCAGCCTGGCGCAGAAAATCTGCCGCGTCTTTGCTGCGCCCTGCGGCGGCGGCGTTGATCCCTAATGCGTAGGAAACCAGCGCCCTGTCGGCGCCGCACTCCAGGCTGGAAAGGTAGTACTGTTCCGCCAAATCAAATTCGTTGTTTTCGTAGGCAAGGAGTCCCAGGTAGTAGTAGGGCGCGTGATGACCGGGCTTCTGGTCCAGAGCATTGTAGAAGGCGAGCTCCGCCGTCACCGGATCCCTGGCGGCGTATGCCCTTTGCCCCTCATCCATAAGTTCCGGAAAGGTTTTGCGGGATGCCAAATAGGAAAGGTAATCCCGGTTCATGGTTTCCGCGTCGCTCCAGAGAAAAATCCGGTTCGCTATTGTCTCTGCATTTTCCGCCGCCGTGGCGGTACCGGAAAGGAGCATAAAACTTTCCACCAGGGATCGAAAGTAATCCTCGTTTCCGCTGTTTAGAAAAAAGGAGACCGCCGCCCATGACAGGGCTTGAGAATTTTCAGGAATACTATGCCGGTCCGCAAGCAGGATCGCTTTCAGGGACGGGGCGCCGAGGCCCAGGCTTTTGACCGTCCCAAGCCAGGAGAGGTTTTCCTCGTAGATCAAATCCCCTTCGGGGGAAAAGTTCAGGGTGTTAAAGTAGATGGCAAAACCTTCCCGCATCCAGGCGGGCGGGTTGGGAATAAAGGCCCGCAGATACTGGATAAAAGCCTGATAGGACAGGGCCTTGGCCTCCTCGGGGCTGAAGCGGTTTATCACCAGTTCCCGCTTTTCCCTTTGGTTGTAGTGAATGTACACCGCGCCGGGCCGGGTTTCCCCCAGGCGCGCGGAAACATATTCGTCGTAGAGCCTGGTATTCAGGAAAACCTGTACCTTGAGGGGAGGGCCCGGCAGGGCGCCTTCAAAACGGAAAAGCCGGTTATACACCGCAAAACGTTTTTCCAGATCACGGGTAATCTGTTCCCCCTCGTTCCCGGCGCCGTCCGCAACGATCACCTTGTAATGCTGCGCCGCAGCTGACGCGGGACGGCCGGGGCCGCATCCAATCAGCATCAAAAATATCAGCATTCTGAAAAAAAGTTTCACCCTTAAATCCTTCAATAACAGTAACAGTATTACTGTATAATTTTATCGATAATGATATTTACTTCCTCGATCAGAATCCCTGTGTACCGTTCGATATTATCGATGATGTACTGCTGCATCTCGTGGATATTCCCTCCAAGCTGAATTCCGTAGGGCACATCAATGGTGATTACCAGCCGGTAACCCATGGTATCGTCCCGGACGGTGATCTTTTTAATCCGGATCTCCGGGTTGTACTCGTCCACGCAGTGGATGACCATTTGACTCAATGCGGCCTCGGAAATGATCACCTTTCCCCGCTTTGAATACTCGGGCCGCACCACCGACTTTTCGTGCATCTTCGACGCAGGCCCGATGCCGGCGGGCCCCTTCTTAAAGATCCTGATGGCATCGTAAAAAATATTCGGGTAGCTCCGCTTGACTTCGATTGAGGGCACGGGGATCACATGCTTCCCCTCGATCTTGCGGGTGCGGATGGCCTTCTCGATTTCGTCCTGGGAGGCGATATCTTCAATCTTGATAAGCTTGTTTGGATTTGGCAGCTGCAGCCGTACGGCAATCTTGTTCACCATTTTTTCGGAGGTCCCCAAAATCAGCACCTTCCGGATCTTCTCACTCTGAAGCTTCCGGGCCACCTCGTCCCGCTGGGCCTTCTCGTCAAAGAGGGCCACCTTCACCGCCGCCAGGAAAGTCTTCTCCTTCTTTGCCGAATGTCCCGCCAGGATACGGTTATCCCGGATCAAAAGTCCGTCGTCGATAATGTCATCGATCCCGTACTTCTGTGCCACCAGCTTCGCCCGGAAACTCTTCCCGGTACCGCTTTCACCCACGAGGGCGTACACTTTTATCCTTTTGAGGGGCCAGAGAAAATCAAGGAACATTTGAAGCTAAGTATAAGGGGGGGAGCGCCTTTGCGTATATACCCCGCATTGCCTCATAAATAATCTAACCCAAAAGGGAGTATGCCTCATAATAAAATTCTAACCCAAATAAGCTTATCCGAAGGAGGGTGCGGAGAGCAGCATGGGGTTAACAATGAAAGAGAAACAGT
>BNUU01000062.1 GCA_025997595.1 Spirochaetia bacterium | reverse complement strand
AGGTAACGCGCTGTTAACTTCGTAGGAAAAGGAGATAAAGCATGGCCGCCATATTCGGGAGGGAATGCACTGAATATTTTAAGACCCTGTTGGGCTATGTGTTCATAGCGGCATTCCTGTTTTTAGCGGGGGTTCTGTTTTCCGTGGGTAACATTCTGAAGTTGGACGCCGACTTTAATACCACGCTGAATAACTGTATATACGTATTTATGTTTACGTCTCCCCTGCTGACGATGCGTCTGTTGTCCGAAGAAAAAAAGACAAAGAAAGACCAGCTCTTGTTGACTTCGAGCCTGTCTCTCCCGTCGATAGTGCTTGGCAAGTTTTTCAGCGCACTCTTCGTATTCGTGATTGTCTGCGTGCTGACATTCATATATCCTGCGATACTGATTGCACTGGGAGCGCCGTCCATCCCGCTCATCCTGAACGGCTACTTTGGTTTTATCCTTATTGGGGCGGCATTCATTGCCGTGGGGGTGTTTGTTTCGGCACTCACGGAAAACCAATTGGCGGCGGCGGCGGGGACCTATGGGATACTGTTACTTTTCCTCACCCTGGATCTCCTGATCCCCCAGGTACGGTTTCCCCCGCTGGTGACGCTTCTTGAATGGTTTTCGTTGTTCCGGCGCTTCAAGCCCTATCAGTTCGGCTTATTGAGCGTCTCTTCCACCATATACTATCTGGTGTTCACCGCCGTCTTCATCGTGTTCAGCGTACTGGCGATGGAAAGAAGAAGGCAGCGCGGCTGATGAAAGAAAAAAAAGGAATTCTACAAGAGGGCGGAGTATGGATACTGGTAATGGCCGCCGTGTCTATAGCCTGTGCCGTGCTGGTCACCCTGCTCGCGGAGCGGGGGGAGAATACCTTCGGGCTGCAGTGGGATTTGACACAAAACCGCGTCTATTCCATCAGCGAAGCGACTAAAGGACTGCTTGCGCCGCTTGGCGAAGATGTTACGATTTATACAACATTCTCCCTTGGAAAAGAGGATCTGACGATTTCGGAGATCCTGCGCCGTTACCGGATGGTCTCGCGTCATATCGAGATCAAAAACATAGATCCGGTAGCAAGTCCGCTCTTTACCCGGCAATTCCAGAAGGATGACACGGCCATAGGCGCCAATTCGCTCATAGTGGCGTTGTCCCGGAGCGAAGGTGAGAATTTCCGCGTAATTAGGGCAGAGGATCTCTACGAGTGGAACCTTGAAGGGGAACGGCTCTACGCTACCGGGCTGGTTGTGGAGCAGCGGGTAACCTCTGCCATCCTGTCCCTCATGGGCGGTGAGCAGCAGCGGGCCTGGTTTGTAGAGGGCCATGGTGAAAAAAACCTCGAAACCCTCTACTTCCTGGGCGGCCTCTTGGAAAATGATGATTTCCTTGTGGGGAGTTACAACCTGGTGTATAACAGCACGCGCCTTCTGGATCGGGACCTTTTGTTCTTCTTCGCGCCGGCCCGGGATCTCAGTGATGAGGAGGCGGACACGCTGGAACGCTTCCTTGCCCGGGGCGGGAAGGCGGTATTCTTTATAGACCTGTTCATGGCGGATGATGCGCCGAACTTCTCCCGCATCCTCGACGCCTACGGTCTCAAACTGCGCCGGGAGCTGGTAGTTGAGGCGGATACCGGGAGGTATATGGGCCAGCCGGTTGTACTGGCGCCGGTAGGGGTAAGGCATCCCGCGATTGAGATGCTCTACGAGACGGAAACCTATGCGCTCATGCCGCGCTGCCGCGCTCTCGATGTCGTTAAACGCCAGGGGATTGAAAACTCGCCCTTGTTCCGGACCTCCGCTGCGAGTTTTGGTAAAAGCAACCCTCTGACCGTTACCCTCGACAGGGAAGAGGGCGATACGAACGGGCCCTTTGTCCTCGCTGCGGCTGCGGAAAATAAGCAAAACGGAAGCCGTGTGATCCTTTTTGGAAGCTCGGACTTCATTTCAAGTATAGACGCTGCCCGCTCTGCCGGAAACCTGGCCGTGTTCATGGGGGGTATTTCCTGGGCGGCGGATAAGGCGGCCTCGGTCGCGATACAGCCTAAGTCCCTTTTGAATCCGCCGCTGCGCATAGGCAGCGCCGGAAGCATGCTTGCACTCATAGCGCTGGTTATCGGCGCACTCCCTGCGGCGGTGCTGATTTTCGGCGTATCCGTCTGGATCCGGCGGGTAAGGGCATGAGTAAAAGCAAACTGGTTGTCTTACTGGGAGCTTCGGCGGCCTTCCTGGCACTCTGCGCGGCCCTTGTCGTAAGCGGGTATGGGGGCGCAAAGGCGAAGGGCCTCTGGCTGGAACAGCGGAGTACCGGTGACATACAGGGTATCGAAATCATTGATCACGGGAACGGGCGCAAGCTGGAGCTTAGCCTTGAAGATGGTAAGTGGGTTCTGAACCATGAGGTTACGGCTATAGACGAAAAGACGGCGCCCCTACTGGCGGCGCTTGCCTACTTCAAAGCCGCATACAAGGTAGAAACACCCGGAAGCCTCGATCAGTATGGCCTCGCGCCGCCCAAGGCAACCGTGCGGGTATCCTTTGGTCCTGACAGGCGCGTTTGGGAACTGGGGGGCAGCCAGGACGGACACGGCCTCTATGTGAAAAATGCAGAGGGGGACGCCGTTTATCTTATAGACGACCTGCGTTCTGAAGTGATAGGTCTGGCTGTGGAAAATTTTCTGGAGATCCCCCTGAATCGGGTAAATCTTCATAGAATTATAGGTTTTCGTATAAGCTCACCCGCCCAGGGGGAGATCCGTCTGAACCGCTCGGAATCACCGCACAGCGGGGGGGACTTTTTTTGGCGTATGTTCGAGCCCTATGGCAGCAACGCCAAAAAAAACGAGGTCGAGGCCATAGTTGCCACATTGGCAGACGAGCCCTGGGCGCGCAGGGCAGAGGACGATTCCATCGCCGCCGCCGCGATGGACAAGGCGGATAAAGAGATAACGTTTTACGACAGCTTCGACCGGCAGCTCGTACTTCGGGTGGGAATACCGGACGGAAACCGGGTCTTTTGTGAAATAGAGGGACTTTCCGGCGCCTACACCGTGACCGGAGCATTACTCTCCGTGTTTGAAACCGATCCGGCTTCGCTGGTGGATATGGAGCTCTACCATTTCGAGCCGGCTTCCGTCTCGGAATTTTTTTTCGCCCTCGGAACACGGGAACATCGCTTCATCTCCGTATGGGAGAATACGGGAGAAGCGGGGAGGCAGGGGCAGCGGTTCATACTGGACGGTCAGGCCATCCCCGGGGCGGATTACCACGAATTTGCAGGATCAGTCGCCGGGGTACGGGGAGAAGAACTCTATTTCCGCGAAAAAAGCCGCCTGGGGGAGCCGCTGGGCCGCATGAATATCCGGCGCATATCACCGCCCTACGAACAGGAGATACTTTTTTGCCGCATAAGGGGTGAACCTGATCTTGCGGGCGTGGATTTCGGCGGCCGTACGGTGATGTATACCAAAAGAGCGGATTTAGAAAAATTGATGGATGAGGCGGAGGCATTGCTGAGGTAAAGCGGTCATTTTCCCGGTCCCTTCAGCACTTTGACGGCATAGGATTCCCACACGTTACCCCCGGTGTGACGCAAAGTTTCATAACCTTCCACCGGCAGGGATACAACATCTCCGCTGAACTTCCGGTCTGAAGCGGCCATACGCCCCATCTCAAGGCCGGCAAGAACCAGTTTACTCTTTTCCCAATAGAAGAGCGTGTCTATCAGACCATCTTCCACGGCCTTTCCCAGGATCTTTGGTTCCCCAAGCCCGACGGCGGCAATGCGGTTTCCCCCGGCGTCCCTGTTCCCCGCCGCCCCCTGGCCGTCGGAGGAGGTGAAAAAAAGCAGGCCGTTTATTGCATACCGCAGTATGCTGCGCTCTACCACACGCCTTGCCCGCGCCGCATCCGCGCCCGTCTCCGCCAGACGATCAACCGCCAGCATGGAAGCATATCTCTGCCGCTGCAGACGCACAGCTGCGGTCTCCAGGTCCAAAAGACCCTCTGCCGTAAAAGAGGGCAGCAGCGTAAGGTATACCCCGTCGGAACGCATTACGCCTGAGAGGGCCTCCATCATCGCCTCACCCAAACGCCCGGTGGAAAAGGGCTCTATATCGTAATCCGCTATGGAAAGCCGCCTCCCGTTTAATGAAACCACAATACTACCCCGATCTTTTGCATATTCAAGAAGGGGCGAAAGTTCGGCAAAGCCCACCGGTTCCACACAGATGAGATCCCAGTTTTCCGACAGACGTTTCTCAAGCACCCGCTGCTGATCCGCCGCCCTTGGGAGGACGGGAGCGTCAAGGATCACCTTAATTCCATGAGCCTTGCCCCAGGCGGCGGCGGCCTCTTCGATTTCCGCATAGGACGCATCAAACCTGGAGGCAGTAAGTACAAGCACATTGAGTTTGTATGCATTACAAGCGCCCAATACCGCCAGAGCCAGGGCAAGAAAAACAACAACGCCCCCCCGGCGCACAATGCGGAACCCGGAGGGGGCGGGGTTGTGTTTTTTCGTTCTGTTCACTGTACCGTTTTTTTCATTCAGAGCCCGCCAGTTTGTCAAACTGGGCTTTAAGCGCGGGAACCATGCCATCGTAAATACCGTACATTTCATCGTAGATGGCCTTATTCGCCGCTATCGGCTCGTCATGTGTCTCTTCCGACAGCACGCCGCAGGCTTCCCCGAGGTTTTTCCACAGCCCGGCGCCGACACCTGCAACAAGACAGGCTCCGTAGGCGCCGCCCTCCTTGCTGCCGCTCACCGTAACCACCGGCAGTTGAAACACATCGCTTATTATTTGACGCCACAGCGGTGAATTACTGCCGCCGCCCGATACGATGATATGCGACATACCCACCGGTTTCAATTTCTGTATCTCCTGCGAGATCTGGCGCATCCCATAGGTAACGCCTTCCATTACGGCACGGGTCATATCACCTTTACCGTGTTTTTGCGAAAGACCAATGAAACAGGCGCGGAGATTCGGATCAGAATAGGGAGACCGCTCACCCGAAAGATAGGGCAGCCAGATAAGACGGTTCGCCCCGGGGGGGGATTCATTGGCGGCCCTATCCATAGCCTCATAGGGATCTTTCCCAAGTCTCTTCGCTTCCGCTATTTCGAAACCGCAGAGATTGTTCCGGTACCACTGATAACTGCCGCCGCCTGCCAACATGACTCCCATCACATGGTAAAGGTCCCTGGCGTTGTTGCAAAAAAACTGTAGTTTACCGCCCTTGTTTTCCATGTAATTAGAAAAGCCCATCGCCACAATGCCGCCGGTCCCGACCGTCAGGCCCAGGACGCCTTCCTTGATAAGCCCCATACTGGTCGTCTGTATCACGCTGTCACACCAATAACAACCTGCTTACCGGTTACCAGGGGGGGAAGATACTCTGGCTGCGCGATGAGGAACCGGAGAATTATGAGCGGTTGGAGACGGCCCTGCTGCCCAAGGACTACATCCGCTACAGGCTGACCGGTGACTACGCGACGGAAGTGTCAGACGCCTCGGGTACGGGGCTCTTTGATGTAAAGAAAAGGGATTGGGCCTATGCCCTGTTGGACAAGCTGAAATTATCACCAAAATTATTCCCCCGCTGCGTGGAATCGGATGTCGTGACCGGCGTGGTACATGGGGAGGCGGCCGAACTGTGCGGCCTTGCGGAAGGAACGCCCGTGACCGGCGGCGGCGGTGACAGCGTGATACAGACGACCAGTATGGGGCTTATCAAGGAAGGCGTCCCGACCGTC
>BNUU01000061.1 GCA_025997595.1 Spirochaetia bacterium | reverse complement strand
CAAACAGCGGAACTGCGGATCGGGAACCTTGAAACATCCCGCCGCCGCTACCGCACCGCTTTTTTCACCGCAACAGCCTTCGCACTTGGGGGCATTGTCGCAGGAGCGGTGGGGCTGAGCAGGTAAATGCAATAGCCCTCGTTTTTTAACGCCAAAATGTTGACAATGTCGTTATAAAGCGCTATGTTAACCGGTGAGGTGATATGCCATGATAAATGCGAAAGCCAACGTAAACGTCAAGATTAATAAGAGCATAAAGACTCAGGCAGTTGATTTACTTTCACGGATGGGAATTGACCAGACAACGGCAATAGAGATGTTCTATCGTAAAATTATTGTAGAACGTCGTTTGCCGTTTCAGCCTGAACCTTTGCCGGCGCCTGCCGAAAAACTCATCAATGTCTTGCAAAACAAAAACATGCAAATAGTTGAACTTGAATCAGACGGTAAGGGCAATATCGTTATCGATAAGGATAAAACCCCCGAACTCTACGACTGGGGAGTAAATGGCTGATGAGCCCCTTCGATATTTTTGTTGCATATATTTCATGGAAAACCGGCGGGAAACGCCGCCCTGTTTTGATAATTTCGACCGGCGATAGCAACGGACATACCGCATCCGCAGCATACGGTTTTGGAATCACAACTCAATATGATAACAAAAGCGAAAGGATAAAGGCAAAATATTACAAAATAATCGATTGGAAACCGGCGGGACTTGAAAAGCAGTCATATATTGATACCGTTAGGCTGCTAAAATTTCCGCCGGATGTTGTAAGCATAGCTAAACCCATAGGAAGATTGACACAAGAGGATATAGAACTTTTGATTGCATTTTTAGAAAAATAGACGGGTGGTAATTTACTTCCTTTTCAATACAAAATTGTTGAAAGGTGGGGAAAGTAAATGCAATAGCCCGGAGGGATTGGACATGGCTAAACCCCCAGGGTTGCGGCCATAATCGCCTTTATCGTATGCTTAGCGGAAAACCGAAGAAAATGAACCACTAACCATACGAAAAACACGAACCAGGACTACCAAATCTTGTCTTTTTGTTTGTGGGGTTCGCGTGGTTCGTGGTTAAATTCTTCTTAGGTGTACGCCTATGGTGCCCGGCGCCTTTTAAATGGCCGCCTCCTAACCGGGGCGGCCGTTTTTTGGGCCATCATAGTATTGCCCTACCTTGAAAACGGCGCACCTGACCCCCGGAGGATATAAGGAGCGCACCGGAAAAAACGGCGAAGGGGGGTGGCATGGGAAGCCGTGGCCCTCTTTAGAGGGACATGGATTTCCATGCCAGGACCCCCCCGCCCTATTCCCCGTGCGCTCCTGGGACCCATGCAGGGGTCAGGTGCGATTAAATGCAATAGCCCTGGCAGGGGGGCGTTGACAACTTTCTTGCGGGAGCTATAGACTTTTCCCCGTAGGAGTATATTTGGAGGATAGTATAACCATTGTGCTGGACAGCCGGGATCTGCTGTCCGGGGTGTGCGGCGCCAACGACGGGAACCTCCGGGTTATGGAAGGTTCCCTGGGGGGCAGAATTGCCACCCGGGGAAATGAAATCCGTCTGGACGGGGTTGACGAAGCCGGGGTCCGGCGTTTCAAAAAGATGATGGATAACCTTATTACCGCAGTCAGGGAGGGGGATAATCCTTCCCCCGAATATGTCCAGGCATTGACCGGGAGTTTTGTTCCCCCGGAACCGGTTCCGGAGGAAGCCGGACGTCCGCAGGACGCGGTCATCCAGATTCCCCACGGGTTTAACCGGGTGTTTCCCCGGAGCAGGAACCAGGCGGCCTATGTTTTGGGGATGCGCGCCTGTGATATCAGCTTCGGCGTCGGGCCGGCGGGGACGGGAAAGACCTATCTGGCCATCGCGGAGGCCCTCCGGCTGGTACTTTCCAAGAAGATGCGGAAGCTGGTGCTGACCCGGCCGGTGGTGGAGGCCGGGGAAAGCCTGGGTTTCCTGCCGGGGGACCTGGCCCAGAAGATAAATCCCTACCTGCGCCCCCTCTATGACGCCATGGAATCCCTGGTCCCCTACGAGGTGATACGCCGGCTGGAGGAAACCCGAGCCATTGAAATTGCCCCCCTGGCCTATATGCGGGGGCGGAGCCTGAATGACTGCATCGTCATTCTGGACGAGGCCCAGAATACCACCAAAGAACAGATGAAAATGTTTCTTACCCGTATTGGGGAAAACGCCCGGGCGGTTATCACCGGGGATACCACCCAGATTGACCTCCCCAAACGGGTTGATTCCGGGCTTCTCCACGCCGTTTCCGTGCTGTCGGGGGTGGAGGGCATCCATTTCGCCTTCCTCCACACCGCCGATGTGGTACGGAATCCCCTTATAAAGAAAATCATTGAAGCCTACGAGGCCAATAATAATGTCAGTGAAAAACGATCCTGAAAAATCAAAGGGTAAAAAGATGTGGGCGGCTCTGCTCCAGGTTGTAAAATTTCCCCGGCTCCGGCCCGGACCCGCGTGGGCGACTTTTGCGGTCTTCATTGTTTCTTCTGTAATGATTGTCGGAAATATGAGTTCCGTGGACCATGCCGCCGGGGATGTCCGGGACTTTGAGGTAGGCCGGGTTGCCGACCGGGATGTGCTGGCGGAGGACGAAGTTTCCTTTGTGGACGAAGAGGCTACCCAGGTCCGGGTGGAAGCCCAGGAGCGGCTGGTTCCGGCGGTGTTCCGGTTTTCAGCCTCCTCCGATGAGGAAATACGGGGCAAATGGAACCGTTTTTCTGCCTTTACCGCAGGGCTTTTTAACCAAGGGGTATCTGCGAATGCCTTTAAGCTGGCGGTGCAGGCGGAATATCCCGTTTCATTTGCCCCGGGGGTTTTGGATGCCTATTTTGCCGATCCTGAGCGGGCCCGCTACGGGGAATACGGTTCCGCAGTACTGGAAAATATTCTGGGCAGGGGTATTTTCAACCTAAGCGAACAGGGACTGGAACTGTACAACCCCGATGCGGCGGAGCTCCTTTCCCTCGCCGGTTCCCGGACAGAACGGGAACTGATCCACTATGACAGTATTATCACCATGGAGAATCTGGGAGGGGCGATCAACGGTTTTGTAAGCGCCGGAACCTTTCCGTCTTCCTTTGTCCGTATCGCCCCGGCGCTGCTCTCTCCTTTTATCACCGTAAATGTCCTTTTTTCCCCCAATGATACCCGGCAGCGGATCGCGGAGTCCCGGGAGCGGGTTGAACCGGTGGTCAAGTATATTGAAAAGGGCCAACGGATCATTAAAAAGGGATTTATCATCACCGAAGATAACATGAAGGAACTGCGGGCATTGAATATCCCCCTGCCCGGCAGGGACCCCCGGAGCGTGGCGGCCCTTATTCTTATCCTTCTGCTTGTTTACGCGCTCCTCCTCTTCCTCTGCGGGAACCTGGTCATCGGCAAAACCCTCTCCGACGCGGAAATATACCTTGTTTCGGCGCTGGCCGCCCTGTACCTTATCGGGGCGGTCTTTGTCAAAGATCTGTCCCTGGGGGCGGAGCCCTTCCCGGTATCCATGATGCTCCCAACCGCCCTGGTGATCATGCTTCCCGCCATCCTGATAAGCCCCCGGCTGGCCCTGGTCCTGGCCATGGTGCTTCCCCTGGGGGCCTACTTTTCCGGTTCCTTTGATGTTTCGGCCTATATGTTTGCCCTGATTTCCGCTGTGGTGGCTTCCTACTCCCTCCAGGGCGCGGAGAAGCGGATGGATCTGATCAAGGCGGGGCTCCTTATCGCCGGCGCCAACGGTATTGCGGTTATTGTGATCCTGTTGCAGCGTTCCGCCGCTCCCGGCGCCTATCCCGGCATGCTCTTCTGGGCCGCCTTTAACGGCCTTGGCTGCGGTATGCTGGTCCTGGGCTTCCTCCCCCCCCTGGAACATGCCCTGAACGCCGCCACCACCTTCCGCCTTATCGAACTTTCGGACCTCAATTCCCCCATATTGCGGCGGCTTTTTACCGCCGCCCCCGGCACCTACAGTCATTCCATCATGGTGGCGAACCTTGCGGAATCCGCCTGTCAGGACATTGGGGCCAATGCCCTGCTGGCGCGGGTGGGGGCCTATTACCATGACATCGGCAAGATGGAACAGCCCGAATATTTTGTGGAGAACCAGACTGTCTACAACAAGCACGATGACCTGGCCCCCCGGCTCTCCGCCACGGTGATCCGCAGCCATGTCAAGCTGGGGGTGGAAAAGGCCCGCAGCCTGGCTCTCCCCCAGCAGGTGCTGGACATCATCGCCGAACACCACGGCAACTCGGTGATCACCTGGTTCTATTCCAAGGCCCTCAAGCAGGAAGGACAGGTCAACATCGAAGATTTTACCTATCCGGGAAATCCCCCCCGTTCACGGGAATCGGCGGTGGTGATGCTCGCCGATACAACCGAAGCGGCGGTGCGGACCCTCAACAAGCCCACGGCCTCCAAAATGGACAAATTCATCCAGGAACTGATCAACGCCAAGGTTGAACACGGCCAGCTTGCGGAATCGGAACTGACCTTTCGGGACCTTGAAACCATACGCAAAGCCTTTGTCCGGGTTCTGGCCGGTTATTACCATTCCCGGATCGAGTACCCCAAATTGCCCAAAGAGGCTGCAGCCAGGGAGTCCGGGGCTGCCAAAGAAGCGGATGTTCCCGCCGGGGAGGCGGCCGTTTAATGAACCGGATCGAGGTAAACGCCGAGGAGGTTCCCTTACCTGAATGGGAGGGGGCTTTGAAAAACTTTACCCTCAAGGTACTGGATGAAATCCGCCGGGACGGCTGGGATCTGTCGGTACTGCTCTGCAATGATCCCTGCATCCAATCCCTTAATAACCGGTTCCGGCATAAGGATGAAGCCACGGATGTCCTCTCCTTTCCCCTGGGGGAAACCATCAAAGATGAAGGGGGGGGCCGCTACTTGCCGGGGGACATCGTCATCTCCCTGGACACCCTTGCGGAAAATTCACGGTATTTCAAAATATCAGAGGATGAGGAGTTACGCCGTCTCCTGATCCATGGTATTCTGCATTTAGACGGTATGGATCACGAAACCAACAACGAAACGGAGCCCATGCTCCGCCTGCAGGAGAAAATATTGGCTGATTTAGCCGGGGAGCGCATCCTTGCCCCCCCAAAGGGGTTCTGTCCTCCAAAGGAGTCCTGTACTCCAAAGGAGTACTTGTGAGTTCCGGATTTTTTGAGGGGATATCGGGGGGGATCTCCCGGATTTTCAAAAAGAACGGGGAAATTAACCCAAAGGCCATCAAGTCCCTTGAGTCGGAGCAGCGGGAGATGATCCAGGGGGTGGTGGAGCTTTCGGGTACCACCGTCAAGGAAGTGATGGTCCCCCGGACCGACACGGTTTTTCTTTCCGTTGACGCCTCCCGGGACGAACTTCTGGCACTGATCGCCGAGAGCGAACATTCCCGGTTTCCGGTGTACAAGGAGACCATCGATAACGTGATCGGGGTTCTCTACGTAAAGGATGTGCTGAAATCCCTGGTCCGTGAGGAGCCCTTTGACGTGACCAAGCTCCTCCGCAAGCCCTTTTTTGTCCCCGTTTCCAAGCACATCGACGGCCTGCTCCGGGAACTGCGCCGCCGCCGGGTCCACATTGCCGTGGTGGTGGACGAATACGGCGGGGTGTCGGGGATCGTCTGTATGGAGGACATCATCGAAGAGATCGTCGGGGACATTCAGGACGAATTCGACCACGAGACCGAGGATGTGCTCAAGCTGGGGGAGGGGACCTGGCTCTGCGATGCCCGGGTAAACCTTGAGGACCTTGCCGAAGAAACCGGCCTCGAACTCCCTGCGGAGGATTTTGACACCCTGGGGGGCTTTGTTTTTGACCTTTTCGGTAAAATTCCGGTAAAATACGAAAAAGCCGCCTATAACGGGAATGAATTTATCATCCAGGACATGGACGGCCACAAGATCAACACGGTAAAAATTGTTTTGGGTAAAAAGGACGATGAATGAAGGGCCGGGAAGAAGAAAATATTAACCACAAAGAACACAAAG
>BNUU01000060.1 GCA_025997595.1 Spirochaetia bacterium | reverse complement strand
GATTGAACGGGACAAGGCGCGGACCTACGCCATCTACGTTGACATCGTCAAGGGTAAGCTCAATCCCCTGCCGGGGGCGGTTGAATTTGTCAAAGCCTGCGGCAGCCTTGGCCTTAAGACCGCAGTTGCCACCAGCACCGACTACATCAAAATGATGGCCAACCTTGAGGCCATCGGCCTGGCAAACGGTGTCTTTGACGCCATGGTCAACGGCCTGGATGTGGAGCGCCGCAAGCCCTTCCCGGACATCTTCCTGGAAGCCGCCCGCCGTATCGACATTGCGCCGGAACACTGCTGGGTGGTGGAGGACTCCGTGGGCGGGGTCGAGGCCGCCAAGGCCGCAGGGATGCGCTGCCTCGGCATCCTCACCACCTTCCCGGAAACGGCAATCCGCAGGGCCGGGGCGGATGTCATTGCAAAGGACCTTTCGGCCATAAGAGCAGAAGAGCTGGTTTAAGAGAAATAATCCACGGATTACACGGAAAAGAGCACGGATTATTCTTTTCCTTTCCTTTATAATCCGAGCCAGTTCCAAAATAGAAATTAATTAACCACGAAAATTAATTAACCACGAACAACACGAACCACACCAAAAAGATCATTTAGTTCGTGGTTAAATTCTTAATTTTGGAACCGGCTCATCCGTGTAATCTTTTAAATCTGTGTGAATCCGTGGACTCTTTTCTTTTTACTTCGCAATAATCCTGCAATACCGCTTCTTCCCCGCCCGCAGCACCAGTTCTCCGTCACCGTCGAGGGCATCGGCCCCAATCAGCGCCGCCACATCAGTCACCGCCGCAAGGCTGCCGTCCGCAGAGCTGCCGCTCCCGCCGGAGACAAAGGCCCCGCCCTGCTGTACCAGCCTGCGGGCTTCGCTCTTGGTGGGCGCCAGCCCCGCGTCGGTAAAAAGGTCTACGATGTTATAACCCGCCTCGAACTTTTGCCGGGAAAGCTCCGCCTGGGGCATGGCGGACTTGTCCCCACCATCGCCCCCAAAGGCGGCCTTTGCCCCGGCAAGGGCCTTATCGGCCTCGTCTTTGCCGTGGATCAGGGCGGTTACCTCCCAGGCGAGGCGCTCCTTGGCATCGTTGGGGTTTTTGCCCGCCGCAGTAAGGCTGTCACATTCCTCAATGGGGAGGAAGGTGAACATCAAAAGGAAGCGGCGGATGTCGGCGTCCTGCACGTTCCGCCAGTACTGGAAAAATTCGTAGGCACCGGTGATTTTCGGATCGAGGAAGAGGGCGCCCTTTTCGGTCTTGCCCATCTTCTTGCCGTCGGCGGTGGTCACCAGGGGGAAGGTCATGCCGAAAACCTCGGCCCCTTCGATGCGGCGGATCAGCTCCCCGCCGGCCACGATGTTGCCCCACTGATCGTCGCCGCCGATCTGGAGGCGGCAGCCGTAGCGGCGGTAGAGTTCCAGAAAGTCGTAGCTCTGCAAAAGCTGGTAGTTGAATTCGATAAAGGAAAGCCCCGTCTCCATCCGCATCCTGTAGGCTTCAAAGCTGAGCATGCGGTTGACGGAAAAGTGGCTGCCGATTTCCCGGAGGAAGTCGATATAGTTGAGATTGGCAAGCCAGTCCTTGTTATTGGCCGATTGGGCGCTCTCCCCGTCAAAGCCGATAAAGCGGTCCAGCTGGGCGCGGATGGAATCGGCATTGGCGTCCAGGGTTTCGTAATTCAGCATTTTGCGCATCTCGGTTTTACCCGAGGGGTCCCCGATGCGGGCGGTCCCCCCGCCGATTAAGGCGATCCCCTTCTGCCCTGCGGCGCGGAGGTGGCGGTAAGCGAAAAAGGGCACCATGTGGCCGATGTGGAGGCTGGGCCCCGTGGGATCGCAGCCCACGTAAAAGGTCACCGGCCCCCCATCCATCAACTTTGAAAGTCCCTCAGCATCGGTACACTGCTGAAAAAAGCCCCTCGCCTTTAAATTCTCCAACGCCGGATTCATAACACGCCATCCTCACAAAAATATACATCACTATACCCCGCGCAAACCATAAAATTCAATAGAAGAATTTACCACAGAGGGCACAGAGAAAAGACACAGAGGACACGGAGGAAGAAAGGGAGAAGAAAATACTAATCCATCCCCTCTGTGTCCTCTGTGAACCCTCTGTGGTTGATCCTCATATTGACTTAAGGTATACATTACCCCGTATGATAGCTTAAGCCCCCTTCAGGATAAACGCATAGACTTTGACCCAAATGGCTTGCCCTTCTCTCCGCAAAGGAGGTATCTTCGCTTTATGCGGTATATTCCCAAACTTTACTTGGAAACAACAATTTTTAACTTCTACTATGTCGATAAGGACAGCAAAAAGAAGGATGATACCCATAAACTGTTTGACGCCATAAAGAAAGGTAAGTATGAGGTCTATACCTCATGGTATGTTCAGGATGAAATTGCCCGTGACGCACCGGAAAAATACAAGAAGATGCAGAGTTTGCTTGAAAAATATGCCCAGGATATTGTATCATTTAATGATGAGGCTGATGATTTAGCGGAAATCTATATAAAAAATAAGATAATCCCGCTAAAATACAAAACCGATGCCCTGCATATCGCCACGGCAACGGTGAACAGACTGGATTTTGTGGTCAGTTTTAACTTTGGCCACATAGTAAAACCAAAAACCATGATCGGGGCGGGGTTTGCCAACCTCCATCGTGGTTACCGTCAGATTGGTCTATGCACCCCAACGGAGGTATTGGAATATGACTGTAACTAAAGTTACTCCTGCTAAAAATTCTAACCGGCTTACCGAGGAAGATAAGGCAATTTTGAAGCCGCTCTACGCGCTCAGGGCAAAGCGTGAAAAGGAAATGGAAGGCATGACCAGTAAAGAAAGGGTGGCGTATATTCACAATTTTGAGCTTGAGGCCCAGGAAATGGCCGGTTTTCACAAAAAACATCCCGAATTAACAGCGAAATAGCAGCCAAAGGGACATTGCCACTAGGGGAGGCGGCATCATAGCAGAGCCACACTTATATAACCTCCGTTTACTTTTGTAACTCCTCGTCAAAACAGACCGCAACCTTGCCGCAGTTTCCTTACCCCTTGATTAACCATTGAATTAACTTTTATGATCAAGTTGACGCTTGTATGCGCCGCAAATCTGAAAGACGGAGCGGATCATGAAATTCGACGGATATCACCATATCGGGCTCTGGGTAAAGGACGCCCGGAAAAGCTTTGATTTTTATACCAAGGGCCTGGGCGGCAAGGAGACCTTTCATTTTCCCATGGACGGCGGTGACAAGATCATCCACCTGGTGGACCTGGGGGGTAACGCGGTGGTTGAGATTATCCCCCGGGGTAACGGCGCGGAAGAACAGGACGCCCACTGGGCCCACATCGCCCTCCGTACCGATGACGCCCGGGCGGCCTACGATCTGGCGCTCAAGGCCGGGGCGGTTTCCCGGTCCGCGCCCCAGGACATGAAACTGGGAACCATGCCGGTGACAAACGCCTTTGTGCTGGGCCCGGATAACGAAGTTATCGAATTCTTCCAGGTTCGCGGTTAATACCAAGGAGCATATTTCATGAAAACGATTCTCTGTTACGGGGATTCAAACACCTGGGGCTTTAATCCCCGCACCCAGGGCCGCTACGATCACAAGACCCGGTGGCCCATGGTGTTAAAACGGCTGCTCAACGAAGGGGCCCCTGTGGATGAGCCTTTCTGGTGGGTTGATGAGGAAGGGCAGAACGGCAGGACCAGCTGCCGGGAGGACCCGGTGGAGGGGGACAAGAACGGTCTGCGGCAGCTCATCCCCATTCTGGAAAGCCACAAGCCCATCGACGTGGTGGCGGTGATGCTGGGGACCAATGACCTCAAGCCCCGGTTCAGCCCCCTCCCCTACGACATTGCCCGGGGGGTTCAGCGGATGGTAACCGCCATTCAGGATTCCCGGATGGGTCCCGGCGATACCAGCCCCAGGGTGATCATGATCTGCCCGCCGGCTACGGTAGAGTCCCCGGTGTTCAAGCATATCTTTGGGGATTCGGTGGAGCTTTCCAAAAAACTTCCCCCCCTGTACCGCGCCCTTGCGGAAGAAAGCGGGGCCATCTACCTTGAGGCGGGCAAGTACATCGAAACCAGCGCCGCCGACGGCATCCACCTGGAACCGGAGGGTCACCGGAAGCTGGCGGAAGCGGTGGCAAAAATCGTAAAGGAACTGTAAATGACCTACCAGTACTGGAACCCCAAAATGGAAACCCTCCCCCGGCCGGAGCTGGAGGCCTTTCAGCTTGCGCAGCTTAAGACGGCGGTGGGCCAGGCCCTGCGGACCCCCTTCTACAAAGAACGGCTCGGCAAGGCGGGGATCGCAAACGCCGATGCCATCAAGACCCTGGAGGATCTGCGGCGGATTCCCTTTACCACCAAACACGACTTGCGGGACGGCTTCCCCTACGGCTTCCTCAGCATCCCAAAGGAAGAAGTGGTCCGGCTCCATGCCTCAAGCGGCACCACCGGTACGCCCACGACGATTTACTTCAACGGGGACGACCTTCGCCGCTGGACAAGTTTTGTGGCCCGGTCGATTTACGCCACGGGGTGCAACAAGGCCGATGTGTTCCAGAACATGATCACCTACGGCCTCTTTACCGGGGGTCTGGGCTTCCACGCCGGGGGCGAAGAGGTGGGGATGCTGGTGATCCCATCGGGCAGCGGGAACACCACCCGGCAGTTCAAGCTGATGCAGGATTTCGGTACCACCGTTGTCCACGCCACCCCCAGCTTCCTCCTCCATGTGGAAGCCAAAATGCGGGAGGAAGGGGTCAGCCGGGACAGCATCAAGCTGAAGCGGGCCTTTGCCGGGGCGGAACCCTATTCGGAGGACACCCGACGCCGCATCGAGAACCTGCTCCATATCGATGTGTACAATTCCTACGGTCTTTCGGAGATGAACGGCCCCGGGGTAGCCTTTGAGTGCCAGGCCAAAAACGGCCTCCACATCTGGGAGGACGGTTACATCGCCGAAATCGTCGATCCCGACACCCTGGAGCCGGTCCCGGAGGGCGAAACCGGGGAACTGGTCCTCACCTGTCTCTGCCGGGAAGCCACCCCCATACTGCGTTACCGCACCCGTGACCTTTCCAGCTTCTACACCGAGCCCTGCGCCTGCGGACGCACCCACCGCCGTCTCCACCGGATCACCGGCCGCACCGACGATATGCTCATCATCAATGGGGTAAACCTCTTCCCCAGCCAGATCGAAGAGGTGATCATGTCCATGAGCGAGGCAGGGAACAACTACCTCATCGTGGTGGAGAAAGAGGGCGTCCTGGACCGGCTCACCGTCAAGACCGAAGTGGGCCCCGATATCTTCATGGACGACGCCCGGCCCCTGAACGCCCTCAGGGAAAAGATCCGCAAGACCCTGCAGGCCAGCATCACCATCAACCCCCGGGTGGAACTCCACGAATCAGGGAGCCTCCCCGTGTCGGAAGGCAAAGCCAAGCGAGTTCAGGACGACAGGCCGAAGGATGTGTAATCCCCCTATAATATACTTGCAATTATACTTGGATGGCCGCTATACTGAAAACTGGGGGTAAATATGCCGCAAGTATCATTATATATTGATTCGGATACCCTAAAAAAGGTTGAAAAAAGGGCGCAGCAGGATGAGATTTCCATCTCAAAATGGGTAGGGGAATGTATAAAAAAATCAATCAGTGACGAGTATCCGGAAAGTTTTTTAAAATTATGCGGCGCCCTTAAGGATATTCCTTTTGAAATACCCCCCCAGGGCAAATTTGAAGGAGAACAAAACATGAGTAAGGTGTTTTCGAGCCTGCCTTTCAGGCTGATTGTGGCGCTGGTTATCGGCATCATCGCCGGTCTTGTGGCAAACGAGGCGGTGATGCATGTGGCAGTGACCTTGCAGAGTTTGGTGGGGGAACTGATCTTTTTCTGTGTACCCCTGATCATCATCGGTTTTATTGCCCCGTCCATAGCCCGGCTGGGAAATAACGCGTCAAAGATCTTCGGCATTGCCCTTCTGCTGGCCTATGTTTCCAGCGTCGGCGCGGCTTTCATGTCCATGGGCGC
>BNUU01000059.1 GCA_025997595.1 Spirochaetia bacterium | reverse complement strand
TGTCCCCGTATTCGATGCCGTTGTGGACCATTTTGACGAAGTGGCCCGCGCCGTTTTCACCCACCCAGTCGCAGCAGGGGGTGGGCGGGCGGGTGTGAATTGACCCGTTAGGGTCTACCTCTTCCCCGCCTTCAACCTTGGCGGAAATGGCCTGCAGAATCGGCTTCACCAGGGACCAGGCCGCAGGGGAGCCGCCGGGCATAATCGACGGGCCGGTCAAAGCCCCTTCTTCACCCCCGGAAACCCCGGTACCGATGTACAAAAGTCCCTTTGACTCCACATAACTGGTCCGGCGGATCGTATCCTGATAGTTGGAATTCCCCCCGTCAATGATGATGTCCCCTTTTTCAAAAACCCCCAGGAGCTGCTCAATGGTATCGTCCACGGCGCCGCCGGCTTTTACCATGATCATGGCCTTCCGGGGCTTGCTCAAAGCGCCCGCCAATTCCCCAAGGCTGTGGCAGCCGGTAATGTTCTTCCCCGCCCCCCGGCCTTTGACAAAATCATCAACCTTGGAGGTGGTACGGTTAAAAACCGCTACCTGAAAACCCTTGCTTTCCATGTTGAGAACCAGGTTCTCACCCATTACCGCAAGCCCGATAAGCCCAATGTCAGCGCCCATGAATTACTCCTCTGCATATTCTTTTAAATCAGTATATAGCATTTATCCCATAAAAGAAATATCATTTTTATATGGATATGGCATTGACCCGCTGCCCTGGTCAACTTCGCTGCCCCTGGTGTGAGGGTGATGAAATTTACACGGCATACCACGACAAGGAATGGGGTAAACCCCTGAAAAATAACCAAAAACTTTTTGAGCTCCTCACCCTGGAAGGCGCCCAGGCGGGGCTCTCCTGGATCACGATTCTGAAACGCCGGGAAGGCTACCGCACAGCCTTTGACGGCTTTGACGCCGAAAAAATCGCCCGGTATACCGAAAAGGACGTGAGCCGCCTCATGGCCGATACCCGGATCATCCGCAACCGGCGAAAAATCACTTCAACCATCGAAAACGCCCGCCTCTACCTTGAAATGATGGCAGGCAGACGATCTTTTTCAAAATGGCTCTGGAACTTTGTTGACGGGGAGCCCATCGTGAATCATTGGCATAGCATGAAGGAAGTCCCGGTCACCACGGAGCTGGCGGAACAGATCTCAAAGGAACTGAAACAGAAGGGCTTTTCCTTTGTGGGGCCCACGATCATCTATTCCTACATGCAGTCTGCGGGGCTGGTGAACGATCATTTGGTGGGATGTTTTAGGCACCCGGAACATTAGGGATTCTAAAAATTGTCTAAAAATTGACCTTTTATTAACAGCCAGTTTACATATACACAGTAACCTCTCAATATCAAAAGGGAATTAAAAATTCTCTTTTGGTTTTTACACCCTATGGCTGTAAAAAAACAATTTGAGAAGGAGTCTATTATGACGAAAAAAAAGAAAATCATTATTGCAGCAGCGGTGGCGGTGATTTGGGTTGCCTGCGGCAGCCTGTTTTGGGGCGGCGCTTTCGCGTCGTTCAGGGGATTCAGCGGCCATTACGGATCATCCGGCAATGTCACGGCTGCGGTAAAGGACTTTGAACCATTGGAACTGGTCTTTGTCACCGCAACCGCGAAAAAAAGTGCCGATATAGATGTCAAGGATCTGCTGCTCAAGGAGGCAAAAAAATTGGGCGGCCATGGGATAATCAACGTGAACATTGACACCCAACGGAATGGATGGTTCGGGGAAGTGACCTTGACGGGTTCCGCCCTTGCCATAAAATACACCGAGTCGGCCGGAGTGCCTGCGGCGGACAATATCCTGGGTGGTCTATCGCAAATGCGGCGCGGTTTTGGCTGGAAACGCTGGTAAAAGTAAAACTGCGGCTGCCCTTTGTAACGACAGCCGCATTCACTTGTTTATAAAGTTGTATAGATTTTAAGGAGTCTTGTATGAAAAAAATTGTAATTGCCTCTCTTTGTTTCATTCTTGCCATTCCCCTTACGGTTTCCGCAGAAGAACCCGCACCATTTGTGATTCCCGCAAAAGAAACCACCTTATCCGCCGGTTTTGAATTCGGCAACACCATTGAACACGGCGATAATATCGTACCCGGTACCGATAGCATTTATTTCGGCTCGCCGGGTATGAACGTGGAGGGCTATTCCTTTAGGAATGGTAAAAATTTTGGTATGTTTTTTCACGGATCGTGGACGTTTCCGGCGGTGGGAGATGATACCCAGGATTTTCAAACCAGCTGGTTAATCGGCCCGGCGTTTCGTGTTCGTTTCACGGATAAACTGACGCTGCAAACCGGCCTTGGAATTAGCGCAAACCGCTTGCGTGAGCGGTTTGAGGAAAACGGAACAGAATATTTCAGGTCAATAATTAATTTCGGTATCGGTGCGGACGCAGGGTTAAAATTTGACATCACCGACAAATTCTTTATCAAGGGCGGTGTAAATGCCGCATGGTCATTCCTGGGTTGGACGAATGTACGCGAAAATAACAGACATTCAAGGGGCTGCGGAGAAAGGGACAGAAATATCATGGATATTTGGACACTGACCGCCAATCCCTATATCAGTTTCGGGGTGAATATTTACTCTCCGAGGCGGGAAATTCCGCGTCGCCATGGGAGGCGTTTGGGAAAACCGCCCCGTGAAGAAGCCGCGCAGTAAGAAAACACCATGACCCTTAAGCGCAGGCTTTTTATCTCAAATATTATCATGATTGTACTGCCGCTTGTGCTTATCTGGGTTGTGATGATTGGCCTCGGAATGGTGATGTTCGGCATACGGGGGATGGATTTCGACATGTCCTCCGCCGAAAAACAACAAATGTTTGAAAACTGGCACAGGAGCGGGCGGGCCATTTCGTTTATTTGGATGGTCCTTGCGATTATCATTACCGCAGCGGTGAATCAGCTTTTAACACAAAAAATAATCAAGCATGTTATGAAGCCCCTGGATACACTCATCAACGGCGCACGGCAATTCAGTGAAAACAAGCTCGGCTTTCGCCTTGACTACCGCGTCGATGATGAATTCCGTCCGGTTTGTGATACCTTTAACAGCATGGCGGCCCGGCTTGAAAAGAATGAAAACAACCGCCGGGAACTGATAGCCGGTATTTCCCACGATTTACGCACCCCCCTTACTTCAATCAAGATGAGTATTGACGGTATTAAATCCGGTGTTGCCGCAACTGTTGAACAGCGTAAAAAATATGTGGAAATTATTGAAAACAAAACCGGCGATCTGGAACATATCATCAATCAGCTATTCCTCTTTTCCAAGCTTGACATGGACGAATTTTCAGGCTCTGCACAAGTGGTGAATTGCGGCGCCATGATGGAGGATTGCATCGAAGAACTGTCAGAGGAATATGAACGGCGCGGGCTTACGCTTGTTACGCACAGATTGCCCCGTACTCTGTATATCAGTATTGATCCGGTATTGTGCCGCCGGGTGATTATCAACATCCTTGAAAACGCCGTAAAATATAAAACAGCGGATCAGGGACATATCATTATTGATTGTATCGAAACAGAAATTAATGGAACTAAAAACGTGGAAATAAGCCTTGCGGATGACGGCCCCGGTGTCGCGCCTGAAAACCTGGAAAAATTGTTTGACGTGTTTTACCGCGCCGATCAGTCCCGGAACAATACCGCCCGTCCTGGGGAGCGCACCGGTTCCGGCCTGGGGCTTGCCATCAGCGCAAAAATCATCGCTAAAATGGGCGGCGCAATTCGGGCGGAATTACCGGCCGCGGGCGGGCTTGCGATAGTGATACAATTACCGCTTGCAGAATCAAACCTTCGGTTTGCGGACGATCACCATGGCGAATGAGCCGCCGCGCATCCTTATTATTGAAGACGACGACACCATCGCCGAGCTTGAGCGTGACTTTCTCGAAATTAACGGCTTTGAAACAATGCGGGAAAGTGACGGCGTAAAGGGCATGGAACGCGCCCTGGCCGGCGGCTTCGACCTTATTCTGCTTGACCTTATGCTGCCCGGCATAGACGGCCTTCGCATTTGCCGCGCCATCCGCGATAAAACCAACGTGCCTATTCTTATGGTAACCGCAAGGGGCGAGGAAACCGACAAGATACGCGGCCTGGGCTTAGGCGCGGATGATTACATCACCAAACCTTTTACCCCCGCAGAACTGATGGCGCGGATAAAATCCCACATTGCCCGTTTCAGGCGGATTCTTGAATCCGCAGGGGTTTCAGAATCTGCGCTTGCGGTAACGGCATCCAAGTCTAGGCCCTCAAAAAGTAACATTATCCCAAGCGACATTATCGCCGGAGACCTTACCATCAATCCGGGGGCGAGGCGTGTTTTTGTTTCGGAAACAGAAATAGAACTTACCAACAAAGAATACGAACTGCTTTTTTTTCTTGCCTCAAATCCGGAAATTGTTTTTGATAAAGAAAAACTCTATAACAAAATATGGGGCGAAGATATGTATGGCGGCCTTAACACCGTAAAGGAACATATCAACCGCATACGGAAAAAGATCGAAAAAGATCCGGCCAACCCCGTGCATATTCAAACGGTATGGGGCGCGGGTTATCGGTTTTGCAGATATTGACATTTTTTACGGCTTAATCTATACTTCAGCTACTACAGCATGATTAAAGAAGAACGTATAAACTACCGTTTTGGCGAAAAGATCCGGGCCGTCCGGGAACGCCGGGGCCTGACCCTGCGGGAGGTGGCGGAAAAGGCGGGGGTAAGCGAGAGTCTGGTGTCCCAGATTGAGCGGAACCGGGTGTCCCCCGCCATCGACACCCTGCTGGCCATCGCCGATGCGGTGGATCTGGATATTGAATTCCTCTTTGCGGACTACCGGCGGGACCGTTCGGTCAAGGTGGTCCGCAGGGATGAACGCTCCTCTTTTACCACCCGACCGGGGGTTCACTACGAACGGCTGGCCCAGGTGGAGGACCAGAGCCGGGAGGGCATCGAAGCCTACGCCATCACCGTGGAGCCGGGGGCAAGTACCGGCAGCGCCGAGTACGGCCACCCCGGCTGGGAGCTGGGAATTGTGGAGGCGGGCCAGGCGGAGCTTGCCATGGGGAACCACACCCATGTGCTAAAAGCCGGGGATTCGGTGTCCTTCCGGGCGGATGCGCCCCACATCGTGGCAAATCACGGCAAGAATGAACTGAAGCTCTTTTGGATCATAACGCCCCCTAAAGGCGAAATCGGAGGAAACAATGGGTAAAACCCTGGCGGAGAAAATTTTTGAGGCCCACGTGGCGGACCGGCCCTTCGGCGATACCTGGGTGCTGAAACTGGACCGGGTGTTCTGTCACGAGATAACCACCCCCATCGCCATCAACGACCTGACGGCGAAAAATTTGGACAGGGTGTTTGACCCTTCGAAGATCAAGGCGGTGATCGATCATGTAAGCCCCGCCAAGGATTCCAAGACCGCCGATCAGGGGAAGGCGCTGCGGGACTGGGCCCGGCGGCACCGGATCAAAGACTTTTTCGACATCGGCCGGAACGGGGTCTGCCACGCGATCTTCCCGGAAAAGGGCTTTGTCCGCCCCGGTTTTACGGTGATCATGGGGGACAGCCACACCTGCACCCACGGGGCCTTCGGCGCCTTTGCCGCCGGGGTGGGCACCACCGACCTGGAAGTGGGCATCCTGAAAGGGGTCTGCGCCTTCCGCAAACCGGAAACCCTGCGTATCAACTTAAACGGCAAACTGAAAAACGGCGTCTATGCCAAGGACGTGATCCTGGCAATCATCGCCAAAATCGGCGTCGCCGGGGCCACCGACAAGGTGATGGAACTGCGGGGAGCGGTGATCGAAGGGGCCTCCGGTGTCCCGGCCATGAGCATGGAAGGCCGCATGACCATCTGCAACATGGCGGTGGAGGCCGGCGCTACCAGCGGGGTCTGCATGCCCGACAGTATTACTGTGGACTACCTCTGGAAATTCATCGGCCCCGATGGGGACAACAGTTATGCTGCGAAAGAAGAAGCCCTGGCGGATTTTTCCAAATGGCGGAGTGACGATGACGCGGCATACGCCGGTGTTGTCGATATAGACTGCTTCGGCTTGGAGCCCTCCGCAACCGTGGGGTATAAGCCGGATCAGGTCAAGACCATTCGGGAACTCAGGGGGACGAAGGTGGACCAGGTTTACATCGGCTCCTGCACCAATGGCCGCATTGAGGATCTGCGGGCGGCGGCGGCGGTCATCAGGGGCCGCAAAATTGCGGACACCCTTCGGGGGGTGCTGCCGCCGGCCACGACGGCGGTGTTAAATCAGGCTTTGCAGGAAGGGCTTGTCCGGGATTTTCTGGGCGCCGGTTTCTGCGTCACCAACCCCACCGGCGGAGCGTGTTTGGGGATGT
>BNUU01000058.1 GCA_025997595.1 Spirochaetia bacterium | reverse complement strand
AATGAAAAAACCCGGGGGAACCCCCTGGCCTCTGCGGAGGACAAAGAAAAGGCTCTGGAAGCCGCCCGGCTCCAGAGCCTTTTCTTTGTCCTCCGCAGAGGCCAGGGGGTTCCCCCGGGTTTTTTCATTTTCGTTGCTCTTTGCCATATGTTACCTCCCGATATATAGGGCACTCTCCTGTGTGGCGCTTCAATCAGTTTGAAAAAAATAGCATATTCTTTTATTTTTTTCTATAGCAAAAAGCAAAAAATACTTAAATTTTGTTTAGATATTTTTACCCCTATGTTTTTAATAACGCTTATGATAAGCTGAAATCCAATGGGGGATATCAGGATGAATGAATTTGTCATCGCCGCCACCCGGTCCAGCATGGATTCTGATTTATTTGAATGGAGCTGATAGGTAACAATATGCCTGGTCCCCAGGGTACTGAGGATTTTAAAATGAACCCAGAGCCCCACGGAGTTACGCCGGGTGGTCCGGTCAGACCGGGAGCAGGAAATAAAGGGCTCTGGGTTCATTTTAAAATCCTCAGTACCCTGGGGACCAGGCATATTGTTACCTATCAGCTCCATTCAAATAAATCAGAATCCATGCTGGACCCCACGGTCTGTACCATTGATGATATTCCCGCCCTGACCCTTCTGGAGCAGTACCTCTGCGACGCCTATATCCATAATATGGAAACCCTGGAAAGGGTGGTCCGCCCGAATTGGGCCTTCTGTTCCGTGGACGCCGGGGGTGAAAAACTGGCCCGGGGCTTTGCCAATGCCTTCGGCGCCCCCCTGGTGGTGGCCCATAAACAGCGGGATTATTCCAAATCCAATACTATTGAATCGATCAATGTCCTTTCCGCCGAGCCCGTGGAGGGGAAAGTGCTCTGGATCGTGGATGATATGGTGGATACCGCCGGTTCCGTTGAAAGCCTTATCCGCGCTCTGGGACGCCTGAAACCGGCGGAGGTCAACATCATCGCCGTGCACGCCCTTTTCTCCCCCCCCGCGGCGAAACGGCTCACCGCCCTTTCCAACGAGGGCCTTTTGAACCGTATCATGGTCACCGACACGGTGTGTCCCGGTACTTTGCCGGATAAGATCCCCGGCCTGGAAGTGGTCCCCTCCGCGGAATTGTCCGCCCGGATCATCAGGACCATCCTGACCAACAGCCCCATGGGGAAGATACTCCGTACTTTTGACGCGGAGATCTATTTGAAGTCGCCGAATCTGTTTAACCAATGAGTTGGTTCCAAAATAGAAATTAATTAACCACGAAAAACACGAACTAAATGATCTTTTTAGTGTGGTTCGTGTGGTTCGTGGTTAAATTCTTAATTTTAGAACCGGCTCCAATAATTAAGTATTCTTTTTTATACAGGCTCAAGTAATCTCTTTGGTGTCCAGAATGATTGTTATCGGTCCGTCGTTGGTGTAGGTCACCTGCATGTGGGCCTGGAAGACACCGTTTTCGCAGGGAAGGCCCTGTCCGCGAATTTTGTCCATAAAATACCCGTAGAGATTCTTCGCGGTTTCAGGATCGGCGGCATTGCCGTAATAGGGGCGGCGGCCTTTGCGGGCATCCGCCAGGAGGGTGAACTGGGAAACCGCAAGAATACTGCCCCCGGTATCTTTAACCGAAAGGTTCATTTTTTCGTTTGTATCTTTAAATATCCGCAAATTGGCGATTTTTTCCGCGAGCCAATCGGCGTCTGATTCGGTATCCCCCGCCGCAACGCCCAGGTATACCAAAAGGCCGGAGTCTATTTTTCCGTGAACAACCCCATCAACCGAAACCGAGGCCTTAAGGACCCGCTGCACTACCGTTTTCAAGGCCGCTGTTCCAGAATGCCCGCCTGGTGGATTGCTATCCCTTCCAGGCGTATATCGATCCCCGATTCGGTGGAGATGGGCACAATACGGCCCAGGACTTCCAGGGGTTTTTCGGGATTAAGGGCCAGGGCCTGATTGATTTCCACGCGGACATACCCTTCCAGAATTTTTTTGGTATCGTAGCCCACGAGTAAATCAAAGGAAGTCTGGCTCTGCCCCTTCTCCACATTGGCGGCCATTCCCGACCAGATTACATGGCAGTCCCGGTACAGGGCCGGTTCCTTTATGACATCGGCGTAGCCTGGGTTATCCCTCCGGTTAAAGGTGTCAAAGCCGGGAACTTCCATGTTGGATATAAGAAGGCGGCACTTGTTTTTGATCCCCTCGGAAGCGTTGGATTCGATAAGCCGGTTCAGTTCTATTCTTGCCGCCTCATCCCGGTAGGCGGTAAAAAGGGAGAAGGCCCTTTCGTAGGTTTCCAGTACCTGGTTCTGGGTAAGAATGTACTGGTAAGCCCCCCCGATTTCCACGGGTTTTTCCCGGTCTGCCTTTTCCAGTACGCTGCCGGAAATTCCCGGCCGTTTCCCCCGGCTTCCCGGAAGATGAATTACCCCGGTCAGGGTCAGGATAAGGCCGGCGATCAGGGCGGCCCCCAGCGCCACGGCGGCGGGTTTGACCAGCCTGCCCCTGCTGAAGGGCAGACGCGGCAGGGGGGGATAGAGCTTGGGAAGTTCCCCCGATTCCAGCCATGCGGAAATATTATCCTGCCCCGCGTATTTGCGGATGATTTTCAGGGCCTTTGCGGCGGTTCGGTTTTTTGGATCAATTTCCTGCACTTCAAGGTAGAAATCAACCGCCCGTGCGGTTTCCCCCCTGCGGAGGTACAGGACCGCCAGCCCTAAAAGAACTTGAGCGTTACGGAGCTTTACATCCCGGGCAAGTTTGAAGTAGGTCAGGGCCCCCTGGTAATCGTTTACGTGGAGGCAGGAAACCGCCAAAAGATAATAATACAAAAATGAACCGTGGTAGCGGTTTACCTCCGTCTCCAGGGTTTTGATGGCCTCATGGTAATTGCGGCGTTTTGCAAGGCGGATAGCTTTGGTTAAAATGGGATCCAGTTTCATTTACCATACCGGGATCTTATCTGTGAAAATTCCCGTTCCAGCGCCGCCAGATCCTCGTCACGGATCGGGGAACCTGAATTGATATAGGCGTCAATTTTGGCGATTATGTTCCTGAGACTGCCCAGATCCGTCTGTACCGCCGCGGAATTATCCGCCCTCTGGGCGGTGGGAGCGGACCTCTGTACTGCCACCGGGGTTTCATGGGTGGAAGCGGTGTAGGCGGCAAGGCCATTGGCAAAGCTGTCGTCTTGACTGCTGTCTGCGGCCAGGAGCAGAGAAAATGAAAGGGAATCCCCGCTCGCCATCCTGCGGGGATCAAAAAAATACGCCACCCCGGCATCCCCAATGGAATTACTGGGAAGATCATGAAAGTTTCTCCCCTCGGCATAGGCGGCTTTCCAGGGAGCGTCATTGAGCCGCTTCCAGTTGGCAAAGTGAATTATATCCGGTTTTTTCTCTACCCCGGCGGAAATGCTGCCGATGAGGGAAAGATGGTCATTCCGGGTAAGCCATAACTGGTCGCCGCTTGAGCCGTTAAAAACGATTTCCGAGAGGATGGGACGCACATCCGTCATAAAGGGCGCCTCGGTCCCGCCCTCCCCCAGCTCGGTATTCAAAAGCAGCCGGAGCCCCACATCGGCGCTGCGGGTACTTTTGTTTTCAATCGTCAGGGTGATTTTTACTCCGTTGGCCACCGGAGCCTTTGCGGTTTTAATAAAGGAAAATTCTTCGGTTACCACCAGTGAGGAGGATTCAAAAATCAGGGAAGGGGTGTTTCGATTGCCCCCGATGCGGATACTGAAGGTATCTGATTCCCCCAACCGGTATTGTGCATTGTTTACATTAACTGTAAGCAGACTGGTCATGGGATCCTGGGAGGCAAAAAGAGATTCGTACCGGGCTCTTGTAATATCGGTCATATAGTACAGGGAAAAACGGCCGGTACTCTCATTCAGGATCAGCCGTATCCGCCCATCGTTATAATCCGCCGCCCGGAGGGAAAGGGAGGAGACAGCCGCAGAAAGGAGGATAAAAAGCAAAAAGGATTTTCCCATCGTTTTCATTTGTTCCCCCCTTCATTAAGGATCCGGGTAAGCCCATCGCTTAACTCCGTTGCCGCCGATCTAACCGTCTGGAGCCGTCTGTCTTTTGCCTGTTCAGAAAGGGACGGCTGGGGCGGAACCGGCGTTTGCATTGACGGTTGTTGGGTAAATGACTCTGGCCGAACCGGCGGCTGAAATACCGGAACGCCTGCGGGGTCACCGCTGCCCCCGAGCAGATCGGCGATCCGTTTCTGGTAGGCGATGATGGCCTGATCGTAGGACCGTTCCCGCCTTTGGTATTCTTCGATTGCCTTGAGGGATTCCTCGTGGCTCCATTGTAAAAGGTAGAGCAGTTCTTCTTCTATTTTTTTCTGGGCAATAAGCCCCAGCCGGTAGGAGGCGGCCTCGAATTTCGCGCTTTGGGGGTATTCTTCGATAACGATCGTAAAAAATTCCCGGGCATAGTCCATCTGACCCATGGCATAGAGGCTTTCCCCTACCCAGTACAGGGCCGCAGATTTACGGGCCGCCGCGTCACTCCCCGGCGGCGGAGCGTTGATGCCATCGGCATAATATTTCAGAAGCAGGATTGCCTCATCATAGCGCCCAAGATAGTACAGGGCCCGGCCTTTATGATAGGGAATTTCCTGCAGCCGCCCGCTTATGGGGGCCATGACTTCAATTTCATCCATATCTTTCAGTGCGGCGTTGTAGTCACCGGCGGAAATCTCCGCAAGGGCTATCCAGTAGAGGGCTTCCGCCTTGAGTTCGCGATCCACCGCTTCCGCCCTGGAACGGCGCAATTCCGCAACCGACTCCCGCCATCGGCCTTCCTGAAACAGGGCAAGCCCGCTCTGCAGCCGGGCAAAACCCGGTGCACTTTGGGGTGATCTGGTTTGAGCCTGGGCATAATTTGCTGAAAAAAGCAGCAAGAGAACCAAAATTAAGGGTAATAGACCGGCCTTTTTAATCATCTACGATACTCCTCATTCGTTTTTCGGCAAAAAAGCAGCCAAAGATAAGCGATTACGCACCTTTGAGGAGCCGTACAAAGGCTTTTTTATCCCCGGCGCTGAAAAAAGCGGAGCCCGCAACCAGAATATCCGCCCCGGCCTCCCTGGCCGCGGGGGCCGTACCGGCGTTGATCCCCCCGTCCACGGAGATCAGGAATGAAAGCTTTTTCTGTTCCCGGAAGCGCTTTAAGGCCCCTATCTTTTCAAGGCACCCTTCTATCAGGGTCTGGCCGCCAAAACCGGGGTTCACGGTCATCACCAGAACCAGGTCCGCAAAGGGCAGCAGTTCCTCAATAAGGGATACCGGGGTCGAGGGAACAAGGCTTATCCCGGCCTTTTTTCCCAGCTCATGGATCTGCATCAGGACCCGGTGGGCATGGATCGCCGCTTCTATATGAAAGGTGATGTAATCCGCCCCCGCCTCCGCGAAAGCCGATGCCAAAGCGCCCGGCTCCTCGGTCATCAGGTGAACGTCGAAAATACCCTTGCTGTGGGGCCGAAGATCCGCCGCCAGCTTGGGGCCGAAGGTGAGGTTGGGCACAAACCGGCCGTCCATCACGTCCAGATGGACCCACTCCGCCCCGGAAGCGTCAATTTCCGCCGCCGCAGCGGCAAAATGGGAAAAATCGGCGGCCAGTACCGATGGGGCAATGATGGTTTCCTTCATGATTAACGATCATAATCATCAGGGGGGGGCTTGTAAAGACATTGCCCTCTTGTCCAAACCGGGGATCAATGATATGATCTAAAAGATATATTTTGTACCTGATCGTACAAAACTATTCAAGCCATGAACACGGAAATATCGGTTAAAGGGATCAATAGGGTTCCCGGGCTCCTTCAGAAAGCCTATGACAAGCTCGCCGCCTCTGACGCAGACGCGGCCCAGATGGCTTTGGAAGAGGCCCTGGGGGTGGATTTTGACCACCCGGAAGTGAAGTACGGACTGAAGTGCCTTAATTGGTGGCTTGAACATACCAAGCGGATAGATGATTTCCAGGACCCCTATGAAAAGGGCGTCTTCATCTTTTCCCAGTGGAAAGCCTATTATGGTTTTCTGGATCACTTTGAAGAGCATTATGACGCCTGTCAGTATGCGATCCGGCGCTTTGTGTTTTCCACCGCCCTGGATTTTTTTAAGGATACGCTGGGGGACGGGGTTAATGAGCACGATCCGGATCTACTGCTGCAGGTGGGCCGCTGTTACAAGGGAACCGGCAGCTACGAGGACGCCCTCAAGTACCTGGAGCAGGCGGCCAGGTTTAAGCGGGAAGACGGGGAAGCCATTGCGGAGCTGGCGGATGTGAACGCCCTTTTGGGGGAAAACCGCGCCGCCAAGGCCCTGTTCCGGGAAGCCTTTTTTCTGGACCCCCAGAAGGTAGACCTCAGGTCCATGGAGTCGGAGCTGATCATCCGTCTGCGGGAAAAGGTGCGGAGCATGGGGTACTCCGGGCCGGAACTGTGCGAATGGATACCGGTTTACGGCTGCCTGTTCGGGGTTTTTTCGGTAAAGCGGGAACTGAAACCGGTTGAGTTGGGGAGGCTGCGGCAGTCGATTTTTTTCCTGGAAAACGAGATCCGCAGCAGTCCGGGGACCTCCGCCGGGGCCGGCTTTCCAAAGGGAAGCGTAAGCCGGGGTGCCCCCCCGGACACCGGTTACCTCAAGCCCCGGCTTATCAACCGGTATTTTTGGCTGATCGATCACTTTGAAAATACCCGGGAGGCTCCCGGAATTATTGAAGAGACCATGTTGAAGATAAAGATCATCGACAGGTCCATATATGACCAGTATATTAGATAAGGGAGTAACGAAATGTCTGAAGTTGCCTTGGCAGAAGATTCAACGGAAAATCCGGCGGTGATCCCCGCAGAGGGAGCAGCGCTGCCGGAAGGTTCCGCCCCGCAATCAATTCCCCCCGCGCCGCTTCTCAAGAATGTGCAGGAAATGCTGAA
>BNUU01000057.1 GCA_025997595.1 Spirochaetia bacterium | reverse complement strand
AGCCTCCCGCCGGGAACCGCCCTGGCCGTTCTTGCCGGCCAGGAGGGGTGAAAAAAGCTTTAAAAGGCCGAAAAGAAAGGGTGCGGAAAGGGTGTTGAACATCAGTTCAACCCAAAGGGTTGGGGCAAATACTGTATATGAAGGCACCGCCCCGGCGAGGAGAAGGTGCAGCAGGAAAAGTGTCCCTGCCTTGAACAGGGTGGCCGCCGCGCAGAGGATCATGGGCAGGAAAACAGCATCCAGAAAAAACATACCCCTCATGAGTCCCGTCATTGCCCCCACCAGGGTGCGGATAAAGGCATTGAGCCCCAGGGGCGCGGCGGAAAGAAAATCCAGGAGGAGCCCGGAAAAAAAACCCGTAAGCTGCCCGGTCATGGTCCCGTTCACATAGGCGCTGAATACGATGATCCCCAGGGCCAGGTCCGGAACAGCGTGATACAGGGCAAAATGAGAAAGCAGGGTAGATTGAAGAATCCCGGCGACAAGAGCAAAAACAACCGCCCAGACAACATTTTTAGTCACCGGCTGCCCCCTCGGCTCCTTCGATTTCTTTTTTCGCAATTACAAACACATATTCCAGCCGGGAAAAATCAATGGCGCCCTCCAAATTTACTTCCATGGAGATTTCATTTTCCTGGTAGAGTATATCGTTTACCCTCCCGATATTAATGCCCGTGGGATAAACCCCTCCTATTCCGTTGGAGACGATCACATCCCCGTAATTGATCTCATCCCTGGCCCGTTTCTGGATAAACCGCATCCGCAGGGAAGACTCGGGACTCCCCTGCCCCTCCACGATCCCGTCATACCGGGAAATGGCCAGCCGGGCGGAAATAAAGGAACTTACGTCATAGAGGGGCATCACCAGGCTCTCAAAAGCCCCGGCCTGGACAACCTTTCCTACCAGGCCCTGGGCGCCGTTTTGATAGGCGATAACCGCCATATTGGTCTCCACACCTGAGTGCTTTCCCTTGTTGATTACCAGGGCTGAAAAAAGGTTATCCGGGTCCCTGCCGATAATTTCAGCCGGTATATGGCGGTAATTTAAGGATTGGGAGAAACCGAGCTGCTCCCGAAGCCGGGAGTTTTCCTGGCGTATCTCTGCGGAATTCCGTTCAAGCTGTTCATAGCGGGTGATGCGGTCGGTTAATTCGGCGTATTCCTGCCGCAGGGTGGCCAGCTCCCGGATGGACAATACGGTCCGGGAAACCAGGGAAGAAACTTCATAGATACCCCCCCGGACGCCGGAAAAGAGGGAAAGCCCCACATCTTTTACATCCACCACAAAACTGCGGGTAGAAAAGAGCAACAGGGAAAAAGAAACCAACATCAGTACTATAAACGCATAGGATGCCGCATTGATGCGGGGTTTAAGCCGCTTCCCCCCTTCAATCGCCGCCATGGGGATCAGCCGTTCAGATTGTCGTAGACACTGAGGGTGTTATCAAAGCCCTTGGCATAATCAAAATACTTCCCCGCCCCCAGGGCGACACAGTCCAGTGGCCGCTCCGCAAGGATAACCGGAACCCCTGTTTCTTTTGAAATAAGCTTGGGGAGCCCCTTAAGGAGAGAGCCGCCGCCGGTCATCACTATGCCCCGTTCCACAATATCCGCCGCCAGTTCCGGTGGGGTCTGTCCCAGGGTGGATTTAATCTCGTCAATAATCTGGGTGATGGGGTCCTTAAGGGCTTCCCGGACCTCCACGCTGTCTATATCCAGCCGCCGGGGAAGCCCGGTGATGGCGTCGGTACCCTTGATCTCCACCTTTTCGATGGTCTTGTCCGGGGATGCGTTGCCGATTTCGATTTTGAGCCGCTCCGCGGTCTGCTCCCCAATGATAAGGTTATGGACGCTGCGGACATGCTTGATGATGGCCTCGTCAAATTCGTCCCCCCCAAGCCGGATGGCATTGGTAACCACCATGCCCCCCAGGGAGATGACGGAAATTTCCGTGGTCCCGCCGCCGATATCGCAGATCATGTGCCCGGCGGGTTCAAAAATGGGGATGTCGGCGCCGATGGCGGCGGCACGGCTTTCCTCAATGACGATTACTTCCCGTGCACCGGCCTTATAGGCGCTTTCTTCCACCGCCCGCCGTTCCACTTCGGTGATGCAGGAGGGGATGCCGATCACCATCCGGGGCTTGATGAAGCGGTACCGGGGCAGAACTTTTCCAATAAAGTAACGGATCATCTTTTCGGTGGATTCAAGGTCCGCAATCACCCCGTCCCGCATGGGCCTGATGGCGATGATGTTCCCCGGGGTCTTCCAGAGCATCCGCTTGGCGTCCCCGCCTACGGCAACAACCTTTTTTGTGCCCCGTTCAACCGCAACCACCGAAGGTTCGTTCAGCACGATGCCCTTTCCGCGTATGTAAATAAGGGTATTACAGGTACCTAAATCAATACCAATATCCGAAGAATTATTTCCAAACATAGTCCCTCCCTGCCTTCCCGTTTACATACCGAGCCGTTGGCGCGCCAGTTTATGGGCCGGATCTATCCGTACCGCCCGCCGCCATTCAGCCCTGGCCCGGGTCGTATCCCCCCGCGCCGCGTATAATTCACCCAGTTGATAATGGACTTCGGCATTTTCGCCTGATTCATTCAAAATAAGCGCATACTGGGCTTCCGCTTCTTCGAAATACCCTTCGTTTCTCAGAATACCCGCAAGGAGAAGCCGCGCGGCTACCACCTTTTGCGAATCCCGGGAGGTTTCGATGCACCGCTGCAAATAGGCCTTTGCCAAATCCTGGTCCCCAAGGGCAATGTAGGAATGGGCAATAGCCAGAAATAACGTATCCGATGGGCCGCCGGGTTCCTGAATATCGGAATCACCGTTGTTCTCATAATTAGCCGGGTCCAGGGCCAGGGTAAAGGCCGCCACACTGCTCCGGTAATCATGGATCGCCGCATAGGCCAGGCCCAGATACTCAGGGATATCCCGTGCAAAATAGGAAGCCTCCCGGGCCTGTTCCAAATATTTTACCGCAAGGTCTGCAAAATCGGTACCCTTATAATAATACGCTTTGCCCAAAACATAATAGACCCGTCCGTTATTGGCCCGGTTATTAAGGGCACTGTTCTTTGAAAGCAGGGCCTTCCGCAAAGACCAGATACATTCGTCAATATAGGTAAGGATATCAAAGGTATTGATCTGGGCAATACCGATCTGATAGGCGGAAAAACCATGGATGGTCAACAAAAAATAATCCAGCGGCCTGCCGGCAAGCGCGGTTTTGCTAATCTCAAAGATCTCCTCGTACGCCCCTTCTTCCCAAAGCCGAAGCAGATTCTGCCGCTCATTCCCCGGTTGATTCCTCCACCCGGCGACAACAGGAACCAAAACCGTCCCCAGGACAAGTACAATTACAGCAAGCGCTGTCCAGCGGATAATATTATTCCGCCTGAGATGTGTCCTGTAATCGGAGCGGGACCTTGCTTTTAACATAATGCTACTATATCTAATACGGAATTAGGGAAAAAGTCAATTCCCGCACGCCCACCCATGTTGCCCACAGGTAAACGCCCATTCGGTCACACTCGCCCTACGGGCTCACACAAGTGACCTTATGGTCGTTTCCCTGCGGGCAACATGGGTGGCTTTTGCTGTGGGGAAGAAGGTAATTATACGCCTGTGGGGAATTAAATAAAAAACGATGAACCATAAGCCGGGTTCTGTGGCCAAAAACCTTGCGGTTTTTGAGCCAGCTGCCATCTATCTGGGACCGGCCTTGCGGATGGTCTCCAGCAGCCTACCTGCGGCATCGGACGGGCCGTCCGTGGGGTGTTAAACCCAACCGCTGCTTGACTTTGCTCCTGATGAGGTTTGCCGTTTTTCGGCTTTGCCGAAAAACGGCTTGGGAGTTTCCCCTGAGGGAAAACTCCATGCCATTTTTCTGACTAAAGCCGAAATCTTTCCGGCGGCGTTACCGCCGCCGAGGTAGGCTTTTACCCTGCCATTTCACCCTTACTGAATGAAACCGAAGCCCCATTCAGCGGTATACTTTCTGTTGCGCTCTCTGTCGAAAGGGCCTTTCGGCCTTTCCGCCCGGGTGTTACCCGGCATCATGCCCTGCGGAGCCCGGACTTTCCTCAGGGAAAACACATGAACGGAACGAAAAACGTTCCGGACTTTGCTGCGGCCCCCTGCGGCAGCCTGGTTCACCATTAAAAATCATTCTTCAAAATCAATGTTAACCTTTTCTTCCTCTTCTTCGTCCTCGTCGTAGTCGTCTTCTTCCATATCCTCAAGGTCGGCAAGGCTGCCGGAATCGTCGTTGTCGAAGAATTCTTCTTCGCCCTGCTCGGCTTCTTCATAGAAGAGGATACGGGAACAGTAGGGGCAGAAATCAAAATCCTTTAAAGCAATATTGACCTTTTCTTCCTTGTCTTCCATCTTTTGCCGGACGTTGTTTGCCAACTGGACGGGAAGAATCATGTGGCAGCCCATACACACGCCGCCCTTGATGGCAACGATACCCCGGCCCTTGTTCTTCCGGATACTCCGTTCAAAAATAAAAAGCAGTTCCGGATCGAGGTCCCGGGTTAACTCCTGTTCCCGGGCAACCAGGCTTTCAATCTTTAATTTTTTTTCGGTTATCTGATCCTCATTCCCGGCGCGGCGTTCGGCGAGTTCCGCTTCCTGCTGTTCGATCAGGGCGGTGCTCTGCTTCATCTGTTCGTCCAGTTCCGCCAGGAGCCGCTCCTCCCGCTGAAGGTCCTTGCGGTACTGCTGTTCTTTTTCGGCGGAATCGTGGATTTCCTTGTCCAGGGCTTCGTATTCCCGCTGGGTGTTGATCACATCCATGTTTTTTTCGGCCTTTTCCCGCATGGATTCCGCATCGGTAAGGAGATTCCGGAATTCAGCCTCCGCAACCTTTGCCTTTTCATAATCCTGATTCCGTTCGATAAAGGATTTCTTGAGCCGGGCCAGGAGTTCCTCCTGGGTCACCAGCAGTTTGGGAATTTCCTGAATATCCTGTTCCAGAGTTATCTTCTCCGAAAGTATATCCTGCAGGGTCCGCAGTTTTTCAAAAACCTCATCCATTGCCATGTAATGCCCCTTGTGTATACAAATTCATACTTAATAAAGTACTTTCTTTGAATTTATGGAGAAATAAGCTTTGCTTATTTCTCCCAAGACAAAAAACGTAAGTTTTTTGTCAATGGTCTAAATAATCTTTCAGTTTCCGGCTCCGTTTGGGGTGCCGCAGGCGGCGCAGGGCCTTTGCTTCAATCTGACGTATCCGTTCCCGGGTAACGTTGAAGTAGAGCCCCACCTCTTCCAGGGTGAGGGAATAGCCGTCATCCAGGCCGAAGCGCATCTTGAGCACCTCCTGCTCCCGCACCGGCAGGGTGGAAAGTACCCCGGAAAGCTGCTCCTGGAGCAGGGTAAAAGCGGTCTGGTTGGCGGGGTTTTCCACATCCTTGTCTTCGATGAAGTCCCCCAGAAGAGAATCCTCTTCCTCCCCGATGGGGGTTTCAAGGCTGATGGGCTCCCGGGCCACGTTTTTGACCGATTTTACCCGCTGGGCGGTCCAGCCCAGGCGTTCGGCGATTTCCTCGTCCGTGGGCTCCCGGCCCAAAACTTGTAAAAGCTGCCGGGATTCCCGGACCACCTTGTTGATCTGCTCGATCATGTGCACCGGCACCCGGATGGTCCGGGCCTGGTCGGAAATGGACCGGGTTATCGCCTGACGAATCCACCAGGTGGCGTAGGTGGAAAACTTGAAGCCCTTCTGGTATTCAAACTTTTCCACCGCCTTGATAAGGCCGATGTTCCCCTCCTGCACGAGGTCAAAGAAGTGGAGTCCCCGGTTGGTGTATTTTTTGGCGATGGACACCACCAAACGCAAATTGGCCTTGATAAGCCGGTCCTTGGCGTTTTTCATCATCACCCGGCCGTGGTTTATTTCCCTGGCCATCATGTTGATGCTTTCGATGGATTCCTCAAATTCGGCTTCCATCTGGTGGAGTTTCTTTTCCGTCACCTGGATAAGCCGGATCTTTTCCTTGATTTCGTCGGAGCTTAAGGAAAGTTCCGATTCGAGCCGTTCCCGTTCTTCCTTGATGGTAAGTCCCCGGCCCAGTGCCCGCAGTTCCCTGGGACTCGCCACACGGAGGTGCTTTTCAAGCCGCTCCTGTTCCTTCCGGTAACGCTTAATCTTTTTGGCAGCCTGGATAAATTTTTCGGAAAAACCGGCGATCTCCTCGGGGTGAATTTCTGCGTTATCAATGACCTCCATGATCCGCAGCCGGATAGCCTGGAGCTCCCTATCCTCAAAAAAATTACCCCCCCGGCTGATAAGCCGCCGTTTGATCTCGATGTAGAATTTAAGATCATTCAGGACCAGCCGGAGGGTTTCCTTATAAAACTGGCTGAGCCTGCGGCGCTCGGTCATATGCTCGGTGATCTCTTTTTTGGAGAGGTTGAGCTCCCGGAGATCCCTTTTGGAGAAGGCCTTCTGGGCGATATGGTAAAATTCCGGGATGATCATTCCCGACTTTTTTATCACCCCCTTGATGATGTTCTCCCCGTCCTCCATCTGCTTGGAAAGCTCCACTTCCTGTTCCGCAGAAAGGAGGTTTTCCCGGCCTATCTCCCGGAGGTAGAGCCTGATGGGATCATCCACCGAAGATTCTTTATCGTTGTATACCAGGCGTTTCTTTTCAGCGTCCTTGGCCTTTTTGGCTTCCGCCTCACTTTCTTCCGTTTCGGAGGCTTCTTCCTCAATGAGCTGGACGTTATTCTTCTCAAGCAGGGCAAGGACCTGTTCCATTTTATCCGTATTGGAGGTGATATGCTCCGGGAGATAATCGGAAAGTTCCTCGAAGGAAAGGGTTTTCTTTTCCTTCGCATATTCGATCAATTTTACAACAGCGGGGTCAAGCGGGGAGCCTTCACCGCCTTGCAGCTCGGTTGAGGATGCAAGCGACATTTCTGCCGGCGCCAATTCCGGCGGCGCCAATACTGGCGAGCGCACATCTGTCATTCCTTGTCTTCCTTCAACGGTGTAATTCGGCATCTATATGCATCTTCTCAACAATCAGTTCCTCAAGCCGGGAATCTTTCCGAAACCCATCCTCCTGCGCGAAAGGGCCATGCTCCAGGTTATACTGCTCTGCGGTTATCTCGGAAAGCCGCTGCCGGAGCCTTTTTTGTTTAACATTCCTGATACCGTCTTTAAGGAACTGCTCAAGCTGCTTCTGCTGCTGCTCGGGAGTCCCTGAAAATTCCCCGGCGGTCCCCTTTCTGGCCACATATTTCCGCAGCGCCTCTGAGGATACACGGGAAAGAAGATCATCAATACCGCT
>BNUU01000056.1 GCA_025997595.1 Spirochaetia bacterium | reverse complement strand
CCGGTAAATGATGTGGTATGGCGTCGGCTGGTTGCAGCGCGACCGTGGGTAGGCGCCTTCCGGCTGGTACTGCGCCTGTACGATACCGCAGCTGTTGAACCACAATGCACAGCCGTACAGAGAGGTCTTTAAAAATTCGCCCCGGCCTGTTTTTTCGCGGTTGAACAGGGCCGCCAGGATGCCGGAAAGCGCCACCGTTGCCACCGTACTGTCGCCGAAACCGGGCAGCGGCCGGGACGGACCAGATTCCCGGGTACTCCACTCCAGCGGCATACCCGCCTTTGCCCAGTACGCCGCGATATCAAAGCCCGGCCGATCCTTCTCCGGGCCTTTCGTACCGTAGCCGCTGAAATGGGTATAGATGAGCCGTGGAAAACGGTCCTTTATATCCTCGTATGCAAGCCCCAGTTTTTTCAGCCCGTTCAGCCGCGTATTCGTGAGAAAAACATCCGCGTTTTCCAGCAATTTGAACAAAACTTCCCGGCCCCGCTCATCCTTGAGGTTGATGGCGATGCTCTTCTTGTTCGCGTTTGCCGCCTGGAATATGGGGTTACAGTCGTCATCGCAGGGGATGCCGTAGGAATTGCCAATCGTGCGCCACGCTTCCCCTTTTGGCGGCTCTACCTTGATCACTTCGGCGCCCCAATCCGCCATCAGGCGCGCGGCCTTGGGGATCGCGATGTGTGTGCCAAGCTCAATTACCTTAATGCCTTCCAATAACTGTTTCATAAACAACCTCTCTTGTTTCCTTAATTGTAAGTGTACCAGCCCTTCCCCGTCTTTCGGCCGTATTCTCCGTTTTTGTATTTTTCCTCCAAAAACTCAGGCGGCTTGTCTTCCGGCCGGTGAGTTTGTTCGTAGACCTTTTGGCGGTTCATGTAGCAGATATCGATGCCCGCCAGATCCAGCAGGCGGAAGGGGCCCATGGGGTAGTTGAGTCCCTTTTCCGCGCCGATATCAATGTCCTCAAAGGATGCGATGCCGTTTTGGTACAGGAAAAACGCCTCGTTTTGTACGGCGCGCAGCAACCGGTTGACTACAAAGCCCTCAATTTCCTTGTTCACCACGATGTATTCTTTGCCAAGGGCCTGAACAAACGCCTTCAATGCCTCTACCGTTTCACCGGCAGTGTGCTCGCCGCGCACGATCTCCACCAGCTTCATCAGCATAGCGGGGTTGAAGTAATGCAGGTTGCAGAGCCTGCCAGGGTTTTCCACAATCCCGATAAACCGGGAAGAAGGAATAAAACTGGAATTGGTGGTGATGATCGCATCCGCCGGGGCGTGGGCGTTCACTTCCGTAAACAACGCCTTCTTCGCGTCCTCATCTTCGATGATGGCTTCCACTACCAGGTCACAGCCGATCACCGCCTGAGTCAGGTCCTTCAGGTAAGAGATCCGTCCCAAGGCCTTGTCCGCTTCTTCCCGTGTACTCTTGCCCTTTTCAACACTTTTCGCCAAGAAATCACCGGCCCATTCGGCGGCCTTTTCGCACGCACCGGGGAAGGTGTCGGCCAATAGCACCGTAAAGCCATTTACCGCCGCGTTCAGGGCGATTTGCCGTCCCATCACACCGGCGCCTAATACCGCTGCTGTCTGTATTGTTTTCATGTTCATGCTCCTTCCCGTTTCAAAACCAGTGCTGCACCCTGCCCGCCGCCGATACACATTGTCACAAGCCCGTATACAAGATCCCGGTCGCGCATATCGTAGAGGATCTTCGTAGTTAAAAGCGCCCCGGTCGCGCCCAGGGGATGTCCCAGTGCGATGCCGCCGCCGTTGGGATTCACCCGCTTCGGATCGAGCCCCAGTTCACGGATACAGGGGATAGCCTGCGCCGCGAATGCCTCGTTCAGTTCCACCACGTCCAGGTCCGGCGCGGCAATGCCCGCACGTTTCAACGCCTTTGGCACCGCGTAGACCGGGCCCAGGCCCATAACGAAGGGGTCCAACCCGCTGACCGCGAAGGAACACACCACCCCCATCGGCCGGATGCCCAGCGCCTTTGCCCGGCTCTCAGCCATCAGCACTACCGCGCTCGCACCGTCAGACCAGGGGCAGGCATTTCCGGCGGTCACAACGCCCTCCGGTTTGAATGCGGGCCGCAGGTTCCCAAGCTGTTCCAGCGTCAGACCCGGCCGGACCGCTTCGTCAGTATCCACTACGCAGGTCCCTTTTTTATCTTTCAATGTAACCGGAAGGATCTGATCCTTGAACGCGCCGCGATCAATAGCCTGCGCCGCCTTTTGGTGCGAAACCAGGGCAAACTCGTCCAGTTCCCGCCGGGTCAGGCCGTAATTCGCCGCCACTTGTTCCGCCGTCATACCCATCTTGTCCATACCCGTCATATCCGTCGTCACCTTGGTCGGCATACAGGACGGACCCACCCGCTGAAAGGCCGTAGTGGTTTTTTCAAGCTGCCATGGCTCCCGCGTCATGTGTTCCAGCCCGCAGGCCACGTACACGCTGCCGTTGCCCAGCATGATATTCATCGCCGCCTCGTAGATCGTGTGCAGCGATGAACCGCATTGCCGGTCCACCGTCACGGCGCCGGCTGTCTCCGGAACACCGGCTTCCAGCGCGGCCACCCGCGCGATATTGCCGTGCTGCCCATAGAGGTTGCCCATGATGACATCCTCTATTTCGGCGGGGTTCACCCCGGACCGCGTGACCGCTTCCCGGATAGCATACGCCGCCAATTGGTACGGTTCGACGGGACTCCACTGGCCCCCATAATTTCCGACCGCAGTTCGTACTGCGGAAACAATAACCGCCCGTTCCATAATGTTCAAAGCCTCCTATAAACTGTGCTTAATATGTATGTGGTATTCGTTTTCTGCCACTTACTTTCCCTTAAAAGCCGGCGTACGCTTTTCCAAAAACGCATTCAGGCCTTCCATCCGATCCTCGCTGGCGATTGCGATCGTGTAACTTAACAGCTCCAGTAACATCCCGTTTTCCTCATCCGTGGACATGGACGCCGCGATGGCCTTCTTCGCCAGCCGCACCGCCAGGGGACCCTTGTTCAGGATGCCCGCCGCCATTTCCAGCGTTGCGTTCATCAGTTCCGCTGACGGTACCACCTTGTTCACCAGTCCGATTTGCAAGGCCTCATCGGCGCTCACCGCCCGGCCTGTCAAAATCAATTCCTTTGCCCTGCCCAGCCCGATCAGCCTGGCAAGCCGCTGGGTTCCGCCGGCGCCGGGCAGGATGCCGAGGTTCAATTCCGGCAGGCCCAGCTTTGCGGTATCCGCCGCCACACGGATGTCGCAGGCCATAGCCAGTTCGCAGCCGCCGCCGAAGGCGAAACCGTTGATTGCGGCAATCACCGGCTTCTCGCAGGCCGCCAGTTTCCGCAGAGCCGTCTGCGCCGTACCCGCGAGCACACTCACCATGGTACGTTCCCGGAGCGCCGCGATATCCGCCCCGGCGGCGAAGGCTTTTTCACCCGCGCCGGTGATAATCGCCAGCCGAACATCCTCGCAGGTGTTCACATACTCTGTAAAGGCGGAAATTTCCGTCCAGCACTGAGTATTCAGCGCATTACGGACTTCCGGACGGTTGATGGTCAGCGTAGCAACGCTGTCTTTTACATCACATAAAAAATTTTGGAATTCCATACAAACCTCCATATCTTTGTGCCCCACCGGCGCCGCAGCGCCGTAAAGCGGTTATACCCCATATAACAGCGGCAGCGTGACCAGCGCGATCACCACGCAGATCAGATTCAGCATTCCCCCAACGATGACATAATCTTTAAACCGGTACCCGCCGCAGAGGGTCATAGTCAGCGGCGGCGTACTTACCGGCGTGGCAAAGGCCAGATTGCAGCCGATCACCACCCCCACGGTAAACAGCGTGGGGGTGGTGCCCATCGACTGCGCAACGGCGATGGCGATAGGCGCCAGCACTGCGGTTGTGGCGGTATGGGACATCACGTTACCCATCAGAGCGGCCAAAACCAGAAAAGCCCCAAACATCGCGGTCGGGCCGAACGCCGGCCCCACCAGGTTAATCACCGCATCCGCGATACGTATGAGCGCGCCGCTTTGATGCAAGCCCTTGGAAAACCCCATGGAACCCCCCAGAACCAGGATGGAAGTCCAGTCCATGGTAGCGGCAGCCCGGTTTACCGAGATGCAGCCGGTGACGATGCAGAGGCAGGCTGCGATGATCGCCACTGTTCCCAGAGTAAAAATATTGAATACAAAACCGACAACGCACCAGAGGAAGATCAGGCCGCAAATCAGGGCCTTACCGTTCCGCACCGGCTGTCCGGCTGTTTCTTTTATCAATGCCTCCCCCTCGCGCTCTTCCGGAAAAGTAAAGACCTTCCTGCTCAGGCGGTAACCGAAACTGGCGAAGTAGAGGAGCATGGTTATAATCAATGGAAAGGTACCCTTCGCGAGGTCGAAAAAGCCCATGGGCTCGCAGCCTTCGGTCTGGGACAGGATTCCCTGGGCGATAATCTGCGGGGTAGAGCCTGCCAGCGTCAGGTTCCCTCCGATAATGGAGGAAATGCCGATGGCCATGTAGGTGTTTTTCTTGGAGATCACGCCGCCGGAACATCTGGCCACGCTCGCGACGATCGGCAAAAAGACGGCCACCGTGGCGGTATTACTCATAAAGCCGGACAGCATCACAACAATGAGGAGGACGAGCACAAGAAAAATCCGCTCGTTATTACAGATGCCGGGGAGCCGGGTCAGTTTTTCGCCGATGGAGATAATAAAACCGGTTTCTACCAGCGCACTGCCTACCACAATCATGCCCAGGATCAGCATCACCGTGTCGCTGCCGAACGATGAGAGGGCATCTTCAAGCGAGATGATACCGGTCAGAGCCATGGCGAGCGCGCCTAAAACCGCTACGATGCCCAAGGGAATGACACGTGTGATAAAACAAATAATGATACAGGCAAGTATTAACAAAGACAACAGGCCGTTTTCCATCTGTTAACCTTCTATGTATTTACTTTCCGCTAAATTGCGGCGTACGTTTTTCAAGAAAAGCTTCCACGGCTTCCGCGAAATCCGCGGTACGAGAGCAGGCAGCCATGGCGGCGGCCTCCCGTTCGGTATAGTCCGCCAAGCTGCTGTAAAAGGTCTCAAATAACAGCCGCTTCTGCTCCGCAAACGCGCGGGTAGGCATTGCCGCTAACTCCCCTGCGAAGGAATAGGTATCTTCCGACAGCCGGTCTTCTTCCGTCAGGCGGGTGGTGAGGCCGAGCGCGAACGCCTGTTCGCCCGAGACCGGCGCACCGGTCATCATCAGTTCAAGGGCTTTGGCGGCGCCGACCATACGCTGCAAAGCGTAGAGACCGCCGGTATCGCCGGGGAGGCCCATTTTGATGAAGGACATCACGAGTTTGCTTTTCGGCGTCATAAACCTGAAATCGCAGGCCAGGGCGAGGGACGCGCCTGCACCCGCCGCCGCGCCGTTTATCATGGCGACAACCGGTTTGGCGCAGGTACGGACAGCAACGGCCATCTTGCCTGCCGCGACGACGTTTTCCGTACTCAAAAATTCTCCGGAGTTTATCAGATTCTTGAAGCGTTTGATGTCACCGCCGGCCGAAAAATGCTTGCCCGTACCGGTAAGAACCACCGTGCGCACGGAGGGATCCCCTGAGGCGGACTCAAGGGCGGCCCGAACTTCCCGGTAAGAATCTTTGGAAAATGCGTTGCCCACATCCGGACGATTAAGCGTGATGGTTGCGATGGCATCGTGGGTCTCGTATAAAAGTGTTTCGTACATGGTAAAACTGTCCCTGATTATAAATTTTTTGAGATCGGGGGAAACTTTTTTAAGCCTCCCCCGATCCCTCACTCCCGGCCGGCTATGCCAGCGCGTAAACGGAGCGATCAATAATGTCGTTTTGTAAAATTTCCGGCAGGCCGGTAAAGAAGGTGCTGTAACCCGCCACACGTACCAGTAGATCCGGATGCTTGTTGGGGTTGCTTTGCGCATCACGCAGGGTTTCGGTATCCACCACGTTAAACTGCGCATGCCAGATATGCGCCTTCTGCATCCCCTTCACAAAGCTGACCAGTGAGTCCAGCCCGTGCTCGCCCGTCACGGTCCCCGGCGAGAAGCGCAGGTTCAGGATGGAACCGCCGCTCAGGCCCTTGTGATCCAGTTTGGCGGAAGAAAGGGCGACAGCCGTCGGCCCGTTTTTCTCCATATGGTGGGCCGGCGAGACGCCTTCGGTGATGGGCGTCCAGGCAGACCGGCCGTCCGGCAGCGCAGAGACAATCTGCCCGCAGAATACGTTCGCGGAAATGGTACTGAACCCCGGGTTGAAACGGCCGCCGAACAGCGAGCGATAGCGATCCTGCTCTTCGGAGTATATGACGGTTACATCGTGTGCAATGGCGTCCACATAGTCGTTGTCGTTGCCGTACTTTGGGCATTGGGCGATCAGTTTTTTGATTCGATCGTGCCCCTCGAAGTTATCCGCCATAGCCTTAAGCATCTCAGCCATAGTCACGCTCTTGTCCTCGAACACCAGTTTTTTCAGCACCGCCAGCGAGTCCGCCACGGTACCGAGACCCACCGCGCGTGAGGTCATGCCGAAGTTGTAAAACGCGCCGCCGTCGCTCCGATCCCGCGCCCTGGTGATGCAATCCTGTACAAAGCAGGAGAGGAACGGACTCGGGCAGAGCTTGCGCAGCACGCCCTCAATTTTCACCGTAGTTTTGGTGTAAATGCCCAGGAGGTGACGCATCTGCTGGCGCAGGGCTTCCATCAGGTCCTCAAATGTTTTGAATTCCAGGGGATCGCCGGTCTTGATGCTCTTCTGGGACTTCCCCAGGGGCCAGTACCCGTTGTACAGCACAAATTCCAGGCAGGTGGCCAGGTTCATGTACCCGGCGTTATGAGCGCCCTTGTCCTTTCGCGTGCACTGTACGCCGGAGCAACCCACGGCGGAATAATCCCGGGCATCTTCCAGCAGTACACCCTTGTCCTGGAGAGAGGGAATGATGGTTTCATCGCAGAAGAAGGAAGGATGGCCGGTACCGAGCCGCGCCAATTCACAGGCTTTCCGGTACAGGGCATCGGGCGTACCATCCCACATACGCAGGGACACGCTGGGCTGGCCCAGGCGCGTATTCATGCTGCCCTGCAGGAGCATATAGGACACGTCGTTGGTCGCATCCCTGCCGTCCGGGGTCTGGCCGCCCACGATGAATTGCTGCTGGACGGAGAATCCTGCGGCGGTCTGGTTCGCGTCGGCGTTGATGTAGTTGGTCTCGGGGTATTTCATGAACAGGCAGTCCAGAATATCCTGGGCTTCCGCCGCCGTCATGACGCCGTTCTCGATGTCACGCTTGTACAGCGGATAGGTAAACTGGTCGAACCGGCCCACGCTGAAGCATTTTTCCAGCGCCTCATCCTGGATGCCTACGAACAGGAACCATACGCACTGGCATGCCTCGTGGAAGGTACGCGCCGGGAGTGAGGGATCGGGGGAGGCTTAAAAAAGTTTCCCCCGATCTCAAAAAATTTATAATCAGGG
>BNUU01000055.1 GCA_025997595.1 Spirochaetia bacterium | reverse complement strand
ATTCAAAACGCAGTATTGCTAATATTGCCCTGGGCGCAGTACGCTCAAAACTCGGTAAGGATTTGGGACTTTATGGCGGCGGCCATCCGCAGCGTTTCGAATTCGCCTGGATCGTGGACTTCCCCCTCTTTGAATTCAACGAAGATGAAAACCGCTGGGAAGCGGCCCACCACATGTTCAGCTACCCGCAGGAACAGTACCACAGCATTCTGGAAAGTGATCCCGGCGCGGTAAAGGGCGATCTTTACGACCTCGTCCTCAACGGTTACGAACTTGCCTCGGGCTCCATCAGAATCCACGACCCGGATCTGCAAAAGCGGATCTTCAAAATCGTGGGCTTTGATCCTGCGGACGCGGAAAAAAAATTCGGCTTCCTTACCGAAGCTTTCAAGTACGGCGCGCCACCCCACGGCGGCATCGCCCCCGGTCTCGACCGGCTGGTGATGCTCATGGCCGGGGAGACTTCGATCAAGGAAGTGATCGCCTTCCCCAAAAATTCCTTCGCCGTCAGCCCCATGGACGACAGCCCCGGCGATGTTGATCAGAAACAGCTTGATGAACTGCACCTGTCGGTGGTGCAGCGGAAATGAAAGACTGTTTCGATCTGCTTTTTATCTTTCTCAAACTTGGGGTGCTCACCTTCGGCGGCGGCTATGCCATGATCCCCGTGGTGGAGCGGGAGCTTATCAAGAAAAAAAACTGGACCGACATGGACGAAGTGATGAACTATTACACCATCGCCCAGGTGACCCCCGGCATCATCGCAGTGAATCTTTCTACGTTTATCGGCTATAAGCGGAAGGGGCCGCTGGGGGGCTTCCTTGCCACCGTTGGCTTTGTGCTGCCCGGCATTGTCTTTATCACCATTATCGCCGTCTGCCTGAGTAACTTTGCGGATCTTCCCGCGGTGCAGCACGCCTTTGCGGGCATCAGGGTCGCGGTTGGGGCGCTGATCCTGGACACGGTTATCAAGATGGCGAAGGGGGTCTTTAAAAACCGGAAGGCCCTGATCATTTATGGCATCGTCTTTGTGCTCTCCTTTGTGTGGAGCGTATCCCCGGTACTGTTGGTTATTGCTTCCGGGCTGGCGGGGCTTCTGGTGTTCCGGCCTAAAAAAGCGGAACCTCCGGTGGAGACGGAAGGGGAAAGCAAATGAAATTACTTTTCCTCTTTGCGCAGTTTTTTAAGATCGGACTTTTTTCAATCGGCGGGGGATACGCGACGCTGCCCTTTCTTTACGAGATGGCGGACAAGTACGATTGGCTCAGTGCGGAAAAAATTGGGGATATGCTGGCGGTGGCCCAGTCCCTGCCGGGGGCCATTGGAGTAAACCTTTCGGCCTATACGGGTTTTCAGTACGCCGGTATAGCAGGCGGCCTGATTGCATCGCTGGGGCTGGTGAGCCCTTCGATTATCATCATTGTTATCATTGCCCGTGTCCTCAATGCCTTTAAAGATAGTAAAACGGTGGCCTCCCTTTTTGCCGGGTTCCGTCCTGCCGGGGCGGGGCTCCTCTCCGCCGCGGCATTGGGGGCCCTTGCCATCTCCCTCTATAACCCCGCCGCAGAAACATTGTCGGCAATGCTGCGCCGGAAAGAATGTATCCTTTTTGCGGCGCTGTTTTTCCTTGTGTACAAATTTAAAAAGCACCCGGTGGTTTACATTGCACTGGCGGGGGCGGCCGGGGCGATACTGGGACTGTAAAGTAATCTACATCTTTTTGAGCCGTTCAAAAAGCATGTTCCAGGATCTGTCGTTATCAATATCAAATACCCGCAGCATTTTTCCGTTGACCCTGGAAAAATCAAAATACATATACTCGTCCATTAAGGGCACATAGGTAATTTCAGATTTAACCGTGGAGGGGTCAATAAGATACACAAAATCACCCATGTCAAAGAAGCCCTTGTCATCGTCGGCGAAATGGGGGTCCCGGTCACGGAAGTCGTGGAGGAACTTGCCCAGGGAATTGATGGGGGCCAGGTATTTTTTGGTGTAGGCATAGGGGATCATGAGCTGGGTGCCCGTATCAAACCAGACCAGGGGGACCCGGCTTTTTAAAATTGAACGGGCTGCGTGGATATCCCCCTTAACGTTGAACTGAACGGACCGGGTAGGCCAGGTCCAGTCGCTGCGGGTGTGGTAGATACAGCGGATGTTTTCCGCAATGGAAGGGTCCATCAGCAGGGCCGATGCGGTGGTGCTGGAAGCGCCCAGGACTACTACCCAGAGGGGATCTTCCGGGGAAGCCTTTTTCGCTTCATCCACAATAAACGCGGCCCCCTCGCTTTCGCTGGGGTACCCCAGGTACTGCAGGGGATGGGAACCGTGGAAAACGGGGAACTTACCATCCAGTCCTGCGGATGCCAAAAGCTCGTGGGTCAATGCCACCGAGGTACGGATGCTGTCGGGGCCTGCTCCGGGGCGGGAGTTGTTATAATTGGCCCCCACTATCCCCTTCAAATCGAAACGATCCGGGGACGCCAAAACCAGGGCGATGGCATAGAAATCGTCGATTTCGTTACCCACATCGGAATCGATCACCAATTTAAGTTTTTGATTGGCCGGCGGAACCTCCGGAATCAGCCTGTCGATGTTAACAAATCCTTTCTCACTCATAATTTCCTCCAAACACTTATTTAGTCCTTAACGCCGGCAAGGGGAAAGTGACACTTTACCAACTGTCGGCCTTTTTCTGCCAAATCGGGAACCTGGGTTTTGCAGATATCCTTGCAGTAGGGGCACCGGGGATGGAACACGCAGCCTGAGGGCATGTTGATCGGGTCCGGCAATTCACCCTGGAGCAGCCGCTTGGATTCCAGCAGGGCCTTATCGCCCTTGGGGATAACCTGTAAAAGCGCGTTGGTGTAGGGGTGCCGGGGGGAACTCATGATATCAAGTTTGTCCCCTATTTCCACGATATGTCCCAGGTACATCACAATAACCCGGTCACAGATATACCGCACCACCGCCAGATCGTGGGTAATAAACAGGAAGGTCAGGTTGAAATTATCCCGCATATCCGTAAGCAGGTTCAGTATCTGCGCCTGGATGGAAACGTCCAGCGCCGAAACCGGTTCGTCCGCCACCACCAGCTCGGGCCGGGTAATGATGGCCCGGGCCAGGCCAATGCGCTGGCGCTGGCCGCCGCTGAAGCTGTGGGGATACCGGACCAGGAACTCGGGCTTAAGGCCCACCAGGCTGATGATCTCCTCGATGTTGGCGCGGATCTTTTTGTCATCATGTTCCCCCAAAAGTAAAAGCAGGGGCTCTTTCAGAATTTCGTAGATGGTCATCCGGGGGTTCAGGGAGGAGTGGGGGTCCTGGAAGATCATCTGAACCGCTTTGCGGTATTGCCGGGTTTCGGCCTTGTCCATGGTTTCCAGATTGATGGAACGGTCTTTCAGGTTGAGCTTCCGTTCCCCTTCGGTGGGGACAATAAGGTTAAGCAGACACTTGCCCAGGGTCGATTTACCGCAGCCAGATTCACCCACCAGGCCCAGGATTTCACCGGGGAATATATCAAAGCTGATACCATCCACCGCTTTTACCGTACCCACCGTTTTCTTGAAAAATCCCCGTTGGATGGGGTAATGCTTCTTTAAATTTTTAACCGTTAATAAAGGTTCCATAATCAGGCTCCCCAAGAGGCAGCTGCCTCTTTTGCTTAATTTTTTTGGTACAGGAAACAGTTAACCCAATGGCCGTTCTCAACTTCCACCGGTTCCGGACGTTTGTCGCCGTCGCATAGCCCGCTTATCCTGTGTTCACACCGGGTGCAGAAAACACACCCCTTGGGAATGGCGGACATGCTGGGCATGGTTCCCGCGATGGGTTCCAGCCGGGTAATTTCACCCACCATGCCGGGGATGGATTTCCAGAGCGCCTGGGTGTAGGGATGCAGGGGATTTTTCACAATGGTGTTTACATCCCCGGATTCGCACATGTTCCCCAGGTACATCACCGTGATATCGTCGGCGATCTCGCTGACCACCGCCAGGTTATGGGTAATGTAGATCATGGACATCCTGCGGGTAACCTGCAGTTCCCGGAGCAGGGACAGTATCTGGGCCTGAACCGTAACGTCCAGGGCGGTGGTAGGTTCGTCCGCCAGGAGCAGCCGGGGATGGCAGGCCAGGCCCATGGCGATCATGGCCCGCTGCCGCATGCCGCCGGAGAGCTGATGGGGAAAATCCTCAACCACCTTTTCCGCCCGGGATATACCCACATCGGAAAGCAGCCCTACCGCCCGCTGCAGGGCCTCTTCGTATTTCACCTCCGGCTCATGGGTGGTGATCACTTCGGCAATCTGCCTGCCGATGGTGTCCAGGGGCCCGAAGGAGGTCATGGGTTCCTGGAAGATCATGCTGATCTCCTTGCCCCGGATCTTTCTGATTTCCGCGCTCCGGGGGTGCATGGATAAAATGTTGACAATTTTTTCCCTGCCCCCTTCGTTGGATCGAAAGAGGATCTCCCCGGTGGTGGTCCTGCCCGGAGGGGTGGGGACTATGCGGAGTATGCTCTGGGCGGTTACGGATTTCCCCGAACCGCTTTCGCCGATGATACCCATGACCCGGTTCTTTTTGATCACCAGGGACAAATTATCAACCGCCTTGACAATCCCTTCGAACATGTGGAATTCGACGGTCAGGTTATTTATTTCCAGCAATACATCGTCTTTCAAAATAAACCTCCCTTAATGCTTTACGCCGTAGGGATCAACCGCATCCCGCAATCCGTCGCCAAAGAAGTTATACATCAGTACAACCACGATTATGAAAAGCGCAGGGGTAAGCTGCCAGGGATAGGACGCAATAGCCAACAGATTTTGCGCATCCTGGAGCAGAACTCCCCAGCTGACCGCCGGGGGCTGCATGCCTATGCCCAAAAAGCTTAAGGATGTTTCACTCAGGATCATCCGGGGAACCGAAAGGGTTATGGAAACGATCAGGTGGCTGGAAAATGACGGCAGCAGGTGGCGGGTGATGATCCGCAGATGTCCCGCCCCGGAGGCCCGGGCTGCGGCCACGAAATCTTCTTCCCGCAATGCCAGCAGCTTTCCCCGCACGGTTCGGGCCAGGCTGCACCAGCCCACCAGGGAAAGGATGATGGTGATCATGAAGTAGGTTTTGGTTACCGGCCAATCCCGGGGAATGGCTGCGGAAAGAACCATCCACAGGGGCATGGTCGGAATGGATACGATAAAGTCTATGATCCGCTGGATCACCTCGTCAATGGCGCCACCGAAATATCCCGATATGCTGCCCACCAGCACCCCAATAACAAAGCTGATAAACACCCCTACCAGGCCAATGGAAAGGGATATCTGGCTGCCGAAGATTATCCGGGAAAAAAGGCAGCGGCCCAAACCGTCGGTACCCAACAGGAGCAGGGGCGCCTGGTTATGCTCAAAGGCCAAAAAGTGCCTCGAAGCAGGGATAAAACCAAAGAGTTTGTATTCAAACCCTTTACCAAAAAATTTAATGTGAATGATATTGGTTTTGTCTGCGGTATACTCGTACCGGTAGGTTTTCTGATTCAGCTGCCGGGTAGTACCGTAATAGAAGAGCCCCTCAAAACCCTTATCCGAAAAGAGGTGCAGTCCCATGGGCGGCGCGTTCTGCATATTGGCGAAACGGGTGTTTATATCGTTCACCGCGAAAAAGCCGGCGAACAGGGCAACCAGATAAAATATGAGCAGCACCGCAATCGCCACGATGGCCATTTTGTGCTGTCTGAATTTCCAATAAATAAGTTTCCACTGGGAAGCAGTGGCTATATCCTTTTGCCTGGTATCTTCGGTGGTCATTTGCTGCCCCCTCCAATCCGTATGCGGGGATCCAGCAGGGCCAGTAAAACGTCCGAAAGGACAGTCCCCAAAATAGTAATGGTACAGAGCACCAAAAGTACACTGCCGGCCAAATACATGTCCTGACTTTTAACCGATTGCAGAAACACCGGCCCCACGCTTTCCAGATTCAGAACCGTGGCGGTGATTATCTCGTTGGAAAAAATTCCCGGCAGAGCCCATCCTATGGTACTGATCGAAGGGTTGATCGCCACCCTGATGGGGTAACGGAACAGCAGTTTTTGTTCCGGCAGACCCTTGGCCCGGGCGGTGGTTACATACTGTTTTGGCAGTTCGTCAATCAGGTTGCCGCGAATAGTACGGATCAACGAAGCGGTACCCTGGGCCCCCAGAATGATGATGGGCAGCCAGATATGGGACATCAGGTTAAGCACCTTACCCATGCTCCAGGGAACAATATCGTATTCCGGAGAAAATAATCCGGTGATAGGAAAATTGAACAGTTTAAACAAAACATAGACCACCACCAAACCGAGCAGGAAGCTGGGGATGGACAGCCCAATAAAGCCAAAGATATTGAACACATAGTCCAGGGGACTGTACTGGTGGGTGGATGAATAAATGGCGATGGGTACCGAAACGACCCATTGGAATATCAGAGTTACCAGGACCAGGAATATGGTCAGGGGCATCCGTTCGGCCAGAATGTCCCGAACCGACCGGTTCCAGGAAAAGGATCTGCCAAAATCACCGCGGGTGATGATCCCCTTAATCCAGTTCACATACTTAACCATCAGGGGCTGATCCAAACCATACTGTATTACCAGCTGATCAATTTCCGCCTGATCGACAGTCCTCCCCGAAGCCTGCATGGTTCCGATATAGGTTGAAAGAAAATCGCCCTGCGGTAAGTCGATGACCACAAAGGTCACTAAACTTAAAATAGCGATCATCACCACGCATCCGCAAAGACGCTTGATTAAGTATTTGAGCATATAGAGGCCCCCAACAAATCAGTAAATTAATAAATCAGTATTCCCCCCGCCATGCGGCGGAGGGGAAGCTATTTTGGAAATATACGGCGTTTTAATGCCGTATATCGCGGCAGTCTGCGCAGTTTAATTGTGCAGACTTTTATTTTATGTACATATTTTCCAGCAAATGCAGCGCGGTAATCTGATACCCGCCGGTGGGTATATTGGCCAGCCGGTTGCTGATAGGCAGGGGAAGCTGGGATTTTTCGATGAGCGGAATTGCCAGCGCATACTTGTAAAAGTGGTCCTTTTCTTTCTGCACCACTGCCCAGTACGCATCGGTACCGTAGGGCTGGGACATACGTTCATCGTAGAGGGTATAGAGCTCTTTCAAAAAGTCCGGGGGCTCTATGAGTCCTTCGGCGCTGGTACTTCTGCCCGCCCGCTTGGCCAGCATCCAGTTGTTCATATTGGGAGAAATATTGGCCAGGTTCCGGGTGGTATAGTCATCTTCCAGGGTGTGGTCAAAGGCCCACATCATACGGGACTGAACCTGATTGGACAGCATGGCCTGGGCAAAAAGGGTGGTATCGGTCTTTTTCATGGTGGCATTGATCTTAAGGTTTTCCCGCAGATGGGCCGCCATAATTTCGCTGGAGCTGGGCAGGTCTACCGCTTCGGCGCCGTTCTCAATAAGGAAGTTAAAAGAAACCGCTGCGGTGGTGCTCCTGTAGCCATCGCCACCAATCTTCCACTCCCTCT
>BNUU01000054.1 GCA_025997595.1 Spirochaetia bacterium | reverse complement strand
GCCTGGTTTGAATACTCAGGCTACGGACGGCCCCTGTTTGTAGGATTTAACAATTTTATCAGGGCCTTTACCCGGGATACCAACTTCTGGATCGCCCTGGTTAATACCTTTTATCTCGCCGCCATGAAACTTGTCATTGAAATACCCCTTGCCCTGGTTTTGGCATTTTTTGTAAACAACCGGGTCAAGGGCAGTTCCGTAATGCGGGTCGTCTATTTTTTACCCACCGTATTTAGTATAGCGGTGGTGGGACTTATTTTTGTTATCCTTTTTAGCGCGTATAATGGTATTGTCAACGCACTGCTGGTTTATTTTCATATTATTCCTCAAAACATCAACTGGTTCGGAGGCCGCTGGTCCGGCCTCAGTGTGGTGCTGATCGTGTCCTTGTGGGCAACCTTCGGGCTTAATATGATGTATTTTTTAATGGGATTACAAAATGTTCCCAAGGAATTGTATGAATGTTCCATGCTTGACGGAGCTACCGGGCCCCAGCAGTTTTTCTTTATTACCATACCGCTCCTGGCCCCGGTAATTCAGATTGTTTTTATGCTCAGTATGCTGGGAACCATGAAGATTGCGGACCTTATTCTGGTTATGACCAACGGGCAGCCCGGCGGAATGACCGAAGTGGTAATGACCTATATCTTTAAATTCTTCTTCCAATACGGCGTACAAAGTAACCGGACCCAATTTGGATACGGTTCGTCTCTTGCGATAATAACAGCCCTTATTCTCGCAGTTATCACCCTCATTTATCTGAACCGTACACGGAAGATGAAGGATATCTATTAAGGGGATGAAACAATGAAGAACCGTTTTAGTGTATCCTATATTTTTATTTACACTTTTTTGATACTGATGATAGTTATTGCCCTGTTTCCCATTGTCTATATTTTATTGGCGTCTTTTAAAACAAATCAGGAGATCATGGTCGGCGGTGTTACGCTGCTGCCCAAGGTATGGCAGTTTAATAACTATGCCCGCGCATGGAGCCTGGCGAATTTTTCGCAGTATACTTTTAACAGCCTTTATATGGCCTTTTTTATCGTTCTGGGTTCAATTGTAACCGCAACCGTGGAAGGCTATGTGTTTTCCCGGGGAACAACGAAATTTACAAAAATAGTTTATGCCATGGTCATGGCTTCCCTCTTTATATCCATTGGTACGCTGAATCTTTATCCCCAGTTAAGTCTGGCAAAACTGTTAAGGCTGAACGGCACCTTATGGGGGGTTATCATTATCCATGTGTTCGGGATGAATGTAACCCAGGCTTTTCTTGCGACCAGCTTTATGAATCAGATACCCAGGGAACTTGACGAGGCAGCCCGGATCGACGGGTGCAGTTTTGCCCATACGTTTATTTCCATCATTTTTCCCCTGGCAAAACCGCTGATTGCCACCGTGGGTCTTATTTCCTTCCGTAACGCGTGGAGCGATTATCTTCTGCCCTATGTTTTTACCATATCAAAACCTGCGCGGATGCCTTTGGTAGTCGGCGTAATAAACCTAAAGTCAAGCGGGGAGGCCGCATCTTCCTGGGATCTTGCCATGGCCGGTATCAGTATCTCTATTATTCCGATGCTGGTCATTTATCTTATATTAAACCGTTTCTTTATTACCGGCCTGACCGAAGGGGCCATTAAAGGATAGCTTTCTCTGTTTGCCGATGTTAACCTTTTTGGAGGACTTTTATGGATGCATCTGAATGCAGGTATTGTCAGGATACCGTTGATTGGGCGGAGAAAGTCGCAGATCTAAGCGCTTCTACGCTGTATCTGACCAAGGATCAAAGTAACAAGGGAAGATGCATACTGGCTGTCAAGGGCCATCATGGGGAGCCCTTTCAGTTACCGGATCAGGAATGGGCTGCCTTTTCCGCCGATCTTAGACGGGCCGCCAAAGCTTTAAACAGCGCCTTTAAACCGGACAAGATAAATTACGGCGCCTATGGGGACACATATCCTCATTTTCATTTTCATATTGTGCCGAAATACAGGGGCGGAAAATCCTGGGGCGGGCCTTTCGATATGAACCTTGCGCCCCAGCGTACCGTTCCCGACGCCGAATTTGAAAGCATCATAGCGGAAATCAAAAAGTACCTGTAACCTTTAGCGGCGCCCGGGCTAAAAGGAAAAATCGCTTATCAAGTATCCTTGAATAGAGTTGTTCAATAACTGAAGTTATCGAACAACTCTAATACACTTTTCCGATTTCTTCAGAAGAAAGTCCGGTAGCATACATTATTTGCTCGGACGAGAGCCCCATTTTCTTCATTTTCCGGGTGGCTTCTTCCCTGGCCCGCCGATAGCCCCTCTCATAATGTTCCTTCCGGAAGCCCCACTCGTCCCATTCCTTCATCATCCGCGCGTCAGCCAGCATTTGGTTTCGTTCGTCATCGCTCAGTTCCTTCAGGGTCACCACCGTTTCCCTCACATCAGGGTCCTTTTCCGCTATCATATCGAACTCCTCCTCACTCTCGCACTTTAAAAACTGTCCCCAGTTCCAGAGCGCCGTCCCATCTGACTCTGCCGGCAGCTTCGACAGTTCCAGAACATTGATTTCCAGCAAATCCGTAAAGACCGTCCCTGTCTTTCCGTTCATTATAACATATTTATTATAATATCCACGGTCTTCTTCTACCAGTTCTTCTGCTACGATGATGATGCTCACCACCCGTTCAAGCTTCCGGTACTGGTCCCCACGGCTTATCTGTCCCGCTAACATTTTTGCGCCGTACCAGGCAAACCGTTTCCTCAGTTCCTTTGAAGAAGACACCTGGATTTCCACGTTGATGATAATCCCCGACCTGGTGTGGACCTTTACATCCAGTACCCCGCTTTTACCCTCCTTTTTTTCCTTTTTCAGATGGGGGTCTATGATAATCAGGCGGTCATACTCCTCGGAGGGGAGATCCAGGGACGCCTTGAGAAAGGCGGTAAGAAGCTTAATATTCCGCTGGTCCCCAAAAAGGAGCCGGAACACGAAATCGTTCAGGGGTGAAAGGATTCTCTTTTGCATACATGCCTCCATAAGGTACGGTTTTTCTCCGTTTTTTCACCTTTATATAGGGCACTCGGATGTGTGGCGGTTCAATCAAAAACGCTTTTTTACTTTTTATTGAATTACTATCCCCCCTAAAGGACATCCCCCAGTTTTTCCTGCAATGCGCCGATGTCGATTTCCCGGACATTGGTCTTGCCGTTTTTGGCAAGCTGGGCGCCTGCGCTTCCCGCAGCCTGTCCCAGGGCGATGCAGTAGGCGATGTTCCGGGCGGCGGAAAGGCCGGGGTGGTTGGCGCTGAAACAGCGGCCCGCCATGAAGAGGTTGTTGAAATCCCTGGCGATGATGCTCCGGTACGGGACATGGTAAAATTCATCCTTCCCCAAATGGCTGCCCTTAAGCCCGAAGCCGGTTGGGGAATGAATTTCGATACCCCCGTTGTTGGAGACCACCGCATCCCAAAACCGGGTAGAAGCGGAAATGTCCCGCTCGGTAAAAACATAGTCCCCTTCGATACGCCGGGATTCCCGGATACCCAAAAGGCTCCCCGTATCCATGATGATGGATTGCTCGAAGCCGGGGAAAAAATTCTTCATAAACCGGAAAATCGTTTCAATCTGCCTGCGGCCCGCTACCATGGCGCTGCTCAGTTCCACATCGTCGTTGCCGCGAAATTTGAGGATGCGGGTGGAGTTGACCAGGATCACGCCGTCCTGGGGTTGGTTAATAAAGATAAGCCCCCGGGTGGTCAGCACCTGCTGTTCCCACCCGCTGAACATGGCGGGATTTTCCGCAAGCCGCCGTTTGATAAAGGGCATATAATCCACAAAGAAGATGTACCGGTGCGCGTGGTACCGTTCCCGCATTTCCTGCGGGCTGTGACGGGTCCGGGCGGACTTGAATTCTTCCTCGTCCTTTTCCTGGGCGTCAATGAACTTATCCACATCCACATGGGCGATGCGGAACATCAGGGTCGGCGCCGATCCAAGGCCCCCGTCATCGCTGCCGATCATGGCGGCGGCCCCCGCAAGGAAACCGAGCTGCCCGTCCCCGGTACAGTCGATAAAGTACTTTGCGCGGATGGCCTGGAGCCCCTTAATGTTACTGATGATCACCGCCTTGATTTCCCGGCCCTCGCGGATCACATCGGAAACCACCGTCCCAAAGCGGACATCTACCCCCGCCTCGTCCACCACCATTTTATCCAGCAGCAGTTTTGCAAGTTCAGGATCGACAGGAACCTCGGGGCGGCTCTGCATCCAGGCAGTGCCCTGGTATTGGTCCATCCGTTCAAGGAGTTCCGCCGCAAGCCCCCGGTTCCACGGGGCGATGGCGATCTTGCTCATGAGGCCGCCGGTCATGGTGCCCCCCAGGTAAAACATCCGTTCAATAAGTACGGTCCTGGCCCCGTCCCTGCCTGCGGCAATGGCCGCCCCGACTCCGGCGCATCCGCCCCCGGCGATAAGGACATCCACATCGGCGACCACAGGGATCTTCTGTTCCTTGACCAGCACATAATCAAACATGATTCACTCCTCAACAACTATACCATGGGCACCCGGTACGGACAATACGGCGAAAAAATAACTTATCGGCGGTCCTCGTGTTCTGGACAATCCGGATAATATCCCCTATCATTATATCTGTTCATTTTATAAAATGGTTTTAGAAAAGATTATCCAGAAAACGCAGGAGGTTCCCGCCATGTCCCGGATTCCTGAAAAGATGAAGGCCCTGGTCGCCTACGCGCCCGGGGATTACCGCATAGAGATGATCCCCACCCCACGGGCAAAGGCCGACGATGTGATCGTAAAGGTGGAAGGCTGCGGGGTCTGCGCCGGGGACACCAAGGCATTTGCCGGGGCCCCCAGCTTCTGGGGCGGCGACGGCAGCCCCCCCTACATCAAGGCCCCCGTGGTACCGGGGCATGAGTTTGTGGGCCGGGTGGTCGAGGTCGGCCCGGACCAAAGGGAATTCAAGATTGGGGAGCGGGTGGTTTCGGAACAGATAGTCCCCTGCGGCGTCTGTAAATTCTGCCTCACCGGCCGTTACTGGATGTGTCAGAAACACGACCTCTACGGCTTCCAAAACAACGTAAACGGCGGCATGGCCGAATACATGCGCTATCCCCACGAGGGCCGCAAATACAAAATCCCCGACGACATGCCCCTGGAACAGGCCCTGCTCATCGAGCCCTACGGATGTTCAAAACACTGCGTGGACCGGGCCAACATCTCCAACGAAGACTTTGTGGTTTTAAGCGGCGCAGGCACCCTGGGCCTGGGCATGGTGGGGGCCGTCCGCAAACGGAACCCCGCCGCCTTTGTGGTGCTGGACATGAACGACATGCGCCTTGCCAAGGCAAAGGAATTCGGCGCCGACATCGTGCTGAACCCCGGCAAGGAAAACGTGGTAAAAAAGATCATGGAAATGACAGAAGGTTACGGCTGCGACATTTACATCGAAGCCAGCGGCCATCCCTCCAGCGTCAACCAGGGGCTTGAGATGATCCGCAAGATGGGCCGCTTTGTGGAATTCAGCGTCTTTAAGGACCTGGTAACCGTGGACTGGAGCATCATCAGCGACCGGAAGGAACTTGACCTCCTCGGCTCCCATTTGAGCCCCAACAGTTACCCATCGGTGATCAAGTGGATCCTGGACGGCTCCCTGCCAACCAAGGGTGTGGTCACCCACAGGTTCGGCCTGGACGACTGGAAGAAGGCATTTGACATAGCTGCCGGCGGTGCGGATAATTCCCTTAAGATCGTACTCATTCCATAAAGGAGATTTTATGCAGCGTATTTTGAATAACCCCGACAATATCGTAGACGAGATGCTCAAGGGCTTCGTCAAGGCCCACGGGGACATCGCAGCCCCCACGGGAAACCCCCGGGTCCTCAAGCGGGCGGACATGCCCAGGGGCCAGGTCGGCGTTGTCACCGGGGGCGGCAGCGGACACAAGCCCGCCTTTGTGGGTTACATCGGGACCAATCTCTGCGACGCCGTGGCGGTGGGAGAAATCTGCACCTCCCCCACGGCGGATGCATTCCTGGACGCCTTCCGCGCGGCCAACCAGGGCCGGGGGGTCGCGTGCCTCTACGGGAACTATTCCGGGGACAACATGAACGTAAAGATCGCCGTCAAGATGGCGGCGAAAGAGGGCATCGAAGTAAAAACGGTGATCGCCAATGACGACGCCGCTTCCGCCCCAAAGGACCAGCCGGGCAAACGCCGGGGTGTCGCCGGGGAAGTGCTGATGTGGAAGGTCGGCGGCGCAAAGGCCGCCGCCGGCGCGGACCTGGACGCGGTGATTGCCGCCGCGCAAAAGGCCATCGACAATACCCGCAGCGTGGGGATCGGGCTCACCCCCTGCACCCTGCCCGCAGTGGGGCACCCCAATTTCAAAATTGCGGAGGGGACCATGGAAGTGGGCATCGGCCACCACGGGGAACCGGGGATCGAGGTCTGCCCCCTGGAAAGCGCCGCAGATATGGCAAAGCGTATGGTCAACGTGGTGGTTCCGGATTATCCCTTTAAGGCGGGGGACGAAACGGTGGTATTGGTTTCCGGCCTGGGCGCCACCCCGGTGATGGAACTCTACGTGCTCTACGATGAGATCGAAAAGATCCTTACCGCACAGGGAATCAAAATACACCGTTCCTACGTGGGAAATTACTTTACTTCCCTTGAAATGATGGGCGCCACCCTGACGGTGATGAAGCTTGACGATGAACTTAAAACCCTGATCGACATGCCCTGTTACAGCATGGGTTTGAAACAGCGGTAACAGAAACAGTATTACTGCGATAACGGCAAAAGGGGGGACGCATGGCGAAGGTGTTTCATAATAAAGACGGAAAACCGGTACTGGAAAAGATCGTGCTGGCGGTACAGCAGAACAAAGATTACTTAAGCGAAGTGGACGGCCTTATCGGCGACGGGGACCACGGCGCAAATATGAACAAGGGCTTTACCATGTTTGCCGACAGTATCGCTAACCGGGACATCAGTTTTACCGAGGGGCTTGATGAACTGGGCTCTGTTTTGTTCAGCAAGATCGGCGGATCCATGGGCCCCATTTACGGAACGATCTTTGCCCAGATGGCGGAGACCGGCGCAGAACATGAAACAATCGGCACATCGGAACTGGCGGCCATGCTGAGGGCAGGGCTCCTTGCGCTCTACGACATTGTGGAGGCCCGCCCCGGCGACAAGACCCTGGTGGACACCCTGGCCCCGGCCTGCGATGCTATGGACCGGGCTGCGGAAAGCGGGACAGATCTTGCCGAGTCAAACCTTGCTTCCGCCCTGGAAGAACTGAAAAAAGCGGCGGAAGAAGGCTGGGAATCCACCAAGGATCTGGAAGCAAAATTCGGCCGGTCAGCCAGGCTTGGGGAGCGGTCAAAGGGCGTGTATGACGCGGGGGCCACTTCCTGCAAACTGATATTGACCGCAATGGCCGACGGCATTCTGGCGCTATAGAATTCTTTAAGATTTAAACCACGAACAACACGAACCACACGAAAAAAAATCAAAAAGGAAACAACAAGTTCGTGTTGTTAGTGTGGTTCGTGGTCAAATTCTTAAGTTCATGCGTTTGTCGTGTAATTGGTATGTTTTCCCCTTCCGGTATCACCGAAAATAGGGTATTATGCGAAGCATGACAAGCAGATTCCCGGACAAGATACCGTTTACCCCCCGCCTTAAAGGGATAATCCGGAACCACCACGTTGACCATACGCTTTGCCATATCTGCGGCGCTTTCCAGGGGGCAGACC
>BNUU01000053.1 GCA_025997595.1 Spirochaetia bacterium | reverse complement strand
TGGTTCGTGTCTTTCGTGTGGTTAGTGGTTCATTTTCTTCGGTTTTCCGCTAAGTGTACGCCTATGGTGCCCGGCGCCTTTTAAATGGCCGCCTCCTAACCGGGGGCGGCCGTTTTTTGGGCCCCCATAGTGACGCCCTACCTTGAAAACGGCGCACCTGAAACCCCCTCAGGGGTCAGGTGCGATTTTTAGGCCTCTATCCGCGACCCCTGCCCGGTTTTGATCACCTCAACCCTGCAGGGAATACGTGATCGCATTTCCCCCACATGGGAGATGAGCCCCACCATACGGCGGTCCCGGAGTTCGTCCAGGATGAGCAGGGCCTTGTCCAGGCTCCCTTCGTCAAGGCTCCCGAAACCTTCGTCGATAAAGACCGCGTCAAGAACGACCCCGCCGGAACGGCTCTGGATGGAATCGGCCAGGCCCAGAGCGAGGCTGATGGAGGCCATAAAACTTTCGCCCCCCGATAAGGTGGCGCAGGGCCGGGTCTTTCCCGTATAAGCGTCGAATACCGTAAGGTCCAGCCCGGCGTAGCTGCGGCCCGATTCCCGCTCGCTGTCCAGGAGCAGGGAGTACCGGGACTCGCTCATCTTTTCCAGCCGGCTGCTGGCAAAGGCGGCAACCTCCGCAAGGTAGAGGCCGAGGAGCCAGGAATCGAAGGGTTTCTTCTGGGGATTTTTTCCCGAAAGATCGTTGGAAAGGTTTCGTAAATTGCGGGCCTTTGTTGCAAGGGTCTCGTAGCGTTCGTGGGCTTCTTTAAGACTGTCGCGGTCCCGTTCAAGGCTTTTGAGTTCCGCAAAGGTTCTGTCCCGTTCGGCCTCGGCTTGTTCCCGTTCGGCCTCAAGGGCCTCAAGTCTGCACCCGGCTGCTTCAAGGGCTGCGCCGCCCGCGGCCTCACCGGCTCCGGCGGTGTTATTGGCGGTTTCGCCAAAAGATCTAAGCTCCTCCCATATCCCCTCAAGCTGTGTTTCAAGCCCGGCAATCCGGGACCGGGCCTCGATCCGGTTCTCCCGCCAAAGCCTGATTTCTTCATCAAGGATCTTTTCGGTTTCAGTGTCGAGCAGGCTCTGTTCCAGGGCCTTGCTGTCCGCAAAGGGGGAATTTGCCAGTTCTTTTTTCAGGGCAGTACCGGCTTCCTTCTGCTGCCCTGCGGTTTCGTCCCGGCGCTGCAGGCTTGTCTTTTCATTGGCAATGGCCGCCGCCAGGGCCTGCCCTGCCTGTTCCCGCTCTTTGCGGTATTGGGCAAGCAGGGCCTCATCTTCGAAGATAAGCCGGTCCAGCGCAGCCAGGGCTTCCGCAGCGTTGGTAAAACTGCGGGCCTCATTAGTAATACTGTGGGAATTTAAAAGCCCCCGGTGTTTTTGCCCTTTTTCCGCAAGGGCGGCGGCAAGATTTTTTTCTTTTTCACCCAGGGCGGCACGTTCCTTTTCATTTTCAGTAAGATTGTTTTGCGCTTCCCCCTGCTCCCGGTACAGCATTTTGATCCGGTTTTCCGCATCCCGGACCCCGGCCTGCCGGGTGAGCATATCGTTGAGCGCTGCGGATTTTTTGCTGATAAGGCTGTCCAGTTCCTCTGCCTTTACCGGAACGGGGGTCTCCCCTTTCACTTCAAGAATTTCCTTCTCAAGGGCATGGATCTCCGCTTCAAGTTTCTGTGTTTCATTTTGCTGCGCCCCCAGTTCCGCAAGGGCGGCGGCGTGGTTCCGCTCGGCGTCCCCCAGGCCGGACTCCTGGACCGCTATCCGCTCATCATGGTTGAAGTGACGGACCGGGGCGGCCGCAGGGCGGGGATGTTCGGTTGAACCGCAGACCGGACAGGGCTCGCCGGATTTGAGTTCCGCCGACAAATGGCCTGCCTGTTCCGCCCGTTTTTCCGCGTTTTTTTCCTCCCGTAAATTTTTTAGTTCCTCCGTGATGACGGGGATCCGTTTTTCAAGTTCAGTCCGGCGTTTTTCCAGCACAGTGATACTGTTTTTCCGTTCCAGGGCTTCGCTTTCAAGTTTTTCCAGACGAATTTTGAATTTGCGGATCTCCATGAGGGTATTTTTAAGGATCCGTTCAGCTTCCAGCCGCTGTTCCAGCGCCGGCCCTTCCGCCGCCAGCTCTTCCAGTCTTTTGATCTCCCCTTCCTGCTTTTCCCGTTCATCCTGTAAGACCCTGTTCTTTTTTTCCAATTCCCCGATGAGGGTCCTTATGTTTTCCAGTTCCTGTTTATCGGCATTAAGTTTTTGCTCCTCTTCCCGCATCTCAATAAGGGCGGGCCGTTTTTCCCGGAGGGAGGCCGCTTCTTTTTCAAGGCGCAGTATCTCTGCGCTCCGGCCTTCCGCTTTTGCGGCGGCCCCTTCCGCGGCGGCCCGTTCTTCCGCTGCCGACACAAAAGCTGCGAGGGCTGATTGTGCGGTTTCCAGGGCCTGTTCGTTTATCCTTAAAAACTGTTCCAGGGGCCGGGCCCTCCGGGACAGGGAAAGCAGGCCTTCTTTTTCCTTAATTGATTTTTCCGCCGCTTCAATTTGCTGCGCTTCTCTGCGGCTTTCCTCAAGCCGGGACAGGGTTTCCGCCTCTTTTTGCCGGGCCCCGAGGATTTTACGGAGCCGGGTTTCTTCTGTTCCCAGGGCGCCGATCCTTTCCCGTGCCTTTTTGTAGGAATCCTCCGCTTCCTGATGCATTGCCTCATAGGTGTCAAAAGAAACCCTGTTGTTAATGTCTCCCAGAACCCGCGCGGCTTCAGCTGCCTGGGCCTCCGCATCCCTGGCTTTTTCCTGGGCCAGTTCCCGCACCCGTGCGGCCTTTTCTACGGGAAAAAGCTTTCCCAGTACTTTCTGCCGCTCGCTGGTATTCTGCCGCAAAAATTCCGCGAACTCCCCCTGGGGTAAAAGAACGATTTTGAAAAATTCCTCCGCCTCAAGGCCGATGAGTTCCCGTATTTTTTGATCCGCTTCTGATTTTTTTGAGGAGGGGTTGGTTTTTTCTCCATCGATGATTTCGTACAGAACTACTGTTTCTTCCGCGATGGTGGTACCGGTTCCCTTCTTTTTTTTCTTTTCCTGCCGGGGACTCCGCTCCGCAAGGTAACGTTTATCCCCCAGGGAAAATTCCAGGGATACGAGACATTCCCCATCTTCGGCGGCGCCATCCGTACCATTGGCGCTATGATCACTGCGCAGGCGGTTCACATGGTTGCCCCTGCTGCCCGGAACTTTTCCGTAGAGGGCAAAACAGATGGCGTCGAATATCGTGGTCTTTCCCGAGCCGGTTTTTCCGGTCACCAGGAAGATATCTTCCAGCCGGGAAAAATCAAGTTCCGCCCTGCCGGCGAATGGGCCGAAATTTTCCATCACCAGTTTTTCGGGTCTCACGGCTGTTCCTCCGCATCGATCTCCGCAAGGAGCTGCGAGAAAAGCTCAAGCCCCCCGCCGTCGGCCTGTCCGTAAAGGCCGGTGAGAAATTCCGCAAAATCATCGGCGGTGTTCCGCCGTTCCCCATCCCCCGCGGCGGGGGCCCTGAGCCCCGCATGGCTCGCGAGAAGCCCCGCAAAGGCTTCGTCCTGTTTTATGGAAAGGAGATTGGGAAAACGCTTTTGTAAAAGGGCCAGGGGATTTTCCGTAAGGGCGCGGCCCGTAAGTGCGATTTCAAGAAAATCCTTTTCGGCGGCGCAGACTTCGCTGTCCTCTGCGGATCCCCGAAAGAACCAGTCAAAGGAACCCGAAAGCCGGCTCACCCGCCGCAGGGGTGTGATGGGGAGGGCCGTCACCCGTACTCCTCCCTCCGCAAGCTCCACCGAAAGAAAGGACTTTTCCGCCCCCGCCTCCGCGAAGGAGTAGGCCAGGGGGCTCCCGGAATACCAGCCGTTTTTCCCAACCTGTTGCAGGCGGTGGAGGTGCCCCAGGGCGATGTAATCAAAGCCTGAAAAAAGACCGATGTCCGCCCGTTCGGCGCTGCCCAAAAAAATCCGTTCCGAATCCGACTCCAGTCCCCCCGCGGCAAAGAGATGGGCCGCCAGTACCGTATAGGTACGGCCTTCATCGGCGCATTGCCGCCGGGCCTGCTCAAGCCGCGCCGCCGCAGCCGCCGCCAGTTTCGATTGCGACCGCAGGGGTTCCGCCGCCGGCATCAATGCCGCCGCCGGCTCGCCCTCATCGTTCTCCGCAGCGCGAAGGCTGCCGGGGTTGAGGAAGGGGAGCAGAAAAAAGGCGCAGCTTTCGCCCCCCGATGCAGCCTTAATGACGACCGGTTTATCGCAGTCCTCCGCATCGGTGACGAAACGTATTCTGAGCTCCGCAAAAAGTTCCCGCCCAAAACCAAGCCGGGCAGGGGAATCGTGGTTGCCGCTGATGATGAGGATTTCCAGATCAGGACGCGCCGCTTTTACTTTTGCCAGAAAGGAACCGAACAGTTTTACTGCGTCCGGGGAAGGGATGGACCGATCGTACACATCCCCGGCGATGACCAGGGCGCCGTATGATTTGTCCTCAAGGATATGGGCAAGCCCGTCCAACATGAACTGCTGATCTTCAATCAGGGATCGTTCATGAAAAATTTTTCCCAGATGAAGGTCCGCAGTATGGAGGAATTTTATCATATTCTGCGACATGCGGGACTCGAACCCACCACCCTCAGCTTAGAAGGCTGATGCTCTATCCGGATGAGCTAATGTCGCCTGGTGGGGATAATAGCATACGGGACAGGATTTTACTACCCATACCGCCCGGCCCCTGTTTGACAAAAACCGTAAACATTACTAGTATTCCTATCAATTATGCCGCCTGTCAGCATCCTCATTAAAAGCGCTTCCGCGGCCTGTAACCTGCGGTGCGAATACTGCTTTTACCGCGCGGTCAGCGAGTCCCGGGAGCAGCCTGATTTTGGCCTTATGCAGACCGATACCCTGGAGGCGCTGGTAAAAAATGCCCTCCAATACGCCGACGGGCTCTGCTCCTTTGCCTTTCAGGGCGGCGAGCCTACCCTGGCAGGTTTGGGCTTTTACCGGCAGCTCATCGAATTCCAGCAAAAGTATAACCCCAGGGGCCTGGAAATCGAAAACACCATCCAGACAAACGGGATTTTGATCGACGATGATTGGGCCGCGTTCTTAAGCGAAAACAACTTCCTCGTCGGTCTGTCCCTTGACGGGCCGCGCAAGATCAATGACCGGTACCGGCATGACACAGAGGGCTCCTTTGGCCGCATTATGGGGGCGGCGGGAATTCTGGAACGGTACAAAGTCCGGTTTAACATACTCAGCGTTATCACCGCCTCCTCCGGCGCCCTGCACATGTACCGTTTTTTCAGGAAACAGGATTTTCGTTTTCTGCAGCTGATCCCCTGCCTGGCCGATCAGGGCGGCGATTTTTCCCTGAAAGAAGGGGATTACGGCCGCTTTTTAACCCAGTTTTTTGACCTGTGGTATGAGGACTTTACCGGGGGCCGTGATATCGATATCCGGTTTTTTTCGAACCTTGTGCGGATGGCCGCCGGATTTCGCCCCGAGGCCTGCGGCATGGCCGGCTTTTGCACACCCTATCTGGTCGTCGAAGGGGACGGAAGCGTGTACCCCTGCGACTTTTACGTGCGCCCCGAATGGAAACTCGGCACGGTATACGAAGATTTCCAAATCCTTTTTTCCAATAAAAAAATGACTGAATTTGCGGCTCCCTCCGGGGGCGTTGACGGCAAGTGCGTTTCCTGCGTTCATTTTGCCCTTTGCCGCGGCGGCTGCCGCAGGTGGCGGGAACCGATGGCCGGAGACCGGCTCTCCCGGAGCCGCCTCTGCGCCGACTATGAGCTGTTTTTCGATCGCTGCTCCGAACGGATCTACCGGCTTGCCGCAGCCCTGTTTCCGAACCGCCGGCGGTAATGCTATAAGGTATTCCCCATTGGCAAATCCTACATAAATGTAGTAATATATTGTCATGCACATTGATACTACGGCGGAATTGGAACTTCTTTTTGATATTGCCCGGACCTTTGACAAGTATGTGGAACTCAGGACCGCTTTGGGGCCCCTTTTGAGCCTGATTGAAATCCGGGCGGGGCTGACCAGGGGTCAGGTCACCCTTTTGGACCGGGCCACGGGGCTCCTCAAGGTGGAGGAGGCCTTTGGGCTCAGCGCCGAGGAGAAGAGCCGGGGGGTTTACCGCCTGGGGGAAGGGCTGGTGGGCCGGGTCTTTGAGTCAGGAGCCGCCCTTACCGTGCCGGATCTCTCCCGGGAAACCCATTTCCTCAACCGGGCGAAAAACCGGTCCAGGGAAGATATGGCAGGACTCACCTACTACTGCGTCCCCATCCGCTCCGGCGGGAGCCTTATCGGTACCCTAAGCGCGGAACGGCGCATTGATGACACGGACCCGGAGCGTCAGATGGCCTGGGACCGGGCCTTTCTGGAAAAGGTTTCTTCTATAATTGCGGATTCCGCCAAGCTGCGGGAACGTATTCTGGAAGAACAGTTCAGGCTCCGCCGGAACGAAGGGGTCGATGCAGGACGAGATACCGGGGGATGGGCCCAGGGCGGCCGGATTGCGGCGGGGAGCAATATTATCGGGACCGGAAGCGCCATGCGGGAGGTCTACGGGATGCTTACCCAGGTGGCCCCCAGCGACGCCACGGTACTGATCACCGGGGAAAGCGGCACCGGCAAGGAACTGGTGGCGGCGGAGCTCCACCGCCTTTCCAAACGGGCCGCCGCTCCCCTGGTAAAGATCAACTGCGCCGCCCTGCCGGAATCGATCATCGAAAGCGAGCTTTTCGGCCATGAAAAGGGGGCATTTACCGGCGCCACGGGCCTGCGCAAGGGCCGCTTCGAAATGGCCGACAGGGGTTCCCTGTTTCTCGATGAAATCGGGGAACTTTCACCCCAGATACAGGTCAAACTCCTCCGGGTGCTCCAGGAGCGGGAGCTGGAGCGGGTAGGGGGGACCAGTACCATCAAGGTTGATGTCAGGCTCATTGCCGCTACGAACCGGAACCTTGAGGAGGAGGTCAAGGTGGGCCGTTTCCGGGAGGACCTCTACTACCGGCTCAACGTGTTTCCCCTGCACATCCCCCCCCTGCGGGAGCGGAAAAGTGATATCGTCCTTTTGGCGGATCATTTTACCGGCAAGTACGCCGAAAAAAACGGCAAGCACATCAAGCGCATAAGCACCCCGGCCATCGACCTCCTCACCAGCTACTCCTGGCCCGGCAATGTCCGGGAACTGGAAAACTGCATCGAGCGGGCGGTGATCCTCTCGGCGGACCAGGTGATCCATTCATACAACCTGCCCCCCAGCCTCCAGTCCGCGGCGTCCACCAACACGGAACCCACCACCACCCTGGAGGCGGCCCTCTCCCGCCTGGAAAAAGAGCTGATCGTGGAGGCCCTGAAAATGGCCGACGGAAACATGGCCTCCGCCGCCCGCCGCCTGGGCATCACCGAACGGCAGATCGGCCTCCGGGTCCGCCACTACGGCATCAACTGGCGGCTCTACCGGGCTACAAAAATGTAGAATGGGCCAAAAAAACATACATTTTCGTATGAAATATTAGGAAAGAATATTAACCACAAAGGAAGAAGAAAATAGAGAATCAAGCCGGTTCCAAAAATAAGAATTTAACTACGAACCACACGAAAAACACGAACTAAATGATCTTTTTGGTGTGGTTCGTGTTGTTCGTGGTTAATTAATTTCTATTTTGGAACTGGCTCAATTAACGCAATCCCTTCTTACTTTGTGCCCTTCGTGTTCTTTGTGGTTAATATTCTTTCCTAATATTTCATACGAAAATGTATGTTTTTTTGGCCCATTCTACATTTTTGTAGCCCGGTAGAGCCGCCACTACGGCATCAACTGGCGGC
>BNUU01000052.1 GCA_025997595.1 Spirochaetia bacterium | reverse complement strand
GCGCTCGCGCCTGGATAGGGATCGGCATCTTTGGAATACAGCCTTCGGAATTTGCCAAGATCACCACCATCATCTTCCTTGCCCGTTATCTGGATGATTCAAAACGGACCCCGGAAGCTTTTTCCCGTTTCCTCATCTCCTGCATCATCGTATTTATCCCCATGGTGGTGATCCTGATCCAGCCCGATTTCGGCACCTCCCTGGTTTTTATCCCCCTACTCCTGGTGATGACCTTTATCGCCGGGGTGTCGATTAGGTATGTCCTCTTTCTTGCCGCCTGTATCGCCCTTACCGGTGCGCTCATGGTGCTGCCCCTCTGGCAGAGTAATATTTTACACAATTCCATCCCCGCCCTTTTGATTCTGACCAATGCCCGGTTCACCGCCATTGCCATCATGGCCCTGGGTATTATCGCCGCCATCGCCCTTTTCGGTTTTTTCCGATTCCGGAAGCGGTATTTTTTCTGGATCATCTACGGCGTCGCCATACTTGTTTTTTCCTTGGGGGCTTCCTTTATGTCCCACAAGGTGCTCAAGGATTACCAGATTATGCGGCTCATCGTATTTATTGATCCAAATGTTGATCCCCGTGGGGCAGGGTGGAACATCATCCAGTCCGTCACCGCCATCGGTTCCGGGGGGCTTTCCGGAAAGGGCTACCTCCAGGGTACCCAGAGCCATTACCGCTTTCTTCCCCAGCAGAGCACGGACTTTATTTTTTCGATCTTTACCGAAGAATGGGGCCTTTTGGGGGGCCTCCTGGTATTCGCACTTTTTCTGCTCATCTGCCTGCGCCTGGTGCGGATCATGAGGACCACCTCCGATTCCTTTGGGGCCTACATCGCGGCGGGCTTATCCGCCATGTTTATCTTTCATTTTTTGATTAACGTGGGAATGGCCATGGGGATCATGCCCATCACGGGGATTCCCCTGCTCTTCATGTCCTACGGGGGCTCTTCGATTCTTTCTGCCATGGCCGGCATCGGCCTCGCTTTAAGCATCTATGTCAGACGGTACCAGCACTAGTTATGGAAATTAACTATATAGATATCGAAAAGGATCTGGGCGGCTCCCTCCTGGGGGTGGAAAAACCGGGCCGCTATACCGGGGGCGAGTACGGCCGCCTTGCAAAAAAAGAAGCGGCCTTTCAGACCGCGATTGCCTTTCCCGACCTCTACGAAATCGGCATGTCAAATCAGGCCCTGCGTATCCTCTATAACCGGCTGAACAGCCTTTCCGGCGTATCCTGCGACCGGGTCTTTGCCCCCGCCCCGGATTTTGAGGCCCTCCTCCGGCAGCGCAGCCTTCCCCTCTACGGCCTTGATACGGGAATTCCCCTGGGAAACCTCGACCTCCTGCTCTTTACCCTGGGCTATGAATTGGGGATCACTTCGGTTTTAAGTATCCTGGACAGCGCCGGCATCCCCATTCATGCGGCAGACCGGAGGGAAGAAGCGGGGGAGGGGGGCTGCCCAATTGTGATCATGGGAGGGCCCTGTGTGTCCAATCCCCTGCCTTACGCCCCTTTTATCGACGCCTTCTGGATAGGAGAGGCGGAGGCCGGTTTTTTTGAACTGGTAGAGAACTTAAGGGAAATGAAGAAGGCCGGGCAGCCCAGACATGAGCTTTTGGAACACCTGGCAAGCCATCCTTCGGTATGGGTGAAGGGGAAGGAAGGGGCCGTCCGGGCCATCGACACCGGTTTTGCGGACCGCCCGCCCGCCGCCGCTGTTTTTCCGGTCCCCACCATGAAGGTAGTCCAGCACCACGGCGCAGTGGAGATCATGCGGGGCTGCCCCAATGGCTGCCGTTTCTGTCATGCCGGCTACTGGTACCGGCCCATGCGGCAGAAAAGCGCCGCCCGTATCCGGAAGGAAGTGGAGGCCTTTATCAAAGACGGGGGCTACCGGGAGATCAGCCTTTCCTCCCTTTCCAGCGGAGATTATTCCCACATCGACGCCCTTGTGGAATCCCTTAATGCCGAATTCGGGAAACGGCATATTTCATTCCAGCTGCCCAGCCTTAAGGTTTCCACCTTCTCCCTGCCCCTGCTCGAAAAAATATCCGAGGTCCGCAAAAGCGGCCTTACCTTTGCGGTGGAAACCCCGGTTGACGCCTGGCAGCTGGGGATAAACAAAATGGTTTCCCGTGATGATGTGGCCTCCATCCTGCAGACCGCAAAAAAAAACGGCTGGCGGGGCGCCAAATTCTATTTCATGATCGGGCTGCCGGTGGGCACACATCAGCCTTTGGAAAGCTCTAACCGGACCGAGGAAGCAGAGATAGTCGATTTTATTCTGGATATGGGACGCAGGACCGGGATACACTTTAATATCAATGTGGGTATCTTCGTCCCCAAACCCCATACCCCTTACCAATGGGCGGCCCAGATAGACATGAATGGGGCCCTTAAAAAACTCGACTTTATCAGGGGCCAATTACGGCCAAAGGGACACAAGGTAAGCCTTCAGGACCCCCTTACCAGTCTCCTGGAGGGTATCCTGAGCCGGGGGGATGAGGGCGCCGCGGACCTTATCGAAGAAGCCTGGAAAAGGGGCTGCCGTCTTGACGCCTGGTCCGAATATATCAAAAAAGATGTATGGGGGGAACTCCTGGAAACACACCGGGAGCTCGGCAGAAATATACTGAACCCCCGGAACAGAACGGAGCGCCTGCCCTGGTATCCTGTTGATTCAGGGCTTGCCCCGGCCTATCTAAAAAACGAATTCAACCGATCAAATTTGGAAGAATTTACTTCACCCTGTATGGATAACTGCACACATAGATGTGGAATTTGCAAGGATGATATAAAAATTGTCGAAAATATCATACAGGATGATAAAATGCTTCACAAAAAAACAGCCGATACACCGCCGCCGATAGAAAAAATACCCGATCCGCCGGTCCTTCGTATTGTTTTTTCCTTTTGTAAGCATGGAAATGCGGTTTTTCATGGTCATTTAACCCTTATAGAGGCCTTTTCCATGGCCTTTTTGCGGGCCGGTATACCGGTTCAGTTTAGCCGGGGTTTTAATCCGCTGCCCAAACTGGAAATTGTGTCCCCCCTGTCCCTTGGACTGTATGCAGAGGGGGAAATCGCCGCCGTTGATACCGAGGGCTTCTTTGAGGCCCGCCAATTCAGGGCCTTGATGAACCGGGTCCTTCCCGAGGGCATAGAAATAGGGGAGGCTGAAAATTATTTTATCCCCCCGGGGGGTAAAAAATATTCCCTCTCATCCCTGCTCTGGGGTTTTGCTTACGACACTGCCACCGCCGGCTCTCCTGCGGACGCCGCCGGCCCGGTGGATTTGGTGAAGGCCAAAGAAGAAAAAGCCTACCGTCAGTCCCGGCCGGATGGTTCGGTTTACGGCCTTAAGCGCCTTGCGGTTCTGGCAAAAAATCCCCTAATAAAAAATGCCGATGGGTCAGGCGAATCCTACTTCAAGGTCTACCGGGAACTGTATCCGGAAACGCGGGATTAAGCCGCAAAAGTCGAATAAGCCGAAAGAAAGATGAGCCTTTTCTTATTTAACATTTCGGCAGACAGAATATACATTATGAATAGTAAAGAATATGGGGTTGGCGGAGAGGGGATGGCGGTTTTGTACTACTCTTTTTGATTCGTCGAGGGGGTTATATTAATTACCCCCATCCGTTTTAATTGGGAAGGAGAAAAATGCTGACAAAGGTGGGGATGCTGTAGATTGGCGTATAGGCGGGTGTTTCAATCCCGGTTGTCACAATATACATGGCTGCGTACGTATACCGGGGACCGGAGATGCCGGTTTTGTCTGCCACATCCGCATTATCTCCGGGATTGGCCTTATCGCTTGAATTGAGGTTAGAGGTATTACGGAAATAACGGTCATCAGGAACAAGAGGACCAGGGTTGAAAGTCCCATTGCCGTTGGAACGGTACAGGTTCCACCGGGGCCAATTGAGCGGATCGGGGTCCGCTGTCTCAATGGCAAGGGTTGGAATGGCGCCTGTCGTAAAATTAAGGTGCAGGGTACCTCCCATACCCCCCCCCAGAGTGGATTTCGATAGCACATTGTGTTCCTCGCTGCCATCCCGTTCATAGGTAAGTTCGTGATAATTCCGATTTTTGAACAGTGTGCTTACGTTGGTGGTACTGGAGGTGGTGGTAATTGTGTAAGGTTCGATAGTATTATAGTCCTGAGCCAGGGCCGAATTGACACCGGTATCGGGGTCGCCTCGTTCTTCGGGTGTATCAATTTCACTGGGAATCTCATTACCGCTGATATAAATACGATAAAAAATGGTGTAATGGGTAAAATTTGCAAGGATATTAGAATCCGAAATATTGGGCAGCGGTATGGTAGCCTGATCGTTGGAGATACGCGTAATAGGCTCGCTAACCGGGGGGAGATACTGGTATACATCAAGTCCGCAGGAGAGCAATACCCCTGCAGAAATGAAAAGCAGAAAGAATTTTTGAAACAGTTTGCGATATCGATGTACGGTAGATTCCATCAATCTAATTGTAATGCAATGATCCGGTTTTGGGCAAGGTTTGTCCAGATGGGATCCCCGGGCCATTTACTGACCAGGGTCCGGTAGGCTTCAAGGGCGGCGACCGAATCGCGCTGGGATTCCCGGAGACGGCCGATGGAAAATTGGGCCCGGGGCGCTGCGGGGAAGATATCCGCACGGGTAAGGCATTCGGTATAGAGCCTTATGGCGTCTTCGGTATTCCCCTGCTCTTCCGCAGCGGCGGCGGCGTTAAAAAGGGCAACCGGGGCAAGATAGGTTTTTGAAGCCGCCTTTGCCGCGCTGGACCAGGCCTGTTCCGCTTCGGACCATTCTTTTTTGTCCCCCCGGATACCCGCAATGATCGCCCATGCCCGCCCTCCGGCATAGCCTGAGTTTTTTTCCGCAAAGGCGGTCAGGTCATCAAGCAGGGCGGTAACTTCTTCGGCCTTTTCCCCCTCGCTGATATCCCAGCGCAGTGCCTCGTAGCGGGTGTTGAAGTCCTCTACCCTGCTTATGGCCCTGTTCCGGACCGCGTCCCGTATGGCAAGGCCGCCGATAAAGCCGGCCAGCAGTACCACAATGATACCGAAACAGATAAGTATCCCCTTCCGGTTTTTCTGGATAAAATTGTTGATCCCTTCACCGAGGCTCACTTTTTCATTGATATTCTCCGACATAATTACTCCTTGGTATTGATGATTTCCAATTCTTTGATAAGCCTGGAGAGGTAAGTCCTCTGTATGTCCAGCGCCTTTGCCGCTTCGGTCTGGTTCCAGTTGTTTTCCTCCAGAACCTTCCGTATAAAATGTGCTTTGAAGGTATTGATGGCGGTTTTTAAATTCCGGCTGCCCTCATGCTGCTCCGGGAGGGTATCTGTGGTCTTTAAAAAGAGATCCTCCCGTCCTATCCAGCGGCCCTTCCCGATTACGCAGGCCCGTTCGACGCAGTTTTCAAGTTCCCTGATATTTCCCGGCCAGGAATAGGAAAGCATGGTTCCCATGGCCTCGTTGGAAAAACCTTCAAACTGCTTTTTTGCCTCCCCCGTAAATTTCTTCAGAAAAAAGACGGCCAGTTCGGGAATATCCCCCTGCCGCTGCCTGAGGGGCGGGATATACAGGGGGAGCACGTTAAGGCGGTAGTACAGATCGTTCCGAAACTCCCCCTTCTCCACCAGGGCTTCGATATCCTTATTGGTGGCCGCCAGTATCCGCACATTGACGGTGATGGAACTATCGGAGCCCACCTTTTCAAAGGTTTTTTCCTGGATAACCCGGAGCAGCTTGGCCTGGAGCGGCAGGGGGATATCGGCAATTTCGTCCAGGAATATGGTCCCCCCATCGGCCAGCTCAAAACGGCCCTGACGCTTGGCCACGGCGTTGGTAAAGGCCCCCTTTACATGGCCGAAAAGTTCGCTTTCCAGGAGCCCTTCGGGGATGGCGGCGCAGTTTACCCGGATAAAGGGCCTATTGGCGCGGGGACTGCGGAGGTGTATCTGCTCGGCAAAGAGCTCCTTCCCTACCCCGCTTTCCCCCAGGATCAGCACCGATGAATCGGTTTTGGCTACCCTGTCAACGATTTCAAGCTTTTCGAGGATAACCGGGCTCTTTGCCACCAGGGTATGATAACCCTGGCCTGTTTGCAGCTGATCCGGTGTATTAAATTTTCGGACGTCGGTTGGTGACAGCATACAAATGCGGTCTGTTAGTCAGTACCTTTGGACTTTAAAAAATCTCCCAAAGTAAAGGTGGAACCATCGGATTCTTCCGCCGCCATGTACTGGGAAATTTCTTCCCGCTGTACCTTTTTCTGGTAATCCCGGATTGAAAAGGCCACCTTCTGCTTGTCGCCCTGTATTTCCAGCACCACCGCCTTGATCTTGTCCCCAACCTGGTACTTTTTAAGGGCCTCGTCGGGATTGTCGTCCCGGTTTTCCGTCAGGTTTGACTTGTGGATAAGCCCTTCGATGCCCCCGGGGACCCGCACAAAGATACCGAAATCGGTGATGGAGGATACTTCCCCCTCCACCTGGGTACCGGGTTTGTAGGCTTCCGCAAAGCTCTGCCAGGGATCTTCGGAAAGCTGCTTGATCCCCAGCCGGATGCTCCGGTTTTCCTTCTCGACCGCAATGACCATGATTTCAATTTCCTGATCCACCGCAAGCTCGCTGCCGGGATGCTTTATCTTCTTGGTCCAGGAAATATCGTCCGCATGGAGGAAACCGTCGATTCCCTCTTCCAGCTGGATAAAGGCCCCGGCGTTGGTGACCTTGACCACCTTCCGGGTAAGCCGGGTGCCGACCGGGTACTTTTCCTCAATTTCGCTCCAGGGGTTGGCGGTGACCTGCTTGAGTCCCAGGGACACCCTCCCCGCCTGGAGATCGTAGCCCAGGATCATGCACTCCACATCATCGCCGTTGTGGACCATGTCTTCGGGTTTCTGGATTTTCTTGACCCAGGAGAATTCGGAAATATGGGCCAGCCCCTCGATCCCCTCTTCCAGCTCGATAAAGGCGCCGAAATCGGTAAGCTTGGTGACCTTGCCCTTGACCACGTCGTTCACGTGGTACTTGTCCTCGAAGTGTACCCAGGGATCATCGGAGAAATGTTTAAGGGAGAGGTTGATCCGCTTTTCTTTCTGGTCGATGCGGATAACCTTAAGGTGTATCTCCTGGCCCTTTTTGACAAAATCCTTGGGCCGGGTCACGTGCCCCCAGCTCATATCGTTGATATGGAGGAGGCCGTCAAAGCCCCCGAGGTCGATAAAGGCCCCAAAGGAGGTAAAGCTCTTTACAACCCCGTCCACATCGGAACCGATCTGGGTATGTTCAAAGAAGTCATTCCGTTTCCGCTCAATTTCCTCTTCCAGAAACTTGCGGCGGTTTACCACGATATTGACTTTGCCGTCCGAATAGAGCCGTTCCACGTAGAATTGGGCTTTCATTCCCAGGAATCTCTCCGGCTTGTCCACCTTTTGGGCGTCCGACTGGCTTATGGGAAGGAAAGCCCGCCCGCCGGAACCCATGTTTACATCGAACCCGCCCTTGACGAGCTTTTCGATGGTCCCTTCCACTACGGCATGATCCTGGAAGGCCTGCCGGAGGTTTTTCCAGAAGACTTTGACATCAGCTTTCTGCTTGGAGACGATCACTTCCCCATGTTTGTTTTCTTTGGCGACAAGAATTACCGATACCGTATCCCCCACTTTGGGGATTTCGGTAAATTCCTCAATGGGAATTTTTCCTTCGGACTTGTAACCCACATCGATGAACACCTGATCCTGGGTAACCTGGATGACAATGCCATCCACAAGCTGCCCTTCTTCAAGCTGTTCAAGGGATTTGAGGTACTCTTCCTGTAATTGCGTCTGGATGTTACCG
>BNUU01000051.1 GCA_025997595.1 Spirochaetia bacterium | reverse complement strand
GACTGTTTCTCTTTCATTGTTAACCCCATGCTGCTCTCCGCACCCTCCTTCGGATAAGCTTATTTGGGTTAGAATTTTATTATGAGGCATACTCCCTTTTGGGTTAGATTATTTATGAGGCAATGCGGTGAGTTGAATAATACTGGGTTTGCGGGTATTATTGACAAGGGGAAACGGTAGAATATGACACAGGAAATGTTACTGGAAGAAGTGAAACGTGTGCGCGATCCGGAAGCGATTGCTGCGCTCTATTCGTATAGCGTATGTTAAACGATGTTTTTTGCGCCCAGAGCCGTGCGATATTGAAATCGTATTAGGGTTTGATGGACGCAACAAAAAACCTGAGATTTTGTGAAAGGATATTTTTTATGAATACAAATGAAGAGCAAGAGGCTGAAATCAACGAACTTGCGGCATGTGTTAAAACAAGTGATCAAAATGCCGAGCACGATGCGGACATTATTGCGAAAGACCTGAACTTAACGGATGAAAATGCAGAAAAAACTCGTAATACAGTTGCTGATTTTGTAACTGCATACAAGCAAAAAGATGAGAAAGTAACCGACACAGAATATCTTGTTACGCAATTCTCGAAGTATCCTAAAATTTGGAAAAACAATGACGAAATGCGACAAAATGCCGAAGAAATCGTCAAAACAGTAGTCGATTATGAAAATGCAAAAGCAGATTTGCAGGCGAATCTTGCAAAAGGTATAAGTAAAGAAAGTTGGCTTGCAACAAAAATAGAACAAGGAGCTGCTGCCGGAGGCGCGGCAAGTGTCGGTCTATACGCAAGCGTGATTGATAAATCTGTTAGTCAAGCAAATAAATCCATGTCTAATACGTTGCATAGACTGGATGGCGGTATAAATCAAAATCAGAATCTTGACGGATTCATTGCTGAACAACACCATGTAAATACATTCAACATGGATGCTGCCGCAAAAAACAGTCAGATGCATGCCGAAGCTCAAAACTCAACAGCGCGTAATTCAGTCGATGTTGTTATTAAAGATGCTCGCGGCGGAATTGTGAGAAAATATCAATCCAAATATGGGTCTGATGCAGATGCAACACAGCAGTATTTTAAAGATGGGGAGTATCATTTTCAGCGAAAACTTGTCCCCAAGGGTCAAGCAGAGGATATTCCAAATGCTACTGATAAACTTGAATTTAGAGTTGAAGGGCAAGCTAAGGGAACAAAAAATTTAGAAAAAGTTTCTTCAAATCCTTTGTCAAAAGAAGAAGCAAAAGAGATACAAAAAAATGCACAAGAAAAAGGTGAAATAAAAGAATATGATTGGAATGATATAAGCAGAAAAACAATATCAAAACAGATCGGGCAAAAAGCCGCATTATCCGCAGCTATTGCAGTTGGTTTTCAAGGTGCCCGTGTGCTTGGACGGCGTATTTGGAATGGTATAACAGGCAAACCAAATAAAACTGTTCAAGAAGATGTCCAAGAATTTGCGAAAAGTGCATTAGAATCAGGCGTAAGTGCCGGTTTAACGGTAGCGGCCACAGGTGGTCTAACAGTTGCAGCACGTAGCGGTTGGTTGGGTAATGCGTTAAAAGCAACTCATGCCGGACGAATTGCAGCCGCAGTTTGTGTAGGTATAGAGAATGCAAAAATACTTTACAAGTATGCAAAGGGCGAAATTAACGGTATTGAAGCACTTGATCAAGCCGGTAATGCTACAGCAAGTGTTGTAGGTAGTCTTGCATTAGGCGCAAAAGGTGCGGTACTCGGCGCAACAATAGGAACGGTTTTTGGTCCGGTCGGAACGGCTGTAGGTGGTGTTGTTGGCGGCATAGTCGGAGGCATTGCAGGCAGTACTGTAGGAGAAGCAGTATACAGTGCCGGTAAAAAAATAGTTGGGGCAGCGGTAAGCTGTGTAAAATCTATTGGCAGCGCAATTTCATCTGGTACTCATGCGGTCGCCGGATTTGTTAGATCAATATTTGCATAGGAGTATATTATGGCAAAGACAATTAAGTTCAATTTAATTATTGACAAACAACCTATTCGTAATTTGGAAGATTTACAGAATAGTTTTAACATTGAAGACTTGCTTACCGTGTTTCATAACGGATCATTAAAACGTTGGCTTGAGGCAAGGGAATTAAAAGACGAACTTGAAAAACTCGAAAAAATTACAAAGGATTCAGATGATGAAAAAGTAGCCTCTGAATTATGCAAAATTTTCAAAAAGGACTTTACAAAAGAACAAATTGCTTTTGTAGCTTATCCTTTTGAAATAAGAAAAAAAGAAGAAGAAAGATTGCGTACTTACAATGAATTAGCAAAAAAGAAAAACGATATTATTTTTGATTATCATACCGAGTATGAGAATTTGCTAAAAGAGATAGAGAATAAATCATCTGATTATCCGTTAGTAAAAACGTCTATACAGCAGATTTACAAAAACTATCGTGGTTTGTTTATGTTAGATGCTATTGCGTTTTATGAAAGATTTGCATCAGAACATAAGCTTGTTATTTTGGCAATTTTGGCAAATGAAAATATGCGACCACTTTTACCATACGATTTATCAAAAATCTATAACGATGTTGGTAAAAATGCAACATCGTTAGTAAGTAGTGGAAAATATGACGTTGCATCATTTATGGAGAAATGGAAGATTGATAATAATCAACCTGAAGTGAAACTTTGTAAGAATGTAAACGCTATGTCAGGCTTAAAACAAGAAGAATTCCTTGTAGTATCATGTGATCAGAATAAAGATATTGTGGGGAAGGTTTTAATTCTTAAAAATGCAGTAAGTTGGGCTCCTTTCCATTATGTCATGGCCTCAGATTTAAAGATCAATTCAAACATAAGTCCTGTAAAAGTATGTGCAAAAAACACAGGCGGTATGTTTGATTATCCTGAACCAGCAAATAAAAAATGTCTTATTATAAAAATGGAAGAAGGCAATATTGTTGGTAATAATAGAGCAGCAGGAACAGAAGGTACTGATTTAGATGCTAATGGTGTTAATGGAAAATTCCCAATACTAGATGGTATTATGTACAAAAGCACTAACGCCAATCACAAATTAGTCTATATGGAGATATAGCATGATACAAGCAGATTCGCAAAAGTTGGCAAGTTATGTTGATGCCTTGCGCCCAATCATCTATATCAACCACTTTGATTTTCACGCTGTTGATGAACTTATTGCAAGTGTTGGTAAGGATATGGACAGAATTGAAGAATATAACGAAGCCGGACATTATGTTGATTTTAAGACAAAGGTTTCCAAAACTGAACTAACACTAGCAGCTTTTCTTGCAACTTTTGACGATATTGAACCTAAAAAAGCATTTGTCGTATTAAAAGATGTTCATGGACAATTACAAAATGCGGAAGTTGTGGCACGCCTTAAGTCTATCGCACAAAAAACAATGTTCAACGATCAATTCTACGTTACTATTTTTTTAGTATGCTCTGAACTTGTCCTGCCGCCGGAAATTGAAAAAATGATAACGGTTTTTGATATTCCATTACCAACGCAATCAGAAATTGAAGAAATAATAAAAGACTATGCAGATGGTTTTCAAATCTCACTTGATGACGATACATTAAACGAACTGGTCGTGAGTTTTAAGGGCTTGAGTGATTTTGAAATACGGCAAATATTAAACCTAGCGTATCAAAAATCGGGAATGATCACTCGAGACGACAAAGAGTTAATCCTAAAAGAAAAAGAACAGATTATAAAAAAGTCAGGAATATTGGAAATATTGTCGTTCAATTCAAACATGAATGATGTTGGCGGTTTGTATAATCTTAAAAAGTATTTACGCGATAAAGCACAGATTTTTAATAATTTAGGCGAAGCTAGAAAATTCGGTATCGACCTTCCAAAAGGTATTTTAATTGTTGGAATGCCCGGTTGCGGAAAAAGTCTTACCGCCAAAGCAACAGCAAGTGAGTTTAAAGCACCTCTACTGCGTTTGGATATTGGTAAACTAATGGGAAAATATGTTGGCGAAAGTGAAAACAATCTACGAAAAGCAATTAAGACAGCGGAAGCAGTTGCACCATGTGTGTTATGGATTGATGAGTTAGAAAAAGCATTTGCCGGTGTTGGCGGAACAGGCGGTGGCAGTGATATTACAACACGCCTTTTCGGTCAATTTTTAACGTGGTTACAAGAAAAAGAAAGCTCGGTATATGTAGTTGCGACTTCAAATGATATTTCAATATTGCCACCTGAGTTTTTGCGAAAAGGCCGGTTCGATGAATTGTTCCTTGTCGAATTACCTGATCCAGAAGAACGCCGCAAAATCTTTGAGATACACCTTGAAAAACGGGGTAAACTAACAAATGAAGTTGATGTAATACAACTGCTAAAAGATACGGACGGCTATAGCGGTGCAGATATAGAAGCTGTAGTGAAAGAGACCGTTGAAGCCGCTTTTATTTCTGCAGATAGAACTGTCACAACTGAAAAGTTGCTCAAGACTATTAAAGTTGCAAAGTCAATTTCAGAAACACTCAAAGAGAAAATTGATGATTTGAAAAAGAAGTACGAAAAATATGACTTTAAAAATGCAAATACGGCAAAGTAAAAACAGGTTTTTTGTTGCTAAGTGCGACCATGAAATCGGGGTGGTGGTTCGAGGGCGCAAAAAACATCGTCTAACACACGGTTTCTGCTTCGCCGCAGTAGCGGCTTGGTGCTACAAAATGCGGAGCATTTTGCAAGACTTGTTCGGCAATCAACCGGGTTGTCAAAGAAGTCCAATATTTTATTTTTCCGCTAAATCATTCGTTAGTATATTTATCCAATCCCGGCGGCTATACATAAACCGATATAAAAATACTTTATTGTTTTCTTCTTCAACATAATATATTAACATATAATTCTTTACATTCATAAATCTAATCCCTTTTGAGGCTAAATACTTATTATGAACCAATGGTCTGGCGAAAGGATTTTTTCTTAATTTTTCATATGCCTTTTTTAATTCAGCGGCATGATTTTCTGCCGCCATGGGTGCTTTTAGTGTATTTTTTATATAACCAATTACGGAGACAATATCATCATTAATTTTGGAAGAAAATGTTAATTCATACATTTTTTTTTGCTAATGCATTATCCATATTTTTTATGATTTCTTCTTCCGTCAGCGTTCTTCCATTTTTTATATCGTCTATTCCCTCCTGAATTAATTGATATAATTCATTTTTCCCCGATATGGTTTCATATGTTTCAATGCTCATTACCGCAAGATCCCCTTCGCCGTTTTTAGTTATAAATATTGGTTCCCTGTATTTATGACAAAATGCAGAAATTTCACCATATTTATTCCGTAATTCGGCACTTTTCTTTATAACCGGCATAAAAACCCTCCGAAAAAGTTTATATCTATATAGTATCAATATTTTGATATTCTTGTCAAGTGCTTTTTTAAATGTTTTCAAAGAAATTTAAGCGCCATTTCGTATGGCTCGCTCCCATACATTCTCAATATTGGGAAAAGCCGATTTTCACATCCACGTCCCCGAAGGGGCCATTCCCAAGGACGGCCCTTCCGCGGGTATCACCCTGGCTGCCTCCCTGCTTTCCACCCTCTGCCAGATGCCGCCCCGGCCCGGCATCGCCATGACCGGGGAACTCACCCTCACGGGCCGCATCCTCCCCATCGGGGGCCTCAAGGAAAAGCTCCTGGCGGCCATCCGCAACGGCATGGATAGGGTGCTCCTCCCCGAGGACAACCGGGAGGACTGGGCGGAACTGGACAGGGAAGTCCGGGATGCCATCGCCGTGGACTTTGTGGAAAACGCCGACGGGGCCTTCAAGGTCCTCTTTGACGGGGGGATTCAGCGCAAAAGGGATGGATTGCAGCGCAAGGGGAAAGGATTACGGCGGAAGGGCGCAGGCGGAAAATCCGATAAAATCGTCAAGACAAAAAAGACCACAAGACCAACAAAAAAAATTTAACCCCAAGAGACCCTTAGTATCAGGGCAGAAAAAAATCGGTAACAAAATTTGCAACTATTCTTGACAATTCCCATAGATATAATATAGTATAAATACTATCAAGTTACTAAGTTTTAAGGAGGTTCTATTATGTCCAAGAAAATTGGCGCCCTTCTGGTACTGGGAGCTATGGCCCTTGCCCTGATCCTGCCCGTATGGGCCGGGGGGAAGAAGGACGCGGCGCCGGCAACCCAACCGGCAGCTCAAGCCCAGGGTCCGGCTCTGTCGGGAAAGAAGATCATCGTCGCCGATGCGAATTCCACCCATCACCTCAACCTGTATGTGGCCTATGAGAAGGGGCTCTTTACCAAACGGGGGCTTGAAGTGGAGATTCAGCAGACCAACTCCGGGGTTGCCGCGGTAGTTGGGGGCGAGGCGGACATTGTCTTTAACTGCCCCACCGGGGTCATCACCCCCATCGCCAAGGGGCAGGACATCATTATTATCAGTCAGGTGAAGATTCCCTGTACTTCGGTGCTCGTGGTGCCGGTGAATTCCCCGGTTAAAAACCCGGTGGATCTCAAGAATTTTCAAATTGCGGGGCTTTCAAACACCTGCTGCGCGGTTATCTCCATCAGGGACAACCTGAAAAGCCAGTACAGCACCGAATTTGAACTGGTAGCCCTGGCCCCCGGCGCCGCATTGGCCGCCCTTGAGGGAAGTACGGTGAAAGCCGCCATTCTGGAAGAACCCTTTGTGGCCGAGGCCCTGCTCTTAAAGGATGGGGCGGGTAAACTCAAGTACAAGACCATATTTGATGGTCATTCGGATGCCAACGGCGACGGCGTTACCGACAAAAACCTTGCCGGTGAAAATCCGCCCTGCCGCACCATTAACGCCAATACTGCCTTCCTCCGGGACCGGCTTGGGGATGCCAAGGTCTTTATCGAAGCCATCGCGGAAGCCGACCAGATCATCCTGGCAAATCCCGTCGCTGCGGATATTGTGGCCATTGCCCACAAGTACGTGCCCAATGTTTCCGAGCAGGCGATTATCAACAGTAATCCCAAGCTGGGCTTTACCACCCACCTGGATACGCAGCACCTTATCGGTTATGCCCAGGCGCTGGTAAATCAGGGAACCATTGACAAAAATCCCGGTGAAACCCTCTTTGCGCCGGACTTTAAGGGGATTACCTGGTAGGGGAAGAATTTTTAACCACAAAGGGCACAGAGGAAGAACCTTCGGACCAAAGGTCCGCGAGATCACAGAGGGGATATTAAAATTTTATTCTTCCTCTGTGTTCTCTGTGCCTACTCCGTGTCCTCTGTGGTAAAATTCTTCTATTTCTCTTCGCGGTTAAATTAGGTGTTTTATGGCTAACACATACGAGACCAGAGGAATCCGCCGTTTTTTTTATGAACTCGGGGGCTTCTTTAAAAACTCACTGAGTAATTTTTTCTCCCTGGAATTTCTCACTGTTTTAATACCATTACTGTTACTGTGGGAATTTTTGCCCCGGTGGGGTATCCTGCCCAAAAGCCTTATCCCCTCGCTCAGTACGGTGGCGGCAAAGTTTTGGGATATGCTGCTCCGCCGGCAGCTGGTGCTCCACATAGCCTACAGCCTGGGCCGCTTTTTCGCGGCCTTCGGCATCGCAGTAATACTGGCGGTCCCCATCGGGCTTCTCATGGGGTGGAACCTGAAAATCCGCGCCTATGTACTGCCCCTGTGGCAGCTTCTTTCGCCCATACCGCCCCCGGCCTGGGTTCCCATGACGATCATCTTCTTCGGTATTGGATCGAAGATGCACATTTTTCTGATGTTCCTCGGGATATTTTATCCCGTTTTATTTAATACCTATCAGGGGATCAAAGACACCGACCCCCGGTACCTCGCCAGCGCCCGGGTATTCGGCGCCAGTGAATTTACCCTGCTCCGCAAGGTGTACTTCTGGCACGCCTTTGGTTCAATTATCATGAGCCTTAAAACCGGTATTGCCATGGGGTTAGTAATGCTCATCATCGGCGAATCCTACGGGGGCCGTATGGGTATCGGCTTTCTTTTGGGTCAGGCTAAAGACTACTTTGTTGTCCCCGAGATGATGGTCTGTATGGCCATCCTCGGCTGGATTGGCTGGTTCCTCATCGAGGTCCTCAAATATGTGGAACTGAAACTCGCCGTCTGGAAAGTTGCTAAAAATTACTGAAGTAATTTTTAGCTTAGGAGTTTTGCTTTGCAAAACTCCATGGGAGAAGTATAGGTGATCGAGGCTAAGAGTATCACTAATTTTTTCTCCCTTTTCATTTACCACGGAAAAAAACTTAG
>BNUU01000050.1 GCA_025997595.1 Spirochaetia bacterium | reverse complement strand
TGACGGGATAGCTTGGGTGTTTTCTACCTTTATCGCCGCAATTAATTCTTTACCCATACATTACGCTCCTATAAATCCGCCCCAAAAATCGGGGCTTGATTTGCTGTTAATAATTTCCGCCGATTTCGCCAGAGCGAAAGGATTAGCCGGAACATTACACACACTGAATTCCAGAAGTTCCTGTTTGCGGAAAATTAATGACGTTCCATCTTCGCTGTCCTTTTTAGACGGAATTTCAATTTCGAGAGGCCGGAACCCCACCGACCCTGCCCGGATCACCCCGGCCTTAACCCGCTCCCCGATCCCCCAGCCAAAAGCGTCAAATTCCTTTGCATTGAAAATAATGGAACCCCGCAGCCCCTGTTCATCGGCAATAATATTTTCAGCCCTGCCAATCGCCGGAATATCAAAGCGGTGCGCCCACTGGACAACCGGGTTTTTCAGATAGCACGAAAAATCCCAGCCAGAGGGATCAATCCGCTCACTCATCCGGTCTAAATCAAAGGTAGAAAACACCCAAGCTATCCCGTCAGGAATAGCAGGTACGCCGCCGCCCTCCCCATCGGCAAGAGTGAAGGGAACAGGGGCAATCAGTTCAATATCCTGCGCTACTGTTACCGTCTGCCCCTCATTTTTTACCCCAAGGAATTGTAATAACCCTTCGCAATTTACTTCCTCAAATTGACCGGCCTTTGTCCTAATAATCATTCATACCTCCTGGAAACTTGCAAAACAATTCATTCTTGTTTTTCACATTGAATTTCTTATAGATAGCGTTCAGATGGTTAGTAACCGTTTTTTCACTCAAGCCCAATTCCGCCGCAATTTTCTTGTTAGTCCAGCCTTTAAATAAAAGCTGTTTTACTTCCTCCTGCCGCATGGTAATGTCGGGGCGAATAATCGGCGCCCCATACAGCTTTTCATAGACTTTATCTTCTTCCGGGCTGATATATTCTTCCCCTTCCAATACCATCTGTAATCCCTCCTTAAAAAGTTCAAATCCTTCCCGTAAATTGATATAATTCTTTGCCCCAAAGAGCAAAAACTTAACCGCGTCCTCTGGTTCTATTGAATCCATGTTCAAAATCGTAATTTTCAATTTTGGGAATTTTTTGAGCAGAAGCCCAATCCTCCTTGGCCCGTCTACATAAAAACCCGAATCCAGGAAAACCATTTTCGGGTTCACCTCTTTTATTACCCGGTTCAGTTCAACCCCATCGACATCGGCACACTTCACCACCACATAGTGAAACAGCTTTTTCACATCGGACAGAAAAAATGTCGAATGGCTGACCATTAACACCGGGCTTTGTGTCAACTTCCTTCGTCCTCCTCTCCCATCGGGACAAGGTTAGAAGGCCGGTACCACAGATCGCCCCAGGGCTTTTTATCTTTGCCCCGTTCGGTCAGAACATCATTTATCGTTTTTAACCCCGCATTGATTTCCGCAATATCCCGGGTCGATTGTTCATCTTCGCTCTGCTGCAGTTCGGGAATATCCGACAAATCAAAACGCCCAGTCTCCTTAATCCCGAAACGTGAGAAAAATTGAGATTCCAGAATATTTTCCAGTTGTTTGAGCAGGGGAATTATCGTGAACTTCCAGAACGCCGAATGCTGCTCCAAAGTATCTTTGCCCGAAAGGGTAGAAGTCTTGTCATTCACATTGGCAACCCGCGGAGGAATACCGTATTTTGCCAAAATCGTGTAAAGGTTCCAGCGTTTCAGGTCGAATAATTTAATAACGTCAGGAGAAAAAGAAACCGGCTTGAATTGCGTCCCCTTGCCCAGCACGGCAATTTTCCGCCCCGCCTTTAAGGAGCCGTATTTGCTTTCCCATTTCTTTTCAATCGCGTCAGCTTCTTCAGGCCGTATAGTCTGGTCAGTCGAGAGCACCCCCAGCGGGGTTATGTCATTCTTGAGCAACCGGGAATTGGCTTTATTGGCGTAATAATCCTGTTCCAGTTCCAGGCCAAGAGCGACAAGCGGATTAATCCCCCGCACCGGATTCCAGGGGTTCCACTCCTTAAAGTGGATTATCTCATCGGAAAGGATAGGCACGAGTTCAGTTGCAGATTGATAGAACCAGCGTCCCGGCTTTTCAATTATTGCCCCACGATTCATACCTCCAAACATTCCCCCCTCATTACGCACATGCCGGGGATTCAGGATATATAATTCGTCAGGGATTCCGCCGCCATAATCGGGGCCGAACCACCAAAATGCCTCTCCTTCCAGTTCTATCCACGCCGTTGTTTCCTTGAAAAGGTCATAACGGCTTAAATCTTTATTCGGCCTCCTGAATAATTCGTACAGCGGCCCGGCCTTAACCTCTTCGCCGCTTCTCTCCAAAATAAAAGTTGCCCGCGCCACATTGCGGATCAAAATCCCCACCGCAATGTTTACCCAGGCATTCAATAAATAAGCGTTCTCATAAAAAGATACGCCATTATTCATGGTGCCGCGCCCTATATTTTGAAGATCGTCATCCAGGGAATTACTTATAAGAGCGGCCCCTGCATTTTCAAAGCCCTTTGCCTTGTTGTCATTAGAGATGAGCGTTTCATGCTTTCTTTTCCCAAACAGATTAAAGGGGTTCACGATACAATCACCCCCATCTGCACATCAGAAAACACCGCATACCGCAGGGCATCCATAAAGTGATCATTCACCTTAACAATTTCCCCGGCCTCATCCCGGCAGTAATCCCAAATCTCCGAGAGAACCCCGGTACAACTATCAGCGACAAAGAATTGCCCCCGTTCAATCTTCGCGTTGATAAAATCAATGCCACTGTCAACAGAATTATTCGCTTTCACGCCGCCCGTAATTTCCTGAATACGCTCCCCACCGGCAGGATCGCAATAGGTCGGAAAACTCTGTATAAACCAGCCCCGGGCCGTCAGTTCTTCGTTGAAGGAAAGGGTCGTCATGTTGAAAGCGCCGTAATCTGCCAGCACATAAATCACATCACCAACCCAGCCGATTTTGACATTGGTAATGTTCAGCCCAAAATCCTGCCCCGCAGCAATGCGGTCATATCCAGCCGGCATATCCGCCGCTTTCAGGATCATTGATTCATCGAACTTCTCATAAATCACCCCTTCACTTTTTACCCATGCCCCGTCCTTAAAGCGGGCTTTCTGCTTTTCAGGCAAAGCGTCAAGCACATCGGAAATGTAGTCGTCAGGTAAATTGATTTTGTTATCTTCGGGATTGAGTATCATCGAGACGTAAAGCTCAGGCTTTACCAGCGGATCGCCGTTCAGAAATTGCTGCTTGCGAATGAATATCCGGTACGCCCAATGGAGAGGCGAACCCGGATTACAGTCATACAAAAACAAATTGCGGCAGCCAGGAACCTTCATTGCCAAACGGCTGTATGCCGTAGTTACCGCCGCATAGCTTAACTGGCTTATCTCGTTAAAATAAATCGTGTTGTATTCGTGGCCCAGGATTTTGTCAGCCTGCTCCCGATCACCCAAGCCGCCAATCCAGATTTCAGAACCGTTGTAAAGGGTAATCATGCTCTCATGGGCAAGATAATTATAGCCATTGCTGCCAATCGTATTATTCAGCCAGGGCAGAAGGGTTTCCCGCAGAACCGAACTCCGGGCATCCTTCGCCCGATACCGGCAGATCAAATGCCGTGAACCGGCATACATCAAAGCCCGGAAAATAATCACCATTACCAGCACCGTAGTCTTACCGCTCCGGGAACCGCCAAACAAAAGGATATGCTTCGCCCCGCCCTTAACCAGAGCCAGCGCCTTGCGTTGAACATGTGTCGGTTTAAAAACCACCGCCATCTGCATATCCTTATTTTTCCCCCGCTATTTACAAAATTGAAACGTGATAAATATCACATTCGTTAAGAAAATCGCTCATAATCCTTCGAATTCAGGGGTGAACTTGATTTCCCCCTGTTTCCAGCCGTCAGCGGACTTTTCCTTGCCACTCACTGCCAGCCCTGCAATTTCCCGTTCCGTCTTTATCGCGGTCTCGACCCATTCAGTAACGTTTCCCTGGGTAAGCTCCCCCGGCTCCATCAGGTCAAGCTTCTTGTTCACCACCTGCAGCATTTTCCCGGTAATCATCCGGTGAACTTCCCCTTGGGCTTCAATCACCTTGCGCTTCTCCGCCTGTTTCAGCCGGTCAATGTACTGGTCATAGGCTTCCGCCCGTTCCCGCCATTTGTATTGAGCTGCCCAGCCCCGCCACATCCGGCACTTCTTCCCGAGAAAAGCCGGATCAGCCGCTTCACCGCCTTCGGTCTTGCTATAGCGCTCATTCACCGCCTTTGGCACCGACCGCTCCGGCCCGAAATCCCTGAACGCACAGAACGCCGCAAACGCCGCCGCCGTTTCCCCGGCCAGCCGTTCCCAGCTTTCAAAAGGCATTGCTTCCGCCATCACTTCCTCGATCACCCTGTCAAAATCAGTCCGTTCCATCCGTCACCCCGTCATTAACCGGAACCGCCTCAGCCTCGACCGCCGTAAACAAATCCGGTTCTTCCTCGGCAATCACCACCGGATTGACCGCCGAGCAGTCGCCGTTATTCAAAATCCAAGCCTCAATCTCCGAAGGCACAAACCGCACCGCCTTAATAATCTTGTGGAAGGGGATAGACCGTTCCAGAACATACTTACGGATCGTCGCCGCCTGCAGCCCCATAATCTCCGCCACATCATCCACGTCCATAAGTTTTTCAAGCATTGCCCTTCCTCCGGTTTCCAAAATCTCACAGCTTTCTCCGGGAGTAACTAAGGGTTTTCCCTAATTCGCACCGAATTCAAGAAAAAGCCGCTTATTCTTCCCGCCCTCTGTGGTTCCAAAATCTCACAGGTTGAATGATCTGTAATTAGGAGGTTTACGCAATTTCAGGGAATTTCAGAAAAAAACGCAAAAAAAAGCCCCGCTGCCGAAACAGGAGGGGCTATCGCCGTCATGATTATTTTTAGTTATGCCGTTTTCGCCTGTGCGCAGGCGGGTTTGAGGAATGCCGGCTTATGTGCCGCATTGTCCGTTTTACCGGACTTGCCGCCCTTCGCCCCGGTTCCCCGTCATCGGTTTCCGCCGCCGGTTCGCCCTCATCAAGCGGAGCCGCCAGAAGCAGGCTGTCCTGAATATTCCGCACCTTGGAGGATTCCAGCAAATTGAAATGGGTATAATACTCGGTCATGGATTGTGACGAATGGCCGGTGATGGACTGGACAACCGCATCCGGCACTCCCAGAGCCCGCAGAACCGAATTCAGGAAATGCCGCCAGGCATGAGGCGTAATGTTCCGCGCCTTCTTCTCGGTCTCGTTAATCCCGATCTCCGCCAATCCCTTTGTCAGGGCTTTGTTGAAGTAATACCGGGTAATAGGCTTCGCCCCGCCATCGGTCGAGAAAACATAGCCTTCGCCGTTCAACTCAACCACTTTCTGCAGCCCCGCCATTACCCCCGGCGCAAGGGGGATATTCCGTTTTTTTCGGGTCTTGGTCGGGCCGAACCCATGCGAACCGTACTGCCCCTCAACCCGGATATAATCGGCAAACACAAATTCGCCTTTCAGCCCCAGCACTTCCCCAATCCGCATACCGGAAACCATCGCCACCATGTTGGCCAGTTTCCCAATCGCCATGTTGAAGCCCTTTTTGTCAAACTCTTCCAGCAACTTCGGTTCAGGCTCCTTGTGTTTCGGTATGAACATTTCCTGCGCTTCGTGCAGGGTGAGGATCTCCACCTGTTTCCGTTCGGCCTGCAGCTTCTCCACATTGTCAGCCGGGTTGAAAGGGATCAGCCGCCGCTTTACCGCCTCTTTCAGCATGAGCTTCAAGATTCCAAAGACCACGTTGATATACGATTCTTTGTATTTGTCCGGCGCAATGCCGCCGGAAACCCCGTCAACGGCAGCCCCATTTTCCCCGGCAGCCTTAATCTTCTTTCCGGGCTTTTTATGTTCCCGGTCGTTGAAGTTTACCAGCCATTGGTCAATGTCCTCGGTACTTATCTTGTCCACCCGCATTTTCCCAAAGTAGGGTACGAGGAACATATCCAGCATACGGCGGCTCTGCTTTTCATAGTCCGGCCCCAGTTCCTTGCGCCCCAGCTTTTTCTTGAGGTACCCGCATTCTCCCCGAACCCACCAGCCCGCCGAGTATTCCCCAAAAGTCGGAATCCGCTTGCGGCTATTCGGCAGCAGCTTCCCCACCCGCATCAAGGCATTGCACCGCTTGATCGCCATAGTCCGGGTACTTTCCCCCGTAGAATGGCCGTTAATACGGTTACCGTCATCATCATAGCACTGGTAGTAAAAAACCACCTTTCCCGTCCTCATAGTCCGGGGATACACCGTAAAATCATCCCTTACCCGCATAGAACCCTCGTTTTTTTCGGAATGTTGCTGTCACAGCCGCTTCACACCGAAATTTTACCGTTCAGTCCACACGAACCAGCAACGCTAATTCTTTGTAAGGTAAGTAATTAACACCCTCTATAGCTCCCCGCAATAGGAGGTTTACGCATTTTTCATAATCCTGAAAAATTTGTTAAAAGTCTCTGTTTTTTCTTTCTATATAAGTGGCCTAAGTCCAACCCCCAGTTTCCTGTAACAAGAGTTTTAAGATAAAGGGGGATCTAGGTAGCCGTTGGTTGCTTCCCCCTTGCAAGTTCAAGGAGGAATAAATGAAAAAGTTAATCGCTCTTTTCATTGTTCTTGGTTTAGTTGTCTCTACGGCATTTACGCAAGAGATTAAGTTCGCTGTGGGCGGCCGCGCCGGCTTTGCCCCGGTTGTTCTCGTTGGTGGTTATATTGATGGGGGGACACCTACAGCTCCGGAGTATAAGTTGCATGCCGGTGTCGCGAATGGCCCTGCCTGGAATGGTTATGGAGCTTCCGTCAACCTCACGGCAACTGCGCAGAATGAAGCGGGGACCCTGGGGTTGAAACTCCATCTTCGTCCAAATCTCCAAAATCTTGCCTTGACACTGGGGACGGATGGCGGTATCTATGCATGGGTAAAGCCGGTGAGCTTCCTTACCATTACGACCGGCCGGTTCAACCTGGATGACTACCGCGGTAAGGTCGGTCCGGGCGATTCCTGGCGTCCCTTTGGCGTTGGCTTTGGGAATGAAGATCAAATTTTTGCCCGTTTCCAAAACAGTCAGGTTGGTACCCATGTTAAATTTGCCCTCGAGCAGATCCCCGCTTTCTCCCTCCAGTTTGCCGTAGGTAACTCCGGAAGCCTTAATGATCCTACTGGTGCTGGCCCCAACCCAACCGGCTGGACCCCCCCCGACCCCGTCGCCTCCTCGTATGGAGAGGAAGCCCGGGACGTCTGGGCCAACATACAGATTGGCGCCGGTTATACCATTTCCGACATTGCCTTTATCCGTGCCCAGTTCATCGGTGGTAAATATGCGGCTAAGAACACGGATGATACTACTTATAAGATTAATCCCAACGCCCAAAGTGCGGATTATTCTCAGATTCAGATCGGCGCTCAGCTTCTGGCGATAGAAGGGCTTAACCTCGATTTGGGTGTTAATATTCCTATGAAACTCAAGGTTAATAGTGATGACATTCAAATAAAAACTGCGACACTGGATCAGTTAATAGCAGATGAGGGTGGCTTTGTTTATGGGGATTCCTATAACGCGCCGGTCCGGATTGCCCTGGGCGCTACTTATACGATCGGCGATTTCAGCCTCCTCGGTCGGCTATCCACCCAGTTCGCTGAAAAAGTCACAATAGCAGATTACAACGGCGTTGGTAATGATTTGGTTGGTAAAGCCGGCTTTAACTTTAGCCTTGGTTTACAGCCCGCCTACAAGATCGGTGAGATTGGGATTTTCGGGCTGGATCTGGGCTTAAGTTCTACCGGTAATAGTAAGGCCACAGCCACCGGCCTTACTATTCCTGCGAATAAAGACAGCCATACCGAAATGAGCGTTGGCGGCTTCTACAAGAAACCCATTGCCGGCGGTGACTTCCAGATTGGGGTTATTGCCAAGTTTGCCGCTGGCGGCGAAGCGTATTCCGGAACAACTGCGAAAGAGACGAAGAAAAAGGCACAAACCGTTATTGCGGTTCCGATTGTGTTTAACTACAACTTCTAATACCGGTTTGAACCGTGTTTAGTAAGGGCCGCCCGCAAGGGCGGCCTTATAGTATATAGATAGTATATATATGGATGATTCATGAAACGCCTTTTTATCTTGTTGAGTGTGGTCCTCGTTCTTGTTTCCTGTCAGACATGGAGGGAGTCGGCCCGCCGCGCAAGAACCTCCCATCCCAATTTTATTGCCGATATGGACCCCGTCTCCATTGGTTCCGCCGCCGCACAGTTTGACAAAATGTTTTCCTCTTCCCTTGAAAAAAAAGACATGGATCTTTACTTTGATCCCCGTACCGATACGGTGTACCTCCAGTTCAAGCATCAAACCGTTACGTACCGGC
>BNUU01000049.1 GCA_025997595.1 Spirochaetia bacterium | reverse complement strand
GGGCGGCATCTTTGAAGCCTACACCAATGCTGTGCAGGATTTATATGCCAATGAAAAAAAGCTGAAAAAAACAGTATTACTGTTCCGCCATTTTTCCATGAATCAGTTTACGATTGATCTGCATAAACAGACTTTACCGAAAGAGACTGTAACGGAAACACTGGAGCGGATCGGTACGGCTTACCGGGAAAGGGCGCTGGGTTTTTAAATAACGTTGTTCGGCTACTAACCGTTTTTCGAACAAGTCAAATATTTGGAAACGCCCCCGCCTTCGCCAGCCGTAATGGAACAAAATATATCCCCCCCTCTTTTTTCAAAACATTCTTTGTAATAACGATACCGGTTTTGGCATCGTATTTTTTCATAAAATCATAAAGCCCGTCCAGGTCTTTATCTTCAATCTTATTGCGGTACTTTACCTCAACCGGGAGCAGGTGGGTTTTCTTGTCGATAATGATATCTACCTCGGTTTGTTTATCCCGCCAAAAGTAAAGACCGAAGAGTTTATCCTCGCAATAGGCGCGGGCCATCTGAACGCAGGCGCTCTCCGCAAGAAAACCTTCGTCCCGTGAATCGGGGGTATCATTGCGGATAATGGCGTTCCGTATGCCGTTGTCGGAAACATAGATCTTTTTGTTTTTCCTGACCACCTTGACCGCATTTGGAGAATAGTTTTCCAGCACCGTGACTAAATGGGCCTGGGACAGATAATTGATATAGGTAGACGCAGTGGTAGTATCAATACCGATGGTCCCGCCCAATCCCGCATAGGCAAATTCACCGCCGGAATTCGCGGCGACAAGGTATAAGAGTCTTTCCAGGATCAGCGGATTGGTGACCCGGTAGAAAGTCACGATGTCCCGGTATAGGCCCTTGTCGATAATGTCTTCGGTAAGAATTTTCTGCCAGTACAGGATATTGTCGGTCTTGAAAAATTCCGGGTATCCCCCGTTCAGCAAAAATGATCTTACCCCCTCGTTCAAGGCCAGTTCCAAAAAGGACAGCTCTGCTTTTTTTGTTTCCAGGTGATGGTAATAGGCGGCGGGATCATCAAAGAGGGAACCGACGGGCATCACTTCGGCATAACGATCATAATGAAAGGTTTTTTTGAACAGGCCATAAAAACGCAGAAACTGATCAAAGCAGAAGGGCAGCACATTGATGTCGGTGATCCGTCCCAAGAGGGATTCCCGTGCCCCCAGGAACATCTGAATTGACGAAGACCCGCTGATGATAAATTTTACATTGGGGTTCAAATCGTAAATGGATTTAACATAGGTCTGCCAGCCCTTCAAAAAATGGATTTCATCAATAAAGATATAGATACGGGTGTTCATTTCGATGATGGGCTTGTGGAGCTTCCCGTCAATGTAGGTATCCACAATACTGCTTATGGTTTCTGCGCCCCCTGCGAACAGGGGGGAATCGCCGTTGAACAGCACGATGTGGGCGGGATCGGTCCCGGCCTTGAGGAGCTGATCGATAACCTGATAGAGAAGGGTGGATTTTCCCGTCCGCCGGGGGCCGACGATGGACAGAACCCGCCGGGCCTCCATGGCGGCAAAGATCCGCTTAAGCTCATCCCGGACCACATTTTCCATGAATGCGGCATTGACCTTTCCCGTATCCCACCAGTGATTCATGGTTGTAAGCATATCCAGACTACTCATAATATGATGATATCACATTTGTAGGATAAGGTCAATATATTTATGTTATTATATAGAATAAAATCACCATATTTTAGATATTTTGTTGGATTGATTCAACATAATAACAAAAGCTGCTTTCTGCTATTCCTCATTGGTCAAATTCTTCACCCACCGTTCCTTCTTATAGAAATACCGGATCACAAAGTATTTGAGGATGTCGGCGGATTTGAGGATGGCGAACATGGGTACCGGCCCAAGGCTGGTACAAAAGGCCAGGATAAAGGCGCCGGGGACGAAGATAAGGGTGTTTACCGAAACATCGGTGTACATGCCGGCGGCGGCGTCGCCCCCGGAACGGGTGATGGCAAATTGGGAGTTGAGCAGGGACCAGAGGGGCAGGTAGATAAGGATGATCGAAACCAGCCCCAGGCAGATGCTCCGGGCCTGGGCGGTAAGGTTTGAGAATACCAGGGGGACAAGCAGGTTCACCAGGCCAAAGCCGGCCACGGCGACAATGCCGGCCAGGACAACCGCCCCGGACTTGATCCACCCCGCCCGCTGTTTCGCTTCCTCAAGACGGCCTGCCCCAAGGGCCCCGCCGATTAATACCGAGGTTGCCGTCCAGATGCCCCCGAAGAGGATCATGAACAAATTCGCCATGGTCCAGCCTGCGGCCATGCCGGCCACCACCTCCGCGCCGCCCCGGCTGTTGTAAAGGGCGACCATGATGGTCTCGGAGCTGATCCAGGAAAGTTCCGAAAGGAACATCATCGCCGATTTGGCGAGAATTTTGCGTACCAGGGCCGCTTTGATTTTAAACAGGGTTCTGAACTTTGCGAAGAAGGGCGCTTTTTCGGCTCCCGCGGTATAGACATAGACCAAAAAGGCGGCAGCCTCGAAAATCCGGGCGATAATGGTGGCGATGGCCGCCCCTGCAATCTCAAGCCGGGGAGCCCCCAGGTTCCCGTAGATCAGAATCCAGTTTCCCAAAGTATTTACCAGAGTGGCCCCTGCGGAAATAAAGAGGGGGATCTTGGGCCGGCCGATTTCCCGGAAGGAACTGCCGATGGCGAAAGAAAGGGCCAGGGGCAGCAGGGCGAAGGACGAAAGCCGCAGATATACTGTGCCGATGGAGATGATTTCTTCCCCGGCGGCGTTCCCCCGGATCATCATCCCCAGCATCTGTTTTGGGATGGTCCAACAGAGGATAAAATAAACGAGCGAAACCGCCGTGCCGAAGATCACCTTGAAGCGGTAGGCGTGGCGCATCCCCTTGATGTCCCTCGCGCCCCGGAACTGGGCGATGTAAATGCCCCCGGCCCCGCAAACCGTGTTGATGATGACAATATAGATGAAGTTGAGATGGTTGGACACGTTCACCGCAGCCATGCTGATGTCCCCCAGACCTGCAACCATGAAGTTGTCGATCAGGGAGACCATGCTCATGATAAGCTGCTGAAGCATTACCGGCAGGGCGATACTCAGGGCTTCACGGTAAAAACTCAAGGGACCCAAGGGCTTAAAAATATTAACGATCAAAATTTTCCACAGTAATACTGCAACTAAAGCAAGGCTTCGATGTCGATTTCGGCAGCAATGCAGGGCACGGCGACCCCGCAGTTTTCCAGCAGTTCCGGGTGAATTTCGCCGAAAACGCCGATGGCTTTGCCCCGGTACTTTATTGCCGCCGCCCGGCCGGGGATGAACCGGCTGTCGCCGGATTCTTCAACTTCGTATTCCCGGGAGATGTAGTAGAACAGGGTTTGAAGCTGCCCGGCGGCGGTGTTGAAGTTGGCGTCGGCCCCGGCGTGGACAAAGCCCAAATACTGCCGGGTGGCGGCGCCGTAGTTCTCCGCGGCGTCCCGGTAGGCCACCTTGCCGATCTCGAAGATGCGGTGGGGATAGGCCGAGTGGCCCGAAACGGCCTCGCTCATCATTAAAGAAGCCAGCACCGAGTCCCGGACGTATTCGTAGTTTTCCGTCATGGGGTTGGAGATGCGGAGGATTTTGCTCCCGTCCCCCCGCATATTGTCCACCATATCCTTCCGGGAACCCAGATAGTTGTAGATCATCTCCTGATAGCCCATGCCTACGAGGATTTCCTTGACCCGGCGGCTGAAGTAGGTGATGGGGGTGAGCCGGCCCACGGTAAAGTCACGGGGGCGCTCGGGCTTAAAAGAGTTAAGCCCCCGGCCTATCATCACATCCTCCGCCACATCGGCGGCGTGGAGGAAGTCGTTGCGGTATTCCGGGGGCCAGGCCCGGACCCCTTCCACGGCGCCGCCGGCCTCCGCACCGGCCTCCGCAGCGCCGGCCTTTTCGGCCCTGACCCCCATGCGTTCCAGGGCGGCAAGGCACTCGTCGGCGCTGAGCTTTTCACCCAGGAATTTTTCCACACGGGCCAGGGAACAGAACACGGGTTCCTGGAAATACCAGGGAGTTGTCAACTTCTTTCCAAAAGGGGTGTCATAGGCGTATTCAACTTCCACGGGCTCGATGGTGTAGCCCTGGTCCGCCAGGTCGCAGGCCATGATCGAGGCCGCCAGGGTCACCGAGGGCTGGTCCGTGCCGGTAAGCTCGATGAACAGATCCGTGTCCCCCACCTGGACCGCCCCTAGGTCGGCGGAGTTGATGATCGGCGGGTAGGAGAGGATGGCGTTTTTCGCGTCCACCAAAAGGGGATGCAGGGGTTCGTGTTCCTGGATAAAACCGTACTCCTTGCCCTTGGGGTGCTGTTTGAGGATTTCCCGCAGGGTCAGGGGGCGCCTGGTTCCGCCAAGCAGTTCCCATTGGAGGGGCACAAAGGACACCGAATCGGGGTCCACCCCCTTGTAGGTAATGGGCCATTGGATCATGGCGATGCGGTACACGCCCATGGAGATGGTCCGGCGCTTGCGGCCGAAGTTCCAGGCCAGCTTCTCCTGGGTCTGGATCATGTCCCGCAGGGAGGCGTCGGTGACGGCCTTGCCTGAGGCGATGAAGCCCGCCAAATAGGGCCGCACGTCCTTGACGCTTGCGTCTACCAGCACCTTGTGACCGGCCTTCTGTACATTACCGGACCGGGAAAAGAAGGGGTATTCGGGCCGCCTGCCCCCGTTGTGTATCCGCAGCTGCCGGGCGCAGCCTGCGGTGGCCCAGAGGTCGGGCCTATTGGTATCGTTTAATTCAATCTTGAGGGTCCGCTCCGCAGCGGGCAGACTCTTGTCGCTGTCCTCGTCCAGTTCCGCCTTGGCGCAGGTAAGGGCTTCCTCGAAACTATCCCGAGTGGGCCAACGGCTTCCATGGCCCGTCGGGTCGGCCAATGCATAAAAAACTTCTTCGTTCACTTCAATCTTGGGCATGATAATTGATAATACGATAAAACGGGCAATGAGTAAATGGGCGAAGCTTTGGTTCACCCACTATTTAAGCCAGCGGCTCAGGGTGTTCCTGACTTCTTTCATGTTAATGGGCTTGGACAGGTGGGCGTTCATACCGGCATCCAGGGCCTTGTCAACGTCTTCGCGGTAGGCATTGGCGGTCATGGCGATAATAGGTACGGTTTTCGCGTCCACCCGGTCAAGGGCGCGGATCCGGCGGGCGGCCTCGTGGCCGTCCATGTTGGGCATCTGCACATCCATGAAGATGAGGTCATAGTAATGTTCCGGCGAGGCGGTAAATTTTTCCAGCGCCTGAACGCCGTCAACCGCTTCTTCAAATTCAATGTTGGTATCCGCCAAAAGTTCCCGTAATATGATCCGGTTAATTTCGATATCCTCGGTAATGAGAATGCGTTTGCCCGTAAAATCCTGCCGCGGCAGAGCATCCCCTGCGCTTGCGGTGTTCTCCTGTTGTTCGGAGATTTCCATTTTCAGGGTGAATTCAAAAGTAGAGCCCTTGCCGAATTCACCGGCCGCCGTAATGAGGCCCCCCATGAGCTGCACCATATTCTGACTGATGGACAAGCCCAGGCCGGTCCCGCCGAAACGGTTCGCGATGGAGGCGTCGGTCTGTTCAAAGGGATGAAAGAGTTTTTCCATCTGCTCCTCCCTCATCCCGATGCCGTTATCGGAAACCAGAAAATGTACCTCAAGCTGTTTTTCATCCCGGCCCGAAATTTCCACCCTAAACCGGATCACACCGGCGGCGGGGGTAAATTTGACCGCATTGCCCAAAAGGTTGATCAGCACCTGTTTAAGCCGCAGCTTATCCCCCATTACCGCAATATTTGGCAGAAGGGAAAAATCAGGTTCAAAGATGATCCGCTTTTCTTCGCAGCGCTGCCGGATGATGGCCGCCACCTCTTCCATGGCGGTGTCCAGAACAAGGGGCTCATGGACAAGGGTGAATTTGCCGCTTTCGATTTTTGACATATCAAGCACATCATTTAAGATGCCCAGTAGATGATCCGAGGCTGCCGCGATTTTCCCCAGGGATTCATCTTTTTTTTCGACACTGGTACTGTGCCGGGCAATTTCGGTCATGCCGATGACGGCGTTCAGGGGGGTGCGGATCTCGTGGCTCATCCGGGCAAGGAAACTCCCCTTGGCCTCTGACGCCTCCTTTGCCAGCCTGGACTGTACCTCCAGTTCCTCGGTGCGCTGTTCCAGTTCTGCGGTCCGCTCCTTCACCGTTATTTCAAGCCGGGCCTTTATCATTGAGGTGTCAAAATTTATTTCTTCGGTACGTATCCGCGCCGCAATAATTCTGAGCATGATCATGCTGAAGAGCAGTATCAGAACAAGTTCCAAAAAAACGGGGTTCATAACGATACTATTGATATCGTGGTAATAACTTTTTACCGGAGTAATGAGCGCCCCATACCAGCCTTCAGTCATCTGCGCGGATGGATGCAGCCGCCTGAAAAACACAATTACTGTTTTGCCGTCCGTATCGGTGATCCGCCGGGCCCGGATATTGGCGTTTTGTGGCAGCTCCGCCGCTATTTTCGCATGGTCCCCCATAAGATCCCCCAGGAACCGGCCAACTAAATCCGTATCGGGGTGGTTTATCACTATCATATCCTGATTGAGGATCATGCCATAAGCGCCGGGGGAACGGTAAAGGGATTGAACATACTGATCAAACCAGGAAAGCTCCACGTCTATTATCAAAATACCGTAATAGCCGCCTTCCGGATCGTAAAGGTTCTGAACGGCGGATATGATCAAATTTCCGGAGCTGACATCCTGATAAGGCACGGTATAACCCACCTGGCCGTCTGCAAGCCCCTGCGCCGCATGGTACCAGGGCCGTGACTCCGGCAGGTAATCAGCATCGGGCTCGAAGCCGATGCCGTTAATAAATTCGCGATCAATATAGGCATAGATACCGTAAAAACCGGGGAGGCCGTTTACCGGCCGACGCATCCATGCGGCGGTGTTTTCCAGGTAGGCATGGACACTAGCATTATCCGTCCCCTGTTCCAGCATATCCCGAACCGCGTGGAAGGCATTCAGGAGCATCAGTTCCAGGCGGGCCAAGCCTTCCGCCACATTCGCTTCGGCGGTTACTAGTGCGTTTTCCGCATTCTCCGCCAGATGGCGTTCCATGACGCTTCGGGCCGAAATATAGCTGACCGCCGCCATGGTTAAAAACGATATGATTACTACGATCAAATAGGGGAAAGATTTTTTAAACAGTTGAATCCAATTCACTTATTTTCCCCTGATGCTGATTTCTTCCGGCTTTGAAAACCTGCGGTTTTTCATATACCCTGCAATGCCGTTGATAATTTCGATCATCGCAGGGGGGTGTGCGAAGGTGGCGGAACCCACTTCGATTGCCGCGGCACCCGCCATGAGAAACTCCAGCGCATCCTTAGTATTACTGATGCCCCCCATTCCTACGATGGGAACTTTAACCGCATCGTACAGTTCCCAGACCATGCGGAGTGCAATGGGCCTGATGGCGGGGCCGGAAAGCCCGGCGCTGATATTGTCGAATACCGGCTTCCGGGTATTGATGTCGATAGCCATGGCCTTAAAGGTATTCACCAGTGACAGCGCGTCCGCCCCGGCGTCCACACAGGCGCGGGCAACCGCAGCAAGATCCGGCGCGTTGGGGGAAAGTTTTACCATCAGGGGCTTATCCGGCGCGGCCTTCCGTACCGGACGCACGACTGAGGCGGCGGCCTCCGGATCAAGGCCAAAGGTCATGCCACCGGCCTTAACGTTGGGGCAGGAGATGTTGAGTTCGATCATGTCGATAGAAGATGCGTTCAATAAAACTGCGCCTCCGGCGTATTCCTCCACGGTGGAACCGGAGAGGTTCGCGATCACCGCAGGCCCCAATGCGCGAAGCTTGGGGAGTTCCTTTTCCAGAAAGACCGCAATGCCGGGATTTTCCAGGCCGATGGAATTCATCAGCCCGGCGGGTGTTTCGTGGAGCCTCTGCCCGGCGTTTCCCGACCGGGGATTGAGGGTGAGGCCCTTGGTACAGATGCCGCCCAACTGTGACACATCAATGAGGCCCGCGTATTCTCCCCCGTAGCCGAAAGTCCCCGATGCTGCGATTACGGGATTGCGGAAGTGGACCCCGGTGATAGTGGTTGATAAATCAACCTGTGATAAATCAACTTTCGATTTACTCAAAGATTATTTCCTCCGCATTAAAAATGGGGCCGTCGGCGCAGCAGCGTTTGTTGCCGTTTTTGACTTTGACGGTGCAGCCCAGACAGGCCCCTACCCCGCAGGCCATGTGTTTTTCCATGCTGATATAACAGGGGATGCCCGCAGCTTTGCATTTTTCTGTCACCGCCCGCAGCATTGCTGTGGGACCGCAGGCATAGACCGCCGCATATTTCGCCGGGCCGAGGAAGTCGGTGATGCGGCCTTTCTTACCTTCGCTGCCGTCTTCGGTGGCAATAATAAAATTTTGCGAATTAAGCAGGGCGGGCCCCAGGAGGCCATAACGTTCTTCCGTAGTTTTGAAACCGGTTCTGAAACCG
>BNUU01000048.1 GCA_025997595.1 Spirochaetia bacterium | reverse complement strand
CCCATGGCAACTACCGTAGACGATAAAAAAATAATCTATTCCATGTACCGGGTTTCCAAGAAACACGGGACCAGGCAGGTACTCAAGGATATCAGCCTCTCCTATTTTTATGGGGCCAAGATCGGGGTGATCGGCCTTAACGGATCGGGGAAGTCCAGCTTGCTGAAGATACTGGCCGGGGTGGACACGGAATTTGCCGGGGAAGCGTCGATTAGCCCCGGTTTTACCATCGGTTTTTTGGAACAGGAGCCCCACCTTGAGCCGGGGAAGACCGTCAAGGAGACGGTGTCCGAAGGGGTTCAGGAACTGGTGGACCTCTTGAAAGAATTTGACACCGTGAGCGAGGCCTTCGGCGATCCGGACGCCGATTACGACAAGCTGGGGGCGAAACAGGCGGAGCTTCAGGAAAAGATCGAGGCCGCCGACGGCTGGAAGTTGGACAGCCGGCTGGAACGGGCCATGGACGCCCTCCGCGGCCCCGCCGGGGATGAAGTGGTGGATCACCTTTCCGGGGGGGAGCGGCGGCGGGTGGCCCTCTGCCGGCTGCTCCTCAAAAAGCCCGACATTCTGCTGCTGGACGAGCCCACCAACCACCTGGACGCGGAAACCGTGGCCTGGCTGGAGCGGCACCTGCGGGAATATGCGGGTACCGTGATCGCCGTCACCCATGACCGGTACTTTCTGGACAATGTGGCGGGCTGGATTCTGGAACTGGACCGGGGCGAGGGCATCCCCTGGAAGGGCAACTACTCCGGCTGGCTGGAACAGAAGGAGAAGCGGCTGGCCCTGGAAGAAAAGGGTGAAAGCGAGCGGCGGAAGCAGCTTTCCCGTGAACTGGAATGGATACGCATGAGCCCCAGGGGCCGTCACGCCAAGAGCAAGGCCCGTATCACCCAGTACGAAAAACTCTTCCAGGACGATGAACGGGAGAAGGTCCGCGATAACCGGATCACCATCCCGGCCGGGCCCCGGCTCGGGCAGCTTGTGATCGAAGCGGCGGGGCTTTCCAAGGCCTTTGGAGAAAAGGTCCTCTTTGAAAACCTCGCATTTACCGTCCCGCCGGGGGCCTGTGTGGGCATCATCGGGCCCAACGGGGCGGGGAAGTCCACCCTCTTCAAGATCATCACCGGGGAAGAAAAGCCCGGCGGCGGGACCCTGCGGCTGGGGGACAGCGTCAAGCTGGCCTACGCGGACCAGATGCGGGGGAACCTGGATAAGGACAAAACCGTCTGGGAGCAGCTCTCCGGGGGGCTGGACCTTATCAAGCTGGGGGGGACCAAGGAAGTCAATTCACGGGCCTATTGCAGCTGGTATAACTTTTCCGGCTCGGATCAGTCGAAAAAAGTCGGGGTCCTTTCCGGGGGGGAGCGGAACCGGCTCAACCTGGCCCTCATGTTAAAAGAGGGGGCCAATGTGCTGCTCCTGGACGAGCCCACCAACGACCTGGACGTGAACACCCTGCGGGCCCTGGAAGACGCCCTGGATACCTTCGCCGGTGTCAGCCTGGTGATCAGCCATGACCGCTGGTTTCTGGACAGGATCGTGACCCATATCCTGGCCTTTGAGGACGGGGAAGTGATCTGGTACGACGGGAACTGGTCGGAATACGCCGAATGGCGCAAAGAAAGGCTTGGCGCCGTTGCAGACAGCCCCCACCGTTATGTGTACCGCAAACTGGAACGGTAAGGGCGCTACACGTGGCCGGCAAGGAAGGCCGCGTCCGCATCGGTAAGGGGCTTGCCGTAGAGAAATTCAAAAAGAAAACGGGTATCCTCGGGGGCCATGTCCAGGAAACGGCAGCCGAAGTAGCTGCAGGAATTATCCCGGTACCGGCGGACGATCCTGGCATTGGTATTGACGCTTCGCTTAAGGGCGGAAAGCTGAACCGCGAGTTCAGTGTCCGGCAGCAGCGCCGAGGCAAGGCCGGACTGGGGGTAGGCAAAGAGCAGTCCCGCGGCGCTGATATCGATCACCTTGCCCTCAAAGGAAGGGGCCGTGACCTTGCCCGGATCAAAAAAGCCGTTTACCTTGAAAGAATAGGCCAGAATTGCAGCAAACTGGCAGAGGGTATCCACCACCGTGTAATCAAAGGGTTTCTTGTCCTGATTGCTGATCCAGGTATGGATGTAGCCGATCACATATTCCTGAAAAAGAATGGGAACCCAAAGATCGGAAAAAACGCCCTTGCTGAATTTGTCATTGACAAAACCGATGGCGGCTTCGTCCGCCTTGGACGGATTCACCCCGGCGCCTTCAAGGTACCGCTTGAAGGTCTCTTCGGTGATAAGCCGCTTTTTAGGGTGGGGATCGGATGTTGGCAAGGGGCCCTGGGTTGAAGGCAGATACAGGACCTTGCCCGTTTCGGTGATGAGCCGCTCCTCCCTGGAACTGGGTTTTACATCCTTATAGATGATAAATTTATAGCCGTCGGCGCAGCTTTCGAGCCATGTCCCCATCTGCCCGATAAGGCCGGTGAGGTCCCGGGGGTCCATATTCCGGACAAACTCCCCTATCTCCTCCTGCTCATATTCGGTCACCTTGGGAAAGGCCAGGTTGTACCGGTCACCCAAAAAGGTGAACTGCACATCAAGATCCGGGGGCGCGCCTATCCGGGAATAGGACCGGTCCAGGTTTCTGTAGAGAAATTCCGGCGCATCCGCAGTAATACGCCCATCCTTGAGGGTCTTTATTTCAATAGAAAAAATGATTATCTGCCGCTGGTACTCAAATATCAGATCCATCTTACTTTTGATTTCCAGGCGGCTAATCGGCCGGTTGGGCTTAAGGGAAATTTCCTTCGTGACCGGTTTGTCCAGAGTCAGAATATACTCCCTACGATCCCGCAGATACATAAGGGGAACCTGCTCAACGAAGAGCACCTTGAGAAGAAAATCCTTTTCGATACGTGCAACCGACGCTGCCATACAATTATCCCTAAAAAAAACGTTCGTAGGGGGGAAGATCGAAGGATGATTCTTCCTGCCCTTCCGCCAAATTCAATGGCTCTTCAAGAATCAGTTCGTCAAACTGCCAGGCAGAGGCCTTCTCCTCTCCCGCCGCCTCCGCTGTTTCGCCGGCTCCTCCGCCAAGCTCCGCTGTTCCCCTCCGGATATACAATTCCCCGGCGATTCCCTGCTCCCGGCCCATAAAGCGAACCAGGAAAGAAAACGCCCCATCCGGTTCCTCCCGGCCGCTTCCCAGCCTGAATTTTTGGGGCTCAATCTCCTTGATGCTCGAAAAAAGGGCCTCCCGTGATACGCTGCTCACCGTAGATAAAGCCGGGGCGTTCCGGGAATCCCCGGCAAAGGCCTCCATCACTTCCCGTGCAAACCGGTACGCCTCATAGGGCACATCACCCTGCCCCAAAATGCCGATAACCAAATCCGTGGGATACCGGGGAGCTTCCCCCCGCTGGGGACGCATCAAAACCTCGGGGATCGTGTTCCGGTCCCGATCCGGAACTGCCGACTCCGGATTTTCCTGGGAGAAAAGAACGGCGGGGCCGAGCAACCCGCATAGCAGCGCAAAAACGGCGATTCCCTTCAACATAATACTCCATAAGTATATTACTTTTTTAATCAGGTGTCAAAACAATTTGAGTAAGCGCCCCATGCCTGCCCGCACAGCCTTGATCCTGCCGATTCCCCCCCGGTATGATGCCTTATGGGCGATGCAATATACAAGGCGTTGGAAGAGGGATACACCGATCCCATCCGGGATGTGCTCTGGGGGCATATTTACCTGACTCCGGCCCTTGCGGCGCTGACAAAATCGGCCCCCTTTATGCGGCTCTGCCGGATTTTCCAGCTTGGGCCGGTGTACTGCGTGTACCCCGGCGCCACCCACACCAGGGCCAGCCATTCCATCGGGGTATACCACCTGGGCAGGCGGCTGCTCATCAACCTTACCGGGCGGGGCGCCGGCGGCTGGCTGACCCCCGTGGGGGCCCGGTCCTTCCTCTGCGCCTGCCTGCTCCACGACCTGGGGCACTTTCCCTACACCCACTCCCTCAAGGAACTGCCCCTGGAATCCCACGAATCCCTGACCGGGAAAGGCATCCTCGCGGAGCCCCTGAAAAACCTGATTGGCGCCGCCGGGGCGGACCCGGTCTTTACCGCCGCCATTGTAGACACCTCCCTCCCCGCACAGGGCGATACGGAACTTCTTTTTTACCGGAAATTGCTCTCCGGGGTCCTGGATCCGGACAAACTGGACTACCTTAACCGGGACGCCCGGTACTGCGGGGTGCCCTACGGCGCCCAGGACGTGGATTTTATCCTTTCCCGGCTCTATCCCGACCAAAAACGGGGGGTAAATATTGATTCCCGGGGCATTCCCAGTGTGGAATCGATCCTTTTTTCAAAATATTTAATGTACCGGACGGTCTACTGGCACCATTCGGTCCGTTCCGCCACTTCGATGATCAAAAAAGCCCTGATCCGGGGGCTTGAAACCGGCTGTTTGGCCCCGGAAGAGCTCTATAACCTTGACGATCAAAGCCTTTTCGCCCTGATGGAAAGCCGGGTTGGCAAATCCCCCCTCTTTTCCCTGGCAGAAAAGGTCCGATCGGGGGCTTTATTCGGCCTTGTGGCGGAATTTCCCTACGACGAGGGGGATCACCGGCCCCTGTTGGACATAAAAAACCGGTCCGCCTACGAAAACGCCCTTGCCCGGAGCCTGAGCGAAGAGCTGGGCCGGTCCATACCCGGCGAAGGGATCATTATTGATGTGCCCGAACCCTTTTCCCTGGAAACCGGGCTCTATGTGCAGGGCGAAGAATGCTATTTTGGGGAAAGTTCCAGCGCCTTTAAGGCGGAAACGGTACAATCCTTTATAAAATCCCTCTATGTTATCCGGATTTATGCTGACAAGGACCTTGAATCAATGTTAAAATCCTTCCCAGGGCTGAAAGACATCTTGCACATAAAAAAAAGATGGTTACAGTTATAGGAGATGGTTCCAAAATCTGCTATTTTGGAACCGCCCTTATCGCCGGCGGGATGTAGCCTAGTGGCTAAGGCACTTGCTTTGGGAGCAAGAGATCGTGGGTTCGAATCTCACCATCCCGACTATTTTCAGAGCTAATTTCAAAAAATATTCTCAAATATTTCCCCATCTTTTCTCCAACAGTGATAGAATATATATGAGTAGTCAGGTAAATGATCCCTTATATGGGTCATAATTTCTTTAGAAGGGGTAAGAAAATGAAACGAATCGTTCTTTTCCTGGTTGTATTTGGCATAGCCGCATCAATGTATGCACAGTCTCAACTGCCGCCCTACCGGTTTGCCGCCGGAAGCTGGGAGTTTAGCAGTGAAAGGCTCCTCCAGAAGGACGCCAATGCAAGGCTCGCCAAGGTTAATTTTCAGGCGCCGCAAAGCGGCCCCATGGTGTACGAATTCAATGCCCTCTATGAGGGCGGCGCCGAGGACGGACACGGCGGATTCGGCTTGCATATCTTTGGGGACAAAGCCTATAACGGCGCTTCCTGGGGCAACGGGAATTCATACCTCCTCTGGCTTAATTATGATGAAAACCCCATAAACCGCGCCATTCCCAAGGGACTGAGCGCCCAGGTATACCGCAGTCATACAAACAGCTGGATGGACCTGGTGCAAAGTGTGGATCTGAATGTCTATGCGGATTATTTGACCGATGAGAGCCTTTCCGCGCCCGTCTCCTTCAAAATTACCGCCGATGGCAACACCGGAGAAGTCCGGGTATACGATCCGATTGATCCTGATACCTATTACTTTTTCTATGTTACCACCAAGGATATCCCCCTGAACGGGAACTGGGCCGCCCTGCGGACCAACGGCATCAAGCTGTCCTTTGCCCTGGACTAAGGGCATTTTGATAATTTTACGGGCCTGGGGTCTCTTTTTACCAGGCCTTCACTGAATTCAAATACTCGATCACCCACCCTGCCCTGCCCGATCAGCTTGAAGCCGGACAAGCCGACGCCGATCTGGGCGGAGGGGTTTTTAAGGTGCGGGTAGCCCGCTCGATTTAGGGGGATACCATGAAAAAGAAATACGAAAGCGAGTTATTGATGGTTTGTCACGAAACAGCGCAGGCGCTCCATGAAATAGGCGCAATTACCGACGCCGAAATGAAGGAATATGACGACGATTGCCTTGTTCACGAGCCATCCACGGCCTCCGGCAGCCCGAAACAGAGACCTACCCTAACAACCCATTCAGCGTATTGATAATTTCATTTTTTGTCTTTTCTGTTATGGCCCTGCTGAATTTTACGTTGGCCGGAGATTCCCTTCCGTTAACCAGATTAAGCATTGCATCGTTGCTTAATAAGCTGTTCGGCGGTAAATTATATTCCCGCGCAATTTTATCCCGCAGATTATAAATGTTGGTAAACACCTCTTTTTTTTCTTTGGGCAAATTCTTGTATTCTATCTTTTTAAATATGCCGGGGACCCGTTCCTTTTCAAAATCAAAGTCCCTTCTGATTATCTGAAATAACAGTTCCTCATATTTATTTTCACCGATTATCCTTTTCAGCAAAACATCATTAATTTGAAAAAGATATGCCACATCATTTAAAGCATACCGCAGGGATTCCCTGTCAATCGGACGCTTAAGCCAGTTGTACATTTGAAACTGTTTTTTGTTTTTTACCTCGATATTTAATACTTCCTTTAAAACAGCGTCCAGGCCCTTGTGTTCCAGGTTCAACACATTTACTAATATTTGCAGATCAAACACATTATTTAACCGGGCGCCGTATTGTTTATACACAAGGCTGATATCCGACTCTGTCCCGTACATGAATTTTACTATTTTTTTGTTTTCCAAAAAAAGTATGATCTCTTCGTTTCGTATTTTTAAGGGGTCTATGATAAAATATTTTTTGCCGTCAAAAATTTGTATGAGGCATAATTTTTCCCCGTATGCGTGAAGATTAAAATCTCCTTCAAAGTCCATGGCTATTTTGCCAATGTTTTCCCGCAGCAGGTATTGTCTGAAAGCAGCCAGATCGGAGCCGGTTTCAATAAGGGTAAAATTATTCATCGAATTAGCGCCCCCAGCGCTTCACCGAGTTAAGGTACTCGATCACCCGCAGCCCGTCGGCGGCTCCGGACCGGGGCTGCCGATCCGGTTCCCGGACACAGGCCACAGCGTCCTTTACCATGTTGGCAAAATAGCCCGTGGGGCCCTCAAAAACATCAGCGGTACGTTTAAGGGAACGGAAGCCCTGAGCATAGGGACTTTCCGCGCTTTCCCAGACCTCAAAGACCCCGTTGCCGATCCGCAGCCGGCCCTTCTCGCAGGAAAATTCCATCTCGAAGACCAGGTGATCCCGGCCGGCGCCGACTTCGATGAGGACGGGAATTTGCCGCCGTGACCGCGAGCCGGGGTTCCCTTCCGCAGCCTGCGCCGCCGGCTGAGCAATATCCGTCAAATGCCCTTCCAAGTATGCCGTCCCCTCTTTCGCGGTAAGCCGGGTTCCCCAACTGCGGCGGTGTTTCAGCGTTGAACCGGTAAGGAACATGATGGCATCCGCCAGATGGGTGCCGTCGTGCCAGAGCACATCCAAGATCCGCTGGTTCCGGCCCATGTACAGGCAGCCCCGGACGCCGAGAAGGGGGCCAAGCCCTTGCCCCGACCGGCCTTCATTCAAAATGGCCTTTGCCCGGATATAGTCATCCGAATAGCGCCGTTCGTGGTTGGTGACGATTTTGAGGCTCCCCGGCGCAGCGCCCTTCCCCGCCGTTAACCGGGCGATCTGCCGGGCCTTTTTGAGGGTGTCCGCCAGGGGTTTTTCGCAGATCACCACCGGGATCCCATGGGCGGCGGCAAGGCGGCAGTATTGGGCGTGGCTGTCGGGGTGGGTGGCGATGACCAGGATACCGGGCTTGCAGGCGGCGATCATGGCTTCCGCATCGGCGTAGACCGGGACCTTCCAGCGCTCGGCGAAAAGGCGGCGGCGTTCTTCGTCGGTGTCGGCCCCGGCGGCAAGGCGGCAGTCGCTGTTGGCGGCGATGGCCCCGGCGTGGGTACAGGGCTTCTCCCGGCGTTCGTCATCTTCAAGGAGGCCGGCGATGCGGCCCAGGCCGACAATGGCGGCGGGGATCTGTTCCATTAACGGATGATATCCTGCTTTGCCGGGCTGCCGCGGCCCTTAAGATCCGGAATCCGCCCTTCAAGGGCCGCGAGGGAAATTTCTATATCTTCCTCAACTTCATATTTACTCAGACAGCCCACGGCGATCATGTCCCGCTTCCGGATGACATTCCAGTTAAAGGTAAGTCCCACATAGGGGGTGGTACGGCCGGCGGCCATGGGCTTGATGGTCATGACCGGTTTTTTGGCATCATGTATAATTCTGATTACCGATTCTATTTCAATCTGCATCATAAAACCCAAACAGTTGAAAATTTGAACATAGGTTTCCACATCATATTCATTGAGATCCGCATACTGGATTATCTCGGGCATATGTGCGGACAAACCGGGCTTAAGCCCCGCATCCCGGATCATTTCCAGATACTGGGGAAGCCGGTCAATACTTTTTCTGTTTTTGTTTACCAGCTGTTCGCAGCTGGAGTGATGGATCAGACAGAAGGTTGAACCGATATCCCTGCTTCGTTTGAAAATGGCCCGGCACTCCCGCCGCGCCTCTTCGCTGTCGTCCACATTGATTACCGGGGTATCTATGAGGATCAGTTTCTTTCCCAGAACTTCCTGAGCTTTAGCTGTTTTTTCCCATCCCTCCGGAAAAGTTGAGAAGGGCCCCATAATTGCATCGATCCCATAATCGAGGTATGCCCCCAGAACCGGAACCAGAGAATCATTGCCGGAGTGAAAATTTTTAATGAAACAGTCCGCCGCATTGCCCGTGTGGCTCCACCCAAAAAGCCAATTGGTACCGATTATCATCCTGGGAAGTGAAACTCCCCCCACGGTTGTCCTGGGAAATTCCATTATCCTCTCCTTGCTATGTTACCGTTAGCCTATTAGGCCCCAAATTTCAATTCTGTCATGGCAAATGGTACCCGGCGATAGGTCAATGATAGCCGGTCTCCGCCACCAGGGATGATTTTTCCAGCCGCAGGGGCTTTTCCCGCTTTTGCTCCACGGGGACCTTCATCGCCTTGTCCAGCTTCCTGTCGTGGCGGCTGTTGAGGAAGGAGTACATTATGGGGGTGACAAAGAGGGTCATAAAGGAGCTGATGGTGATGCCCCCCACAAAGGTCTTGCCGATGGGCTGTATGGTGTCCGCCCCGGCGCCGGGGAAGAAGGCGATGGGGATCATGCCCAGGATCGTGGTCAGGCTGGTCATCAGGATGGGGCGCAGGCGGCTGCGGCCCGCCTCAAGGCAGGCTTCCCGGACCCGCATCCCCCGGGCCCGCAGCATGTTGGTGTAGTCCACCAGGACGATGCCGTTGTTCACCACCACCCCCACCAGGGC
>BNUU01000047.1 GCA_025997595.1 Spirochaetia bacterium | reverse complement strand
CTTGAGCCCGCCGTAGCGGCTCCCCATCCCCGCCGCCATGACAACTAAAATTGGTCCACCCATAATGATACTCCTTTAAAAAATTAAAAATAGTATTACTATTTCTGTTTTCCACGTCAAGCTCCCCATCTTTGTGGCCCGCCAGTGGATTCGTCACCGGACCGCCCGGCTTAACGAAATTTCCGGCCGCTATTCGGTGATGAAGGACGATTTCTACGTTCCCAAGCCTGAGGATGTGGCCCTCCAGAGCGATGACAACAAGCAGGGCCGTTCCGCGGACGCCCTGGAGCCTGCTGCCGCCGAAGCGGTCCGCGCCGCCATGGCCGGGGGGCAGCGCCGGTCCTACGGCGATTACACCGCCCTCATTGATCAGGGGATCGCCCGTGAATTGGCCCGGATCAACCTGCCCCTTTCACTTTATACCGAATGGTACTGGCAGATCGATCTGCACAACCTCTTTCACTTTTTGTCCCTCCGCCTGGATGCCCACGCCCAAAAGGAGATCCGCCTTTACGCGGAGGTCTTGCTGGACATTACCAAAAAAGTTGCCCCCCGGTGCTGCGAATCCTTTGAACGGCATACCCTGGGGGGAGTGTCCTTTTCACAGGAAGAATTTGCGGAATTGAAACGCCGGCTTAAGGGCAGCGCTGCCGGTAGTATTACTGTGGGCGGATCAACAGAACTGAAAGGTAAAGCTGCCTTGACGGGCAAAGCTTTGGAACGGTTTGAAGAAAAACTTAAAAGCGGAAAACAGAAATAGTAATACTATTTTTAATTTTTTAAAGGAGTATCATTATGGGTGGACCAATTTTAGTTGTCATGGCGGCGGGGATGGGGAGCCGCTACGGCGGGCTCAAGCAGATGGACAAGATCGGGAAAAACGGCGAGGTGCTGCTGGACTATTCGGTTTTTGACGCCCTCCGCTCGGGATTCACCAAGGTTGTGTTTATCATTCGGCATGATATCGAAAAGGATTTCCGCGATCTGGTGCTCGCCCGTTTGGGATCGCAGGTAAACTGCGAGATCGCCTTTCAGGAAAGGGACAGCCTGGTACCGGAGGATATTTATAAACGGGTTACGGCTCTGGGCCGGACCAAGCCCTGGGGGACCGCCCATGCGCTGCTCTGTGCTGCGCCCTACATCGACGCCCCCTTCGCGGTGCTGAACGCCGACGATTTTTATGGCCGGGAAGCCTTTGCCGTATTGGGCAAGTACCTTGCGGACCCAGCCTCAAAGGATGCCGCCATCGTGCCCTATAAACTTGAACCGACCTTAAGCCCCCAGGGAACCGTTACCCGGGGTTTCTGTGAAATAAAAGACGGCTACCTCACCTCGGTAAACGAACTTTTGGCCATCGGAAAAAAAGACGGCCGCATCATCAACACTAACCCCGACGGGACCATCCGGGAGCTTGCGCCGGATGCTCCGGTGTCCATGAACTTTTGGGGCTTTCCCCCGCAGACCCTTTCCCGGTTCAGGGAGTACTTCGACAATTTCCTCAAGGATTTTGCGAACCGGCCCGGCGGGGAACTCAAGGCCGAATGTTACCTGCCCCTGGCGGCGGACTGGTTTATTCAGAAGGGCTATGTACGGATCAAGGCGCTGGAAGCGGACTCCCATTGGTTCGGGGTCACTTATAAAGAAGACCGGGAAGCCGCCATCGCCTGCATTGCGGAGCTCACCGCCGCCGGGAAATACCCTGCGGCGCTTTGGAAATAAAGCGGGTGTTGTCGGCCTTGTTTAAACCTTCAACGCCGCCCCGTAGGCCGCAAGAATCTTGTCGATATCGGCAACATATTCGGTGTCAACAGTTTGCAGTTCCTTGTGGGCCTTGAGGTACTCAATGGATGTCTTAATCCCCTGCGCGTAGGGAATCTTCGCGGCAAAGCCCGGCACAAACTGCCGGATCTTGGTGTTGTCAAAAAGAAAGTTCACCACCTTGTCCCCCATAAGATCGTCGTGCAGAGCGGGGACCACCTTGCAGATGAATTCGGTGGCAATATGTATCACATTGGCCCTGCAGCCGGTAATCTTTTCAATGATTTCCAAATACTGGTTCCAGCTCAGGGCCTCTTCCCCGGTAATGTGGAAGGCGTGGCCGATGGCGTGGTAGTTCCCCATGAGCCCCACAAAGCCTTCGGCAAAATCGGCGGCGTGGGTGATGGCAAAGCGGTTCGTGCCGTCCCCGGCGATGATGATGGGCAGGCCCTTCTGCAGCCGGTCGATGAGGGTCCAGGGCTGCCGCCAGGAAGACATGATGAAGGGAATGACGGTGTTATTATAGGTCCAACTGGGCCGCACAATGGTGATGGGAAAATCTTTTTCCCGCCAGGCATGGTTCAGTGTTTCCTCGCAGGCGATTTTCCGCTGGCCGTATACGGAATTGCTGTTCTTGAGGGGCGTCGATTCGGTGGTAAGGTAATTGCCGTCCGGTTTCTGGTAGGTGCAGCAGGTAGATATGAAGATATACTGTCCGCAATGCCCGTCGAAGATACGGATGTCCTGTTCGATCTGCTCAGGAAGAAAGCCGATAAAGTTGGCCACCACATCAAAGTACTTTCCCGCAAGGGCCTTCTGCATGGCCCCCTCGTCACGGGCGTCACATTCAATTGAGCGCGCCCCCTGGGGTAATGTCTTGCTGCGCTGGCCCCGGTTCAGCAGGGTAATGTCCCAGCCTTTTGCAAGCGCAAGTTTAACCACATCCGTTGAAATGATCCCCGTGCCGCCGATGATAAGTGCGTTCATAATTGATACTCCCTTAGACCTTAGATTGATTTATTATCACAGCCATTATATGATAAAGAATGATTATCGGTATAGACATCGGCAGCACCATTACCAAGACCGTCTCCATTGAAAACGGCAGGATGATCAAGAAGATCAAGACCCGCGCCGCCGATGCGGTCACCTCCGCCACTGGCGCGCTCGGAAAACTTATCATCGAAAACGATATCAACATTGCCGATGTGCAGGGACTCGCGATCACCGGCGCGGGGGCCTACAAGATCAAAAACGATATCTTCGGTATTCCCACGAAACGGATCGACGAGATCCACGCCATCGGCATCGGGGGCATGTTCCTCGTCGGGGAGGACCACATCATCATCACCAACGTGGGCACCGGTACCGCCGTTATTGAAGCGGGAAAGGGCGGGATTTTCCATTTGGGGGGCTCCGGGGTCGGCGGGGGCACCATTTACGGCCTGGCGAAAAAACTGCTCCCCACCGCCGACTTTAACGGCGTTCTGGACCTGGCAAAAACGGGGAACCTGAATCAGGTGGATCTCCTTATGGAAGATATCATGGAAACCGATATCAGCTTTTTGAACAAGGAATCTACCGCCTCCAATTTCGGGAAGATGCTGGACAGCGCGGGGTACGGGGACATCGCCCTGGGGATCCTCAACATGGTCTACCAGGTCATCGGCATGCTTTCGGTTTTCGCCGCAAAAAGCAAAAACCTTAGCCGGGTCATCGTCACCGGAAACGGCAGCAATAATCCTGTCGGCAAGGATGTTTTGAAGATCATAACCGACATGTACGGGATCGAATTTGTGTATCCGGAAAACGCGGAATACACCACCGCCGTGGGCGCGGGGCTTTCCTGGAATATATGATGAACATTACGATATTGGACTTGTTCGAGAACTCTCTATCATGCGGAGGTAGCCCATATCAACGTATAAGTACGAGGCTTAACGCGGAGCGGCTTGCGTGACGGTCCGCCGCAGCCGCACATTCTCAATATCGTAGCTGAACATCTCCCGTATATCGTTTATCCCTAGGGCCATCATCGCCATGCGGTCAATGCCGATGCCCCAGGCCGCCACCGGGACGTTGACCCCCAGGGACGCGGTCACCTCCGGCCGGAAAATGCCGGAACCGCCCAGCTCGAACCAGCCCAGCACCGGGTGTTTGATGTGGACCTCCACGGAAGGCTCGGTGAAGGGGAAATAGCCGGGGACGTATTTGACTTCCTCGGCGCCGGCAACTTCACGGGCGAACATCTCCAGCATACCCAGCAGGGTGCGGAGGTTCACGTCTTCGCCGAGAACAATTCCTTCGGTCTGGTAGAAGTCTGACAAGTGGGTGGCGTCCACCTTGTCGTAGCGGAAACAGCGGACAATGCCGAAGTACTTGCCGGGGATCTTCGCTTTGGGCAGGGTCTTGGCGGAAAGCACCGTGCCCTGGCTGCGGAGGATGAGCCGCCGGGTGAACTCCCGGTCGAAGTTGTAGTTCCAGCCCCGGCTGCCGGTCTTGCCGCCGTTTTCGTGGGCGGCCGCCACATTGGAGAGCCAGGGTTCTTCAATAGATTTGGCCTTTTCGGGGTCCGCAATATGGTAGACATCGTGGATGTCACGGGCGGAGTGGAACTGGGGCATAAAAAGGGCGTCCGAATTCCAAAATTCGGTTTCCACCAGGGGGCCGTCGAATTCCTCAAAGCCCAGGGAGGAAAGTTTGTCCTTCACATCCTCAAGAAATTTCGCGTAGGCATTGGTCCGGCCCACGATGAGCCGGGTCGGGGGGGTATTCACACTGTAGGAGCGGAAGGTCTTGCCCTTCCAGGACCCGGTTTCCAGCATTTCCGTTGTCAGGCTCCCCACTTCGTCCCCGGTGATCCCCGCAGCCTTAAGCGCGGCGGCCACCGGTTCCGCATCAGCGGTAAAGCCGAAGACCACGGTCTCCCGGTCTTGCTGGCGGAAAGGCGCGTCCGCCGCACCCCGCTTCTTGGCAATGCCCCCCATGGCGGCTTTTTCAGCGGCGGAAAGGGAAGATTCGGCAAGGAGGCTGCCAGCGGCCCCGGCGGCCTTGTCCAGCAGGCTCCGGATCACCGCGAAGTGTTCGGCGGCCGCACCCTTAACGGGCCGGCCATTCTCAAGCTGGTCCGCGCCCATGGCCACAAGGACCTTTTTTTCACCATCCAGGGCAAGGACCCCCAGTTTGGAAAGGCTGCCGAAGGCGCTGCCCACATCCTTATTTTCAAGCCCCAGATTGGCGGCCAGGTCCGGGAGCCGGAGACCGGTAGCGGTTCCTCCCGCAGCCTTGATGCGGACCAGTTCGATAATCCGCTCCTCGGGGCTGCCCTTTTCCTTCCACTCCCGGCCCAGATCGGTCAATTCAAAAAACACGTCCGTGCGGCGGCTGGTCTCGGCGACAATACCCTTCCCGGCCAGCCACGACAGGGCCTGATTACCATTCCCCGGCTTAAAATCCAGGTCCTTTTCAACCTTTTCAACCGTAAGCTCATCACCCTTCTTATAAGAGAGGATGATCCTGACTTCCAGGGGGTGGAGATTCTTCACCGTGCTTTGAATATCGATACTCATAGGACCAGAATAGCAATTTTAAAGATTTTTGATAAGATACAGAAACCCAAACCGTTCCCCCCTAAATTGGTGGCAGACGCCGGAAGAGTCAAGAAAGGGAAGAACGTGTATGAATAAGAACTGAATCAAACTGAATCAAATGCTTTACAAATGCGATCATTTGATGTAATATGTAGTCAAGTCTGGAATGTGGAGGTTTTTATATGAATTCTACATTGACAATCAGGATTGATGAAGATACCAAGCAAGAATTTACTGATATAGTGAATGCACTCGGATTGGACACTCCCACTGTTGTGCGAATGCTGATACAGCAGACCATACGACAAAAGGCGATACCACTCAGTCTTTCCCTGCAGCGCGATAGTTTCGATACCACGGTGAATTTCCTTGATGAAGTTCATGCAGATTGGGGAGATTGGTAATGCACTATGGAGACATTGTACTTGTCGGCGGCGGGACGTATACATCAAAGCCGCGTCCCGGCCTTTAGTATCAATGTATGGCGGAGCCGGTCTTTCTCTCCAATTTAACCCGTTTTTTCCGCAATCAGGCCCATTTTGACGCGCTTGAGCATTATGTCATCCCGGCGCTGATCAGGCTCAGGGAGGGGGGCCCCGATAATACCATCAAAATCTGGAGCGCCGGCTGCTCAACCGGGGAAGAACCCTATGCCATCGCCATGCTTTTAAGTGAGGTTCTTCCGGCCCCCTGGAAATTTGAGATCATTGCCAGCGATATCAGCCCGGAATGCCTGAGCGCCGCCCGGGAAGGGTTCTATGCGGACAGCCGGATCGCCGGCCTCCCCGATAGGTACCTAAAAAAATACTTCGATAAAGCGGAAGGGGGCTGCCGGGTCCGCGCCGATATCAGGTCTGCCATACGGTTCGCCCGGCATGACCTCAAAAATGACGCGGGGCTGCGGGGCATGGACATCGTTTTTTGCCGGAACGTGATCCTTTATGTTGATGAAGCCGCCCGGGCTGCGGTGGTAAGCCGTCTTTGGGATTCCATGGCGGCCAAATCCTTCCTGTTCATCGGCCATTCGGAAACCCTCTTTGGCATGGACACCAAATTTGAATTCCTTAAAACCGAGTGGGCCCCCCTTTACCGGAAGTTTATCTAATTTCAATGAACCGTTTTACCTGCTCAGCCCCACCGCTCCTGCGACAATGCCCCCAAGTGCGAAGGCTGTTGCGGTGAAAAAGGCGGTGCGGTAGCGGCGGCGGGATTTTTCAAGGACCCCGATCCGCAGTTCCGCTGTTTGTCGGTAGGCGGCGAAGGAGTGTTCCAAGCTCGTCAAGGAGGACTCGGCTTTCATCAAGGCTGCCTGCAGCCCGCTCAATTCCGTCTGTGAGGTTTCCGCTCTGCTCCAGAGCGCGGTCGAGGTCCTTCGCAAGGCTTCCAGCTCCCCCCTCAATGCGTCGAGTTCGGTCTTCGATTTCGTGAGCGTATTTCGCAATTCTGCCGAGTTCTTCCTGGAGTCGTCCAGCTCGTTCCTGAGCGTCGTGTTGAGCTCGCCGAGCCTCGTTGAGATCCCTATCAAGCGCTCGAGCTCGTTCCCGGAGTTCGCTTCGGTCTCCGCTGCCCCGGAGTCCAAAGAATAGACCGGCGGCGGCAAGGCCCAGGATAAGACCGAGCACAAAAGGAAGCAGGCGATTAGTCGTGAGTACATTTGGCATACCATTCTCTGAGAAATCGCACCTGACCCCTGCAGGGGGTTTCAGGAGCGCACGGGGAATAGGGCGGGGGGTCCTGGTGCATGAAGCCATACGTCCCTGCGGGCCGCACGGCTTCATGTACCACCCCCCTTCGCCGTTTTTTCCGGTGCGCTCCTTATATTCTCCGGGGGTCAGGTGCGCCGTTTTCAAGGTAGGGCGTCACTATGACGGCCCCAAAAAAGGCCGCCCCGGTTAGGGGGCGACCCGTTCTCAACATTTAACTAACATGCCCGGCTCTGGTGCGCCGGGCGGCACGTAAAGACAGTGTTATTAATCCGGTACTTCAGTGGTGATTGTAACGGTGATAGTAATATCATCGCTGGTAACACCACCGTTTTTCAGCTTGCCAACAAAATCAATCGGTGTCCCCGCAACATTCTGAGAGGTACCTGCTGCGGTGATCTGGAGGTCTGTACCTGAGTAAGATAAGGACACACTGTTCAGCCCAGCGGGTAAACCACTATCAACCTCAATACCGTCGCCTACGATAGTAGTGCCGGTGTCAAGTAAGGGGCCGGGGTCCAAATCTGCAGGACCGAAGTTGTCAGCAGCGGTCTTGACTGTTATCGCGTTCGTGGCATTGGCAGTCGCTATCGCCTCGAGATCGAGTACCAGCTTTCCTATACCTGCCTCAAGATCAGTAGGTGTTAAGGCAGTGGTTGCGGTCAGACCCGAGAGCGTGCCGTAGGTTATCGTGCCGCCATCGGTCTTGATATAGCCGCTTCCGGCCAGAGTTGCGCCTGTTGCCGTAACCGTAAGGGTACTGCTCGTCGAAACTATCGCCGGAGTGAGTTCTGCTACGCCTGTGTCCAGGGTCAGCGTTTTGTTTTCAGGTACGGTTACGCCGCCGAGTTCCGGGGATGCATAGTCGATGGTCAAATCGGCTATACCAAGCAGATTGCCAATTTTGGTTACTGAGTTCAATGACGGCGCCGTTTTGAGGGTGCTACCTGTGATTGCACCAGCGGAAGTCGTGAACAAGTCATTTGCTGCAAGGTTGGCCAACAGATTGTTGATCTTTTGTCCATCGCTACCTTCTGCAGTGGTAATCTTCGCGGTCTTAACACCGCTACTGTTAAACGTGAGTATGCCGCTGTTGAGGCTCACCTCGTCTGAAGCCGATGCAAGGGTGGTACCTGTGTACTTCGCGCTAGCGGGCAAATCCAGCAGCGCGAAAGCTGCGGTGGCAGCGAAGGGCGCAGTTACCACGCCGTCCGAATTGACCGAAGCAGTGGGTGAGCCAGTCACCGAAAGGATGGGCGATGCACCTTTAAAGGTGTGGGTAGTTGACGTTAACGTGAACGTTGCGGTGTATTCAGTACCTGCGGCAAATGTGTCTCCGACAGGAGTGCTACCACCAGTTACCGTCCACGCGATACTACCGGATGTGACGTTGGAAGCTGTTGGACCAGTAGTTACCGGCGATACATACCTCACAGGTGCGACTACGTCGGCGATTGTGATGTTCGCCAATTTGGTCTTCCTCGCCAAACTCATTGTGGTGGTGGCATCAATCGTGCTCAGCGTGAAGTACATGTTGCCGCTTGTGGCAGCAATTTTGGTAGTGGATACCACACCCAAGCCAGAGGGCTCAATCGTGTATGTGATGTTCTGGAGGAAGTGGGTTGGTGCCAATAAGGCTTCCCCTACGGCTGTCGTGATTGGCTGGCTCAAATGCACGAGCACCTTTGAATTGAGCGCCGTTGTTATGCCGGAGGTCAACACTGATGTTACCGTTTGGTCGACAATGCTGCTTGCGTCAACGATCGTGTTCTTGATACCCGCAGCACCAGCACCACCGAACGGTATACCCACTACCTTATACACATCATAGGTTGTACCACTGGTAAGGCCGGTGATGGATGTGGTATCGGAATCAGTTGCGTCGATTGCTAAGGCGATGCTACCCGATGGAATAGCAGCAAGAGTGTTTGCACCACCGGTCCCTGTCGCCGTGCTATACCAGTTAACACCCACTTGAACTATGTACTTGCCGGCGGTAAGGCCGGTAATGCTCGTAGTGCCCGCCGTACCGTAGCTACCGGTGGCAAGGACGACACTGGTGGGCGCTTCCCCTTCAGGCGCTGCGGTCAGGCCGATCGTGATATCGTCATTGTCATTGATACCTGCCGGTACGGTTCCGGGTGTAGCGGAATAGGCTAACACATTGCCGCCCGTAGAAGCATCGTATTCCACGACGATTATTTTGTCCCCTCTGCCCACTACAAACTCGAGCGATGTTTCGTCAAAATCAACAAGAGGGGTCCCACTGTAAGCAGTTTTGGCCTCAATTTGAGACCTCGTTGTAGCATCATCAATACTGGGGATGAAGGCTATAAAATCAGCTGCTGTATCAGCATCCACGGCGTAATAGGACGCATTCGCTGCGACTGCACCAACGGCTCCGGTTACTATCAGATTCCCCTGATAGGAGATTGCCATGCCAATTACATCGTGAAGTGCATCCTTTAAATCATCAACAGTACTATAAGTAGCTTTGGCAGCGTACAAGTAAGCCGCTACCAAAGTTTTTGACTCGTCAATTAACGCGCTATAATAGCCCCAGCCCTCTCCATCATCTTCAAGGGCTTCAAAGTATACTTGCGTCAAAAGCGCTTTTGTCGCATCAGCAGTTGCAGCGTTAGAAAAGAGATCAACCAGTTTTTCCTGGGTTAAGGTTTTCATTGCAGTA
>BNUU01000046.1 GCA_025997595.1 Spirochaetia bacterium | reverse complement strand
TTATACCCGTTCCCATTCCGAACACGGAAGTCAAGCCCTCTTACGCCGATGATACTGCTCCCCTGAGGAGTGGGAAAGTAGGACATTGCCAGGCTTTTTTATTTCTTGCGGACTTATGCCTACTTTCTCACTCCTCAGGGGAGGAGACCCCGGTGGGAAAGTAGGCGCGCACATAAGCACCCGCAAGGGTGTTTCCACGAGACGGTAACACCGCGTGGGCCTCAAACAGGTAACACTACCCGCCTACGGGCAGCCATCCTTTAGGGTGGCTGAAGGCCCCGGGCATTGCCAGGCTTTTTTATTTCTTGCGGACTTATGCCTACTTTCCCGCTCCTCAGGGGAGGAGACCCCGGTGGGAAAGTAGGCGCGCACATAAGCACCCGTAAGGGTGTTTCCACGAGACGGTAACACCGCGTGGGCCTCAAACAGGTAACACCACCCGTCTGCGGGCAGCCATCCTTTAGGGTGGCTGAAGGCCCCGGGTATTGCCAGGCTTTTTTATTTTTCCAGCCCCAAAGGGGCATGGAAAAATACCTTTGAGAGGAAGGCCTACTTTCCCGCTCCTCAGGGGAGGCCATCGCCTGCACTTTGAGGCAATGGGGTAAACTGTTTCTGGTTTTAGACCCTTGCAAGAAAGTCCTATTAAATAGTACATTTAACAGCATGAAGATTGAAGTCTATTCTCCGACCATCAGACGGAAGGAGATGGATGCGGTTCTGACGGCCATGGTGGAGGATAAAATCGGACCCGGGGAGCAGGCCCGGCTCCTGATTCAGATTGCAAAGGAACATCTGCGTTTTGATTACTGTTTGGCGCTCCGCAGTCCGGCAATTGCCCTGTACCTTGCCCTGAAAGCATTGGATCTTGAAGATGGTCAGGGGGTGATTATTTCCGCCCTGTCCCCCTGGTACTATGCGCGGGTTATCGAAGATCTGCGGCTTAAACCAATTTATTGCGATGTACTTTCATCTTCTCCCATTATTGGCCGGGAAACCATTGAGGCCCTTATTGCTAAAAAGACCGATGGTGTGGATCCCCGGGGTATTGTGATTCACCATACCCTTGGTTTTGTACCGGATATCGCTGCCATTGCGGAACTGGGGCTGCCGGTCATTGATGACAGGTCCCAAAGTTACGGTTTTATCGCCGGGGGCGACGTGACGGAAGAAAAGGAAGGGGGAAGCGGAGAGTCCGCATCCGCCGGTCAGGGTCGTGAAGCGGGAAATTCTACCGGAAGTTCCGGGATATTCACGATTTTGGGCCTTGAGGAACGGGATATGCTTACCGCAGGGGGGGGGGCTCTTTTGTATGCGGCAAACCGCCGGGATGGATCTGTGCTGCGGAACTTTGGGGAGCTTCCCCGGGAATACAGTCTGCCGGATATCAATGCCGCCATGGCTGTGATCCAGTTCCGGGAAGGGGCGAAAAATCTGGAAAAACGCAGGGAAATTGCCCGTGTGTATGCCCAATCGGCGCTCCGTACCAGGCATAAGCGCTTTGTCCAGGAAACAGGGGAATACAATAACTACGCTTTCCCCCTCATTCTGGAAACGGGGTTAAAGGATGTAAAGGCCTATGCCCGAAAGAAGGATATCATCGTAGAAAGCGCCTTTGACGATACCCTTGTGGCCATACCCGGCGGAGCCTCCAAAGAATCCGCTTCCGCGGGGGAGGGCCCTTCCCTGGAAGCGGGGTTTTGTCCTGAAGCGTATTCACTTTCCTTACGGACGGTTCTTTTTCCACTCTATCCCCGTTTAAGTTCCGCGGAAGTGGAGCGGATATCAAAACTTATCCTTACCCTTCCGTAACGGGGGCGCTTCATGAGGCCGCCGCCGTATAGTGGTGTGGAAATCTTGTCTTTACGAAAGCGGAACGGAGTGATGCATGGCTGAACCCAAAAGGGCGTTGTTATTCATAAATCTTCACAAGCCGGATGCTAAAACCATTGCAGAAGAAATTCGCATCGAATTGGAAAAGCGGCGTATCAGGACCCGGTTTTTTACCTTTGAGGAAAAATATGATTTCAAGCAGGACGACCCCTATGATGTGGCCTTCAGCCTGGGGGGGGACGGTACGGTGCTTTATGCGGCCCGGGCTATGGCGCCCCTGGGAGTGCCCATCATCCCGATAAATTTGGGCACCCTGGGCTTTATTGCGGCGGTATATCCCGATGAATGGAAAGAGATTTTTGAAAAGTGGCGGCAGGGGAGGATTGCGGTTTCCCGGCGTTTCATGCTGGACGTAAGTGTGGAGCGGGGAGGCAGTATATGCGCCCTGGGTCCCTGTCTGAACGACACGGTTATTGCCGCGTCGGGGATAGCAAAGATCATCAGGCTTAATGTGGAGTCGGAACTGCCTGTTTCCGGGACTCCCGGGGAAGAGGGTTTGCACGAATACATCAGGCTGGGACAGTACCGATCCGACGGCCTTATCGTGGCCACCCCCACGGGTTCCACCGCCTATTCGGTAGCATCCGGGGGGCCCATCCTGGAGCCGGAAATGGAAGCGATCATCATCAATCCCATCTGTCCCTTTACCCTGTCGAACCGGCCGATTGTGCTGCCCCCGCAGGAAACGGTCATCGTGGAAGTGGAAAGGGAACAGCGCAGCGGGGTACTGCTCACCATAGACGGCCAGGTTACCCAGGCGCTGGAGCCGGGGGATAGGATATACCTCCGGAAGGCCCCCTGCCAAGCCCAATTGGTCGCTTCCGGCCGCAGTGCCTTTTACAAGGCCCTCCGCACAAAGCTCTCATGGTTCCCTCCCCTCCGGGAGGAGGGGGCTGTTACAGGGGGGACACATGCTTGAGGAACTGAGCATCAGAAACTATGCCCTCATCGACAGTATATCTATTTCCTTTGAGGATGGGTTTAACGTGCTTACCGGGGAGACCGGGGCGGGAAAATCCATCATTGTGGGCTCCTTGAGCTTTTTGATGGGCGCCAAGGCTGATACGGATGTTATCAGGACCGGTACTGAAGAGGCCAGTGTTACGGCGGTCATTGCCATTGTGGAAAAAAGCAGCGAGGCCCTGGAATGGCTGGCGGCTCGGGATATCAATCCCGAGGAAGGACGGATCATTGTGCGGCGGAATATCAAAACTTCGGGCCGCAGTTCCATTTATATACAGGATGTGCCGGTAACCAGGACGGATCTGGCGGAGTTTATGGCCCTTATTTTTGATATTCACGGCCAGCATAACCACGAATCATTGCTCCGTAAGGAAAATCATCGGCGATACCTCGACCGATTTGCGGGACTTCAGGAAGAGACCGCCCAATTTAACCGGGTTTTTCTTGAGCTTGCGGAAAAGAAACGGAATCTGGAAAACTCCCTTGGTTCCGAACGGGATCGGGCGGAGCGGCTTGAGATTTTGAGCTATGGGGTTGAGGAAATTGACAAGGCTGCCCCCAGGAGCGGGGAAAGTCGGGAACTGGAAAGCGAGGCCCAGCGGCTGGGGGATTTTGAACGCCTTGCGGAGCAGGTGAACAGCGCCGCCACTGCCCTCTATAACGATGGGGCTTCGGCGCTGAGTCTGTGCCGACGGGCCCGTAACGCCCTGGACGCCGCCGCCGCTATCGACACTTCCCTGGGGGGGATTCAGAAACGGCTTGATGACCTCTATTTTGAGGCGGAGGACATTTCCGAGGAATTCCGTTCTTACCGGGATAATCTTACCTACGATCCGAAACGGCTTGAGGAAGTGGAGGAACGGCTCGCCCTATTGTACCGGCTGAAGAAGAAATATGCGGGCAAAGCTGCCGGGGGTTCCGTCCCGGGGAGCGATGAGGACGCGATCCTTGCGTACCGTGCCCAGGCGGCGGAGGAAATTGAGGCCCTTTCAGGGGCCGGGGAAAATCGGGACAAACTCCGCTCTGATATTGCGGCCCTGGAAAGGGATATTGCTTCACGGGCGGCTTCCATCAGGGCCAAACGAAAAACCGGGGCCCTTAAACTGGGGGATAGGATTACCGAAATTCTTTCCCATCTGGGGATGCCCAATGCCCGGTTTTCCGCAGCTGTATTGCCCAAGGGCCAAAGCCCGGGGCAGGGGGCCGCCGTCAATACCCCCGGCGCCCTGGTCTGCGGTCCCTGGGGGGCGGAGGATGTGGAATTTCTCATCTCCGCAAATACCGGGGAGCCCCTGAAGGATCTTTCCCGCATTGCCAGCGGGGGTGAACTTTCACGGGTGATGCTGGCTGTCAAGACGGTACTGTCTGATGCAGATGGAAGCCCGGATTCTTCCCCGGAGACCCTGGTGTTTGATGAGATCGATACGGGGATTGGGGGGGAAGTGGCCCTTGCGGTTGGGGAATATCTGGTTAAAATCGGAAATCTCAAACAGATTTTTTGTGTTACCCATCTTGCCAGTATCGCCGTTCGGGCGGATAATCATCTAAGGGTAGAAAAAAAAGTTGTTGTCGGCGGCGGCGGGGAACGGACCCTTACCCTGGTTTCGACCCTTGGGAACGAGGAAAGGCGGCAGGAGATTGCCCGGATGTTGGCGGGGGATGCGGGGAAGGCCGCCCTTGCCCATGCGGATGAATTACTGTCAAAATATGGAAAAGGTACATAATGGCAAAGATTTCTGATGAGGATCGTCAGCTCTATCTAAAAAAAATTCAGCCCTATCAGTCAACGGCTGAAGCCATCCTCAAGGAGGAGCAGGCTGCTCTCCTGGAGATCAAAACGAATCCCGATACGGCGGCCCTTAACCGACTTGCACTGGCGGATAAAATGCTGAGCCTTACCTCAAATTATTTTATCCAGAACGGTGTGTCCCAATCGGTATTGAAGCTGAAAAACGAGGATGCCCTGAGTGATGCCAGAAAGTACATATACAAGGGTGTGACATATCTGGAAGAGATTGTAAGTAATTATGTGGACGCATCTTTTTCCGAGTACGAGGAAAGGCTCACACCAATAGCATCCGTCGATCAGGAGCGGCGTTATTTTCTGATACGGAAGATGGGGCTTGCGATTCAGCTTTTGGAAGATGCCTATGGGGATAATGCCAAATGGAAGTGGTCCTTTGTAGAGCTTGAAGGCCGTTATGCGGTGGTGGCGAAGAATATCCTTGACCTGAAAAAAGCGGCCGTAAATATGGATCCCCGCGCGGCGGATTATGAAAACACCATGCTCCATCTGGCGTTGGCCAAAAAACTGTATACAGAGGCGGCGGATCGCTACCGGGAAAAATATGAAGTTTCCAGCAACCAGATTGAGGATTTTAAACAGGCTACCTCTTTTCTTTCCGGCCTTATGCGGCTTCTGCTGATTATGGGAGACCGGAATGAGTTTGAAGCGGTCAAAAAAAAACGTGATACCTGGTCTGCCAAACTGGAAGCAGATATAAAGAAACAGGCTGAAGCAGCTGCGAAAAAGAAATAATATGGCAGACAGAAAGCCTCTTTGCGGAACATGATCCAGCGGGTGACCATTGCCAGATCTCTCATTCCGTATCCTGAAATTCTGATCCCGGACGATTTTCTTTCCGCAGTGGATGCGGAAATTGTTTCCGGTAGTGTATCCCTGCTTTTCGTTTATTCGTAGTTAGGCGCCATTTGTCCTAAACGTGGTTGAGACTATATTGACAAAAGAATAAAAACATTATATAAATGTATTTGGGAATAATGTTTTTTGAAAGGAATGGGGGATAAAATGTACTTTAAGAAAATGGCTGGAAAGAAATGTTATTTGTCGCCAATAGATTCCAATGATGCGGAAAAATTTACTGAATGGCTTAATGATTTGGAAATATTAGTAAATCTTCAATTATATAATGGTATAATTAATGTTGAAAACGAAAAAACATTTTTAAATAATTTATCCAAAGATCATAATTACTCAATTATAGATTTGGAAAAGAATGAGTTAATTGGGAATTGTGGATTTATTGATATAGACCATTTAAACCAAACAGCCGATGTTGGAATATTTATAGGAAATAAAAATTATTGGAATAAAGGATATGGGACAGAAGCCTTAACATTACTAATGGATTATGGATTTAGGGCATTAAATTTACATAATATCCAAATAAGGGTATATGGATATAATAAACGGGCGCAAAAATGTTATGAAAAAATAGGATTTAAGCAAATTGGAATAAGACGGGAGGCATTATATAGGAATTTGGAAAAACATGATATAATATATATGGATATATTATCAAGAGAATTTTATGAAAAGAATAAAATATAAAATAATGGGGTGCGGACAAACGGCATATAACATACGCTATATGCTGCGCCGCCAGTAGGCGGCTCGGGATCCAGAAAAACACAGTCGGGCTACGCCCTTTGTGCGTTTTTCTTCCGCCACATTTTTGCAGTTGCTGGAACGCTCCACGTTCCCTCGTCGCAACTGCAAAAACGCCGTATAGCTCTGAGCGTTATGCGAAAGAAATACGGCATTATTTCGCCATTAATAAAAAAAACGAAAAATATTTTTGTCCTCTGCCTTGCTTTACGATAATCTATTCTTTGCAATTTCACAATATTCTTTTTCAATTTCCATTCCAATAAAAAATCTATTGTGGAAATTTTGACATGCAACACCTGTAGTTCCGCTTCCACAAAATGGATCTATTACAATATCTCCTTCATTGGTTGATGCAAGCACAATCCTTTTTAAAAGATCATACGGTTTTTGTGTTGGATGCTTGCCATATTGTTTTTCTGATGGTTTTGTGAGATTAATTGACCAAACAGATCTCATTTGTAAATTAGGCTGTTTAATTTTATCTTCAGGGAAATCACTATTTTTTATTTGGTCATAATTAAACGTATGTTTAGCCTTTTCGTCTTTTCGTGCCCACAAAAGTGTCTCATGTGAAGCAGTAAAAAAACGGCAACTTAAATTTGGCGAAGCATTTGGCTTAAACCAACAAATATCATTTAACATATGAAAACCATTTTTCTGTAATACATAACCACAAGAATATATACTATGATAGGTACCACTGATCCATATTGTTCCCTCTGGTTTCAAGACCCGTTTACATTCTGAAATCCACAAATCATGAAATTCCAGATCATTCTCAAAACCCTTACTCTTATCCCATTTGCCCTTATTTACCGATACCATTTTTCCACCTTGACAGGTAAAACCATTATTAGAAAGGAAATAAGGGGGATCTGCAAAAATCATATTTATGCTATTTTCAGGTAGTGCTTTAAGAATTGTTAAACAATCCTCATTATAAATAGCAGACTTTTCCGTATTATAATATGGTTGATATTCATGTAGATGGTTTGAAATTAACTTTGAAAAAAAACTGTTAGGATTTAATGTTTTTTCTACAAAATCAAGATGTTGTTGCGCCGTCATTATTTCCCCTCATTCGGTAATCCAAGCCAGGCTAAAGGCAATTCATTAAATTTATAATGGCAATTTACCGAGTCAATATAATCCAATACATCTTTATATCCTGGTTGTTTAAACCAGTCGTTCAAGACATAAACGTACTCAACTTTTAAGTCAAGCGATTTGACCAATTTTAAGTATTGTTTTCTTTTAAAATCACAGGTCTGTATCTTTTCATCTACAGAACCAGCTCCTTGCTGATATTTTACTTCGATAATGAATAAAGTTTCACGCACAATAACCAGTAAAGCATCATCGGGAAGAAGCTTTTTAGAAACGAGCTTTGTCCAGTCAATATTGTTTTCTTCAAGGAATTTATAAAAATCGTGCTTTTTAAAACAACGGGCAACCAAGGTCTTGTTAAAATATACCTCTGAACCGGCTTTTTGGGCGGATTTTCTTATAGCATAGCCTTTTATGCCCTTTAAAAGGTCTAAAAAATCGACTTTTTTCTCAAAATTTAGCCCTGTTAGGGTATTAGCCCCACCTTTTCCTTTCTCAATCATGTGTTTATTATATGTATTTTAGCAAACACCGTCAAGGGGTACGCATATAATAATATTTTGTACGAAAAAGTAGGAGATATTTGTAAGCGCCTACAGCGCCCGTATTTCCATCGCATAATATACGCTATGTGCAATGCCATTGACATTATTCTCAGAATATTCTATAAAATACTATAATGGAGATTTGAAATGGAAATAACCAAAGAAATAATAACGGAAAATATGAATGCTCCAAGAAATTTGGAGATTCTGTATCAATCCAATAAAAAAGGGTTTGCTGAAATCATTAAGTCCATGTATGAAGAAGAATCAAATTTAATTATAGAATATTGGTATGTACGTTTGTTTTATAAATCATTGGACAAAAAGGATAATGCAAAAAAATATGTTTTTACTGCTTTTTTAATTATTTTTTCCTGGATTCCAATACGACTTATGTTTGCAGATTTCTTTCATGACAATAATTACCTGATAAAATCAATACCGGTAATGTTTTCCATTACATTATCTTTATTCTTTTTGTTTGGTTCAATAAATGTTAAAAATATTGTATTGGGTATTTTACCGAGCATTGTTATATATATTTATTCCGTGTTATTACCCAATAATCATCTATCACAATCATTGAGCAACGCATTTTATTTTTCGTTTGTATTATTGTGGTTTTTTATTTTATTTGCCGAGTCAAATTGCAATATTAAGAAATTGCAATTTACTGTTTTTATTGAAAAAACCGGTGAAACAATAATTTGGTCAACAATGTTTATAATAGGCGGTGGTATTATTGTTGGATTATCATTGGCATTGTTCAACGCTATAAAAATAAATGCGGATGATTTTTATTATGAAAATATTATGACCTTAGGACTTGCTGCTTCCCCATTTGTTTCATTATTGGTTATTGAAAGCATCAACAGGGTTAAATTGTCAGTAATAATTGCGAATATATTTTTGCCTTTAATTTTTGTTTCTCTTATTGTTTTTGGAACAATATCTGTATTTACCGAAACAAAACCATATGAAGATAGGGATATATTTATTGTATATAATATTATGATGGTCATTGTTATTTGCGTCTTGATATTTACAAGTATTAACGGCATACATAATAAAATTATCAATATTTGTTCTTGCTTTTTGCCAATAATTACAATAATTTTAGATGTTGTTACCATATCAGCGGTTATATATAGGCTAAATAAATATGGTATAACCGCAAATAAAATAACGCTTCTTGGAACCAATATTACAATGCTGGGACATTTATTATATATGGTATATTTAAAAACAAAGCACAAGATAGAACTCAATATGGCATATTTGCCCGTATATTTTTTCTGGGCATTTTGTGTTGTATTTGTTTTACCGTTTATATTCAGGATGGCATAAATTGAAAGCAAGGGCACTTCGCATAATATACAGTTACGCTGCGCCGCAGTAGCAGGCTTGGCCTGCGCAAAAACCCCTAAAAATGTCGTAAACTTTTCACGTTATGCGAAACTCCCCACAAAAATATTGGAATAATATTTAATACTTATTTAGTTCTATTAGACATTTACCTGGTTAATTATTTTTTTAACTAAGTGTATTTGTATTTACCCGATTAATTATGTTTTTAACTAGGTGTATTAATATTTACCTGGTTAATTGTGAAATAACCAAAATTGGTACTGATTCTGTTATAAAAAAATATTTTAAGGGCACGGTTATTTTTTTCTTGACAGGGGAGTATTTCAGGATAATAATTGAGATCCAATGGGGGGAAATGAAGGTTTAAACTTGAGTTGGAATTTTTCATTCTGGAGGCTTACACACAGAGTATAATGCTCCAGACAAAATACGCCGGAGAAGCGGCAAAATTTTTTCTGAATAAAAGAAAACCTGAATTAAAAGGTAAATGAATCAGTAATAGTAATACTGAGGGCGTTGCAAAACCATGTATGTTAACGCGTTTATGGTATATGTTTTGCAAGTTGCTCAAGCGAGATTAAGTATTTACGGAAGGGAAAAATTAGAAAAGAAGTAGTTTTTGGGGCATTTGGGCTTTGGGCTATGGAAAAGGCCGGGAAGGGCGCACTTCGCAACACGCGCCGAGAGAACATACC
>BNUU01000045.1 GCA_025997595.1 Spirochaetia bacterium | reverse complement strand
GAAATTTGGTCGGGCGCTTTACGCCGTTCTTGCCGTAAGAAATATTCCGCACAAGATCGATTTCGAGCAGCCCGCCGTCCCGCAGGCTGTAATCCACGCTAAAACCGGCAGGGGTCTCCCCCTCCGGGGTTTTGAAAAGGTCCACCGCATGGCGGAAGCGTTTGCTTACGCCGACGCGTTTTACGGCCTTTGACAGGAACGCAAACTCTTCAAACGGGATGGGATGCCCGAAGGCGCGCCGCGCATATGCCTCATCCCCCGACACAAAACTTATACCGTCCCCCAACAGGGCCGCAATGGAATAATTTACCCTCTGCATTTTATCGTTTCTCCTTTGTTATTCGTAGTCGTTATTTGTAGTCCGTAAGGTAGCCTTTGTATGCCTCAACCAGGGCCCCGGCGCTTCTCGTGCCGACAAGTCTCACGTCCAGCTTCTCAAACATGAACAGAACGGCGGGTAAGGTAAAGGTACGGGGTACGCCGGATACCTTGATCTTGGTGTCTCCGGAAAGGTTATCCTTCATTACCCGCACCTGACGCAGGTCCGGAAACGCCTGGCTGCCCGTGGCCGTCTTTACATAATTGATCCCCAGGGAACAGCTCATCTTCGTAAGGGTCGCTATTTCTTCATCGGTCAGGAAACCAACCTCAAAGATCAGCTTGGTGGCGCATTCTTTCCCGCAAATTTTCACGAATTGCCGAATCTCTTCTTCCACCAGGGCATAGTTTTTGTCCTTGAAGGCGCCCACGTTTATCACCATGTCACAGGCCTTGCAGCCGAGTTTTACCATTTCTTCCAGCTCAAGGTACTTTGCCCTTGAAATCGCAGTCCCATAGGGAAAGCCTATTACGGCGCTCGGCCCTACGCCGGAACCCGCAAGTTCCTCCTTGACCAAGGCCGCCCAGCAGGAGTTTACGTTTACGTTTGCAACCTTGTACTTTTTGGCGATAGTACATGCCTCAATGATATTCGCCCGCTGCAAATCAGGCGCCAGGTATGCCAAATCCAGGCGTTTCGCAAATTCTTCAACTGTGTACATGTTTTTTTCTCCTTACCTTGATGTATTACCGCACCGCCCTCTGAAAATCAGGCATTTGGGCAGAGCAGCAGACAGATTACCATACGGTACCTATTATAGTAGTATCATATATTACCATACCGATAAATGCAAGGGGCGAATTTACCCGAGGCCGCCACAGATTGACAAAATCATAAATTATGTCCAACATTTCTTGTATCGTTTTTTTCCGTTTAAGGAGGATCGAACATGACCGAAGAAAAACGGCAGAATTACACGGAGAAGGCTAAAAACCTTGTAGCCAAAATGACGGTGGAGGAACAGGCGGCGCAGCTTCTTTTTGACGCCCCGGCGATTCTGCGCCTTAATGTGCCTGAATACAATTGGTGGAACGAAGCCCTCCACGGCGTGGCCCGCGCGGGGGTTGCCACGAGTTTTCCCCAGGCGATTGGCCTGGCGGCCATGTTCGATCCGGATCTGCTCCACGAAATCGCCGATGTTATCGCCACCGAGGGCCGGGCGAAGTACAACGCCAACAGCGCCCGGGGTGACCGGGGCATTTACAAGGGCCTCACCTTTTGGTCTCCCAATGTGAATATTTTCCGGGACCCCCGCTGGGGCCGGGGACACGAAACCTACGGTGAGGATCCCTATTTGACCAGCCGCCTGGGTGTAGCCTTTATCAAGGGCCTCCAGGGTGACGGGGACGTGCTCAAGTCCGCGGCCTGCGCCAAGCATTTCGCGGTCCACTCCGGCCCGGAGGCATTGCGCCACAAGTTTGACGCCCGGGTAAGCGAAAAGGACCTTTGGGAAACCTACCTCCCCGCCTTTGAAGCCTGCGTAACCGAGGCGGATGTGGAAGCGGTGATGGGCGCCTATAACCGGACCCAGGGGGAACCCTGCTGCGGATCAGAATTACTGCTGCGGCAGATTCTCCGGGGCAAATGGAAGTTCAAGGGCCACGTCGTTTCCGACTGCTGGGCGATCCGGGACTTCCACGAGCACCACCATGTAACCAATTCCGCCAGGGAATCCGCCGCCCTGGCCCTCAAGGCCGGCTGCGATGTGAACTGCGGCTGCGTATACGCCCAGCTCATGGATTCCTACAAACACAAACTGGTAACCGCGGAGCAGATCGCCGAATCAGCGGTCCGGCTCTTTACCACCCGCTACAAACTGGGCCTCTTTGACGGAAGTGAATTCGACAAAATCCCCTACGAAGAAAATGACAGCCCCGCCCATAACGCACTGGCGCTTAAGGCGGCGGAACAGGGAATAGTATTACTGAAGAACGACGGCATCCTCCCCCTGAAAAAAGAAACCCTGCGCAGTATTGCTGTTATCGGCCCCAACGCCGACAGCCGCATTGCCCTGAAAGGCAACTACTACGGAACCCCCTCCCGGTACATCACCGTCCTTGAGGGTATCCGCGAGCTGGCGGGAAGTACCGTGCGGATAAACTATTCCGAGGGGTGCCATATTCAGAAGGACAAGATAGAAAACCTGGCACGGCCTGATGATCGTCTTGCCGAAGCCCTTAGCGCTGTGGAACACAGCGATGTGGTGATCCTCTGTCTGGGCCTGGATGAAACTCTCGAAGGGGAGGAAGGTGACGCCAGCAACGCCTACGCATCCGGGGACAAGAAGGACCTCCTGCTGCCCGCCCCGCAGCGCAAACTGCTGGAAGCGGTCTGCGGCACCGGGAAGCCCGTGGTGCTCTGCCTCCTCTCGGGAAGCTCCATGGACCTCCAGTACGCGGACGCCCACTGCAAGGGCATCCTCAACCTCTGGTATCCCGGCGCCCAGGGCGGGCTCGCTGCGGCGCGCATCCTCTTTGGTGAAGTATCTCCCTCGGGCAAACTGCCGGTAACCTTCTACCGCAGCACCGAGGACCTTCCCCCCTTCGAGGACTACGCCATGCGGGGACGCACCTACCGTTACTATCAGGGGGAGCCGCTGTACCCCTTTGGCTACGGCCTGGTCTACGGCGATGTATATGCCGAATCCGTGGCCCTTGCCGGAAATGCCTCGGCGGAAAGCGGCGCGAAACTGCGGATCAAAGTTAAGAACAACAGTAAAACTGCGGTCCGGGATGTGCTGCAGGTGTATGTTAAGCCCCTCGACAGCCCCTTTGCCCCGCCGAATCCCAGCCTCTGTGCGTTCCGCCGCATAAGCCTCGCCGCCGGTGAAAGCCGTGAGCTTGAGCTTGCCGTATCGGGCCGGGCCTTTACGGTGGTGGACGACTCAGGCAGCCGCGTGTCCGGGGGCAAGCGTTACAGTTTCTACGCAGGCTTCGGCCAGCCGGATGCCCGTACCGAGGCATTAACCGGGCATAAGAGCGCGGCGGTGGAAGTAAGTCTGTAGGATGGACACTACTCCTTAAACAGTAACACTGTCATTAGTATTACTGTTTTGTTTTTCCAATGCTTTAAGCCGTTTTATTTCCCGGATCATAACAATCGCCGAAAGTATGATCGACAGGCTGTCCGCGGCGGGCATGGCGGAATAGACGCCGTAGATGCCGAATATACGGGGCAGGATCAACAATAGGGGGATGTAAAAAAGTATCTGCCGGGACAAACTCAAAATTGTTCCCTGCACGGGCTTTCCTATGGCCTGGAAATAATTGGAGGAGATGATCTGGAACGCAAGGAAGGGCAGAAATATCGTACAGATACGCAATGCACGGCTCCCCATTTCCATAAGCGGCCCCTGCTCATTGCGGAATACGGCGATAAAAAGACGAGGGAAAAGCTGCACCACCAGAAAGCCCATCGCTACAAAAATGGTTCCTGAAACAACCGCCAGTTTATAGGCCCGCAGCACACGGTCGTATTTTTTCGCCCCGTAGTTGTAGCCGATGATGGGCTGCACCCCCTGGTTCAGTCCCTGGAGGGGCATAAAGATCATTACCATAATGCTGTACACAATTCCCATGGCGGACACCGCCACATCCCCGCCGTACCGGAACAGCGCCCGGTTCAGAATAATATTGACCAGCCCGATGGCAAGCTGCATGGCGAAGGGCGCAAAACCGATGGTTATAATTTTTAAGGCAAGATTTAGTTCCAGCTTCATGTCCCGAATGCGGAAACGGAGCCTGGTATGCCGGGAATTGAAATAGTACATGACCCACACAAAGGAAATAAACTGCGAAATAATCGTCGCCCAGGCGGCCCCCGCAATGCCCCAGCCAAAACCGAAAATAAAGATGGGGTCCAGAATGATGTTGATCCCTGCGCCGAGAATTTGGGTCAGCATGGATGTCCGGGGGTGCCCGTCGGATCTGATGAAGTGATTGATCCCCGGCCCCATGGCGCTGAAAATTCCGCCGTAGAGGATTATCCGCAGATATGTTTTGGCATAGGGAAAAACCGCCTCGCTCGTACCCAGCGCATCAAGAAGAAGCCTGTCCGTAAAAATCAGTAACAGTGTTACTACGATGCCGGGAATGATAAAGAGCAGCGCAAAGGCATGACCCATGATTTTTTCAACCACATCCCGGCGGCCTTCCCCCAGCCGAATTGAGAACAGTGAATTGGCCCCCACCCCGATCAGCATGGACGATGCCTGCAGGATGATCATCAGGGGCATGGCGATGGTTATCCCCGCAATCCCCAGGGGATCAACTCCCTGCCCAACGTAGATGCGGTCCACGATATTGTAGAGCGCGTTCACCATCATCCCGATAATCGCGGGGATGGAAAAGTCCAGCAGCAGTTTGCCAACCCGTGCGGTCCCGATCCGGTCGGTTGGATCAATCGGATCAGCTTGGTGTATAACATTTTGTTCCATTGTTTTTAAGTATAGCGGCAAAGCCTTTTATTATAAAAGGGTCTTTTAACCGGCTTTCCGGCTGTTCAGATCCTCCGTCGGCTGCCTGGGCTTGAGTATTTATAAGAATGATAAGTAAGATGAAATAATCATGACCGGAACATTAACGTATCGCCATACCCTGATAGCCAGCTGCATGGGTTATGTGTGCCAAGCCATTGTCAATAATCTGGGCCCCCTGCTTTTTGTTACCTTTCACCGGGAATTCGCCGTCTCCCTTCCCAGCCTGGCCCTGCTCATCACGATAAACTTCGGTATTCAACTGACCGTGGATCTTCTTGCGGTTCGTTTCGTGGATCGCATCGGCTATAGGGCGGCGGCAGTCGCGGCCCATGTATGCTGTACCATCGGTCTGCTGGGAATGGGCATATTTCCCTACCTGACCCCCGGTCCCTATGGGGGGCTGCTTGCCGCGGTGATGATCAATGCCATAGGCGGCGGGCTTCTGGAAGTGATCGTCAGCCCCATTGTGGAAGCCCTGCCCGGGGACCGGAAAAGCTCGGCAATGAGTCTGCTCCATTCGTTTTACTGCTGGGGTTATGTACTGGTAGTGATTCTATCGACCCTTTATTTTACCCTGGCCGGCGTCGGAAAGTGGCGCTACCTGCCCCTGCTTTGGGCCGCTGTTCCGTTTATAAATTGTTTCTTTTTTATGCGGGTTCCCCTGCGGCCCCTCGTGGAGGATTCCTCCGCGGTACTGCCCCTGAAGACCCTTTTCAGCAAAAAGATTTTTTGGCTTTTTTTTCTGGTGATGATATGCTCCGGGGCTTCGGAACAGGCCATGTCCCAATGGGCTTCTTTCTTTGCCGAGGCGGGCCTGGGGGTTTCTAAAACCATGGGGGATCTCCTGGGCCCCTGCGCGTTCGCAGTCCTCATGGGGATCGCCCGGACAATCTTCGCCCTCCGGGGTTCCCGTGTTAAAATCGAGCAGGCGCTGCTGCTTTCCGGTGTTTTTTGTATACTTTGTTACCTGCTTGCCGTTTTTGCCCCCACCCCCGTCCTGTCCCTGCTGGGCTGCGCCCTCTGCGGCATGACCGTAGGGGTGATGTGGCCCGGAACCTTTAGTCTGGCGTCCCGGTTTTTCCCCCTGGGGGGCACCGCCGTTTTTGCCCTGCTGGCCCTGGCGGGAGATGTGGGCTGCGCCGCCGGCCCCGGCCTGGTGGGCCTGATCATGAACCATTTTACCTTTAACCGGGGGCTCCTTACGGCGATTCTGTTCCCGGCGCTCCTGGGAATTTGTGTGTTTATGCTCCTCCGGTTTCGCAAGGGGACCGGTGGCAGGGGTGGCGGCGCCAATGGTATAGATGGCGGCGTCAGTCCTGTTTAAAAAACTTCATCGTATACTCAAGCTGGTTGATCCCCAGGGCCTGCTCCGCCTGGGCCAGGCAAGAGGCAAATGAAAACACCAGGCTCATCATGTCCCGGCCATTTCCGGCGTTGAACCGGTGTTCCGCGTCCCGTTCCCGGATACCGCTGAGCCAAACCTTGAAATCGGGGAACTGTACAATACCATACACCATGTCGTTCACCAGATCCCTGCGGTACAGGAGCACCACCTCTTCGCTCTTTTCGTAGGAAATCGCCGGGGCGGTGGACCATTGGTAGCCCTCCCGGGTGATTCTGCGGAGCAGGTCGCTGAGGACAAAGATAAGGTCCGAGTACTTGATATGGTTCAGATAATGGTATTCTTCTATTTTTTCCGCCGTCCGTACTTCCACATAATCCGCTTCGTTTCTTTCATTATAATAGACCGTCACTTCAGGCCCATCCATGTTCAGGATGAGATCCTCATCAAAATCCTCATCATCGGCTTCCTCCTCAGCCGGGACTGCGGATTCCAGGAGGGTATCCAAAAGGCCGTCGGCGCCCGGCAAAGCCCCCGGCTCTTCCGCAAAAACAAAGGGGACAAGGAATAAGCCTATAAAAATACTCAACGCAAGTTTAGTATTGGTTATCCGCATATCCCATTATACCCGGCAGGAACACCGATGGGCAACACACACGGTGTCAGGCACCAAAGGAGAAGGGTATGTGGAAAAAGCGTGAATACATTGAGGGAGCGGCGTACCATGTTACGTCCCGGACGATTGATAAGATTCGGGTTTTTGAACGGCCCATAAAAGATTTACGTGATTATCTATACGTCATGAATTATATTGACCAAAATCCGGTAAAGGCGGGGCTTTCTCCCCGTGTGGGCGAATGGAAAGAGACCGGGGCATATTATATTCAGGAAAATATCAAGGGGCTTGTTGATTACGATGATTTTACCCGGCGCCTCTATGCCCGGCCCGGACTTTTACCCGCCCCCTAAGCTAAATGGGGGTATCCGGCGTCACCGGACACCCCATATACAGTGTTATACCAAGGAAAGGACACCAGGCAAATTTGGTGTCAGGCATAACATCATAAACTTAAGAAAAAAGAAACCACTGACTACACAAGAACCCGCTTGCGCGGGGGAGAGCACGGACTTTTGCTTTGATTTCTTTCCTTTTGTCCGTAAGGTGCCGCCTGTAGGCGGCTTGTGGTTAAAAATCCTTATGATGTTGTGTCAGGCGCCCCTGCGCTTCCAAATTTTTATTTTTAGTAAGCGCACAAACAATATCCACGCGTATACAGTATTGATAAGACACAGTACCCAAATAACACAGAAAAGAGACATAGAGACATCAAACTCAATAAAATTGAGCCGGCTGACCGCAAGGATGCCGTATAATGACGGTCCGCACAGCCATAACACAATCAAGTTAAGCAGAGTATAGGGAAAACAAACTAACCACGATAAAAGCCGCTTTTCACCGATGAATCTTTTTTGTTCCTCGGATTGAGCATCCGTCAGTGTTTCCATCTTTTTTTCAAGCCTATCGAGTTGCATAGAAATTACCGGGGCCAATGCAAATATAAAAATATACACAAGGCTTAAACTATTTAAAATATCACTATACATGTGGATATTCCTTTTTTAAAAATATCATAGTGTCCGCCGCACATTCATACATCGCGGCGGTTCCCCCCAGTAGTTGTATTTTTTGGAGGCCGGGCTTTTTTTCAGTTATTTTATTGTTAAACATTTGTACTATTAGATCGGATTGAATTTCCAGTCTGAAGTTGTTTTTCGCTTTAACCGCAGCATCCAGAATAGATTGAATCTTCGCATTCAAAATATCTTCAAACAGCATCTCGTTTTTTGAGATAGTGTTTCTCAGCAGCGTTCTGCAGGATGACGCACTAAGTTGAAATAATGGGCGTATTTCCGATTCATGGGGAATCCTCTCAAAATAATGCCGTATCAAATGAGCCAGCCGTTCTTCCCGTAACTCTGAAATAGTAGCCGGTATGCCATGTTCCAGAATCATTGTTTTATATTCATGAAACGCGGCATTAGCTATTTTGAACAATGTATCATTTAATGTTGCATCCGCAACACCCAGCTTTTTGCATACTGTGGCTCTGTCTTGCGGCGAAAATTCTTCTCTATCAAATTCGATTTTCATAAAAATACTCCCTGTTCAAAGAACGGCACACGACAATGAGCCTTATGGTATCCCCGGTAACCCGCCCCACAGGGGGGCGGGATTTATCGAACCGTCAGACCGCATACCATAGGTCTGCGGTTCGCGATGTTCGTGTCAAATACCGCTTACGCGCTATTTGACACAGAAAGCGGGGGCGCAGCCAGTCACTTCACTCGCAATGAGGTCGTAGAAATAACCATCGATGCCGACATAAGCGAATTCGTCCGCAGACCAATATTTGGGCGAAGCAAGCCAGTAAGAAGAACAATTGTCGCTACTGTCATATTTTAGGAAGGCACCTGTCGCGTAGTATTCAAGCCGCGCCTGATTCGTTACTGTCTCAGACGTCGGTGAGGAAACGAGTCCATTGCTGCCGAACATCTCCCATACGGTGGGGAGCCAGAGCGTATCCGTAGTAATCGTGTCCGTCCCGGCTTCAGGATCACCACCCTGTGACACCTTACGCGCGGGAGCCCAGAGCATATCATTGGTAAGACCCGTGGTGGTTTGCAGGCCCGTCAGGAAGTCTCCCGTAATATACGTCCGCATAGCGCTTCCCAGATAGCCGCCTACGTTGGTATCAGTGGCGTTCATATCGTGCTTAACCGGAATATTCTGGAACTGGAACACCACATGGTCGGGGCCGCCGCTGGGATTATTCGCATTCACCGTACCAGGCTCGCCGGTGCCATCGCGCTTAAATGAATTGATGCCTACTACAATAAGGCGCAGAAGTCGGCCATGATAGTCCCATTCACCGGGAGAACCTAAATCCTTATCGGTTATCGTATCAGACCCCGTGATGGTCAATGAATCCAGGTCAATATAGTCGCCAAGGGCGATTTTGGTGAGATAGGTGCCATCTTGAATCGCCGTGTGCACAGCGGTAAAGGCATCAGCCGCCGTGCTTACACTGAACTTTACTTTCAGGTCGGAGCCAGAGCTTGCCGGGAAGATGATGAATACCGTGCCGCTACTGGCCACATAGATTGGCCATCCATCGGCGCCTGAGTGCGTAAAGCTGTTCGTCGCGGCGCCGGTAAAGGTATAGCCGCTTTTTGCCGTCAGGGTAACAACGGCCGTGTATACCGTTGAGCTGGCAAAAGCGCCGGTATGAGCCGTACCGGCGCTGTCTTCCCAGGCAATGGTTCCGGTATATTGGGCATTTCCGGCAAATGTTGACTGGGGCGTTGCACCGGAAACCGGGGCCGTTACCAGAGTGGTCAGGTCAAAGTCGGTAACAACGGCATCACCGCCGCCGGAACCTCCACCGCCATCGGGCGAGCAGGCGGTGAACACCAAACACAAGGCCAGCATACCGGCCAGCATGCCAGCAAAAGCCGCTTTTGAAAAAACTGATTTCCTGTTCATAAGAAATCTCCTTTACGTTTTAAGCCCGTTACGGCTTTTACTTAAAAGCCCTCATATCGAGAGCCGGAAATCCCTGTCCTACCTGACGCTCAACATCACCGCCGCCGCTACTCCCGCGCTAATCACCGCCGTCACCGGTATCCCTATCAGCGTAAAGGTCTTCCAAAACCTTGAGCTGCGCCCGTATTTCGCGGATAAGTCCGATTGCTTCTGAAAGGTTTCTGACATTGCGGTCAGTTGTGCCCGTAAGTCCGTCAATAATTGTTCGCGCCCGCGCAGTATTTGTTCGTTCTCTGCCAAGGTCCTGTTCAAGTCTTCCAAGTGTCTGCTCTGCGTTTCGCTGTTGGAGAGCGTATCGAGCAGCAAGCTCTCCAGTTTGTCCAGATTGTCGTAGATGGAAGGCGGTTCCTGTGAGTAAAGCGGAAATGAGAGCAGTAAGGATATAAGGCAGCATACGGCGGAGGATTTGTGCGGCTTCATGGCGCATCAAAGCCCCCGGGATGAGAAAATAAATGGTATGTTGGATAAAAGCTTACATTAACGCAAATAAACGGGGGGGGGGGGGGGGGGGGCTTTTTATATTCGGAAGGCACCTCGCTATAATCTCTTTCCCCCCTTTTATTTTCTTTTCTCACCTTCCACTTCAAAAAAAAATTTACCCCGTCTTAACTCTTGTGCCATCTTCT
>BNUU01000044.1 GCA_025997595.1 Spirochaetia bacterium | reverse complement strand
CTTGGGCGGGAAGATGTCCGGAAAACCCTAAGCAAGCGGATTGCAGAGTATACGGAAAAAACGGCCATTAAAAGTTTTTTCAGTCCGGGCGCCGGATCTTTGGAAGCCGGTGACCGGGAAGAAGGGCTTCAAGAAACCGGGTTTCAAGAAACCTTGGGACGGCGCCTGGAAGGGATCATCGTACATTATCTTTCATCCCATTCGGAAAACTTTAGCGCAGAGCTTGCTCCGGCGGCAAAAAAGAGCTTCCCCCAGGCTGCGGATCGTGTTATCCGTTTTCTTAAGCGAAGCGACATCCACAGCGAACTGGAAATCCAGGGCCGGATCTTCCTTTCCAGCGCCCTCCTCAAACTCAACGTGTTCCAGCGTTTTTTTGTTTCCGCCGGTCAGTACGACCGGACCTTGAGCGACAAAATGCCCGAGATCATCGATGATCTTATTCATCAGCTTGAAGAACTTTTCCGGGATGATACCATCCGGGACCGGCTTATCGCCTTTGGGTCGGACGCCCTTAAGAATGCCCTTGCGGATGAAAATACCGCCCAAACCCTGGCCCGTTTCGTAAGCGGCATGGCCCGCTCCCATGCGGACATGAAAGTGAAGGAAGTCCTGGAAACCTTGGGCCTTGGGGATCCCGCAGTCCTTACGGATAAACTGCTGGCAATCGCCAAGGATCAGGTCGAAGCGGCCCTTACTTCCATCAACGTGCAGACCCTGGTCTCCGAGCGGATCGATTCCCTGGACATGCTCAAAGTGGAAGGGATAGTCCTTGACGTGATGGCCAACCAGTTAAAGTGGATAGACATTTTCGGGGCTATCCTCGGCTTTGGCATCGGGGTGTTTCAGGCGACCCTGTCCTGGGTTCTCCGGTAAAACCCCCAGCTGCCCGCAGGCCCCCGCAACCCCCCGCCCCTTGCGGTAGCGGCGGGTTACCTTAAGGCCGCCTTTTTCCAACATCGCCGTAAAAGTTTCAACCTCGGCGCGGGAAGGCTCCCGCAATGGCTCGCCTTCGAAGCCCATGCCCTCCACGGGGTTCCAGGGGATCAGGTTGATCACGGCGTCCAGGCCCCTGGCAAAATCAATCATGGCCTCGGCGTCCGCCGGAGTGGTATTAATCCCCCCCAAAAGAACCGCTTCCAAGGTGATCCGCTGGCCGCTTTTTTGCCGGTAAGCGGCCAGGGCCTTTTTTAGAAGGGGGAGGGGATTTGCCTTTCCTATGGGCATCAGGCGGTTCCGCAGCTCCTGCCGGGCGCTGGTGAGGGAGCAGGCGAGGCGTATATGGGGGCCCTTATCCGCCAGATCCCGGATGCCTTCGATGACGCCGCAGGTGGATACCGTGATCCGCCGCCGGGAAATCCCCAGCCCTTCGGCGTCACAGAGGAAAGCCAGGGCGCGGCGGAGTTCGCTCAGGTTGAGGAGCGGTTCCCCCATGCCCATGATCACAATATTGGAGATATCGGTATTCGCTGCCGCCGCAAGGGCTTTGAGATGCAAAAATTGCTCTACGATTTCTGCGGAATTCAGGTTGCGGCTGAAGCCCAGGGAGCCGGTTTTACAGAAAACGCAGCCTGCGGGACAGCCCGCCTGGGTGGAAATGCAGGCGGTTTTCCGTTCTTCGGCGTCGGAAAGGAGTACCGCCTCAATTTTGGTTCCCCCGTATAGGCTGATTTGAAGCTTCACGGTGCCGTCACCGGCTTTGCCGTTGTGGCCGGGATCTTCCAGCTGGGCGCCGACACTGCTGGATCGCACTGAAAAGCGGCTGTCCAGATCTTCCCGCAAATTCTTGTCCAGGTCGGTCATCTCCCCAAAAGCAAGGGCGCCGCGGCTAATCCACTTGAAGATCTGTTTTGCACGAAAGGCGGGGAGGGGGGCGAGCAGTTCGATTAATTCAGGTAAGGGAAGCCCGGCAAGGACTTTTTTCTCAGGCTCTGAGTTTTTCAAGCATTTCCACGACGCTGCTGTTACGGATTCCGTTTTTCTGGAATTCCTCCAGGGTTTCTATGGCAAGGCGGCGCTCATTCATCCGCAGATAGCAGTCCGCCAGTTCCATGTAGAGCCGGTAATTTTTGAGGTCCTGCTGAATCAGCCGGCGCAGGGACTCGTTGGATTCCTGGTAACGACCCTGAGATTTGGCCACCACCGCCAGCCCCAGTACCGCGTAGGTGTCGAATTCGATGTTCAGGGCCCGTTCGTAGTATTCCACCGCCTTTTCGTAATCCCCCATGTGCCGGTAGGCGTCCCCCGCACGGGTCAGGATCACCTTGTTCCGGGGGTCCTGTTCCAGGATGCGGTTCCAGTATTCCAGGGAGCTGTCCTGCTGGTTCATCCCCCGGTAACAATCCGCAAGCCCGAAGAGGGCGTAGAAGTTATAGGGCTCCCGCTGCAGGGCCATCTCAAAATAGATAATCCCGTCCGCAAAGGTTTTGAGCTTCCGGTGGCAGTTTCCGATGGAGGTAAGTACCCGGATATCCACGCTTTTCTGGTCCTCCTGGAGCATCTTTTCCCAGTAGAAAAGGGCGTCCCGGTATTCCTTGAAATCGTAATGAAGGTGCCCCAGGCCGATAATGGCATAGGGATTTTTTTCTTCCATCTCCAGCACCCGGAGGTACACCATCTTGGAATGCCTGAAATCCCGGACCTTCCGGTAGGCGTCGGCGACCCGGGTCAGCACGGTGATGTTTTTATCGTCGTGGAGCAGGTACTGCTCCCATATTTCGATGGCCCGGTGAAACTGGTTCAGGGCCTTGTAACAGTCCGCAAGGCCGAAGAGGGCGTAGTTGTTTCCCGGATGAAAGTCCAGGCAGCGCTGATAATAGGTCACCGCCTCCCGAAAGGCCCCCCGTTTCCGGGAGGCGTCCCCCATGCCCACCAGGGCATAGTTGTTGTTTTCATCAACCCCCAGTATCCGGGTAAAGCACTCTACCGCTTCGCCAACTTTATTTTCTTTAAGAAGCTGGTAGCCTTTTTTTGACAGATCTGAAATTTCGGTGAGCTCCTGGTCACCATTCACGTTTTCCAATTCCTGCGTCTCATTCATCGGGATAATCCCCTTCTTCTTCATGTATAAGGTCTTTAAGCAAATTTGAAAGCTGCATAATAATCGGCTCCGATTTGGTATGATCCGGCGCAATCCAGTACATGCGCAGGGCATCCAGATACCGGCCTTCCGATTTATAGTAATCCCCGATCCTGGAAAGACCGTCGGAATATCCGGTGGTTAAAAAAATCCGTTTGGCGCCCTCAATGTCCCCTGAATTGTAAAGGACATTGCCCTTACGGTTCAGGGCCACCTTCAAATTTCCGTCTATAGCGGGAACTTTTGTGGTTTTTACAAACACATTTTGGTCTTCAAATTTCTCAAAACACTTTTTGTAGTCCATCACTGGCCCGATTATACCTTTATCATAACGTTTTTTAGAAACTTTGTCAAAAAAAACGGCCCAAAAGCTAGGGCTTCTGCCCATAAATTTCTGTTTTTCCCGTAATCCTGAAAAAATCCACGATGGAACGGCCGTATTCCCGTACATTTTCCTTTTGAATGAAAGGGATAGGCGCATCATGGTAGTCCTGCCGGGGCCGGTGCAGCAGGATTTGGGTCCCCTCCTTAACCAGGGGAGAGGCCGCAATGGCGCTAATCAGTTCCCACTTAAACCGGTAGGGGAAGGGGGGATCGCAAAAAATGATGTCGAAGTCCCGTTTTGCCCGTTTGACGTAGAGTTCCGCCGCCATAAAATGGCAGTTGATCCTCACCGGGGACAGGGCGGCGTTTTTAAGGAGGGTCTTACGTTTTATGGGGTCCATTTCCACCGCCTCAATGTAATCCGCCCCCCGGGACGCCGCTTCCAGGGCGATAATCCCCGTGCCGGTAAACACATCCAGGAAAGAGCAGCCGGAAAGATCCCCCAGCACGGCAAACACCGACTCCCGCATCCGGTCCATGCTGGGCCTGATAATGCCCTCCGGTACTTCAACCCGCCGGCCTTTCAGGGTCCCCCCGGTTATCCTCAAGCTTTAAAAATCCTTGAGCAGTTCGTTCAGTTCATCGGAACTTACCGCATTTTCCATGGTCGGGGCCTCCGCGGGGCCCCGTTTTTCATCGATAACCTTACGCCGTTCCAGGCTGCGGTTTCGCAGAACCTGGATCTTCTCCCGATGCACCGGAAACTGGAGGGCGGAAATATTCCCCTCATTGTTGAAAAGATCCGACAGGGCCTGGGAAAATTCCCATTCCAAATCGAAGATACTGTCAAAGGATTCATTCCTGTCCAGGAGCCGTTCATTCTCAATAAGATTTTTCAGAATGATTTCCAGGGTATTGTCAATGAAATTGATATCGTCTATGGTTTTTTCGAAGAACAATTCGGGGTCCGTATCAAGGAGGAGCAAGTCCCGGATCATCCGGGTCCGGGCGTTGAGGATGAAAATATTGTCTTCAAAGTTGATGCGCTTGTTCATATTTTTCCTTATTTTAAGATAGTCGAGGCAGTTCCAAAATATCAGATTTTGGAACCAGCTCAGTTATATGTCAAGTATCGGCACGGGAGCCATTGACTTAAAGTCCATGATTGGATAACATATAAAAACCTCTTTGTCCATTCCATTTTTGGGGATGGACCAGATTTTCGCCCTTAAGGGTGAAAGGTATTTTGTCCGTAAGGAGGGTCCATGCGTCGGTACGAACTGACGGTTATCTTTCCATTGGAAGAGGACCAACACAAAGCGGGCCGGGAACAGCTTTTAAGCGACCTGGCGGCAAACGGGGCTGAGATCGAGAAAACCGATGAAACCGGGGATCGGGATCTCACGTATGAAATTAAAAAAAGGACACGTGGTAAATACGTACTTTTTACCATCAAGGTTGATCCGGTAAAGGTAACCGTTCTGGACCGGATATTCAAGCTCAACACCAATCTCCTTAAGTACCTCTTTGTACGGTTGGAGGAGTAGGGGTGTACCATGGCTGTTGATTTAAACCATGTCATTTTGATTGGAAGGCTCACCCGTGACGCGGAGCTTAAATACACCGCCAACGGGCAGGCTGTCTGCAAATTCTCCATCGCGGTGAACCGCCGCCGGAAAAACGGGGACCAGTGGGTGGACGAGGCGAATTTTTTCGACATCGTCCTCTGGGGCCGCCAGGGTGAATCCCTTAACCAGTATCTGCTTAAGGGCAAAATGGTGGGGGTTGACGGGGAGCTGCGCCAGGATCGCTGGGAGCAGGACGGCCAGAACCGTTCCAAGGTGGAAATTGTCGCCACAAACCTCCAGCTCCTCGGCGGCGGTCCCGGAGCCTCCGGGCTGGGCGGCGGTGGATCAAGCGGGGCCGGCAGCTCAGGCGCTTCCTACGGCGGCGGCAATTCCGGCGGCGGGTCTAATGGCCCCTACGGAGCCGCCGGCTCAGGCGCCGGCCGCTCACAGGAGGCTCCGCCTTCCCCGGAAGGTCCGGCTGAAGGAAGCGACGACGGTTTTGCCGATGATATTCCTTTTTAGAAAATCCAACGAAATTTTAGGAGCATTATAATGTCTGACGAAAAATATATGGAAGATCGCGAGCGCCCTCCCCGGCAGGATAGGGGAATGGATGGACCGATGGACGGCCGGGACGGCGATGACCGGGGCGGCCGTGGAAAGGGCAAGGTCTTTTTTAAGAAGAAGGTCTGCAAATTCTGCGTCCAGAAACTCAAGATAGATTATAAAGATGCGGATGTACTGCGCCGCTTCATTACGGAACGGGGAAAGATACTGCCCCGCCGTATTACCGGTACCTGTGCGAAACATCAGCGCGCCCTTGCGCTGAATATCAAACGGGCCCGTTCCATCGCGGTTCTTCCCTTTGTGGCCGACTGATTGGCGGATTTCGTTCCTGAGGACCTCCCCACCGAGGGGGGCCGCCCGGTGGGAGGCCTGCCCCCCTATGGAGGGCTTTACGGTATTTCTGTGCTGCCCTGTGTTCTGGGGGCGCTTATAAGCGTTATCCTGATACGGAGCGGTTTTCTGGCCCTCTTTTTTCTGATCCCCCTGGGTTTTGTTGCGGCGGTTTATAACGGGCGGACAGCCTGGGCAACGGCTTTGGCTGCTCTGGGTATTAACGCCCTCATTTCCTTCGGTTTTTCTTTTGCAGGCGGTTTGATCCCTGGGGAATTTGTCCTGGATGTTTTTTACTTTGCCCTGATGACAGCGGTTTTTGTCTGGATCATAGCCCCTCCTCTGGCGGGGCCGGATTTTTTAAGGATGCGGACCGCCTATCGCCTTGTTGCTGCTGCTGTTGCTGCGGCCTTACTGTTTTTGGGGGTCATATATGCCTCTGCCCGGAGTAATTCGGGGTTTATGGCTTTTTTGCGGGCCCAGGCGGAAATGCTGAGTTCCCTCTATATCGCCCAGGCGGGGACCGATGCGGTACAGCAATCCTTTCTGGAGCGGCAGCTGACTCCGGAACGGATTATGGAAGCCATGGGCTTCGTTGCCCTCCGGGGCGGCGCGCTGGCTTCCTGCATGGTGATATTCTACATCAGCCGGCAGCTTGCCTGTTCCCTTGCGGTGCTGATCCGCCATATACGGCCAAAACCGGGCATCCGGGATTTTCATACCCCGGCGCCCCTTATCTGGGTACTGTCTTTTTCGCTCCTGGGAGTTCTTCTTGCCCGGGTATTAAAGAGCAGCATCCTGGAGATTGCCGCATGGAATATGCTGATCATCTGTGCTATGATGTATCTGGCTCAGGGCGGCGGGATTATTCAGTACCATATTACCCGACGGAATCTTTCGTCCTTTATGCGACTGTTGTTTAATGTGCTGATCATTTTATTGATCCTTAGTCCGGGAATTAATGCGCTTGCCCTGGGGGCTTTGATCCTCCTGGGCGTCGCTGAAAATTGGGCGCCCCTGCGGACGCCGAAACCAAACGGGCCGCCGTCTACTCCGGCGGTGTGAACCTGGCGCTGTCAAGAGGGGAAGCTTCGGCGTTCCGCCTTGATTGAAGATCAGGTTCTTCGCCCGTTTGATATAATCGGTCCTCTTTTTTGAGGGCCGTAAATCAATGCATGGAGAAAAATTGCGAAGCGATTTTTCTCCTAAGCTGAAAATACACAGTATTTTCAGCAAGGGAGCTCGGTATGAAGGTAATTTTAAACAAGGATCTGTCAACCCTTGGGGAAGAGGGGGATGTAAAGGATGTAGCCAAAGGCTATGCCCGCAATTTTTTGTTTCCCCGGGGCATAGCCCTGCCCTATACGGATAGTACGGTAAAGCTTTTTGAATCCCGGAAGGAAGAGATTGAAGCCCGGAAGGCGGAGAAACGGAAGGATGCCTCGGGTCTTAAGGAAAAACTTGAGGCGCTGGAAATTACCATCACCATGCCCGCCGGGGCCAACGGTAAATTGTACGGCGCGGTAACCGGCCAGACCATAGCGGATGAATTCGCCAAACAGGGCTATCAGATTGAACGGAAGCGGATCGAGCTTGCGGGAACCAGCTTCAAGAGCGTGGGCAAATACAAGGTTACGGTTAAACTCTACGAAAGCGCCGCCGCAGAAATAACGATCACCGTTCAGGGCCATGTGGAAGAAACCAAAGCCCCCGCCGCCCCCAACCGCCCTGCCCGCCGCAGACGTGATGAGGAAAATACCGCCGGGCCCGCAGCAGAAGAAGCCGTGGCCCCCGCTGAAGCAACAAACACCGAAGCGGCCCCTGTTGATGTTCCTGCGGGGGAACCTGCGGTTCAAGAGGATTCGGTTTCTACACCGCCGAATCCTCCTCCGCCCTCCGGGAATGAGTGAACGATCAGGATTTGAAGCATAATAATGGCGGCGCCGGTACTAAAGGATAAAATCCCCCCCCACGATGATGAGGCGGAACGGGCGGCACTTGGGGCCATGCTCATGGACGCCGATGCTATCGGCGCCGCCATGCAGTACCTGCGGTCCGGTGATTTTTATTCAAACGCCAATAACCGGGTATACGAAGCCATCCTGGGTGTGTATGACAAGAGTGTCAAAGCGGATATCCTCACCGTAACCGGGGAACTCAGGCAGAACGGGAAACTGGATGAAGCCGGCGGCGCCGCCTATGTGTCGTCCCTTACCAGTGTGGTGCCCTCCAGCGCCAACATTGAATATTATGCAAAAACGGTGCAGGCCTATTCCCTGCGCCGGGCCCTGCTGCGGGTTTCCGGGGAAATAAGCGCCAAGGTCTTTAACGAGTCCATGGAATCCCGGATGATCCTGGAAGAAACCCAGCAGCGGATCTTCGATTTAAGCGATAACCGGCAGGCCTTTTCCTACAAGAGCGCCAAGCAGATCGTTCCCGGCGCAATGAAGATTATCGAAAACGCGTATAATTCAAAAAAGGAATTTACCGGTATACCTTCGGGATTTGATGAACTTGAAAAGTACACCTCCGGCTTTCACCCTTCGGAATTTATCATCATCGGCGCCCGGCCTTCGATTGGGAAAACCGCCCTGGCCCTGACCATGACAAGCCATATCGCCATTAAGCGTAAGATCCCCACCGCTTTTTTCACCCTGGAAATGTCCGAAATGGCCCTGATGCAGCGGCTTATCGCTATGGAAGCGCGGATTGAGTCTAATAACCTGCGAAATGGTTTTCTCAAATCAAGTGATTATCAGGCTCTTATGGATGCGGCGGGAAATATTTATGAGGCCCCGTTGTATATTGTTGATATGCCCAACATGAAAATTTTGGATCTCCGCGCCCAGGCGCGGCGTATACGGGCCCAGCAAAAGGTCGAAATCATCTTTATCGATTATCTGGGGCTTATCAGTTCTGAAAATAATTTTATACCCCGATATGAGCAGATTTCAGAAATATCCCGTTCCCTAAAAAGCCTTGCCCGTGAGCTGGATATCCCCATTGTGGTGCTCTGCCAGCTTACCCGGGAGGCGGAAAAGGAGAAGCCCAACCTTTCGTTCCTCCGGGATTCGGGGTCCATCGAACAGGACGCCGATGTGGTCATGTTCCTCCACCGGGAGCGGGAGTCGGACAAGAAAAGCGGGGAACAGGCGCCGGCCGGCACGGGGGAGGGGATTAAGACGAGCCTTATTTTGGCAAAGCAGCGGAACGGCCCCGTGGGGACCGTGGACCTGGTGTTTATGTCAAAGTACGCGAAATTCGAATCCATGACAAAAAATTATTAACCTGATTATATATAAGGATAAGAAAAATGCTTATTGACTGGCTTATTCGTTTGATAAAGGGAGCCCTAATTGGAACGGGGTTCATATTGCCCGGGGTTTCAGGCGGCGCCCTGGCGGCGGTGTTTGGACTCTATGAACGGATCATCGAATTTATCGCCCATATAACCCGAAATTTTATAAAGAACCTGCTTTTTTTTATACCCGTAGGAATTGGGGCCCTGTTTGGAATGTTTTTGCTGTCCCATCCCCTGGCATTTTTTCTTGAGAATTACGAGGCGCAGGTATTATGGGGATTTATAGGATGTATTATCGGCACGGTTCCAAAGCTCTGGAAAGACGCCGGAAAAATGGGACGGGGAAAAAAACACATCACCATAATGGTTATTTCCCTTGTGGCTGGATTTGTTTTTTTACTCTGCGCCGGGTTATATTTTGGCGCCAATGTTCCGCAAAATCCGGGAACCTGGGGTTTGGCAGGCATATTAATCGGGCTTGGTGTTTTAGTGCCGGGGATGAGTCCCTCAAATTTTTTGGTATACCTTGGCATGTACAAGCCCATGGTAGAGGCGTTCAAAGTATTTGACTTTTCGGTGCTGCTGCCCATAGCAGCCGGCGGCGCGCTCTGCTTTTTTTTATTATCAAAACTAGTTTATACTCTTTTTTCAAGGGCCTATACCGGATTTTTTCACCTCATATTGGGTATTGTGCTCGCCTCAACCCTGATGATAATACCGGGAACGCCGTGGTCGGAAGTGGTGTATAACTATGTAACGATAGGGACCTTTGTTTGTGTCATTACCCTGGCCGCCGGCGCGCTGCTGGGTTGGGGGATGTGCAGATTGGAAGAAAAATACAAAGGATAGCTTAAGCGGCGGGCCCCTTGTAAGCCCCGCCTTCTTGGGTAATAATAAATTTATATGCCGAAACAGCCTTTTTATGCGGGGGGACTTTGTTTTTCATGTGTCCGCTGTTCCGCCTGCTGCCGGTATGAAAGCGGCTATGTGTTTCTCTCCGACAAGGATCTTGCGCTTTTGGCTGCGGAACAAAAAATGGGTGAGGCGGAGTTCATAAAAGCCTATTGCCGCTGGGTTGCATTTGGGGGCGGGGCGGAGCGCCTTTCTTTAAAAGAAAAAGCCGGTTATGATTGTATTTTCTGGCGGGATGGCTGTTTGGTCTATGCCGCCCGGCCCCGGCAGTGCAGAAGTTTCCCCTTTTGGGACTCAATTATGGTTTCTGCGGAGGCCTGGGAAATGGCAAAATCGGGATGTCCCGGTATGGGGAAGGGTGAATTGCACAGCATGGCCAGGATTGAAGCCTGTTTGGAAGAGTGCTTGGCGGAACCGGTTATTACCCGTAATAACAAGGCGGATACTTAAATGCTGGTCCGTTTTTGGGGTGTCCGGGGCTCTCTGCCTGCGCCGCCGCAGCCCTCCCAAATCAGGAGTAAAATTTCCGCAATTCTTGAGCGGCTTACCCCGGCGGATATTGAAAGCCCCGCAAGCCGGGAGCGCTTTCTTTCATCTCTGCCCCCCTGGCTTTTCGGCACCGTCGGCGGGAATACCCCCTGCGTCACCGTCGATCTGGATACTGATAATTCCCCCCAATGCCTGATCTTCGACGCCGGTTCGGGTATCCGGGAATTGGGGAATGCGGTCTCCCGCGAAAATCCCAGGCCAACCCAATACCGGCTGTTTTTTTCCCATGTTCATTGGGACCACATCCAGGGGTTTCCCTTTTTTGGTCCCGCCTACGACCCTTCGGTAACCATAGATTTTTATTCCCCCCACAATAACATTGAAAACTCCCTCCAGGGACAGATGACTTCTCCCTATTTTCCGGTGCACATGGATTCCATGGGCTGTAAAAAGAATTTCCATTTCATGGACGATAGGGTTATATTAGATGGGGTGACCGTTTCCAGCAAAAAGATGAACCACCCCGGGGATTCCTATTCCTTTATGGTTGATGACGGCAAACGCCGTTTTATCTATGCCACGGATACGGAATTATCCACGGAGGATTTTTTGAAAAACGAAGAAAATACCCGGTTTTTCAAAGACGCAGACCTCATCGTCATAGACTGCCAATACACCCTGGGGGAGGCCATCGAAAAATACAACTGGGGGCACAGCCCCTTTAGCCTGGCGGTGGATTTTGCCGCCAACTGGGGGATAAAACACATGGTTCTCTTTCATCATGATCCTGCCTATAATGACCGAAAGCTGTATAACATCCTGCAATCCGCCCGGTGGTACACCGAACGGATGAATATCAGCGGAATAAAACTGACCCTTGCCACGGAGGGTTTGGAAATCAGGTTATAATGTCCCTGACAATCCCCCGGATCTTCAAAATTTTAAGCCTCATCATTGGCTCGGTGCTGGTTCTCTTTGCCATTGCCATTGGCGTGGTGATATATGTCAATTCACCCCCCGGCGCTGCTCCCCGCGGGGCCGGGGACGATTCCCTGCGTGTCGAAGAAGACGGCTCGGTAACTATCGAAGTGCGGAACGGCGAAAGCGCCCTTTCCGTGGGGAAGCGCCTTGAGGAGGCGGGGATTATCAGAAATCAATATTTTTGGCATCTCCTTTCCCGGTATAAAAAGGAATACATCAAGACCGGCGTCTACAAGCTGGAACTCCCCGCAAGCCAGGTGAGTATCTATTCCGTTCTGGTTTCAGGCAGACAGATGCTGCACCGGGTCACTATCCCCGAAGGGGTCACTCTGAAAAAAGCCGCCCGTATCTTTGCGGACGCCGGTATCTGCGATGCGGATGCCTTTCGGGAAGCCGCCTCCAATCCGGAGCTCCTTGACCGTTACCGCATCTCCGGCAAAACCATGGAAGGCTACCTCTTCCCCGACACCTATTTTTTTCCCCGGAACTACCCCCCCGCCCTGGTGATACAGACCATGGCGGATACCTTTTTTTCCCGGATCGCCGCTCTTGAATTTGCCGCCGGGACAGACAATCCGGGGGCCGACAGTCCGGCGGCTCCTGTGGAGTCCGGCCCCGTGGAACATCCGGCGCAGCTCTCCCCGGCAGAACTTTTCCGCAGGGTAAGACTGGCCTCCATCGTGGAGCGGGAGTACCGGGTGGACGACGAGGCCCCCCTCATGGCGGGGGTCTTTTATAACCGTCTGCGGATAGGCATGGCCCTCCAGTCCTGCGCCACCGTGGAGTATGTGATCACCGAAATCCAAAACAGGCCTCACCCGGAGGTGATCTACACCCGGGATACGGAGATTCGGGACCCCTATAACACCTATATGAATGCAGGTCTCCCCCCCGGCCCCATCTGTTCCCCCGGCATGGTTGCCCTGAACGCGGTCTTTAACCCCGCCGAAAGCGACTACCTCTACTTCCGCCTCATCGACCCCGCGGCGGGGCGGCACTATTTTTCCCGCACCCTGGATGATCATATCAAGGCGGGGGTTTTTTATGTGAAGGGGAACCGTTGAGCCTTATCGCCAAATCAACCATACAGGAAGTAAACGATAAACTGGATGCGGTGGCGGGGCGGAGCGCCTTTCTTTAAAAGAAAAAGCCGGTTATGATTGTATTTTCTGGCGGGATGGCTGTTTGGTCTATGCCGCCCGGCCCCGGCAGTGCAGAAGTTTCCCCTTTTGGGACTCAATTA
>BNUU01000043.1 GCA_025997595.1 Spirochaetia bacterium | reverse complement strand
TCCCTCCTTTCCGAGACGGTTAATGTTTTTGATGGTATTTTCCACACCCTTTGCGATGATACCATCCCCGCCGTAGAACTGCTGTCCGTTTTTATACATCTCATAACCCATGATCCCCACATCCACCGCAGTGGCAATCTTCGCGGCGCAGGAGGGCTTTGCCCCATCGCAGACCATCCCCGAATCAATCGCCAGGGCATTAACGATGGTGTGGGAAATTTCCTCCATCCGGCCCCCGTGGAGATAGGCGATGCCCGCCCCGGCCCCGGCCCCGGCGCTGACCACCCCGCAATAGGCGGAAAGTCGGCCGATGCCGGTTTTAAGGTGTACGGTGATAAGGTCCGCCACCACCAGGGCACGGATCAGGCCGTCCCGGTCGGTCTTCAGTTCCTTTGCGTATTCAATCACCGGCAGGGACGCGGTCATACCCTGGTTGCCGCTCCCGGAAAGGATGATCACCGGCAGCTCGCAGCCGCTCATCCGGGCATCGGAGCCTGCGGCGGCGGCGGCCTTTGCCCGGCCCTTGATGTCGCCGCCGTAGCCCTTCATCAACACCCGGCCGATATTGGCGCCGTAATGCCCCCGGAGGCCCTCCGCGGAAATCGCCGAATTAAACTCAATCTGCCGTTCAATGGCTTCCCGGACATCTTCGATCCGCAGGGTATCCGCAAAATCAATGATGTCCGCCACCGAAAGGAGGCTGCGGTCGGTCTCTTTTTTCTCATCCTTCCCGCCGCCGGAATAGATGACCTTCCCGTTTTTCTCTATCAGAACCACATTGGTATGGGAATCGGCAATTTGTACCTTTGCCGAAGAATCCCCCGAGAAGCAGGTAACGATGATGTCGAAGATCCTCCCCGTATCGGCCATCCGCACCTCAAACTGGGCGGATTTCAGGTAGGCTTCGATTTCCTTTTTCTGCTCCCCGCTGACGGCGGTGATTACTTCCAGCTTTTTTTCGCTTTTTCCGGCGATAATGCCCGCAGCGGCGGCGGCCTCAATCCCCTTAAGTCCTCCGGTATTCGGCACCACCACGCTTTTCACGTTTTTGACGATATTGCCGCTCACCTCGATAAGGACCCGGCCGGGAATCTGACCAAGCTCCTTCCGGGCCAGGGCGGCGGCATAGGCAATCGCCGCCGGCTCGGTACAGCCCATGGCGGGCACCAGCTCTTCTTTGAGAATTTGCACATAATTCCCGTATTTTGGATCCGTAATTTGCATTTTCTGCCTCCGTATTTTGAACTACCTATAAAATTATTATGTATTTTATCAGGAAATAAAAGAAAAAAATAAAAAAATTCTCATAAAAAATAGATCCTACTATTGACAAATATTTATTTATCCTATAGTTTCAATATGTAATCAATTCCTAGTATAAACATACGTTTTATAGGAATTGATGCAAAACACAGACTGAAGGAGACAAGTATGAAACGCAGTATTATTGTAGTATTGGCCCTGGTTCTGGGCCTTGCCCAGATCTACGCCGGGGCTAAGGCCGAGGACAAAGCCCCGGGCGGCGGGAGCAATGCGGCGGCCCTGGAACTCCTGCGGGTGGGGGTGATGACCGACAGCACCACGGACTACGCGCTGTCCATCGGCGAATCCGAGGGGATCTGGGTAAAAAACGGCCTCAAGATTGAGTCCGCCGGCTTTGCCATGGGGATCAACACCATCGATGCGGTAACCCTGGGCCAGATGGACGTAGGCTTTGGGGCGGATTTCGCGGTGCTCAACCGGCTGGGGGGCTCCGCTACGAGCCCCTTGAGGATTTTCGCCGGCCTGGGGGCCAGTTCCCCGGATTCCTGGAAATACTACGCCCGTGAGGACCTCAAGACCCCGGCGGATCTGGCGGGCAAGTCCTCGGTGGTCCAGCTGGGAACCGTGGTGGAATACTGGCTCTCCAAAACTTTGAGCAATTTCAAGGTTAATCCCGCCAGCGTAAAACTCCTGCCCGTGGAGTCCCCCATGGAAGGGGTTGCCCTGGTTCAAAACGGCTCCGCCGCCGGTATGTGGGCCAGCGCCAGGGCTGCGGAAACGGTGAGCAAAATTCCGGGGGTCCATGCCATCGCGGATCTTTCCGGGACCGGCGCGCCCACGGTCAGCGTGGTATTGGCCACGGAACAGTTCCTGAAGGAACACCAGAGCGCGGCGGCAAAGTATTTAAAGTCCATGCAGGAAATTTGGGATTTTATGGACAAAAACCCCCAACGGGCCGCGGAGATCATAAACAAAGCCAGCGGAACCCCGGTGGAGCAGGTTCTTATCAATCTTCAGGCCGGCAGCCGGTACATCAAGTTTGACCAGGAGGTCTTCGATACCCTGCAAAATCTCTACAACTGGACCAATGAGCAGGGGATTATCAAGTATCCCTATGATTTAAAGAAATATATCAACGTGGATGCCCTGAATGCGGCATACCCCGGACGGGAACAGTTCAAATAAGTCCTAATGTAAGAAAGCCATGGGCTGCGCCGCCGTATACCGGCGGGCCCATGGCTTCACATTCTAGGGCGTAACGATATTGAAGCCCGGTTCCACCCTGTCAAGCAGACCCGCCAGTTCCGCAAGTTTTTTAATGTCCCCCGAAAATTTGATCCCCTGGGTGACCACGTCCCAGGCGGCCCTGAGCTTGCCCAACAGCAGTTCTATCAGCACTTTTTTGGAAAGGGTCACCGAAAGGTCCGCGTCCGCCGCCTGTTTGCCCTCCCAATAGTTGAGCACCGAATTTTCCAGTTTGAGGACGTATTGGCGGCCGATGTCGGTGAAGTCAAAGTTGATGGTCAGCTCTTTCCCCTCGGCCTTAAGGCCGTCCAGGCGGACGGCAAGGGAGTCAAAGATATTGCCGATGTCCATGGCGGCGGCCATATTGGCTTTGGCGTTAAGCCCGCCGGCCCGTTTTGCTCCGTGGTGGCGGAGTTCCCAGGCCCCGGATAAAAAGGCATTCCGCCAGGGGGCGGATTCCGCCTGATAGCCCAGCTGTTCCAGGGCGTCCGCCTGGAGGAGCCGGGCCTCTTCGTTTTCGGGCTCCGCAAACACCAGGTGATTTACCACCTGGGCAGCCCAGCGGTACTCGCCCTTCTCAAAGGCGGCCTGTGCCTTTTCCAAAACCGCCGCCGCGCCCCCCATGAACTCAACGTATTTTTTGCCCGCGTCCTCCGGGGGAAGCTGGAAAAGGGTGGCGGGGTTCCCATCGTAGAACCCCAGGTAGCGATTGTACACCGCCTTGGAATTATGGTGCAGGGTGCCGTAGGTTCCCCGGAAGGCCCATTCCTTTTCCAGGCTTTTGGGGAGCTGAATTTTTTCCGCGATCTCCAGCATGGTGTAACCCTGGTTGGCAAGACGCAGGGTTTGGTCGTGGATATATTTATACCCGTCCCGCTGTTTTTTAAGATAGCCGATTCCCTGTTCGGTCCCCCAGACGGGCCAGCCGTGGGTGGTAAAAACTACATCCGCCTGGGGGGCATAGCGTTCGATGGCCTCGTCGATGTAATGGGCCCAGCCCTTGGCGTCCCGCACTTCGGCGCCCCGGATGGTATAGAGGTTATGCATGCTCCGGCTGCAAATTTCAGCCATCAGGAGAGCCCGGTGACCGGGAAGAAAGACGTTCATCTCGGCGGGAGCCTCCGTATTGGGGACAAGCTGAAAAACCAGTTCCACCCCGTCAATGGTAAGGGAGTCGCCGGTGGCCCGGATGGTATCCGTGGGGGCGATAAGACCGATGGTTCCCCCGGGGAGCATTTTTCCGATGCCGCCGTCCACCTGGCCCCGGGCGTCCCGGGGCAAAAAGGCGCCGAACATGTATTCCCCCCGGCGGGTCATGGCGTTCCCCGCGAGGATATTTTCGCTCACCGCGGCGCCCATAAATCCCTCGGGGGCGATGATCCGTACCGTACCCTGCCGCACATCTTCTATGTTCACAACCCCATTAACCCCCGCCCAATGGTCCACATGGCTGTGGGTATACACCACCGCCTGAATGGGCCGTTCCCCGATATGCTTAAACAGGAGCTCCCGGCAGGCCCGGGCGGTCTCCTCGGAGGTGATGGGATCAATCACAAGGTAACTGTTTTTTCCTTCTATAAAAGTAATTATTGAAATATCGTAACCCCGGACCTGGTATACCCCATCGGTCACCTTGTAGAGGCCGGGGGTGGCATTTAACCGGGCCTGCCGCCAAAGACTGGGGTTAACCGTATCGGGATTCTGTTCCTCCGCAAGGAAGCGGTAGCTTTCCCAATCCCAAAGGGTTCCCCCGTTTTTTCCCTCGATTTTGCCATCCATTTTTGCAATGAATCCCCGCCGGGTGTCCTCAAAGTCGGACTTTTCGTCAAAATCAAGGTAGTGCTTTTTGGCGAACCCCCGATTGGCCGCGCGGGTGTATTCGGTGGCGTTTTTTCGTTCATTGGTCAGATTGCTCATGACGTATACCTCTTTTTCATATAATATATAGGTATTTAATATGATATAAAAGGGCGGAAAATTGGTCAATGGCTCTTGAAAATAGCTTGACATTTTTTGCCTGGTCCTATAACCTACTATTTCAATGTGTTTAATATGTCACCAAGGGGAGCAGGTTCTGTATGGATGAAAATATCATTCGGATTGAAGGGCTGTCAAAAAGTTATGATGGGGTAAATTCCGTACTGGACAATATCAGCCTCAATATCAAGGACGGGGAATTTCACATCTTTCTGGGGTGGAGCGGCTGCGGCAAGTCAACGCTGCTCAATATCATTGCCGGGTTCGTGAAAAAAACTGCGGGTCATGTATTTGTCGACGGAGAAGAGGTAGAAAAGCCCGGCTTTGAGCGGGGAGTGGTGTTTCAGAATGCGGATTCCGCCATTTTTCCCTGGATCACGGTGTGGAAGAATATCGAATATGGGCTGAAGATCCGGCATGTTCCCGGGACGGAGCGGGCTAAAATTGTGCGGCGCTGTACGACCCTGGTGGGCCTGGACGGGCACGAGAACAAGTATCCCCATGAACTTTCCGGCGGCATGAAGCAGCGGGTACAGATTGCCCGGAGCATGGCCAATAATCCCAAGATCCTGATTATGGATGAACCCTTCGGCGCACTGGATGCCCAAACCCGGCGCTTAATGCAGAACGAGCTGATAAAAATCTGGCAGGAAACCCGCAAGACCATCATTTTTGTTACCCATGATATCCAGGAAGCGGTGTATTTGGGACAGAAGATCAGCATCATGTCCCGTGCGCCGAACGCCCGGATTATGAAAACCCTGGATGTGCCCTTCCCCTACAACCGGAAGACCTCTGACCCTACTACTGCGGCCCTGGTTCAGACTATCCAGGGATATTTCGATATTGAGTACTCAATTTAAGGACGGAAAGGAAGCGGCCATGAAGAAAAACATAAAAAATATCTGGGGGTTTCTGCTGAATAAGGGATTCATCACCTGGGGCCTCTTGCTGCTGATTTGGCAGACTGCGGCGGCGATCAACGCCACTGAATTTCTCCCCGGACCCTATCAAACTTTTTTGGGCGGCAGGGAGATCCTCCTTAACGGGGTGTTGTTCCGGTACATCGGCATCAGTTTTATGCGGATATTTACCGGCTGGATCCTGGGGATGCTGCTCGCCATTCCCATGGGACTTTTGATTGGCCAGTTCGGTACCGTCCGGCGTATCTTCGAGCCCTTTATCAATTTTTTCCGTTTCATCCCCGCCATCGGTTTTCTTACCCTCTTTCTCATGTGGCTGGGAGTCGGGGAGGAATCGAAGATCGCCCTCATCGTATACGCCAGCACCTTTCCCATTGTCATCAACACCATTGTCGGGGTGGTGAGCATCAACAGTATCACCCTTCATGTGGCGGAGTCCCAGGGCGCGACTGCGGCGCAGATATTTTTTACCGTTACCATCCCCGCCTCGGTCCCCCATATTTTTACCGGGATACGGCTGGGCCTGGGGGGCGCCATTATTTCCGTGGTTGCCGCGGAAATGCTCGCAGCCCGTGAGGGGCTCGGGTACCTCATTTATACCTCCCGGCTCTATTTCAGAACCGACTGGATATTCGTAGGGATCCTCACATTGGGTATCCTCGGGTATACCTCGGATCGGCTCTTACGGCTCTTCGGCAGAACCGTATTAAGAAGATTCGGCGTTGTGGACCGGAAATAACGGCATTAGGTCACTATTCCCCGGCAGGGCGGCTTTTAATATAGATCATTGTTAAGGAGGTATGTATATGGGACATCCCACGGTTTACCCCTCGGGGGTAACGATTTATGACAAAGAGGCGGCCTGGAACGGCTATACGGTGTTTCCGTCCCCCAAGGGGGCGATCCTTATCGACATGAACGGCAGGGAAGTTCATGTATGGGAGGGCATTAAGGGGGACCCCAATAAACTGCTTCCCGGCGGTTTTGTGATGGGGCACACCGGGGAACGGGACCCCCAGGCCCACCCCTTTGACAATCTGGATTTGGTACAGGCGGACTGGAACGGGAACATCGTATGGAAATTCGATCACAACGAATTTATTTCCGATCCGGGAAGGGCGCCCCGCTGGGCGGCCCGGCAAAACCACGATTACCAGCGGGAAGGTTCCTCCACCGGCTACTATGCACCGGGGGCAAAGCCCCGGACAGACGGGGGGAACACCCTGATCCTGACCGTTCGGGAGCGTAATGATCCGGCCATATCCGGCAAGACCCTTTTGGACAGCCGGATCATCGAAGTAAACTGGGAAGGCAAAATAATCTGGGAGTGGAACGCGGGGGATCATTTTGAAGAGCTGGGCTTTGATGAGGCGGCAAAAAATGCGATCTACCGTCTGCCGAGCACGGAATTGGGCAATGGCGGCAACGGGTTCTACCTTGCCATAAACAGCATGTCTACCCTGGGGCCGAACAGGTGGTACGACGGAGGGGACCGGCGGTTCCACCCGGATAACATTATCTGGGACGCCCGGAACGCCAATATCCTGGCCATCATCAGCAAGGAAACCGGCAAGGTAGTTTGGCGGCTGGGCCCGGATTTCAGCGATACCCCCTTCGGCTGGCTCATCGGCCAGCACCATTTCCATATGATAGCCCCGGGCCTGCCCGGGGAAGGGGATTTCCTGGTCTTTGACAACGGCGGCTGGGCCGGATACGGCGTCCCCAACGGGGTGTCAAAATACGGTACCGCCAACCAGCGCCGGGATTATTCGCGGGTGCTGGAATTTGATCCCATCACCCTCAAGGTGGCCTGGCAGTATTCCCCGGTCGAGGCGGGGCACATTCATCCCCTGGATTCCTACAAGCTCTACAGCTCCTTCATCGGTTCCGCCCAGCGGCTGCCCAACGGCAACACCCTGATCACCGAAGGGACCAATGGCAGGATCCTGGAAGTAGGCATCGATCATAAGACCCTTTGGGAATACATCAATCCCTATTTTAAACAGTCCCGGTCCGGGCTCCGGGAAAACTGGATCTACCGGTCCTACCGGGTCCCCTACGACTGGGCGCCCCAGCTTAAAAAGCCTGAAGAAACCAGTGTGGCCCCCCGGAATGTTTCCCGTTTCCGGGTACCCGGAGCGCCCCTGGGACCCGGCGGCAAGGTAACCTCTGTGGCAGGGGTCGATCCCAACCGGGAAAAGCTGGTAGAGGATCCCTTTGTGGCTGCCATAGAAGCCGCCAATGGACCTTCCAACTTTTGCGTACTGAATTCCGGCGAATAAAGGAGCGTTAATCATGGGACATCCAAGAATTTATCCTACCGGCACTACCCTATACCGTGCCGATGAAGCCTGGAACGGCTACACCATATTCCCCTCCGCCAAGGGGGCCCTGCTCATCGACATGCGGGGCAATGAGGTCCAACTCTGGGCTGGGCTGGACGGTTTTCCGAATAAGATCCTCCCCGGCGGCTGCGTATTTGGTTCCACCGGTACACGGAATCCCAAATATGGGTACCAGGATCAGCTTGATCTGCTGCAGGTCGACTGGGACGGGAAGATAGTCTGGAAATACGATAACACCGAATATATAGAAGATCCCGACACAAAACCGGCGCATCTGGCCCGGCAGCACCACGACTATCAGCGGGAAGGTTCCTCCACCGGCTATTATGCCCCCGGTTCCGCACCAAAGACCGACGGCGGCAACACCCTGATCCTGGTTCATAAGGATATTTCCAATCCGAAAATTTCCGACAAACCCCTGCTGGATGACCGCATTATCGAGGTGAACTGGAAGGGGGACATCATCTGGGAATGGCTCCCCAACGAGCATTTCGATGAACTGGGTTTTGATGAGGCGGCAAAAAATCTGCTCTTCCGGGACCCTTCCATCGTGGCTACCGGCAGGGGCGACTGGCTCCACATCAACTGCATTTCCACCCTGGGGCCGAACAAATGGTACGACGCGGGGGATCAGCGTTTCCACCCGGATAACATTATCTGGGACGCCCGGAACGCCAATATTCTGGCCATAACGGACAAGAAATCCGGCAAAATCATATGGCGCATCGGGCCGGACTTTGGCAAAACCCCTGAGCTGGAAAAGCTTGGCTGGATTATCGGCCAGCACCATCTGCACATGATCCCCCGGGGACTGCCCGGCGAGGGGAATCTTCTGGTATTTGACAATGGCGGCTGGGGGGGCTACGGTTCTCCGGGGGGCATTTCCCGGTACGGCATCAACAGCAAGCACCGGGATCATTCCCGGGTCATCGAATTCAACCCGGTTACCCTGGAAGTAGTCTGGGAATACACCGCCGAAAAGGCGGGCTTTGCGGACAACTACCGCTTCTACAGCCCCTACATCAGCGCCGCCCAGCGGCTGCCCAACGGCAACACCTTCATTACCGAAGGGTCCGACGGCCGCCTTTTCGAGGTTACCCCGGATTACAAAACCGTTTGGGAATACATTAACCCCTATTATTCACGGGCACTGGGGGGCGTCTTCAATATGGTGTACCGGGCCTACCGTGTCCCCTACGAATGGATACCCCAGCTTAAAGTACCAAAGGAAGAATCCATCGTTCCCCCGGAACCGCAAACCTGGCGGGTTCCCGGTTCTTTTTAAAAATAATATTCCATAAATACCGTCCTTATGATAGACTGGCAGCAATAATTACCATGCGTTTATCATAAGGAAGGTGTTATGATTTTCAATCCCGAATACGAATGTATGGCTCCCTCGGCCCGGAAGCAGCTTCAGCTTGCGAGCCTGAAAAACCTGACGGAGACCCTCTACGCCAATGTGCCCTTTTACCGGAAGAAGATGGATGACCTGGGGGTCAAGCCCCGTGACATCCACAGCCTTGCGGACATCGAAAAACTGCCCTTTACCACCAAGGACGACCTCCGGGTCAACTACCCCCGTGGCCTCCTGGCCGCCCCCAAGGACCGGATCGTGGAGGTTCACATGAGTTCCGGCACCACCGGTAAGCCCGTGGTGGACGAATATACCCAAAACGACATCAATATCTGGCGGGAAGCCATGGCCCGGACATTGGCCGGGGGGGGCTGCACCCGGAACGACATCGTCCAGAACTGCTACGGCTACGGCCTCTTTACCGGGGGGCCCGGCGCCCATTACGGGGCCATGACCATCGGCGCGGAGGTGCTGCCCATGTCCAGTGGGAACACCGACCGGCAGCTCATGGTGATGCAGGACTTCGGAACCACCATGCTCACCTGCACCCCCTCCTACGCCCTCTACATGGCGGAAGAAGCCGCCGACGCCGGCATCGACCTCCACAAGCTGCCCATCAGCAAGGGCTGCTTCGGGGCGGAGCCCTGGAGCGAAAACATGCGGAAGGAAATCGAATCCCGCTACGGTATGAAGGCCTACGACATCTACGGCCTGACGGAGATCATCGGCCCCGGGGTGAGTTTCGAGTGCGAAGCCCAGGACGGCCTCCACATCAACGAGGACCTTTTCTATCCCGAAATCATCGATCCCGAAACCGGCAAGGCCCTGCCTGACGGTGAAAAGGGGGAACTGGTGTTCACCACCATCACCAAAGAGGGGACTCCCCTGCTCCGCTACCGCACCCGTGACATCACCTTCCTTATCCGGGAGCCCTGTTCCTGCGGCCGCACCACGGTCCGCATGCACCGCCTCTTCGGCCGCACCGACGACATGCTCATCATCCGGGGGGTCAACGTATTCCCCAGCCAGATCGAGCAGGCCCTCATCGAAATCGAAGGCACCGAGCCCCAGTACGTGATCGTGGTCAACCGGGGGGAATCCCATCTGGACGATGTGGAACTCCAGGTTGAGGTAAAGAAGGAATTCTTCAGTGATGAAACCCGGGGCCTTGAAGCCCTGCGGGCCAGGATCGAGGGTGTGATGAAGTCCAAGCTCCAGATTACCCTCAAGGTAAAACTGGTGGAGCCCAAAACCATTGAGCGGTCCATCGGCAAGGCCAAACGGGTCATCGACAAGCGGAAAATCTAGTCTATACTATATGAGGGAGGAATAATTTATGGAGATTAAACAGATATCGGTATTCCTGGAAAATAACCCCGGACGCATGGGGGAAGTGACGAAAACCCTGGCCAATGCAGGTGTCAATATCCGGGCCATCAGTATTGCCGATACGGCGGACTTCGGCATCCTCAGGCTTATCGTAGATAAGGTTGATCCGGCGGTTGCCGCCCTGAACCAGGCAGGGTTCACCACGAGGCTCACCGATGTGACGGCGGTGGAGATCGACGACACCCCCGGCAGCCTTGCCCGTATCATGGAACTGTTCCAGAAGAGCAATGTGAATATCGATTACCTCTATGCATCCCTTGAGGGTAAGACCGGTAAGGCCGTGGTGATCTTCAAGCTGAAGGATCACGAAAAGGGTATTCAAATCGTCAAGGAAAACGGCCTTTCCACGGTAGCGAGTTTTTAATTTCAAAATTTGGAGTACAAAATGAAAATTCTGATGGCTTCCAGCGAGGCTGTTCCCTACGCAAAGACCGGCGGCCTTGCGGATGCTGTTTCTGCTTTATCCCTTGCCCTGGCAAAACTGGGCCATGAGGTCCGCATCGTCATACCCCGGTACTACGGGATTGACCGTTCAAAACTGCAACAGCTTAAGGGCGCCATGGGGGTTCCCACCGGGGCCGGCGAAGAATGGAGCGCCGTCTATACCACGGATCTGCCGGGTTCCCCGGCAAAAAATCCCGTGCAGGTGTACTTTATCGATCACGAAAAATTCTTCGGCAGGGATGGGATCTACGGCTCCCCCTCGGAACCGGATTTCCTGGACAACCCCCGGCGTTTTGCCTTTTTCAGCAGGGCGGTCTTTCAGCTCTGCCGCAAATTCGACTGGTACCCGGATATCCTCCACGCCCATGACTGGCCTTCGGCGCTGGTTCCGGTGTACCTCAAATTCGGGGAGCGGCAGGGCGGGTTTGCCAAAACCCGTTCGGTGCTGACCATCCACAACCTGGGCTACCAGGGAATCTACAACAAGGATAACTTTTATTACACCGGCCTGGGCTGGGATGTGTTTTACCATGCCGGCTTTGAGGACTGGAACATGATGAACCTCCTCAAGGCGGGACTTTACAGTGCGGACAAGCTCAATACGGTCTCCCCCAATTACGCGGAGGAAACAAAAATCCAGGCCCACGGTTTCAGGCTGGATGGGGTGCTGCGCTACCGCTCCGCCGATTATTCGGGTATCCTCAACGGCATCGACAACGGCGTCTGGAACCCCGCAAAGGATCCCCACTTACCGGCGCCCTATTCGGTAAAGGATATGTCGGGCAAGGCCGGGGCCAAAGAGGCGCTGCAGAAGGAATTCGGCCTGCCTCCGGAACCGGAAGTGCCGGTGATCGGCATGGTAACCCGTATGGTCGATCAAAAGGGTGTGGGGGAACTTTTTGGCCCCAGCTACGGTTCGGCATGGTCAATCTGCCGGGACATGAATGTGCAGATGGTTATCCTGGGTACCGGGGAAAGCTGGTGCGAAAACGAAGTGATGAACCTTTCCTCCCGGCTTTCAAACTTCAAGGCCCGCATCGGCTACAGCGAAAAGTTAAGCCACCTGATCGAGGCGGGGAGCGACTTCTTCCTCATGCCCAGCCGCTACGAACCCTGCGGCCTTAACCAGATGTACTCCCTGGCCTACGGCGCCCTGCCCATAGTCCGCAATACCGGGGGCCTTGCGGACACGGTGGAAAACTTCAACGAGAAGGCCGGCACCGGCACGGGATTCATGTTCGACGACCTGAACCCCCAGGCTATTTACAATACCGTAGGCTGGGCGGTCTGGGCCTGGTACAACCGCCGCCCCCAGATTGAAGCCATGCGCCTTGTGGGGATGAAGCAGAATTTCTCCTGGGAGAACTCCGCGAAAAAATATGTGGAAATTTACGAGGGGCTGGCCAAGAACGAGCGGGGAATTTAGTATACGCAGCGTCAGAGGCCGCTTTGATCGCCCGGCGCGGCGACAGGTACTTGCAGCCGGGCGGTGGCGGTATCCATAAATTCCAGCAGCCGGTCTCTTTTTCGCTCGTTATGCATTATAAACGCGTTTTGGGCCTTCATGGCATTCCGGTCCCGCAGGGCACTCAGGATATTCACATGGTCATGGTACAATTCTTCCAAAATGGGATCAATATGTATAAACCCGGGCCGTAATTTCTTGTCAATATCGTTCAGAATATCGATCAGAAAGCTGTTACGCGACAGTTGATATATGATTCTGTGAAAATCCTTGTCAATCCGGCTATAGACGGCTAAATCCCCGGCGGATATCGCTTCCCGCTGTTTCTCAAGGTTTTGCCGCATTTGCCGGACAGTGTCTTCATCAATATACAGCACCGCAAGCCCGGCGGCCAGACATTCAAGGGGTTCCCGGACCGCATAAAGATCGAGCAGCTGTTCCGGGGTGAAGGCCTGCACAAACACGCCCTTATTGGGGATAGTGGCTATTAAACCTTCCTTTTCAAGTTTACTTATGGCCTGCCATAGGGGCGTCCGGCTGACCCCCATTTCCCTGGCCAGTTCTTCAACGTTGATACGTGTACCGGGGGAAAAACGGCTGTTTTCTACCATTTCGTGGAGTTGTTTATAAACGATATCCCGTAAACTTTCTTTGATTATTTGAGACATAATTTATACTAAAATACACATTTTTATACGTTTTGTCTAGGGCGGCACTGATTAAGGCGCCCCATGGCGGTCATTTCTGTCCTTTTTTACCCGTTTTTGTACGAAATTAAAAATGTAGTATGAAATATTAAATTTTTCTTGACTTTTCAGATTTTGAGGGGCATAATTATAATAAAGAGGCAAAACAGGAAAATATATCAGATTTCAGACCTTATTTTAACGGTTTTTCTTCCAAAAACACCATTCAAGGGTGCATTATCCTTGGATACCACACAAATGGGGAGAATCAGACTGATTTTAATAGCGAAATGAAATATGAAATATTTCTTAAACAGCCATGAAATTCGGAGGTATGTTGAAATGACAAGAGAAAATTCTATGGCGTCTGAAAAAAAAGCCGGCGGTTTCTTGAAAAACAGCAGGCTTGTGGGACTTATCCTGGGCGCGGTTATCCCGATTCTATTCACCCTGCTCCCAACACCCGAACCTTTGAAGCCCAAAGCCTGGCTTGCGCTGGGGCTGCTGGTCGGCGCGGTGGTGTGGATCATCTCCAAAGCCCTGCGCGACTATCAGGCCATGATCGTCATGTGCTGCCTGATGGTTATCACCAAATGCATTCCTTTCGCTACGGCCTTCGCGCCGTTCGGACAGAGTTCGTGGTGGATGATGTTCGGCGCGCTCGGTATCGGCGTGGCTGCGGTGGAATGCGGCTTTATGAAGCGCGTCGCCTACCTGATGTTACGCGCCTTCCCTTCAACCTTCCGCGGCCAGTGCCTGGCCTACATATTCTCGGGCGCGATCATCTCGCCGATCATGCCCAGCAGCACCGGCAAGGGTA
>BNUU01000042.1 GCA_025997595.1 Spirochaetia bacterium | reverse complement strand
GGCCCGCTCCTCCGCGCTTATTGATGCGGCCAGGGCGGGAGGGAGTCCCTCAATAGAAGTAATCAGTCGCATTACTCACTACTCAATCGATCATGAGCAGCGCCATCACCTTCGCATCCCCCAGAATATTCCCGATGATCGCGTACTCGTTAGGCTGATGGGCGGTGTCGTCGATGCGGCACCAAACCGCCGAATCGATGCCCTCGTTGCGGAGGTAGGCCCCCACGGTCCCGCCGCCTATGCCGATGGGCTTGGTCTTGACGCCGTAGACTTCCGCAGCGCTTTGGGAAAGGAGCTTTACCAGCGGGGCGTCCGCGGAAGTTGGCTTCGACTCCATGCACTGGGGTGTGGTGTAGGTGATAGTAACCTTGTGCTTCGCTTCCACCTCCGTCTTGATACGATCGATTTCTGTCAGCACGGCCTTGACCGGGTAGCGGGGGAGGATGCGCATGTCCATGCAGAACACGTCCTCGCCGGGGATGGTGTTGATGTTGGGGACATTGGCCTCTTTTTTTGTAGGCTGGAAGGTGGAATAGTCGGGCTCGAAGAGGGGATCGTGATCGGCAAACTTTTCCGAAAGCCCGTAATGGAGCCGCACCGCCAGGTCCGCCCCGGCAAGGTGGGCGTTGGCCCCCTGATCGGGCCGGGACCCGTGGGCCTGGAGCCCGTGGGTGACAAACCGCGCCCAGACCAGGTTCTTCTCGGCAATCTCGATGCCGGCCCCTTCACGATCCCCCCCATCGGGGATCAGAACCATGTCGTCCTTGCGGAAAAGCTCCGGCTTGTTTTTGATAATCCAGGCGATGCCGTAGGCGCTGCCGTTTTCTTCATCCGCGGCGAACAACAGTTTTACGGTGCGGGAAGGGGTGATCCCCAGTTTGATGAGGGACAGGGCCGCCAGCACCGACGAGGTGAGCCCCTGCTGGTTATCCTCCGCCCCCCGGCCGATAAGGCGCGGACCCAGGGGGCTGCCGTCGGGACGGGTTCCGCCATCGGCCTGAACCACGGTCCAGGGATCGCTTTTCCAGAGACTCGCCTCCCCCGGCGGTACCACGTCGATATGGCTCATGATCCACAGCCGGGGACCGGCATCGTTTTTACCGGGAATGGTTGCCGCAAGGCTTGGCCGGACCCCGCCCTTTGCCCGCTCATCCGGGGCGTCGAACCGTTCCAGTTGGGTGATGCCCTGGGCTTTGAGCCACCCTTCCAGAAACACGCACTTGTCCAGTTCACCCTCCCCCCCGGCATCGGGGGAAATGGCGGGCCGCTTGCAGAGCTCCGTTTCCAGTTCAATAAGAAGGGGAACGCTATTATCGATAAAGCTGAAAATCTTGCCTTTCACTTCCAGTACCTCATAAATACGAAAAAATTAAAAGTAAACGCACAGGACACAAAGATTACGCAAAGTTCGCAAAGAATATTGAAGTACATTTGCTCTTCTTCCTTTGCGCTCTTTGCGTTTACTCTTCCTCTTCACTTTCACTGTCTATTGTACACATCCCAAGATGTTTTGATCAGGGTCTCCATGTCGGAATACTTCGCCTTCCAGCCCAAAAGTTCATGGGCAAGCCCCGAGGAGGCGGTGAGCCTGGCGGGGTCACCGGGGCGGCGGCCGACGGTTTTGGCGGGGATGGGCCTGCCGCTCACCTTCCGGGCGGTTTCGAGGACCTCCAGGACGGAGCTGCCGGTTTCGCTTCCCAGGTTAAGGGAGAGGCTCTTCCCGGTGCGGCTGATGTAGTCCAGGGCCGCCGCGTGGCCTGTGGCAAGATCGCTCACGTGGACATAGTCCCGGATACAGGTACCGTCCGGGGTGTCGTAGTCGTCCCCGAAAATCTGCACTTCCCTGCGTATGCCGACGGCGGCTTCCATGATGATGGGGATGAGATTCGCGGGGTTCTGCTCAAGCCCGGCGATCCGGCCCTTTACATCGTAGCCCGCCGCGTTGAAGTAGCGCAGGGCCGCAAAATGGATGCCCTTGAGCTTGTCGTACCAGTGCAGAAACCGCTCGATTTCGAGCTTGGTAAAGCCGTAGTAGTTTTCGGGGTTTGTCTGGTGCTTCTCGTCGATGGGGAGGTATTGGGGCTCCCCGTAAACCGCCGCGCTGGAGGAAAAAACGATGTTTTTGATCCCCGTTTCCGCCGCCGCGTTGAGGATATTCATGGTCCCGCTGATATTGTTGACCGAGTACTTTTCCGGCCTCACCATGGATTCCCCGGCGGCTTTGGCGGCCGCCAGGTGAACGAGGGCGTCAAAGGGCGCGTCTGCCTTGCCGCCGGCGCTACCCACGATGGAATCCGGCTTGCCCGACGCGGCCCGCATGAGCCCCGCATAGTCCAGGATGTCCCCATGGATAAAACGGGCCCCAGGGAACAGATTCCGTCTGAGGCCGCTTGAAAGGTTATCAAACACCGTCACCCGGTGTCCCTGATCCAGAAATTCCCGGGCCACATGGCTGCCGATGTAGCCGGCCCCGCCGATTATTAAAATATTCATGGTTGAACTATACAATAGGGCAAAGCTTTTTTATAGTTACAAAAGTACTAAGCCGGCGTACTATCAATGTATTAGTACTTTAGTATGCTTTTTTCATTTGACAAACAAAGTGAGACTAAATACAATGATCTTATATTCGTTTGAGAAGGAGATTATATGAAGAGAAGGGTTTTTTCCGCGTTTGTTGTCGGCTGCGTGCTGATGGCAATGGTTCTTGCCGGGTGCAGCAAGAAGTCTGATGGGGCGTCCGGTTCAACCGGCGCCAAACAGGTTATCAATCTATGGAGTTTCACCGACGAAGTGCCCAAAATGCTCGACAAGTACCGGGAACTTCACCCCGAATTTGCCCAGAAATACGATGTTAAGACGACGATCATCGCCACCACCGATGGCGCGTATCAGCCGGCCCTTGACGCGGCCCTTGCGGGCGGCGGCAGCGGCGCTCCCGACATCTATACCGCCGAAGCGTCTTTTGTGTTGAAGTACACCCAGGGGGATGCTTCAGGCTTTGCGGCGACCTACGCGTCTTTGGGGATTGATGTGAACAAAGCCCTTAAGGAAGCGGACATCGCCCAATATACCATCGATATCGGTTCCCGGGGCAGTGACCTGGTGGGCCTCGGCTTTCAGGCAACCGGCGGCGCCTTCATTTACCGGCGTTCCATTGCCAAAGATGTCTGGGGAACCGATGACCCGGCGGTAATTAAAACCAAAATCGGCCCCGGCTGGGATAAATTCTTCGCGGCGGCGGCGGATCTTAAAGCAAAGGGCTACGGCATCGTTTCCAGCGACGGTGACATTTGGCACGCCGTTGAAAACAGCTCCGCCAAGGGCTGGATTGTGGACGGCAAGTTCTACATCGACCCAAAACGGGAAGAGTTCCTCGATCTTTCAAAACGGCTCAAAGACAACGGCTACCACAACGATTCTCAGGACTGGCAGGATGCCTGGTTCGCCGACATGAAAGATGCCGGTGCAAAGAAGGTCTTCGGCTTCTTCGGCCCCGCGTGGCTTATCAACTACGTCATGGCGGGCAATTCCGGGGGCAGCAAACCCGGCGAAGGCACCTACGGCGACTGGGCGGTTTGCGAGCCTACGGTCGGCTTCTTCTGGGGCGGCACCTGGCTTTTGGCCAACAAGGACAGCAAGGTAAAAGATGGCGTCAGGGATTTCATTAATTGGGTTACCCTGGACTACTCCGAAACCGGACTGCAATATTACTGGGCCAACGGTACCCTTAACGGCCCCGGCGGCACCAAGGATACGGTCGGTTCCGGCACGGTGATGAGCAAGTCTAACGGCGCCCTTGAGTTCCTCGGCGGACAGAATATGTTTGAAGCATTCGTACCTGCGGGACAATTCGCCAATGGCAAGAACCTTACCCAGTACGATGAATCAATCAACAACATCTACCGCGGACAGGTGCGGGAGTATACCGCCGGTAACAAGTCCCGGGAAAAGACCATTGCGGACTTCAAACAGCAGGTGGCGGACAACCTCGACATTCGCTAAAGACGAGATAAGAAAAGCGACCACAAAGGACACAAAGATCTTCATGTCCTTTGTGGTTAATTATTCTTCACTCTAAAGGAGGGGTTATGGGGCGTAATACAAGCGACTCTTATTCAAAGTATGGGTATATTTTCTGTATACCCTTCCTGCTTGCGTTTCTTCTTTTTTCGTTATATCCCATACTGTATACCGCAACTATCGGTTTTACGGACCTGCGGGGTATGGGCAAAACAGAGTTTCACTTTTTAGCCAAGCCATTTGAAAATTTTCAGCTTATTTCACAAAATCCTTCTTTTCAGATATCCCTGCGCAATACGGCGACAATCTGGATAATCAATTTTATTCCGCAGATAGCACTGGCGTTACTGCTCACCGCATGGTTTACCAATGAGCGTATCAGAGTAAAAGGGCAGGGGGCTTTCAAAGTTATGCTCTACATGCCGAACATCATCACTGCGGCAACCATAGCAATATTGTTTAACTCCCTGTTCGCTTATCCCATGAGCCCGGTCAACTACCTTGCCGTAAAATTTGGGTTTATATCCGAGCCGGTGAATTTTCTGCTTCAAAAATGGACGGCCCGGGGTATTGTGGCGTTCATCCAGTTCTGGATGTGGTACGGCAGCACCATGATCGTGCTTATTGCCGGCGTATTGGGCATAAATCCCGCACTGTTCGAGGCGGCGGCGATTGACGGCGCTACCGGTACGCAGACCTTCTTCCGCATAACCCTCCCCAGTTTACGGACCATACTGCTCTATACCCTTATCACAAGCATGATAGGCGGCTTACAGATGTTCGATATACCGAGGTTGTTCCTCCTCGGAGGCCCCGATAACGCCACCCTTACGACCAGTGTATTTATTTACAATCAGGCTTTCAGCGGAAGTTACCTGTACAACCGGGCGGCCGCCGCGAGTATGATTATGTTCCTTATAATTGCGGTATTGTCCGCGATACTGTTCTACGTTATGCGCGATAAAGACGCGGAGAAGCTGAAAAAGGCGAGAAAAGAGCAGATAAGGGCGGCAAGGAGGCAGGCAGCATGAGCACGGTAATCCGGCATAACGATACCATATCCCGCAACCTGATCAAAACGGTTATTTATGTTGTTTGTATATTCCTGTCGGTTTTAAGCATACTGCCCTTCTGGATTATGTTTATGAACGCGACCCGAAGTACCTTCGAAATTCAGCAGCACGCAGTATCGCTGTTGCCGTCAAAATACTTTGCCAACAACTGGGCCATACTGCTGGGAAAGAGTTTTAACCCCCTGGTTGGTTTCATGAACTCCATCCTGGTTTCCTCAGGCGCAACCCTCTGCGCGGTGTACTTTTCATCCCTCACGGCGTATGCGCTGGTGGCATATACATGGAAAGCACGGGACGCCTTCTTCACCTTTATCATGTGTGTATTGATGATTCCCGCCCAGGTTGCGGGTATAGGGTTCTACCAGTTTATGTACCGCATTCATTGGACAAACAGCCTTTGGCCGCTGATACTGCCCGCGATAGCCGCGCCCGCAATGGTGTTTTTTATGCGCCAGTATCTTCTTGCCTCCCTGTCGCTTGAAATCGTGGATGCCGCCCGCATAGACGGTTCCGGAGAATTTGCGACCTTCAACAGGATTATTCTGCCTATCATGAAGCCCGCCATAGCGACCCAGGCGATTTTCTCCTTTGTCGGCAGCTGGAACAACCTGTTTACGCCCCTCATCCTGCTTACCGACAAGAGCCATTACACCATGCCGATTATGGTAAGCCTCTTACGGGGCGATATATATAAAACCGAATACGGTTCGGTATATCTTGGATTAGCCCTCACGTCGCTGCCCTTGTTCGTCATTTACTTCCTGCTTTCACGCTACATTATAGCCGGCGTAGCCCTCGGCGGCGTAAAAGAATGAGTTTTACCTAATGGAGGAATAAGATGCCAAATACGATTGAAGCAGCTACGGTTGCCGGTATCGACATGGGTACCCAAAGTATCAAGGTGGTTCTGTACGACTGGAAGGCCCGCAGTATTACTGCCTCAACCCAGGAGCCGGTGGAACTTATCGCGGAAAACGACGGGACCCGCGAACAGAAAACGGAATGGTACGACGCGGCCCTCGAAAAATGTTTTGCCGCCTTTTCCCCGGAACAAAAAAACAGTATCGCTGCGATAGGGATTTCCGGACACCAGCACGGTTTTGTGCCCCTGGATGCGGACGGCAGGGCCCTGTACAACGTAAAACTCTGGAACGATACTTCCACTGCTGAAGAGTGCCGCATAATTACTGAGGCCGCCGGCGGAGATGACGCGGTGATCGCGGAGGTCTGCAACCTCATGCTGCCCGGTTTTACCGCCCCCAAGATACTGTGGCTTAAACGGCACAAAAGTGAAGCCTTTGCCCGCCTGCGCTACATCATGCTCCCCCACGATTACCTTAACTACCGCTTCACCGGCGAATACCGGGCCGAGTGCGGGGACGCTTCGGGGATGGCTGTTTTTAACGGCAAAACCCGATCCTGGTCGCAGAAGATCTGCGCCATCATTGACGAAAAGCTCATCGGCCTGCTGCCCCCGCTTATCAATTCCGATGAGCCTAACGGCTTTGTTACTGCCGCTGCGGCAAAACGTTTCGGGATTCCGGCGGGTATCCCCGTTTCCTCCGGGGGCGGGGATAATATGATGAGCGCCATCGGCACCGGCACGGTTCGGGACGGTTTCCTCTCCATGAGTCTCGGTACCTCAGGAACCCTGTACGGCTATTCGGAAACGCCGCTGGCAGATCCCAAAAACGGGCTCTCGGGTTTTAATTCCTCCACCGGAGGATACCTGCCCCTTCTGTGTACGATGAACTGCACCGTTGCTACCGAGGAGACCCGGCGTATCTTCAACCTGGGTGTAAAAGAACTGGATGAACTGGCGGCGAAGGCCAGGCCCGGCGCGGATGGCATCGTGTTTCTGCCCTTCTTTAACGGTGAACGGACCCCGAATCTTCCCAATGGCCGGGCCAGCATAATCGGCATCACCGCCGCAAACTTCAGCCGGGAAAATGTTGCACGGGCCGCGCTGGAGTCCGCCATTTTTGGCATGCGCTGCGGGCTGGAGGCATTCCAGGGGCTGGGGTTCAAGGCCCGTGAAATCAGGATAACCGGCGGGGGCAGTAAAAGTCCCATTTGGCGGCAGATGGCGGCGGATATCATGAACATTCCCGTTAAGCGGCCGGTGAACGCCGAATCCGCCGCCATGGGCGGGGCAATTCAGGCGCTCTGGTGCCTGACGAACAGTAGTTCGTTGAAAAAAAAGGGAACCCCGGTTGGCATAGCGGCCCTGACCGATGAGCATGTTGATATCAGCGATACCGAAAGCATAAAGCCCGACAGTAATACTGTGGCCGCATACAATAAGGCGTATGCGGAATATAATAAGTACCTGAAGGCGCTGAGTCCGCTTTATATATAGCATTACTGTCGGGGACTTGCGGTACGCCGCAAGTCCCCCGCTTCCGTGTCTGCCTTAAGCCCCTTCGTTCCAGTGCCCCACCTTGCGGATTTTTAGATTCCGGTAGCGGACCAGTACCGCGGGGTTCCGCGTACAGAGGTCATCGACTTCCTTAATCAGGATATTTTTGATGATAGCCGCAGCGGCGTCCGGGTCGGTCTGGGCGCCTCCGGCGGGTTCGCCGATGACGCCGTTGATCACCTTGAACTCCAGTAAATCCGCGCTGGTGATCTTCATTAACACCGCTGCGTCCTTCGCCTTGGCGGCGTCCCGCAGCAGTATTGATGCATAGCCTTCGGGGCTGATCACCGAGTAGATGGCGTTTTCCAGCATGTAGATCTTGTCACCCACGCAGAGGCCCAGCGCGCCGCCGGAGCCCCCTTCGCCGATGATGACGCAGACGATGGGGGTTTTAAGCTGGCTAAAGTCCCGCAGATTCCGGGCAATGGCTTCCCCGATACCCCGCTCCTCCGCGCCCAGCCCGGGATAGGCCCCGGAGGTGTCCACAAAGGTGATGATGGGTCGGTGGAATTTTTCAGCTTCCTTTGCCAGGCGCAGTGCCTTGCGGTAACCTTCGGGGTTGGCCATGCCGTGGTTGCGGCGCATATTTTCCTTGAGGGTCCGGCCCTTCTGGTTGGCGATGATCGTCACGGGGCGGCCGCTCAGGAAGGCAAGCCCCCCCACAATCGCCGGGTCGTCGCCGTAGTAACGGTCCCCGTGGAGTTCGATGAAGCCGTCGAAGATGCGGTTGATGTAATCCAGCGAATAGGGCCGGTCAGGGTGGCGGGCAAGTTCCACCCGCTTCCAGGTGGTTTCCGTTCGGGAGCCCGCCTGAATTTTGGCCTCAAGTTCGTCCAGTTCTTTGGAGCCGTCGATCCCCGATTCCCGGATCAGCTTTTTCAGTTCCTCGACTTTTTGGGTCAGTTCCAGGGTGTCCATTATATGCGCTCCTTGTTGGATTGAGCCGGGGTTTGGGGCGCAGCCCCAGGAGAGGGGGGTGGCGGAAAAAAGGTGCCTGGCACCTTTTTGGAGCCAGGGGGGAGACTTCCCCCCTCCTGGAAACTTCGGCCTGAGGGCCTCGTTGGATGTTCCTGATGCAAATCGATGAGCTCTGAAAGGAGGCGCCTTTGATCCTGGCGGTTCACGATGAGGTCCACGAAGCCCTTTTCAAGCTGAAACTCCGCGCGCTGGAAACCTTCGGGCAGGGTCTGGCGGATGGTGCCCTCGATGACACGGGGGCCCGCAAAGCCGATGAGGGCGCCGGGCTCCGCAAGGGTGACATCGGCAAGCATGGCGAAGGAGGCGGTGACCCCGCCGGTGGTGGGATCGCAGAGCACGATGAAGAAGGGGAGGCCGGCCTTGTCCAGTTCCGCCGCCGCGCTGGAGGTTTTCGCCATCTGCAAAAGGGAAAAGATCCCCTCCTGCATCCGGGCGCCCCCTGAGGTGGTGTAGATGATTAGCGGCAGCTTTTCTTCCGCCGCTTTGAGCATGGCCCGTGTCACCTTTTCCCCCACCACGGAGCCCATGGAGCCCCCCATGAAGTTGAAGGACATGAGGCCCAGGATCAGGGGCTTCCCTTCGATGGTACAGGCGCCGGTGATTACCGCGTCCTTCATCCGGGCCTTTACTTCCGCCTCGGAGAGCTTTTCCTCGTAGCCCGCAAGGTCGATGGGGTTAAGGGATGAAAGGTTGGCGGAGAATTCGGTGAAGCTGCCGGGGTCGGTTAAATACTGAATCCGCTCCCGGGGCTCCATGCGGTAATGGTAGCCGCAGCCGGGGCAGGTCTTGAGGGCGGCGGCTATGGCTTCCTGCCTGTGCTGGGCTCCGCAGGCCGGGCAGGGCGCGGGGTTTGTTGTATTAGGGGCGGGCATTTTCTGCCTCCTTTGCGATGGCTTCATAATAGGCGGTTCCGAAATTGCCGGAACGGAAAACAGGATCGCCGATGATCCATTGCTGTGACGCGCGGTTGGTTTTGATCCCTTCGATGTTAAGTTCCCGGAGCGCCCTTTCCATCCGCGCCAGGGCCTGTTCGCGGCCGGGGGCGTGGACGATGAGCTTTGCCACCATGGAATCGTAGTGGGGGGGGACCTTGCAGCCTGAGTATAAAAATGAGTCGAAGCGCACCCCCGGCCCGCCGGGTATGTCCAGCCGGGTCACTGTGCCGGGGCTGAGGGCATTGATCCGGCACTCGATGGCCCAGCCTTCGATGCGGACCGCAGCGGGGTCGATCTCCATGCGGCCCGTGGTGCAGGCCAGGATCTGCTGGCGGATAATGTCCGTGTTGGTGATGAGCTCGCTCACCGGATGTTCCACCTGGACCCGGGCGTTCACTTCCATAAAGTAAAATGAGCCGCCCTCCACGAGGAATTCGATGGTACCCGCGCCGCAGTACTTGAGGTCCCGGAACATCGCCACGGCCCCATCGGACATCTTCTGCCGCATTTCCGGGCTGACTGCCGGGGAGGGACTTTCTTCAATCAGTTTCTGGTGGTTTTTCTGGACCGTGCAGTCCCGCTCTCCCAGGACCGCCACATTTCCGTTACCATCGGCGACGATCTGGAGTTCCACATGCCGGGGATTTTCCAGGTAGCGCTCGATAAAAACACGGCCGTCCGCAAAGTTTGATTCCGCTTCCCGGCCGGCGATGGAAAGGTTCTCCGCAAGGTCCGCTTCCTGCCGGACGATCCGCATACCCTTGCCGCCGCCCCCGGCCGCCGCCTTAATGATAATCGGAATCACCGGGAAGCCGAGTTCCCGGGCGGCCTTTGCGGCGACTGCCGGATCAGAGACCGCCTCTTCCGTGCCCGGCGTGACCGGGAGGCCGAAGCGTTTGGCGGTGTCCCGGGCTATCACCTTATCCCCCAAAAGGTCGATGATGTCCGGGTCCGGGCCGATAAAGATGAGGCCCTTCTCCCGTACCAGCCGGGCGAAGGCGGCGTTCTCCGAGAGGAAGCCCACGCCGGGGTGAATAGCCTCGCAGCCGGTGTTGAGCGCCGCCATGATGAGGTTGTTGCGCAGCAGGTAACTTTGCGCCGAGGGCGGCGGGCCGATGCAGACCGCCTGATCCGCAAGTTTCACGTGGAGGCTGTCCGCATCGGCGGTGGAGTAGACCGCCACGGCCTCGATCCCCAGTTCCCGGCAGGCCCGGATGATCCGCACGGCGATTTCACCCCGGTTGGCAATCAGGAGGCGGTGAATTGCGGCGCCCCGGACCGGCTGAGCCGAATTTTGTGCTGCCAAAACGCGCCCCTACAGCCGCTTGACCTCAAACAGGGCCTGGCCGTATTCGACCAGATCCCCGTTTGCCGCCTTTATCGAAAGAATTTCGCAGTCAAATTCCGCTTCCAGGTGGTTCATCATTTTCATGGCCTCAAGGATGCAGAGGGTGTCCCCGGCCTTGACCTTTGAGCCGGGTGAGACAAAGGCCGGGGCATCCGGCCCCGGTGTGGCGTAAAAGGTGGCCACGATGGGGCTGGTGATGGTCTCCCCTGCCGGGCCGGCAGCGCCGGGAGCCACCGGGAGACCGAGGTGTACTGCGGCAGCGGAGCCGTCGGCCGCTGCACCGCCGGCCGCCGCGGCGGCGGGCAAAGCGCCGGGAACTGTCCCGGCTGCCGGAGCGGCGGCGCGGGCAAAGGCCCCGTCCTTCCGTAAAATAAGATGGGCGCTGCCGTCATCCAAATCCAGTTCCGCAATGGAACCGTTGTTGAATTTGTCCACCAGTGTCAAAAGCAACTTATCGTTCATAAGGCATTATCTCCAATTACTCAGTGCTAGCCAATGCTCAGGGGGTCCACATCCAGTTCGTAGTCGATACCGCTCACGTCAAAACCGTGGGTTTCCAGAAAATCGTGTTTGAATCCGCCGACATCGGTGGCGGTGAGGATGTTGTCCTCGGTTACGCTGTCCATCTGTTCAAGGGTCGCCTTCTGGACATCCTCCCGCATCTCCCAGTCGTCGATACGGATGCGGCCTTCGCTGTCGGTAGGCACCTTTGCGGGGCTGCCGATGGCCTCAGCCGTGTAGAGCCGGTCCCGGCAGAGCCGGACGATCTGTTCGATGCAGCCCTCGTGGAGGCCCTTCTCCTTCATCACCTTGAAGAGGCAGGAGACGTAAAAGGGGATGATGGGGATCATCGCACTTGAACGGGTAACCAGGGCCTTGTTTACCGAGATCCAGGCGCGGCGCTGGGTCCCGGCGAATTTTTGGTTGATGGCGCGGCCCGCCCGTTCCAGGTCTTCCTTGCCCCGGCCGATGGTGCCGTTCTTGTAAATGGCCCAGGAAAGCTCCGGGCCGATATACGTATAGGCCACGGTCCGGAGGGCAGGGGCAAGCAGGCCGGCCTTGTCCAGGGCGTCGATCCACAGCTCCCAGTCCTCGCCGCCCATCACCTTGATCGTATGGGCGATCTCTTCGTCGTCGGCGGGTTTCGCAGTGGCGGTGATGAATTTCGCGGTCATCATATCCAGGGTCTTCCCCGAATAGGCCTGCCCGATGGGCTTGATCACCGACTTGTACATGACGCCGTCTTTTGGGTCGGTCCGTACCGGGGAGGCCAGGGAATAGACGATCAGGTCTATTTGGGCGGGAATTTTCGCCGCAGCGGCGGCTTCCCTGAGGGCGGCGATGGCCTCTACCTTCATTTCGTTGGAGAAGGCGTCCCCGTCCAGAGTTTTGGAAACAAGGCCGGCCCTGGCGGCATCGGTGTCGAAGGTAAGGTTATTGTAATAACCGGGGGTACCGGGTTTTGTGGCGGAGGCGGGCTTCTCAAAGGAGATGCCCACCGTGGCGGCCCCGTAGCCGTAGGCCGCCGATATACGGCTCGCAAGGCCGTAGCCCGTGGAGCAGCCGATCACCAGTACCAGTTTTGGGCTGCCTGAAGGAACCGCCGCCCTGGCTTCGGCGGGGGTCTTCCCCCCCGCAAGGTGGGTTTTCGCGTATTCAATCTGATTCCGCACCATCTTTGCGCAGCCCCTTGGGTGGCAGTTGATGCAAATATTGCTCCTAATCATCGGTTTAAGTACCATAGTTATATCTCCACGAATGACAAAAATTAAGAAATTGTCATAATCAATATACTGTAGTGGTACAACATACGTCAAGCCCATAGTCCGGCTAAGATTTCCCGTATTTTTCGATGATTCCGTCTATATCCTTGACGAATTTCTGCCTGATTTGGGATAGTTCCTGGATAACCAGAGTCTTTGCTCCTTGAAAGGCATCGGACAAGTCTACCGGATACTCCAGAAAAAGCTGGTAGGGTAAGATTTCAAGCGCATCGATCATCCGCTGAATGACCTCCGGGGAGGGAAAATTCTTGCCGTTTTCCACCGCATTAAGGTAGTTAGGGGATACTTCTATCATTTCAGAGAATTTTAACTGGCTTAAACCACGCTGTTTACGGAAATGACGGAGATTTTTGATAAATTTCTCCTGAAAATAGGTCATTTATCTATAAAATAAGTATTTCCCATTCATGAATACATCCTAATATAGTAATGTAACTGTATTAGAGTTGACACAATATAAAAAATCTGAATAAAATACCTGTAATAGCGTTGTTTTACCGGTATTAGTGGTAGGTCTATAAAAAGATGAACATTAAAGGAAAAAATACAATGATTGAACAGGACGGAGTAAGATCCAACTCTCCATACACCCTTTCCTTGATTATTCCCTGTTACAATGAGGAACATACAATAGAAACTTGTCTCTCGCAGGTACAGGATATGGCGAAAGGCCAGCCCTTTTCCCTTGAAGTTGTCGTAGTAGATGACGCTTCTACAGACAATAGTTTATCGATCCTTGAAAAGATTGTGGCAAAACAAGAGACTTCAGAAAGGTATACAATCCGTGTATTAAAACACGAAAAAAACCGGGGCAAGGGGGCCGCTCTGCGGACAGGATTACTGCACGCCGCCGGAGATTTTATCGGTATACAGGACGCCGACTCGGAGTACGACCCCAAAGAATACATCGCCATGCTTGAACCGCTGCTTGAGGGCAAAGCTGATGTGGTGTACGGCTCGCGCTATCTCAAACCGGAAACGCGCCGGGTACTGTATTTTTGGCATACCTGGATGAATAAACATCTTACGACGGTCTCAAATATGTTTACCAACCTTGATATTACCGACATGGAAACCTGTTATAAACTGTTTCACCGTGAGGTAATTCAGGAAATAGCCCCCACGCTGAAAGAAGACCGTTTCGGGTTTGAACCGGAAGTAACCGCAAAGGTGGCGCAGGGCCATTACCGGGTGTATGAGTACGCCATTTCCTACTATCCCCGCTCTTACGAGGAAGGTAAAAAAATCGGCTGGAAGGACGGCGTTCATGCGCTGTATTGCATCCTACACTACGGAGCCCATACCGCGCCGCTTCCCATGCAGATACTGCTCTACCTGTTTATCGGCGGTGTATCATTAGTGGTAAATGTGGTTGCGTTTATTGTGTTTACGCGGTGCGGAGTTGCAATCAATTATGCGATTGTCATTTCTTTTATCTTTTCGGCGCTGACTAACTATTTACTTTGCATCGCTATTTTATTCAAACACCGCGCCCGCTGGAATACTGTTGGTGAAGTATTTTTATACGTGTTGTCGGTTGCCATTATGGGTATCGTTGACTTTGGCTTA
>BNUU01000041.1 GCA_025997595.1 Spirochaetia bacterium | reverse complement strand
CCGTCACAAAGCGCTCATCCGGCAGCAGTCCCTCGCCGCTACTGCCCTTGAGAATTTCTAACCATGGTTAGAATTTAATAATGAGGCATCCATCCGCTACGGTTAGATTTTATTATGAGGCATTACGGTATACATCCCCGCGGATATGGGCTACAATTTTGCCATAGGAGCATGCCATGCTGATACCCAAAGCAGAAGCCCGGATCGATCAGTACCTTAGCTTTCTTGAAAAAAATGCTTACCGGAAAATTGCTTCCCTGGAATTTGAAATTTTTGAAACCGATAAAACCTTCCGTTCACCCCCGACAAATGTGTCATGGCGAAAGATTGAGAGCCCCGGTCCCTGGGGCGCGGCATGGCACTGCGCATGGTTCCGCACCAGTTACCATACGCCAAAAAAATCAAAGGGCCCGCTGTTTTTGAGCGTGCTGCCCAACGCCGACTCCCTGGCCTTTATCGACGGCAAACCCTATGGGGCCTTCAACCTTTTTCATAAAAAACTGCGGATCGATGCCGACGGCATGGAACACACCCTTCATGCGGAAGCATACGCCGGCCATCCCTACAACGGCTGCGGTCCCCTGGAAGGGGAATCGATCATCCTTACACTTGGAAAAAAAATCGCCGCTTACCCGAATACCTTTGACGGGGGCTGCCTGCTGGAACGGCTTGAGCCGGTCTACTCCCTGTACTACGATGTCCGCGTTCTGTACGATCTGGCAAAACAGCTTGATAACAATTCACTCCGCAAAGCCCGGATCATTCAGGGGCTCTACGATGCCCTCATGGGAATCGGCCTTACCTTAAGCGGTGAACAATTGGAGGCGGAAGCGGCAAAAGCGGCAAAATCAATCGCCCCGCTCCTTGCGTCAAAAAACAGTGATACTGTTCCTATGGTACATCTTGTCGGACACGCGCACATTGATCACGCATGGCTTTGGCACATCGGCGAAACCGAACGGAAAGCCGCCCGCACTTTCAGCAACATGATCCGTTTTATGCAGGAATATCCCGAATTCATTTTTATCCAGTCCCAGCCCTGCCAGCTTGAGATCGTCAAAAATGAATACCCTGATATTTTTGATGAAATAAAAAAAGCCTATGCAAAGGGCGGTTGGGAACCCAACGGCGGAATGTGGGTGGAAGCGGATTGTAATATCCCCTCCGGTGAATCCCTTGTCCGCCAGTTCCTGGTGGGAAAGGCCTTTAACAAGGAGGTTTTTAATTATGAAGCGGACACCCTCTGGCTGCCCGATGTGTTCGGCTATGCGGCGGCGCTTCCGCAAATCTTAAAAGGCTGCGGAATAAAATATTTTGTTACCAGCAAGATCAACTGGAACGACACCACCCGCTTCCCCTACGATACCTTTATCTGGCGGGGCATCGACGGCACGGGGATCAAAACCCATTTCATCACCTCCCGTATGAACGGCTATAACGGGCATGTAAACCCCGCGGATCTGGCCGATTCCTGGGACAATGTCCAGCACAAGGAAATTCAGTCCGCGGTGGTCAAATCCATCGGCGAGGGAGACGGCGGCGGCGGAACCATGCGCTCGGATCTGGAATCCGCCCGCCGGCTGAACAATCTGGAGGGGGCTCCCCGTGCGGCATGGAAGAAAGTTTCCGCCGCGCTGGATGAAATCTTCGGCAGTAAAACTACCGAATGGCCCGAGTGGCGCGGCGAACTGTACCTTGAACTGCACCGGGGAACCTACACCACCCAGGCGCGGACAAAACAGAACAACCGCCGCCTGGAATTCAGCCTCCGTCACACCGAATGGATCGCCGCCCTGGCGGCGAATAATTTTGCCGCAGCTCCCGGCGCTGCTATTACCGGCGCACAGGCTGCGGCCTATCCCCACGCAGAGCTCCTCGCCGCATGGAAGCAGGTGCTGACCCATCAGTTTCACGACATCATCCCCGGCTCTTCCATCCGCCGGGTGTACGAGGAAGCCGAAGAAGTTCACCGTAAAGTGTCAGCGGATCTGTCGGCCCTGTCGCAAAAATTCCGCCGGGAAATCCTCGACAAATCCGGTGCGGAAATTCTTGCCTTTAATGATCTGTCATGGGAACGGAATGATCCCCTTCATATCCCTGCGCTTGTACCTGCGGCGGCGCTTAAGGCGGCGGATGGCAGTATCCATCCGGTACAGCGCTTCAAAGATTTCGATGGGAATGAACAGGCGCTATGCACAGTAACACTGCCGTCCCTGGGCTGGGCAGGTTTCAGTGCCGCCGTCAATACCTCTGACGCTGTCTCCGAAAATACGGCTTCACCCTTCAAGTACAGCCCCGGCGCATTGGAAACACCCTTCTACAAAATCTGTTTTGATCAATACGGCAGGATAAGCAGCCTGGTCGATCTGCGGCGGCAGCGGGAGCTGGTCGCCGGCGGCGGCAGCTTTAACGCGTTTATCAGCGCAGAGGATGTACCGGTTTACTGGGAAGCCTGGGACATTGATGCGGACTGGACAAAGTATCTGCGGGAGGAAACTTCCCTGATTTCCAGTGAAGTCATAAGCCGGGGGCCGGTTTGCTTTGTGCTCCGTCAAACCTACAGGATTGCATCTTCATCAACCTTGATTCAGGACATGGTATGCTATGCGGAAAACCCCCGTATCGATTTTGACACAAAAGTTGACTGGCGGGAACGGCGGCGGCTCCTGAAGGTTTCTTTTGATACCGCCATTGACGCGGCGCAGGTCCGTTGTGAAGTTCAATACGGTCACATTCTGCGGAACACCCACCGGAACCTTCCCCAAGACCGGGCGAAGTTTGAAATCTGCGCCCACAAATGGATCAGCCTTGAAGAACCATTAGGGGGCATCGCCCTCCTTAACGACTGCAAATACGGGCACGATGTCACAGGCGGCCTCATGCGGCTTACCCTGCTCCGCTCACCCACTGCTCCGGACCCGGAGGCCGATGCCGGGGTACACCGTTTTACCTACGCGCTGCTTCCCTTTGCCGGTAGTTTTACTGCGTCCGGGGTGGTACGCGCGGGCTACGAACTGAACGACGGCGCCGCTGTGGAATCATCGGCGCAGCAAAGCGGCGGGCCGGCCACTGCCGGCGGCGCAGGCTATTCACTTTGCCGCGTCGATGGCGAAGACGTGATCATCGAATGTGTAAAGGCCCCGGAACCCCGGGAAAGCATTAATAACAGCGCCGGTAATTCGCAGAAACTTATCATAAGACTCTACGAAAGCCTGGGCGGCAAAACAGAAACGGTCCTGCATTTTTCACGGGAACTTGCCGCCGTGCAGGAAACAGATATGCTTGAAGGCAGCGGGACAGTTCTGCCATTCGACGGGAAAGAGCTTAAGCTTGAATTCAAACCATTTGAGATTAAGACCCTGCGGGTACAGTTCTCATGAGTGGTACACCAAAGGCGCCGCAATCAATACCCCTTGCGCTGTTTCTCGACATTGACGGAACCCTCGTAAACAAACGGCAGGGCCCTTTTGCCGAAGATATCGCGGCGATTGAACTGGCCCGGCAGCAGGGCCACAAAGTCTTTCTCAACACCGGCAGGTCCATGGCGAACATCCCCCCGGAAATGCAAAACGCAGCCTGGGTGGACGGCATCATCGCCGGGGGCGGCGCACAGGTGGCGCTTGGGGGCAAAACCATTTACCACACCTGGGTTCCCGAAGGAGTACTCTGCGCCGCCTGCGGCCTCTACCTCACCGGCGACAAATGGATCGTCTTTGAGGGCGAAACGGATCTGTACAACATTCATTTGGATCGGGAATACGCCGGCATGCTGACCATCTCACGTGAAGACGATTTCCGCACCAAATACGCGGGGGCGATCATTTCAAAGATCACCATGGGCGGCTATGTTACGGCGGAGGAAGAAGCGGTCCTGGGCGGCGCCTTCGATCTTTTCCCCCAACGGGGTTATTCCGAAGGCATTATCAAGGGGGAGAGCAAAGCGAAAGGGATGAAGATGATCCTTGAGGCGGTGGGCATCAAACGGGAAAACAGTATTGCTGTCGGGGACAGCGCCAACGATGCGGAGATGATCCGTTACGCAGGGCTCGGCATTGCCATGGGCAACGGGACCGACGAATTAAAAAAAATCGCCGGTGCAATTACCGGCGATGTTGGACACGGCGGAGTGGCCCAGGCCATCACGCACTGGATGTTATAACTATTCCTGAATCAACAAAGTTTTGGGGTCCAGCTTAAGCGCCATGGACGCGGGGTTGTAGGTTTCCCGATCCTTGGATACGGAAAGGCTGATATGGTCCGGCTTGGGATCCAGCACAATCACCGAATCGATCAGATCAACATAATCTTTAATCAGGACGGGGATATTCTGCTTGTTGTACTGGCCTCCCCCGGAAGGCACCGTGCAGCTGTACCAGACCTCAAGCCCCTGCTCTTTGGCAAATTTTTTCGTATTGTCAATCCGGTCCCGGTCGATCTTTGCAAAATCAAGGCCGTCAATGATGAGGGCCTGAGCCTTGAAGCCGCCGTCCACGATCATCGCCCGGAGGCTTTTCAGAATCTGATCCGCGGAAATTCCATCCTGGTTAAAATTCATCAGCACCCGGTTTTTAACCAGATCGGTTTTGACATCCCCGGCATTTTGCAGATTCTTCTTTTTGGTGAACTCGTCAAAGATATCCTCATACCAGGCCAGCACGTAATCGGTATGCTGGGTAAAGGACACATGAATCACCTTTTGGGACTGGAGGAGTTTGTCCAGGGCGATCTGAACCAGCACCGACGTTTTGCCGATGCCGCTGGGGGATGCAATGACACCAATTTCCCCGGACTTAAGCCCGCCGTGGATGGATTTCTCGAATATCCGGATCGGGCTGCGCTGTATAAGTTCCTGCTTTTCCATGATTTACCTTCCGTCCTTCTTACGTTTTTCCTCAAATTCCTTGATGAGGGCATCGGAAACACTGGCGGGAACCTTCCCGTACTTTTCAAATTCCATGGTGAATTCCGCCTTTCCCTGAGTCAGGGACCGGAGCGCCGTGGAATAGCCGAACATTTCGCTCAACGGCACCTCGGCGTCCACACGGGAGAAGGTCCCGTCCTCGGTGGACGCGGATATGATACCCCGACGCTGGTTGAGGGAACCGAAGATGTTCCCCTGGAATTCGGTGGGCCCCTCCACGGAGACCTTCATGATGGGCTCCAGGATACAGGGCTTGGCCTTGCCGTAGGCTTCCCTAAAGGCGCCGATGGCGGCCAGCTGGAAGGCGATGTCCGAGGAGTCCACCGGGTGGGAGGCCCCGTCGTTGATCACGCAGCGGATATTGACGATGGGGAACCCAATCAGGCTGCCCTTCTTGACCGCTTCCTTGAATCCCTTATCGCAGCTGGGGATATAGTCATTCGGAATGGAACCGCCCTTGATGCTGTCCACGAATTCGTAGTCACCCTCGGCCCAAGGTTCCATGTAACCGGCAACCCGGCCGTACTGACCGGAACCGCCGGTTTGCTTCTTGTGGGTATAGTTGAATTCAGACCGGGCCTGTATGGCTTCCCGGTAGGCAACCTGGGGCATGCCGGTGTCAACTTCGCAGCTGTACTCCCGGCGCATCCGCTCGATGTACACTTCCAGGTGCAGTTCCCCCATGCCCTTGATGATGGTCTGGTTGGATTCGGGGTCCACGTAGGTCTGAAAGGTGGGGTCTTCCTTGGTAAAGCGGTTCAGGGCCTTGGCCATCTGGTCCGCGGATTTCTTGTCCTTGGGGGTAATGGCCAGGGAGATAACCGGCTCGGGCACAAACATCGAAGTCATGGCGTAGTTCACGCCGGTGCCGCAAAAGGTATCGCCGCTGGCGCAATCAACCCCGAAAAGGGCCACAATATCGCCGGGGGAGCCTTCGTTGATGTCTTCCATGTTGTCGGAGTGCATCCGCACCAGCCGCCCAACCTTGAAGCGCTTCCGGGCGCGGGTATTGGTCAGTTCTTCGCCCTTTTTCAGGCTGCCCTGATAGATACGCACATAGGTGAGCTGGCCGTACTGGCCGTCCTCAAGTTTGAAACCCAGGGCCACCGTGGGGCTCTTGTCATCGCTGACCAGCTCCTTCTGTTCCTCATTGTGGTCAAGGTCCAGGGCGTAGTTCTTTACTTCCGTGGGATTGGGGAGATAGTAGTTCACCCCGTCCAAAAGGGACTGAATTCCCTTGTTTTTATAGGCTGAACCGACCATGACCGGCACAAAGGATTCCGCCAGGGTCCCCTTGCGGATCGCCCCGTGGATCAGATCCTCGGGGATAGCCTCGCCCCCCAGGAATTTTTCCGCCAGATCATCGTCGAACATGGACACCGCGTCCAGGAGTTCCTCCCGGTACTTGTCCGCATCCGCCTTAAGGTGGGCGGGAATCTCCGCATAGCGGATTTCCGTACCCTGATCGCCGTCAAAATAGACCGCCTTCATGGTGATAAGGTCCACCACCCCCTCAAGCTTGTCCTCAAGGCCAATGGGAATCTGAATCATCACCGCGTTGAGCCCCAATTTTTCCCGCAGTTGGAGCCGTACTTTGAAGGGATTGGCCCCGGTGCGGTCGCATTTGTTGATAAAGGCGATACGGGGGACATGGTAGCGCTTAAGCTGCCTATCCACGGTGATAGACTGGGACTGGACCCCGGCAACCGCGCAGAGCACCAAAACAGCCCCATCAAGCACCCGCAGGGAGCGCTCAACCTCAATGGTAAAGTCCACGTGTCCGGGTGTGTCGATAAGGTTGATGGTGTGCTCCTTCCATTCAACCTGGGTAGCGGCGGACTGGATCGTGATGCCCCGCTCCCGCTCAAGCTCCATGTGATCCATGGTGGCCCCCACCCCGTCCTTGCCCCGGACCTCGTGGATGGCGTGGATCTTGTTACTATAGAAAAGAATACGTTCGGAAAGGGTTGTTTTCCCTGAATCGATATGCGCACTGATTCCGATGTTCCGCATCCTGGTAATGTCGATGCTCATCTTGCCTGTTACTCCTTGATTCCTTCAATGGTCTTTCTAAAAAATGCGATAATTGTGATAGTTTAGCAAGATTTTCAAGAAGATTCAAGCCCCAGCCCCCCTGCAACCATGGCCCCCCTCGGTCACAGACACGGCGGCGGGAGGCGGCGCATTGCCGCTTCCATCGCCCGTCCTCAAAACGGTGAACATGCGTTCACCGTTTTTGCGGGTCCGCGATGTTCAGCGGCAACGCACCGCCCTCCCGCCGCCTGCCCGTGATCGAAGGCAAATTTGGTGCCTGGCACTCCTGCGTTGCCGAATTCGCACGAATTAGGGTAAGCCCTAGTACGAATTAGGGTTTACCCTAATAGCATTATCACAAAGCCCGTAGTAGTTTTTACCCGGATACAACTATCAAGGAGTGAACTATGAAGAAAAATGTACTACGGGTGCTGGCAGGCTGTGATACCGGCAATTCTCCCAGCCCCGGCGCCCCCCCCCCCCGTGTGCGGTTTGGACTTAAACTAAGTTTCCTTATCACCCTCATTGCGGCCCTCGCCATTATCGGCTGTGATAATGGAAGTACCACCCCGCCGACCCCCAAAATTGTTGCGGTGGAATATAGAGGTACGACGATAGATAGCGTAGGAACTATTGGCGAAACTACCGTTACCACAACGGATGACTCGGTAACGCTATCCGGTGTGTATACTCAAGGCGGCGGCATAGTTAGTGGGCTCGCAGATGGTACATGGGCATATCTGTATAATGGTGAAGGGAAAAGAGGTATCGTGATACGCCTTAGTGATGGAAGCAATGTAATTCTATGGGCGGATTTTGGCCCAACTTCAATTACTAATACTAAAAGTGTTTTTACTTTTTCTCCGCCAGTGAATACAACTGATATGACTACCGATCCAGATGTAGGTCTTCACACCTGAAAACGTATAAAATGGAGGCTTTATTTTAGATAATAAAGCCTCCATTTTAGAAAATGATCCGTATGGGCCCGTCACCCAAAAAAGCGCTTCCCACAACAGACAGATGGGTGCAGGCGCAGGGCGCGCTGCCCCTGAACATCGCGGACCCGCAAAAACTTCGAGCTGCAGGCTCGAAGTTTTGAGGACGGGCGATGGAAGGGGCAGTGCGCCCTGCGCCTGCACCAATATGGGTTGAAAATATCGAAATTTTGTAAAAAATCCGTTTTGATTAAACCGCCACACATCCCAGTGCCCTATATAATGTAGGAGAATTTATATGAGACAAATTTTTCTTGCATTGTTCACGGGGATTTTACTGCTCTCCTGCGGCGGGTGCGAAACGGCGGGGGGAGATGGGACATCCGGCGCGGGGAAAGGGGCCGGCGATACCATCAGGATTATGACCTGGAATCTGCAGGCCCTTTTTGACGGGACGGAGCATGGAGGCGAGTATGATGAATACCGGGATTCCACGGGATGGTCCGGGGAGAAGTATGCGGCCAGGCTGAATGGGATTGCCCGGGGCATTGCCCACATTGAACAGGGGGCCCCTGATATTTTGGCCCTTGAGGAGGTCGAGAACGCCCAGGTTTTGCAGGACCTTGCCAGGGGACCCCTGGCAAAATACGGCTACCGGTGGACCTTTTTTGCCAATAATCCCGGCATGTCCCTGGGGGTTGGGGTGTTGAGCAGATTTCCCCTGACCCTGACCAGGGCCCATTCCTTTAGCGGCAAGGGTGAGACGATCCCCCGGCCGGTGATGGAAGTCTGGGTCCAGCCCAAGGATGCGCCGCTGGCGCTTTTCATTTGCCACTGGAAGTCGAAGCTTGGGGGGGATGAGGCCACCGAATCCCTCAGGCGGGCCTCGGCGCGGGTAATTCTGCGGCGGCTGCGGGAAATGGAACCCCTGGGGATTCCGGCGCTGGTCATGGGGGATCTCAACGAAAATCACGATGAATTCTACCGGCAGGCGGGAAATTTCATCAGCGCCCTTATTCCCGACGATCCACGGGCGGCGAGCCTTGCGGGATCCAAACAGCAGGATTTTCTTATCCTGAGCCGGAACAAGCCCCCTTCTTCGGCTCATTTTGGCCCGGAGGCGGTGGCGCTGTACTCCCCCTGGCACAATGAGCTGAGCGATGGTTCCTATTACTACAAAAATGCCTGGGAAACCATCGATCATTTTCTATTAAATGGGGCCTTGTTTGACGGAACAGGCTGGGATTTTAAGGATTGCGCGGTGGTCGGCGGAGAGCCCTTCACCAATTCAAACGGCTATCCCGCCGCATACAATCCCCGGACCGGCTCAGGCCTGAGTGATCATCTGCCGCTGCTGCTCATGCTGAAAATGCAGGAACCGTAACTATCGGAGCTTTGTAAAAAATTTGTTAGTTTTAACAAATTTCTGTTGACATGATTTTTTAGTTATATTATGCTAACAACTGAGGGGCGGTATTAAACCGGTCCTCAGGAGAGCAGCGATGTTTTTATCAGATACTCCACGGGGCGCCTCTTTTACGGTGGTCCGGGTGACTTTGGGAAAGGAGGTCGGCAAACGGCTGGCCGACATGGGGTTTACCGCCGGGACCGAGGGCGCGGTTGTCCGGGCGGGATTTTTCCGGGGTCCCCTCCAGGTACGGATCCGGGGCTATGATATTTTAATCCGCCGTTACGAAGCCGCCGGGATCGAAGTGGAACCCGTGGGCGACTGGTCCGCCGCAGAGGACGCATCCCGTCCCCTGGGCGGGCGCTTGTCCAGACGGGGCCGTTTATCTGTCAAAGATCCTTTGTTTAAAGACACGCCCCCTGCCGGGCCATCCGGAGGCGCATCATGAGCGATAATATTACCATTGCCTTGGCAGGAAATCCCAACTCCGGCAAGACCACCCTTTTTAACGCCATCACCGGGGCCCACCACAAGGTGGGGAACTATCCGGGGGTCACCGTGGAGAAGCGGGAGGGCATCAGGATTCGGGGGGACAAACAGTACCGCTTTATCGATCTGCCGGGGATTTACAGCCTTACCGCCTATTCCGTCGATGAGGTGGTGGCCCGTGATTTTATTCTGGACGAAAAGCCCGATATCATCGTTGACGTACTGGATTCCACCAACCTGGAACGCAATCTTTACCTGTGCCTCCAGTTTCAGGAACTGGGTATCCCGGTCATCGGCGCCCTCAACATGAGCGATGAGGCCGAGGCCAAGGGTATCACCATCGATGACAAAAATTTGTCCACCACCCTGGGTATCCCGCTGGTAAAAACCGTTGGCCCCCGGGGCATCGGTATTGATGCGCTTTTAGACGCCATCGACGCCTCGGTCATCACCCCATCCGACGCACATTCAATACATTACGGTGATGAGATCGAATCCAGGCTTGAGGTTTTGCAAAAACTGATCACCGTCGATACGGCCTTCAGCGCCAGGTACCCGGCGCGCTGGCTCGCAGTAAAACTGTTGGAAAAGGACGCCAATGCCTACGAACGGCTCGCGGAACACTCCGGCGCGCCCCGGATTGGGGCGGCCGCGCGGGAAGCGGTTGACTGGCTGGACAAGCACTTCGGCAAGGATTCCGAGATCATTGTTACCGAACAGCGATACGGTTATATCCGGGGGGCGGTGCGGGAATCGATCAGGATCATCAAGCACACGGACTTCTCCCTTACCGAAGCGGTGGACAAGGTGATCATGAACCGCTTCCTGTCGCTGCCGATTTTTATTCTGGTACTTTGGGGCGTGTTTCAGCTTACCTTCCTGTTGGGTGAATATCCCATGGGCTGGTTCGAAGGTTTCTTCGGCCTGTTAAGTAATTTCTTTTTAAGGGTACTGCCCGAAGGATTACTGCGATCCCTCGTGGTGGACGGGATCATCGGCGGAGTCGGCGGGGTCTTCTCCTTTGTGCCGTTAATAGTAATACTGTTTTTCCTGCTGTCGATTCTGGAAGACGTGGGCTATATGTCACGGGCGGCCTTTGCCACGGACAAACTGCTCCACGCCTTCGGCCTTCACGGCCAGTCCATATTCCCCATGATGCTGGGCTTTGGCTGCTCCGTACCGGCGATCATGGCCTCCCGAACACTCAAGAGCCGGCGGGACCGGATCATCACCGTGCTGATCACCCCCTTGATGAGCTGCGGCGCAAAACTGCCGGTCCATGTACTTTTGGCGGCGGCCTTCTTTCCCGCCCATGCCGCCAGTATGGTGATGGTGATCTACGCATGCGGCGCGGTCCTCTCGCTTTTGGCGGCCCTTCTTCTTAAACATACGGTCCTGAAGGGAGACCCCACCCCCTTTGTGATGGAACTGCCCCCCTACCGGGCCCCTACGCTCCAGGGGGTACTCTGGCATGTGTGGGAAAAAACCTGGCATTACGTCAAAAAAGCGGGAACCATCATTCTGGCGTCGGCGATTCTTATATGGGCGATTACGAGTTTCCCGGCATACGAACTTTCCGCTCCGGAACAGGCGGAATTGACGGCGGCCTTTACCGCGGAAAATCCCGGCGCCGGCGAGGAAGAACTGGAAGCCCTGCTCGAAACCGCGGCGGCCCAGGCCAAACTGGAACACAGCTATGCGGGCCGGCTGGGACACTTCATTCAGCCCGTTTTCCGGCCCCTGGGCTTTGACTGGAAACTCGCGGCGGCCTCGGTAACGGGCTTCGCCGCCAAGGAAGTGGTGGTCTCCACTCTGGGCATCCTCTACCGGGTCGGCACCGAGGAGGACGAGGAAAGCGAGGGCCTCCGGGACGCCATCGCCGGGGACCCGAACATGCGGCCCCTGATAGCCCTGGTGTTCATGCTTTTCACCCTGATCATCCCCCCCTGCTTCGCGGCGCTGGCCACGATGAAGGCTGAAATCGGCGCAAAATGGATGGGCTTTGAGATCGTCTTTTTGATCGCCCTGGGCTGGGTGATCGGCTGCGTTGTGTACCAGACAGGAAACCTGTTGGGATTCTAAATGAGGTATTATTATGAATGCGAATATTGAACTGGTGATTATTCTGGCGATTGTTGCGCTGGCGGTGGTGTTTATTGCGATTAAGATTGTCAAAACCGCAGGGAGCAAAGTGCCGGATTGCTGCGCGGGGAAGGGCCGGGCCTTTAAAAAGACGGCGGCGGCCTGCCCGCACTGCGCAGCGGAGGAAAAATAAAGTAAGTCCTTGTTTTTCCCTTCCGGTTGGTGGTATCCTTTAGAACTATGGAGCCGGTAAAATGCCTATAAATAAAAAGAAGATTATCTTTGGATTCTTGGGCACCCTTAAGGATAGGCTTGATAGTGAATATCAACCTACCCTTTCTGTTTGTACAAACAGAGATTTAGCAATAGACGAATTTCACCTCTTTTATGGAAATACCAACGGGGAATTTGAAATTCTTGCCGAGGCGGTCCGTAAAAAGATCATGCGGTCCGTCCCCGGGCTTCAGGTTATCCTGCATTCGATCCTCTATGATAAGCCATGGGATTTTGAAGAAGTTTACCCCACGTTATTCAAAGAGTGTGAAAAATTTAAATTTGATACCGCAAAAAACGAGTATTATTTCCATATTTCCACAGGAACCCATGCGGTAAAAATTAGTATTTTTTTGCTTGCGGCTACCGGCTATTTTCCGGGAAAACTTATACAGTCTTTTCGTCCGAATAAAGAAGCCGGGCGTCCTGCGGAACAAAAAGTCATTGATCTTAGCCTTGGACAATATTCGAAGATCAAAGAAATATTTATTGCCAAAAACAACGATGACGCTTTAAAACTGACAGAAATAAAAACAAAAAATAAAGAACTGGAAAAAATAGTTGCTGAAATAACCGAAGTTGCAATCAATGACTCCGATCCGATCCTGCTTTTGGGCCGTACCGGCACAGGGAAAACCTACATGGCCCGTGTAATTCACAAGCTAAGAAAGGAACACCAGAATTTGGCCGGATCCATGGTTGAAGTTAACTGCGCGGTATTAACCAAAGAATTGGCCGCTTCCGAATTATTTGGCTACGAAAAAGGAGCCTTTACCGGGGCAGATGAACAAACGGATGGTTATCTGAAAGAAGCGGACAAGGGCATTCTCTTTCTGGATGAAATTGGTGAATTGGGTTTAAACGAACAAGCCATGCTTCTAAAGGCGATTGAGGACAAAAAATTCCGCCGCGTGGGACACAGGCCCGGCCCCGGAAAAAGAGATTCAAGGAACAATCAGAAAAATGTAAATCCGGAAGTTGAAAGTGATTTTCAGCTTATCTGCGGAACAAACCGCGATTTATATGCGGAAGTTAAGGCGGGGCGTTTTCGGGAAGATCTATTGACCCGTATTGACCGGTGGACCTATACACTGCCCGCCCTGAAGGATCGCCGGGAAGATTTAGCGGAGATTATCAGTCGTGAACTTGGATTGGCGGGCAACAATAAGAGACCTACCCCCGTTAAATATAATTTTAATAAAACGGCCCATAAAAAATATCTGGAATTTGCCATGTCGCCCGACACACCCTGGAAGGGAAACTACCGGGATATAAAAAATTCCATAGGCAGAATGTGCGCCCTTTCCGGCAGTAATGGCAACCTGATTGACGAGAATAATGTTAACCGGGAAATTGATCGGCTTAAAAGAAAATGGGGCGCTTCGGAACCCAGGGGAACCGGCGACCATCTTCTGACAGAATTTGATGAAATTGACCGCATCCAGTTACGGGAAGTGATAAAGATCTGTCAGGCAAGCAAAAACAGAACCGAAGCGGGGAAGAAACTTTTTAACGGTCCGGGTCGTGGGGCCGAAACGCCCAATTATTCCGACCGCATCGTTAAATACCTGGAACGGTTTGGGATGGACTTTGATGAGGTAAAGGAGGGGGATAATAGCGATTGAAATAAAAAAACCTAACCGTTTTCAGGACATTTTAGGGGTGTCGTTCATCTCATTGATGTATTCAAATTCAGCAACAGGGGGCTTACTTCCAATCCACCTAACCCGAATTTCGTTGCCTTCTTCCTTTTCGACCGGCACATTTTCGGTATTTTTAATAAAACCTTCCCAATCCGAAAAGTCAATAAGTTTTATCTTCCATTTCTTTTTTTTTGTTTTTCCGGTTAAGACGGCTTTGTATTGTTGTGTATTGTCTAAAGGGCTTAAAGAAGCCGCAACGATTTTAGGCGGGCTTTTCTTTTCTGCCAAATCCGGACCCCCTGCCTGTTTTGTTTCAGGGTAATTCAGTATATGCGCATTGAGATTCTCCAGGAAGGTAATAAACATTTCCAGGATTTTTTTCTGCAATTGTTGGAAGTCTTTCCCGGTCTGCGGCGGATTAGAAGTGCCCAATATAGTCCTATATACTGTCTCGAGCGA
>BNUU01000040.1 GCA_025997595.1 Spirochaetia bacterium | reverse complement strand
GGGATGAATGGGGTATTCTGGAAGCCTCGTATATGCTTTCCAACCGGGATATTAGCTATGAAACCTGGATCGAGGAATGTTTCCCCCCCTGGGGCCAATATATCAATTATCAAATGGAGCATACTGTAGTTCCTCCGAACAAGACCGCACTCTGGTGGTTCGGCGGTCCGTCCTGGGGTATGAAAGTTCAGGATGAAATTTTTCTAATTGATAATTACGCCGGGCCGTCCATGGTTACGCGATACGAAAATTCCGGGGACTGCAAAAGTACCGGCGCAGACCGGCTTCACTGGATTCGCATCAATCCCCAGGTGGTGGATATTTGGCATCTGAAACGGGTGGACGCCCTTTTTATTACCCACCACCATGCGGACCACATGGCTACGCCATCGTGATGGTTAGGACCGCGCCTCCTTACGCGGAGGTGGTCCAACGGACCTTTGTGCCGGAAAGCTACAGCAGCCTCTTCATGCCCATCCTGACCCTCACGGGGGGCACGATTGGGGGGTACATCATATTTTCCGGGGGACACCGCATCATTGACGCGGGAATGACCGGCAAGGAAAATCTGGGCAACATCAGCAAGAGCGCCGTATCCGGCATTGTTATTTGCAGCGTCATCCGCATCCTCCTCTTTTTGGCCATACTGGGTGTGGTAAGCAAGGGCAACGTGCTCGATCCCAAAAACCCCGCCCCCTCCGCATTCCTTTTGGGCGCGGGAGAGCTTGGCTACCGGTTCTTCGGCATCGTCATGTGGGCCGCCGGGGCTACCTCCATCGTGGGGGCCGCCTATACGTCGGTAAGCTTCCTCAAGACCTTGTTCAAGGTGGTAAAGGAACACGAAAAGGCCTTTATCATCGGCTTCATTCTGTTCTCCACGGCGATCATGGTGATCCTGGGGGGCGCGGCAAAACTGCTGGTCCTCGCGGGCAGCCTCAACGGCCTCATTCTCCCCATATCCCTCCTGCTGATCCTCTGCGGGGCCTTCAAGAAGAGTGTGGTCAGGGACTACAAGCATCCCCTTATTCTGACCGTACTGGGGTTCATCGTGGTACTTGGCACGGCCTATACCGGTTTCAGGGCCCTGGGCGGTATTGCGAACCTGTTTAAATAGGTTGATGTATGCGCTTCCTTAACGCGGGAGATTCCGCCCTGGTTGTTGAATTCGGGAATGAGATTTCCGAGGGGATAAACCGGGAGATAAAATTCGTCACCGATGCCCTGGATAGGGCAAAACTGCCGGGGGTGGAAGATCTGACCCCGACATACCGGTCTATACTGGTCTGCTTCGATCCCCTCCGCATAAGCGCCGGGGACATCATCGCCTTCGTGAACGGAATCCTCAAGGGAGCTTCGGCTTCCGGGGTTTCGGGCGGGGAGGTCATTGAGATACCCGTGTACTACGGCGGGGAAACCGGGCCGGACCTGGATTTTATCTCAGAGCATACGGGCCTCTCCCGCGAAGAGGTGATCCGCCTCCACACTTCGGTGGAGTACCTCATCTACATGATCGGTTTTACCCCCGGATTTCCCTATCTGGGGGGCATGCCGAAGGAGCTGACTACCCCGCGGCTGCAAAAGCCCCGTATGCTCATACCTGCGGGCTCCGTGGGTATAGCGGCGGGGCAGACCGGCATCTATTCGGTGGAAAGTCCCGGGGGCTGGCAGCTGCTGGGGCGTACCCCGGTAAAAATTTTTGACAGCCGGCGGGAACAGCCCTTCCTGCTCTCTGCCGGGGGCTACCTCAAATTCGTTTCCATTTCAAAAGAAGAGTACGATGAAATAGAGAAGATCGAGGCCGCCGGTGTCTATCAGCCCAAACGCTACGCAAAGCAGGGGGTTAAATAAGATGGGAAAATTGAGGATTACCGATCCCGGCTTAAAGACCTTTGTGGAGGACCTGGGCCGGTTCGGGTATCAGCGTTACGGCGTATCCGTATCGGGGGCGATGGACGAATACGCCGCCCGGATAGCCAATTTTCTGGTGGGAAACGGGCCGGACGCTGCGGTGCTTGAGATCACCCTGAAAGGGGTCTCCCTTGAATTCCGGGACGACGCCCTTTTTGCCATTACCGGCGGCGAATGCGACTATACCCTGAACGGGAAGCCGGTGGCCCTCTGGCAAAGCCATTGCGCCAAAGCGGGGGACAAGCTTGCGGGGGGCTTCTGCGTTGGGGGCCTCCGGGATTATATCGGCATAGCCGGGGGCATTGATGTGCCGGAGGTGATGGGCAGCCGTTCCACCAATCTGCGGGGCAAGTTCGGCGGCTTTCAGGGCCGCGCCCTTTTGGCGGGGGATGTCCTTGACTTTGGCGCAGTAGACTCGGCGAAGCTCCCCCCGGAGCGTTATCTGAAAAATGAGTATATTCCCCATTTCACCGATGAGACCGAATTCCGGGTGATCATGGGACCCCAGGATGACGCCTTTACAGAGGCGGGGAAGCAGACCTTCCTCGGTTCACCTTACAAAGTGGGTTATGACAGCGACCGGATGGGGATTCGTCTGGCGGGCGAGAAAATTGAACATGTAAAAGCGGCGGATATTATTTCCGACGGCATAGCCATGGGGTCCGTACAGGTGCCGGGGGACGGGCAGCCCATCGTGATTACCGCGGAACGGCAGTCCACCGGGGGTTACACCAAGATAGCTACGGTGATCAGCGCCGACCGGTCCAAGATGGCCCAGGCGCGGCCCAAGGGTATCATCCGTTTCCGCGCAGTAAGCCTTGAAGAGGGCATAGAGGCCCTGCGGGCTTCACGGGCCTTTCTTGAAAATCTGGAACAGTACTGTCCGGTAAAGTAGGAACATCCAACGGGGCCGACAGGCCTCAGTTTCGAGGAGGAAGCTATGAGTGTTGATTATGTGAACATGCTGCCCAGGGAGGCGCGGGCCCTTATCCGTGAGGGCAAATTTACCAAGCAGACATCGGGGATCTGCGCGGGCTACGCCCAGGCAAACCTGGCGGTGCTTCCCGCAGAGTACGCCTACGATTTTCTGCTCTTTACCCAGCGCAACCCCAAATCCTGCCCCGTGCTGGAGGTGAGCGATAAAGGGAGCCGGGAGCTTAAATTCATCGCCCCCGGCGCGGATATTGCCCGGGATATTCCCAGGTACCGTATCTACAAAAACGGCGTCCTTGACGGGGAATACACCGATACCGCGTCTTTCTGGCGGGATGATTTTGTCAGCTTTTTGATCGGGTGCAGTTTTTCCTTTGAATCGGAACTGCTGGCCTCTGATGTTCCGGTCCGTCATATTGAGGAGGATCGTAACGTTCCCATGTATATCACTTCGATCGACTGCGTGCCCGCCGGAATTTTTCACGGCAAGATGGTGGTAAGCATGCGTCCCCTGGCCCACGATCAGATCGTGCGGGCGGTGAACGTGACCGCCTCCATGCCCCGTGTTCACGGCGCGCCGGTTCATATCGGCGATCCGGCGGTGATCGGCATCAGGGATATTAACAAGCCCGATTTCGGTGACAGCGTTACTATCAACCCCGGCGAAGTACCGGTGTTCTGGGCCTGCGGGGTAACCCCCCAGTCGGTGATCATGAGCGTCAAACCCTCAATCGCCATAACCCACGCGCCGGGGCACATGCTGGTCACGGATGTGAAAAACTCGCTGCTCAAATTCTAGACCGGTGGAAGAGCGGTACGGAAAAGCGGGGCTGTTACAAAAACTGCGGACCGATGTTTTTGGGCGGCCCCTGTATTTTTTTGACGCCCTTCCCTCCACCAACGATTATGCTGCAGGTATTAGTTGCGGCGCAGGGGAGGGGACCCTGGTTGTCGCCGACGCCCAGACCGCCGGACGGGGAAGCGGGGGCCGCAGCTGGTTCTCCCCTCCCGGCGCGGGTATTTGGATGAGCCTGGTACTTATCCCGCCGGTGGAACCCCGCCGCATCCGGGAACTCACCCTCCTTGCCGCCTACAGTATTACTGTTACCCTGCGAAAAAAATACTCCGTCCCGGCGATGCTCAAATGGCCCAACGATATTTTGTTAAACGGAAAAAAACTGGGAGGCGTCCTGGCCGATGCTGCTGCGGTTGAGGACAGGGTACGCTATGTGGTACTCGGTCTGGGCCTCAATGTACACACACAAGAATTTCCGCCGGAGCTTGAGGGGATCGCAGCATCACTGTGCGGAGAGTGCGGGGGTTCCTTTGACCGCGCCGCCATCATCGCGGATTTTCTTGAAACCCTGGAAGCCGAATACACCGCCTGGCTGAAAGCCGGTTCCCTCACTTCTATTATCGATGACTGCAACGCCCTGCTTGTCCACCGGGGCCGGAATGTCCGGCTTGTTAAAAGGGAAGGGGAGCGTACCGTGCTGTCCCTGGGCATCAACGCTCAGGGGGAACTGCAGGTCCAGGAGCCGGGGGGAGTAATACGGGCCGTCAGCATCGGCGAAGTATCCCTGCGCGGCCTCACGGGGTATTAATACTTGAATTCACTCTCCCCGATAAATTCCCGTAGTATGCTCTGGGTCGGCACGTACTGGGGCGGGATGGGGGCGAAGTTTTCCAGGAAAGAGAGGAGCCGTACCGCCTCGGCGTATTCAGCCATGTTGGGTTTGACGCTGCGGAGCAGGGGATCGGCGTAGAACTTGAGCACCGCAAGCTCGTAGTCCAGGGCGGAGTTGAATGCCGCATCGGCGCCGTTCTGATAGGGGAAGATGTGCTTCCGTTCGCCGCTTTGGACGCTGGGCCACATCCGGAAGGTCTTCTCCGCGCCGGCTCCCCGGAACTGGTAATCCCGAACCATGCGCCGCAGGAGCCGGTTGTCGCTGGTGGGGATGCGGTTGTGATCATCAAGGTTGAGCTGGGTCAGGGCGGACACGTAGAGTTTGAATTTGAGGTCCCCTGCGATCTGGGGGGTGAGGGCGTCATTGAGGCCGTGGATCCCTTCGATAACCAGCATGGTCCGCCGTCCCATGCGGATGGTCCGTCCCCCCGATTCCTTGCGGCGGCCGCTCTTGAAATCAAAAACCGGGAGGGTCACTTCCTCCCCGGCAAAGAGGGCAAGGAGCTGCTCGTTCAGATAGGAGACATCCAGAGCTTCAAGGCATTCAAAGTCGGGCTTGCCCTCTTCGTCCAGGGGGGTCCTGTCTGATCCCACGTAATAATCGTCCAGGCTGATGGCAATGGGTTCGATACCCATCACTTTGAGGTCTATTGAAAGCCGTTTGGCGGTGGTGGTTTTGCCGGAGCTGGAAGGGCCTGCGATCAGCACCGCCCGGACCGTATCCTTCTTTGCATAAATCCGGTCGGCGATTTCGGACATCTTCTTTGCCTGAAATGCTTCGGCGATGCGGATATAGTCCCGGATACTCCGGTCCGCCACCAGGCGGTTGAGGTGCCCCACCGCGTGGACCCCCACGATGCGGCCCCATTTTTTGTATTCACGGTAGACCGAAAAAATTTTGGGGCTGTCCTCAAAGGGATCGATACTATGCCCCCGTCCGATTCCGGGAAAGCGGAGGAGGAACCCGTCCTGGTAACTAATCAAATCAAAATAAGAGAGAAGCCCGGTGCGGTTCACCAGGGGTTCGATGTAGAGGTCCACGAAACCCTTGCATTCGTTTACCAGTACCCTGGATTCGCTCCGTTCTTCCAGCAGCAGCGCCGTGTCGGTCTGGCGGTTTTTTTCAAAAAGTTCCAGCGCTTCTCCATAAGCCATGCAGCCGAAGCTGATGGGGAGGTCTTCCATGACAAGGATGCGCATTTCGTGTTTCAGGCTTTCGACTTCCATTGCCTCGGGTTTTTTGCCATCCGCAAAGGTATAGTAATAACCGTGCCCCAGGGAATGACCCACATAGAGGCTTTTTTCGGGAAAAATGCGGCGGCCGGCAACTGCCAGCAGAAAGGCCAGGGAGCGGCGGTAGATCATGGCCCCCTCGGGGGCTTCCAGAAGCACCGGTTCTACGGTCGCGTTGATCTCGATCCGGGCGGAAAGGGGAAGGATCTCATTGTTGATCTTGACCGCAGCGATCTCCTGCTCGGGAATGCCGAAATGTTCTGTCAGCGCATCTGCCTGGGTTCCGAAGGGGACCGAAATAAGGGTTTTGAAAGGATCATTGACAATGCGTATCTCTATATCCTTCATTTTTAAAGATCCCCCAGGTACGTCTTTATCAGTTCAAGTTTGAGATTCCGCAGCCTGGCGGTAACAGAAACCTTGTACACATGGGGATTGAGGAGCCGTTTGTAGCTGCTGTCAAAGGAATCCAAATCCTGCGCGACATGGGCCTTAATTTCTGCAAGGGAAGGTGTGCTCTTAACCGTTCCCTTATCCATGTAAAGCTTCAAAAGACATTCGGCGGTTCCGGTAATCTCGTGGTAGAAGTGCCGGTAATCCGCAGCGGGATGCCAGAAAGAATAACGCTTACCCTTCTCCAGAAGGTCAAGGGGCGAAGGTTGAGTAGTAACACTGAGGGGCTCCGGTTCCGCCGCCGCAGGCTGCTCCAGACTGAGTACATCCGCCACGGCCATGCCGTTTTGGTCCTTGATGCGCCACACCTGTTTGATGCCGGGGTTGGTGGTCTTTTCCGGGTTGTCGGAAAATTTGATCGTCGGGACAAGGGCGCCCGCAGGATCCTCACGGGCGGCAAGTTTGTAGACCCCGGTAAAGGCCGCTTCGGTGCCGCCGGTGACCATCTGGGTGCCCACTCCCCAGGAATTGATCGGGGCCCCCGCATTGGTCAGTGTCTGGATGATCGATTCGTCAAGATCGTTGGAGACGGTGATTGCGGCATCGGGAAAGCCCGCGGCATCCAAAATTTTCCGTACTTCAACTGAAAGATAATGGATGTCCCCGGAGTCAAGGCGCACCCCGAAATTTTTCCCCTGCTCGGCAAGTTTTTTTCCCACCTTGATGGCATTGAGGACACCGCTCTTGAGGGTGTCGTAGGTGTCGATGAGGAAGATGGTTTTGTCGGGGTAGATATCGGCGTAGGCCCGGAAGGCCTCCTCTTCGCCGGGAAAAGCCATAACCCAGGCGTGGGCCATGGTCCCCAGTACGGGTATACCGTAGACCTTCCCCGCCAAAGTGTTGGAGGTTCCCGATGCGCCGCCGATAAAAGCGGCCCGGGATGCGGACATGGCCCCGTCAGGCCCCTGGGCCCTGCGGAGACCGAACTCCACCAGCTGCCCCTTCCCCGAAGCAAGCCAGACCCGTGCAGTCTTGGTGGCGATAAGGCTCTGGAAATTCACCGTATTAAGGAGCATCCCTTCGATGATCTGGCATTCGATAATGTTCCCGTCCACCCGGATCAAAGGTTCGTGGGGAAAGACCACCGATCCTTCATCAATGGCATAGATGGACCCGGTAAAACGGAAGTCCGCCAAATAATCGATAAAGGATTCATCGAAAATTTTTAGCCCCCGGAGGTATGCAATATCATCCGCAGAATAGTGAAAGCTACGGAGATTTTCCAGAAAGGTTTCGAGCCCCGCAAAAATAGTAAAGCCGTTGCCGAAGGGCTGGCGGCGGAAAAACATTTCAAATACCGCGCGGTGGTTTATGTTTTTTTTCCAGTACCCGTGGGCCATGGTGAGGGAATAGAAATCGGTGAACAGCGCCGAATGAGCCGGTGCATTTTCTGTCATTTTGTTATGCTCCTAAAGTACTTCCACTGAAGACTCAAGGATGACCCCCGCATCCTTCATGGACTTGATCGCCCGTTCCACCGAACCTTCGGGAAAGCCTACCCCCCGAACCGCGTCGGTTAAAACAATGGTCCGCAGGCCAATGGCGGCGGCGTCCAGGGCGCTGTAGAGAACGCAGTAATCCGTGGCGAGCCCGCCGAGGACCACGGTTTCGATCCCAAGAAATTTCAAATACCCCTCAAGGCCCGTGGGGGTTTTCCGGTCATTTTCAAAAAAGGCCGAATAGGAATCAAGATTTTTGCGGAAACCCTTGCGGATAATCAGGTTCACACTTTTAAGATCCAGCGCCTTATGAAAATCCGCGCCGGCACTTCCCTGCACACAGTGATCCGGCCAGAGGACCTGTCCCGCTCCGCCCTTGTCCGCCGGTTCCAAAACATCCCCGGCTTTCCTGCCCCCATGGGATGAGGCAAAGGAAACGTGAAAGGCCGGGTGCCAGTCGGCGGTAGCGATTACCCGGCCGCCGTGCCCGGCAAATTCCGCCGCCAGGGCATTGATGGGACCGATCACTTCATCCCCCTTATCCACCGCCAGGGCTCCTCCGGGGCAAAAATCATTCTGGATGTCGATTTCGATGAGCGCGCTCCGGATGATGTCAATGGTCATGGCTGCTCCTTGAAAATATTATTAACCTTCTGAGCTTTGCGGATCTGTGACAATACTATACTGGGGGAACAAAATATTCTCTTTTAAGCATAATTTGGCGGCTTCGGGGTTGTACTCATAGAGATTGTTGACAATACCGGAATGTTGTTTAATAATATTCGCCCCTATCTCAATCATGCGGTTCTGATTTCCCCTGTTAGCAAAAAAATTGGTCAGTGGAAGCTGCTTTATCAGTTCAAAAAGCCGTTTATTGCCGCAAATTTCCACTATGGTTTGATGAAATTCCATATCCCTGGTCATACAGGGCACCGGCTCCCGGTTTTTTATAGCATCTTCCAGTTCCCGGTTTATATGTTCAAGCCGCCGTATTTCTTCCGGAGGGGACCTGTTTTCGCAGATACTGTCTATTGCCAGGGCCTCCATTGAAAACCGGATTTTGGTATATTCAATCACGTCCTGATCGGTCAATTTGATGATATATACGCCCTTCCGGGGAATGGTCTTGACAATCCCCTCCTGCTCCAGTTTTAAAAGGGCCTCCCGTACCGGGGTCATGCTCACCTTAAAATCTGCGGCAAGCTGTTTATACAGCATGCGATTACCCGGCTGGTACACACCGGTGAGGATATTATCCTTCAATTGTTCAAAAATCCGCTCGCTCAGGGTGTTATTAATAGCAATCATTACTTTCTCTGTACTACTATAGGTGATTTTTTATATTAAGTCCATAGACCATCAACAAAATTTCGATAATATATTTTCGAAATTTTGTTGACAAATGGAAATTGTGTGGTATTATAAATTGATAAAAATTGGGAATACGGCTGATATGCGGCCGAACAATAGTCTTAGAAATGAAAGGAGAACCTCAAATGCTTAAGAAATCGGTTACTGCTCTTCTGATTCTGGCTGCGGTTTTTGCTTTGGCCTCATGCCAGGGCAAGAATACCCCATCGCCCCAGTCCCCCGCTCAGAAGGTAACCATCGCGAAGATGGTTTTGTCCGGGGTGGTCGGCAATCCGAACAGCGCCATGGAAAAGGAAAAAGAACTCTACGACAAAGCCTTTCCGGGCAGCGTGGTAGAATATGTTTCTGCCGATACCAATAACCGCGAACAGGTACTCAAGACCGCCATTTCCGCAGGGGACCCGCCCGCGGTCGGCTACTACTGGGGCACCAGGCTCAATTCTTTCTACGATATCGGTATGTGCCTTGATCTGCGGCCTTATTTCGATAAGGACTTCCTGGACAAAATTAATGCATCCATGCTTGAACCCCTGGTGGGCAAAAACGGCGAGATATGGGGGATTCCCATTACCACAACCTATCACACCACCTATTCCAACCAGGATTTGATGGACAAGTACGGGTTTAAAAATCCGGAAACCTGGGATGATATGACGGCGATATTCAAGCGCGTAAAACAGGATGGTATCTTCGGGTTTGCCGTCAATTCCGCCTCCATGCAGGACTGCCTGTACGGCATCACCTATGCGGAACTTGAATCCAAAATCGGTCCCGGAACCTCCTGGGGCGTAGCCAACGGCGACATTTCCGTGGCTCCCGGCAGCCCGGCCGGCGAAGTAATCCGCAGCTGCATTGAACAGGTTAAAGCATGGTACGATGCGGGTTACTGGTATCCCGGCGACGGCGGAATCAACACTTCCGCAGATGATGCCAACGCCGGATTCGCCCAGGGAAAATGTATTTTCATCTTCAACTTCTCGGGCGCCCTGAACACCCTGAAACAATCCGCCAATTTTAAAATTAGCGCGTTTATGAAACCGGTCAGCAAAGCGGGCCTGAAATCTTACGAGAACATTGAACCGAATGTGTACTTCATTCCTTCCAATGCCTCCAAGGAACAGATTGCCGCAGGGGTTGAATTTATTAAATGCTCCCTCAGCCTGGAAGCCCAACAGGCGCATGTAGACGCCGTCACGATTCCGGCAATAACATCTTATTCTTATACCAATATGGACCCGACCTTCCAGACGGTCATAGCAAAACTTGCAGACGGTAATCTGATCGCCGGTATCAATCCCACCAGGACCAGCTCCGAGATGCAGACTTTTGTTAAAACGCTGGTCTTCGCAGCGCCCGCCGGCGGGACCATGACTATTGATCAGACCCTGAACGAGATGGAACGGCTTCGGCTGGAAGCCAGGGCGGCCAGGTAATAAACCGGAGTAATGCCGGAGGCGGAGCGGGCTTTTTCCGGCCTGCTTTACTTCCGGCTTTTCCTGCGGATACAAACTGAAAATGCAAAACACAGTGTTTACCGTAAAGCCGAAAAAGTTAGCTTCCGTCCGCCGGAGCTACATGCTGATTGGTTTTTGCTTTTTGGCGCCTGCAATAGCCGTCTATCTGCTGTTCATGGCGTATCCGCTTTACCGGACCTTTGCCCTGTCCCTGACCAACTGGAGCGGTTTCGGCCCGGTGCGTCATATCGGCTTTGTGAATTTTAAAAACATGGCCGGCGATCCGACTTTTTGGCGGGCCCTGAAAAACACACTGTATTTTGCCTTTTTTTCTGCGGTGTTCAGCGTCCTTATTGGCCTGGTGATGGCCTGGCTCAACCTGTATATGCAGAGGATGGAAGGCCAGGTCTTCCGGACGATTTTATTTTCGCCAAGCATTATCGCTCCTACCATTACCGGCCTGCTCTTTGTGTTCATCTTTACGGAAGAACTCGGCCTTTTAAACAATATTCTGCGTCTGGCAGGCCTGGCGAATTTGACAACTTCCTGGCTGACCAATATGGCAACCGTCAAACAGGTAATTGTAATCGCCACGATCTGGCGGCAGTTTGGACTGTGTATGGTGCTCTGTTACGCAGGCCTGCAGAGAATCCCCGGCTCAATGATCGAATGCTCCCGGCTTGACGGCGCAGGGGATTTCAGGATTTTTACCCGTATCCTGGTACCCCTGATAAAACCGCAGATTGAGCTGTCCATGATGTTTACCATGCTCGGCGGCCTGCGCATCTACGATTCGGTGGTTGCCTTAACCGGCGGCGGTCCGGCACGGCAGACGGTGGTGCTTCCCATGTGGATAGTAGAAAACGCATTTGCCTATTCCAAATACGGTTACGCCAGTTCCCTGTGTGTGGCCTTCGTTTTTGTGGTGCTGATTTTTATTATCCTGCTCCGGCTTTTCTTCCGGGGAGAAATTTATGAATATTAAAATGAAACGAATCCTCCGATTTTCCCCGGATGCCTCATATTCCGGAAACAGTTCCATGGCGGTACTTTCAAGGATTCTTACCATCCTTCTGGCAATGACCATTGTCTACCCGATCATTTTTATTATCCTTACATCCTTAAAAAGCAACCAGGAGTTTTATTCCAACATTTGGGGATTGCCGGACCTGTGGCGCTGGAGCAATTATGTATTTGCCTGGGTAGAACGGGGAGTGGGCAAGTATGCATGGAACAGCGTTATCGTTTCTCTTTCCGCCGTATTCGCATCGGTGTTCCTGACGGCCCTCGGCGGCTATGCGCTCTCCAAAATGTATATTCCCAAAGCGGAAACGATTTTGGCCGTGCTAATGACTTTTAACTTTATACCCGGTGTGGCGGTTTATATTTCGCTTTATACCCAGATGATCAATATGCATTTGAACAAAACCCTCTGGATGTTGATCCTGCCCTATATGACATGGCAGATTCCCTTCAGCGTTTATATTTTCAAGAAGTTTTTCGATTCATTGCCCACGGATCTGCTGGAAGCCGCGCGCATAGACGGCAGCACCGAGATTCAAACATTCTTCCGGGTGATCGTCCCGCTGGTAGGCCCGGCAATCGCCACGGTGATGGTGTTCAATTTTATCAATATCTGGGGCGAGTATATGTGGGCAAATATCGCGTCCTCTTCTTCTATTGCGATTCAAACCCTGCCGGTGGGCCTGCTCTATTTCCGCGGGGAATATGGCATTGAGTGGGGACCCTTTGCGGCGGCGATTATGATTATCGTTCTGCCGCTGATGCTGATATTTGTCTATTTGCAGCGGTATTTTATTCAGGGCCTGACTTCGGGCGCTGTTAAAGGATAAAGGAGAAATATATGTATCTTGCGGGAAGAAACCAGGTAATTAATAATCATTCCCTGATTGACACAATGCGCATGTTCCACCGGATGGGCTATGGCGGAATGGAACTGAGTATCGTCCGGGGACTGTTTCCGGTGCTTGCCTGGGACTATATGGATGACTATGTGATCAACGAGGTAAATGCGGTCAGCGATGAGCTGTCCTTTCCGATTACCGCGCTGGCCTGCCACAAGAACTATGTGACCGATGAAGATACTTTCAATGCCCAGCGTAAACTTTTACAGGTTGCGAAAAAATACCGTACCGATATTGTTATTATGTCCACAGGCATGCTCCTTGAGGATCGGGAAGGGCACCCCGAACTCTATGACGCGCTGGTAACAAAAACCCGCGCCCTTTGCGACACGGCGGAAGAAAACGGCGTGAAGATAGCGATTGAGGTGGAGCCGAACCAGCTTTTCCATAACCTGAAAATCTTTTTCGATGTGGCGGAAAAGGTGAAAAGCCCGGCGTTCAAGCTGAACTTTGACGTGGGCCACCTCTACCTGAGCGAGGTAGATATTTGCAAGGCGATTGATGTTTCCAAAGATTTTATCGTGTATTCCCACATTGAAAACATGTGCATGGGCGAGCACTGTCACAAGCTGCCCTGGGACGGCGAAATCGATCTGCTGCCGGTCTACCGGAAGCTGAAAGAAACCTGTTATGACGGCCCGGTGTCTCTGGATATTTATTTACAGGATTACGAAAAAGTTGCCCCCGAATGTCTTGCGTATATTAACCGGGAAGTTTTTTCCAGACTGTAATATAGGGCAACAAAGGAGAACATATGATACCGAAAACTATGAAGGCCTGTTTGCTTACTGCTTATAATAAACTTGAGATTGCGGAAGTACCGACCCCTGAGCCGGGACCGGACGAGGTTTTATGCAGGATCAGGGCGGTGGCCATCTGCGGAACCGATCCTGAAATAATCAAGGGAAATCACGCAAAGAAAAACTGGCCGCCGGTTTTTCCCTTTATTCTTGGGCATGAATGGGCAGGGGAGGTTATCTCCGCCGGAGAGCGGGTTACGGAATACAAGGCCGGCGACCGTGTGGCCGGAGAGGCCCACCGGGGCTGCGGAACCTGCGCCAACTGCATGACCGGCCACTATACCTTGTGCCTTAATTACGGAAAATCCGAAACCGGCCACCGGCATTACGGGTTTATGGTCAGCGGCGCCAACTGTGAGTACAATGTATATTCACCCAAGGCCCTGCATAAAATTCCGGACAATTTGAGCTTTGCCCATGCGTCCCTGCTGGACACCGCCGGCGTCGCCCTGCACGGTATTGATATGATCGGCGTAAGCTCCGGCGGAACCGCCGCCATCTGGGGCCCCGGTCCCATCGGCCTCTGCGCCCTGCAGATGATTAAGGGAATGGGGGCGGCCCGGGTGATCGTGGTCGGCAGGAGACACCGGCTTCAGGTGGCAGGTGAATTGGGCGCCGATTTCCTGGTGGATTACGAAAAGGAAGATCCGGTCAAGCGTGTTCTGGAAATAACCGGCGGCCGCGGAGTTGATGAAATCCAGGAATGTTCCGGCGGCGCCAATGTTCTTGGTCAGTGCGTTGCCGCATTACGCAAGGGCGGAAAAATCAACCTGATCGGTTTTTATGATGATCCCAAGGTGATATTCCCTCCGTTAACAAACCTGGTAATGAATGAAATAACCGTCACCGGTTCCCGGGCCAATCCCAATGTTTCGGATCGCGCCCTGAACATGTTTGCGGCGGGCATAGTCAAGGGTGATAAACTGATCAGCCATGTGTTCCCCCTGGAACAATACGAAAAGGCCCTGGACATTTTTTCAAACCGGAAAGACGGCGCCATAAAAGTGGTGATAGAACCATAAAAACCGGGAGGGACCAAACATGGCAAAACAAAAACTGGTTATCCATGAAGACGAGGTTGAGGAGAAACAGCTTCCGGGGCGTAAGTTGCGCTGGCTGGTACGACCGGATACGACAGGAACCGAATTTTGTGCCGCCAACATGGTACGGCTTGATCCGGGCACGACGGTCAGCCCTGCCCATTCTCACGAGGCCAACGAAGAGGTTATCTACATAATCTCCGGGTCGGGGGATGTCTTAATTGACGGAGAGGTATATCCCCTGCGGACCGGTTCCATCGCGGTATTCCCCAAAAAATCCATTCACCGGCTGCGGAATTCCGGGACGGAAGAAATGAAAGTTATCTGTTTCTTTGCCCCTCCCACGGATGTGCCTGAATATACATTGCATGAAGGGGTCGAATTCCCCGAATAAAATAAATCCAAATTGCAGGAGCGAAAAAATGGCGACAGACAAAAAAAGCGGATCGGTCAAAAAGTCCGGGACGGAGAAAAAAAACGCATCAAACAAACGGGATGAATGGGGTATTCTGGAAGCCTCGTATATGCTTTCCAACCGGGATATTAGCTATGAAACCTGGATCGAGGAATGTTTCCCCCCCTGGGGCCAATATATCAATTATCAAATGGAGCATACTGT
>BNUU01000039.1 GCA_025997595.1 Spirochaetia bacterium | reverse complement strand
GGGGCTCCGCGCCCATGAGGAAGCGGGCGGAGGAAACCGTATAGCAGCCGATGTCCAGCATGGCCCCGCCCCCCATGGCCGCGATATTCCTGATATTGGAAGCGTCTTGGGATGCTCCGGTCATTATGCGCTGCGGGTGGCGACCCCTTTGCGGGCCTCCCTGTTGATTGAACCCTATGGGGTGGCTTCCCGTGACGCGGCGAAGGCTCATACCTTTGCCGACAGGTTAGGCTTTGCGGTTTCCTATGGTTCCTATGAGGCGCTCATTGCGGACCCCAAGGTTGACTTCATCTATATTCCCCTGCCGAACCATCTGCACCTTGAGTATATCAAGAAGGCCGCCGACGCGGGCAAACCCGTGATCTGCGAAAAGCCCCTCTGCCTGAACGCCCGGGAGGCTGCGGAGGCCGCCGAATACTGCGCGAAGAAGGGGGTTCCCCTGATGGAAGCCTTTATGTACCGCTTCCACCCCCAATGGGTCCGGGCGGCGGAGCTCGTCAGGGCCGGAGAAATCGGCGCGGTGATGGCCACCGGGGGCGCCTTTTCGTACACCAACAAGGACGCTTCCAATATCAGGAATATCGCGGCCATGGGGGGCGGGGCCATGCTGGACATCGGCTGCTATACGGTTTCCTCCGCCCGCTTCCTCATGGGCGCGGAGCCCCGACGGGCGGTTTGCACCCTCGCCCGTGACCCCCAGTTCAAAACCGATGTCATTGCCTCTGCGATTCTGGACTACGGCGATGGCCGGACTTCAACGTTTACCGTCAGCACCCAGATCTTCCCCTACCAGCGGATCACCGCCTTTGGGACCGGGGGCAGTTTGTCGGTGGAGGTCCCCTTCAACATGTACGGCGATGTTCCCGGCCATGTCACCGTTTCGGTCGGGCTGGGAACACGGCTCATCGAAACCGAAATAGCCGATCAGTACCTGCTGGAATTCGACGCCTTCGCGGAATCCCTCATTGATAAAGCCCCGGTACCCACCCCCATTTCCGATGCGGTGGCCAACATGGCGGTCATTGACGCCCTCTTCGCCTCCGCAGAATCAGGCAAATGGGAAAACGTGGTTAAATATTGAGCAGCCAGTGACCAAAAGGTTCGCGCCGTTTAAAAAATGGCGCGAACCAGTCGTTAAACGACGTTTTAATGTCGTTTAACGGGATAGTATGCGCAGTTTTAATTGCGCATACTATTGGATATTGATGTAGTACCGTTCCAGATAGGCAATCCGCCGCCGGGCCTCGTTGTAGCGGCTGCTCTGGGGGTACTCCCGAACCAGGCGGCGGTAATAGTCCAGGGCCAGGCGGATATCCCGGCTGGGGCTGTTTGCCTCGTAAAACTGACCGTAAAGCCAATAGGCCTCATCACTCCCCGAGGGGTACCATTCCCGAAATTGATCCAGAATCGACAGCGCCGCCGCCACCCGTCCGGCCTTAAACTCCTCCTGGGCCTGCTGCAGATACTGGTCAGGCGGGGAACCCCGGCCCAAGCTTCCCTCAGAGGGGATCCCGCTTTCGCGGGGGAGGACCGCAGCTGCATATTCAGGAGGGGCGGACTGAGCCGGGACCGACTCCCCCGGCGCAGAGGGCACGGGCGGCGAAGGGACAGCGCCTGTCGAAGCCTCGGCGGCGCCCTGCTCCGGTTCCACTGCGGGAACAGAGCCTGGCAATGCGGCGCTTGTTTCCGGGGGGCCTACCGGCGAAGGGCCTTCGTCCGCTATACCAGTTCCTCTGGGGACCGGGCTTCCCTGCGACGGGGAATTGTTCCCGCTCCGGCGAAAGACTTCAGCCTCTTCGGCGGCCGTGGGCCACCGGGGTACCGCAGTCACCCGGCCCCGGTCCAGTACCGAAATCTCCGGGGCCTCTCCGATTATCACCTGGACATGGTCGTTCAAAATATAATCCCGGGCAAAATCCTGTTTGTCAAATTTTAAGGCATAGGTTCCGGCCGCTTCCGCCCGGAACACAAAACTCTGCCCCTCATTATCCAGCCGCCGGGAATCATAGTTTATTCCCCTGCGGGCCCCCAATTCCCCCAGATATATCCAGCCGGTACCCCGGAAGGGAATTTCCACCAGCTGACCCACCGTAGCCCGGACAACCCGGGAAAAAACAATCCCCCCATCCTCCCTGATCGCAGGGGGAATGGCGGCGGGAGGCTCCGGAATGGGCCGCACCGGCAGGGGAATAGGCTCACGGACAAGGGGGGACGGGGTTTCTTCTTCCGCCGGAAGTTCCGTGGGATCGGACTCCTGCGGAACCTCCGGCTCCGCAGGCCCGGCAACAGGGGGCGCCGTGGGGGGCGCTGCTCTTGGTTCAGCAGCCTGACGAGGAGGCGGAGGATCAGCCGATGGCGCCACAGGGGGCGCCGACTCGGCGGCGGCCTGGGCAATGATCTCCGGTACGGATTCTGCCGGGGGTTCCGCTGCCACTTCCGCCGGAGGTGCCGGCGCCGGCGCCGGGGGATGCTCCAAAACAGGGACAGCCGGCTCAGGCAGTACCGTCAAAAGCGGCCCTTCGGCCGGCGGGAACTCCGTCGGGTCCGCTTCCGCCGGATCTGACGGAGCAGGTTCAAGCAGATCGCCAAACACGCCGGTATCGGGGGGTTCCTCCGGCAAGGCTGCGGCGGAGGGCTTTTCATCGACAGGAACCGCTTCCGCAGCATACACCGGATCTGAAGAAGCCGGAGCCTCCGGGAAGGCGCTATCCTCAGCCGCAACGGATGGCTCTGCCTCCTTGGGAAGCCCCGGGGAAACCGCCTCAACCGCAGGGGGCTCACTTTCCGCATTCCCCACGGGAAGGCTCTTGCAGGATAAGACCATGGCTATCAACATCGGAATTAAAATAGGTCTCACGGAACATGCTCCAAAAGTTCATCTATCACCGATTCTATCCTGGCCCGCCACTGTTCCTCCCCCCCTTCCAGGGGATTATGCCAGAAGGGCTCCGCATCTTCCGCTGTCCAGGCATCCCGCCGCTCCCGGCCAAGGATCAAGGCCGGAAGAAAATCCGGTTCCTCCGGGAGAAAGAGTTCCCCAGGGGGTATCTGCGGCTGTAAGCTCTGCGGCCGAAGGCCGTCCGGCTGAAATCCATCCCGCAGGGTATCCGTCCCCTTAGCCGAGCCGCGGTTTATTCCCAAAATCACCACAATAAGGATAATCAGGACAGCCCCAGGGCCGATAAAGAGAAGGTTCTTCTTATTTAAAAGCCTCCCCGGCAGTTCCTTTATTTTGACCAATATATCCGACACAAAGGACATGCCCTTATTGTAACAGAAAAAACATATTCTGACACTGGTTATGTGGCGCAGTCAAATAGCCGGTACATACAACGGGCAAGGCCGAGGACTGGCGGAAGCGCGCCGGTTTTGGTATGCTTGGCTATGGAGAAAATGTGATGAACGAACGGTTAAGCTCCCTTTTGGAACGTTATCAGGAATTGTCCCTTTTGATCCAGGACCCGGATTTGGTCAAAAATCAGAATAAATACCGTGATCTCATGCGGGAATATTCCCAACTGAGTGATATTTCTGCCGCCCAGGAGGAGAAAAACAAGCTTTCCGGCCAGCTTGAGGATGCAAAATCCCTTATCGCCGGAGAAAAGGACCCGGAAATGCGGGAGCTTGCAAAAGAAGAACTCCACGAACTGGAAATTCGCATCACCGACGCCGAAGACCGGCTTAAATTTCTCCTTATCCCCAAGGACCCCCTGGATGAAAAAGATATCATCATGGAAATCCGGGCCGGAACCGGCGGTGACGAGGCAGCCCTGTTCGCGGCGGACCTTTTCCGCATGTATTCCCGGTTTGCGGAGACCAGGGGCTGGAAGTTCGAAATCATGAACTCCAACGAAACCGAGCTTGGGGGCCTCAAGGAAATCGTTTTTTCCATCAGCGGCAATAATGTCTACGAAAACCTCCGCTACGAATCCGGGGTCCACCGGGTGCAGCGGGTCCCCGTCACCGAAGCCTCCGGCCGCATCCACACCTCGGCGGTCACCGTGGCGGTACTCCCCGAGGCGGACGAGACGGAAATCAACATCAAGCAGGAGGACCTCCGCATCGACGTGATGCGCGCCGGGGGTCCCGGCGGCCAGTGCGTTAACACCACCGACTCGGCGGTACGGATCACCCATATCCCCAGCGGCATCGTGGTCCACTGCCAGGATGAAAAGAGTCAGATCAAAAACAAGGCCAAGGCCATGCGCATCCTCCGGGCCCGGGTTTACGAAATGGAAGAGGCCAAGGCCGCCTCCGAACGCGCCGAGGCCCGCAAAAACCAGATCGGCACCGGTGACCGCTCCGAGCGCATCCGCACCTATAACTTCCCCCAGAACCGCCTCACGGACCACCGGATCAACCTCACCCTCTACAAGCTGGACCTTATCATGCAGGGGGATGTGGCGGAACTCTTCGACGCCCTCAAACTTTCCGCCCGTGAAGAACTGCTCCGGGCAACCGCTTCATAAAAAAGGTGCCAGGCACCTATGACAATTCGGGAAGCTCTTGCCCAGGGCGCCGGTCTGCTCAACTCTGCCCAAGTTGACACCCCCGCCCTGGACGCCGGCCTGCTCCTGGCGGAAATCCTTCACACCGGCCGGGCCGGTCTTATCGCCGCCGGCCCCGACCCTCTTTCCGAAGAAGATTACCGCCGTTTTCAGGCGCTCCTGGAACGCCGCCTTTCCGGTGAATGCGTTGCCTACATCCTCAGGCGCCGGGAATTCCGCGGCCTGGAATTTACCGTCACCCCCGCCGTCCTCGTCCCCCGCCCGGATACGGAAACCCTGGTGGAAGCCGCCCTGGAAAAGATCACCGATAGCCCCCGGAGGATTTTGGACCTCTGTACCGGTTCCGGCGCGGTAGCGATCTCCCTCAAACATGAACTGCCGGAACTTGAAGTTTGGGCCTCGGATATTTCCGAAGCCGCCCTGGAAATAGCCCGTGCCAATGCCGCCCGACTTTTAGGCGGACGCCCGGGGACCGGTTTTACCGTCTCAGCCGCGCCCATCCATTTCTTCCAAGGCGACCTTTTCGCCCCTCTAAAAAATTCCCCATTCTTCCCCACCCATTACTCGTTAATCGTAAGCAATCCCCCTTACGTTTGCACCGGTGAAATCCAAGCCCTGTCGGCGGAGGTTCGGCGGGAGCCCCTGCTTGCCCTGGACGGCGGCGCAGACGGCCTGGACCTGATACGGCGGATCATTGATGAGGCCCCGGCCCACCTGATCCCCGGCGGCCGGCTTCTTTTGGAAGCAGATCCCCGTCAAATGAAAGCCATTACCACCCTGCTTGAAACAAGGGGCTATAAAGATATACTTGCTCTTAGGGATATATCCGGCCAGGAGCGGGTCATTGGGGCGTCTATTGATGAACAACGAAACAGCGGCATTTAAAGAAAAGATAAAAAACTTCGGACAGCGGGATCAGGACCGGATCGAAAAAGCTTTTGTCCTCGCAGAATCCGCCGCCGTCAATACCGGCCTTAACCGCTCCCTGGGGATAGCCTCAATCTTGATCGACCTCAACCTTGATGCGGATACCGTCACCGCCGCCCTGCTCCTCTTAACCCCCGACGACGCCCATGTACCATTCGGCGGCGGTATTTCCCTCCTGGTGGAGGGGGTCCGCAAAATCGCCGAGATTTCCGCCAAAAACAAAACCATCCATGAGGCGGAAAACATCCGCAAGATGCTCTTTGCCATGGCGGCGGATATCCGGGTCATCTTTATCAAACTGGCGGAACGGCTCCAGACCATGCGGACCCTGGACGGTCTCCCGGCGGAGCAGCAAAAGCCCATCGCCCAGGAGTGCCTCGACATCTATGCGCCCCTGGCGGACCGGCTCGGTATCTCCTGGATCAAGGATGAACTGGAAGACCTCGCCCTCAAGCACCTCAACCGGGAAGCCTATCTGCAAATCAAGGATATCGTCGCCGAAAAACGGGGGGAACGGACCGAGTTTCTCGATAAGGTTCAGGAAGATATCCAACGGGAAGCCGCCGCAGCGGGCATTAAAATCGAAGTAAGCAGCCGGGCCAAGCATTTCTATTCGATTTATCAAAAGATGCGCAAACGGAATAAGGCCTCAAGCGATCTCTTCGACCTCTTCGGGGTCCGCATCCTCTGCGACAGCATCGAAAACTGCTACACCCTGCTGGGTCTGGTCCACCGTCTCTGGAAGCCCCTGGACGGCCGCTTCAAGGACTACATCGCCATGCCCAAATCCAACGGCTACCAAAGCCTCCACACGACGGTCATGGCCAACGGAAAGATGCTGGAAATCCAGATCCGCACCGCTGAGATGCACCACATCGCCGAGTACGGTATCGCCAGTCACTGGCTGTACAAAAAAGGTTCCGCCCGTGATCTGATCCGGCCGGTGGATATTTCCATTGTGAACCGGCTGCGGGACTGGAAACAGCTTGAGGACGAAAACGGCGAAATCCAGGGCTCCAGGGCATTTCTGGAGGACATAAGACAGGAAATCCTCAAAGACTCGATTTACGTCTTTACCCCCCAGGGAAAGGTGATTGAACTCCCCGCAGGCTCAAGCCCCATCGATTTTGCCTACAGCATCCATTCCGCCATCGGGGAGCATTGTATAGGCGCCAAGGCCGACGGCTCCATCATCCCCCTCGGCGCCGAACTGCAAAACACCCAGGTGGTGGAGATCCTCACCTCGCCCCAGGCTCATCCCCACCTGAACTGGCTGCGGATCGTAAAGACCTCCAGGGCCCGCAGCAAGATCCGCACGTGGCTTGAACAGAACGACAGTTCCATCATCATCGAAAAAAACGTGGTCGCCAAAAAGAAGGCCGCTGCGGGCCCGTCCCCGGAAACACCCCCGGCAGCCGCTACCCCGGGAAAGGAAATTCCCACGGTACAGCGGGTATTGCAGAGCGACCCAAACACAAAGGTCTTCCAGGTCAGGGTTGAGGATGAAAAAAATATGATGATCCATTTTGCCCGGTGCTGCCGGCCGGTCACGGGGGAAAAAATCATCGGCTATATATCACGGGGCAGGGGCATTATCATCCACCGGCAGAATTGCAGCAACCTGGCAAACATCCCCGATTTTGAGGAGCGAAAGATCGAAACCGAATGGGAAAACGCCCTCTCGGTTCTGGTTAAGCGGTTTAAAATCGAAGCCAAACTATCGGCGGATCTTTTTTCAGAAATTGAAGGGGCAATCCGGAAACATCAGGGCCACCTTATCGAAGGCAGGCTTGAGGAAGCCGCCCCCAACCGGCTGACCGGCTTTTTCACCATGCAGCTTGAACAGGCGGCGGATCTCAAAAAGGTGATGAAGAACATCCGGGGGATTCCGGGGGTGTTCAGCATCCAGTCCCTGACATGACCCCATCCCCCATGTAACCGTGCCGATCCCACGGGCACACAGAACATAGGTCGGGGGTCCTGGCATGAGAATCCATGTCCCTCTTCGAGGGCCACGGATTCCCATGCCACCCCCTCCGCCTTTATTCCAAGTGTGCCCGTAAAAAACTCCGGTTACATGGGGGATGGGGCCTCTGTCGAATATGGGGAAACGTTGTTGGCCGGCGGTTATCCCGCCGACACCGGCGGAAAATAAAAAACCTGCCGCCATATAGACGACAGGCTATTGTTTGAAATAAAACTGAAACAATTTACGCCGCAGCAGCGGCGCAATTCAATTACGCGTTAGCTTCGGCAGCTGCGGGGGCAGCCGCAGGCGCAGCAACGGCTGGTATGGTTTTCTTACCGTGTTTGACGGCGGCCTTGCAGGTTTTGCAGATCTTGACCTTCGCCTCACCGGCATCCTGTTCATAGAGGATCTTCACATTAGTCCGTTTGCAGACCGGGCATTCGCCCCGTCCATGGGAAGCAAGTTCCCGAATTCCCTTGCCGCGGTGCGCTTTAGACATTTTCTTTTTTCCCCTTCGCTCCAGTCTTTTCTTTGGAAGCCGACGCTTTAGCCGCCTTATTTTTTGCGGGTTTTGCCTCTGATTCCTTGTCCGCCGAATTCTTTGCGGCTTTCTTATCGGCCTTGGCTTCTTTTTTCGCCTTCTTATCGGCGCCTTCCTCGGTGTCCAGCTTGTAATCCACCAGTTCAAGGATCACCACTTCCGAAGCATCCCCAAGGCGCTCCCCAAGCTTGATGATCCGGGTGTAGCCGCCGGGCCGGTCCTTCATCCGCAGGGCAATATCGGTAAAGAGCTTTGCTACAATGCCCTCATCAAAAAGCCGGGCGGAAACCAGGCGCCGGTTATGAACCGAATCAACCTTGGCACGGGTAATCAGCTTTTCCGCGCTCCGGCGTATCTCAAGGGCCTTTGCCTTGGTAGTCCTGATCCGCTCGTGCCGGAACAATGAGGTTACCATATTGCGGCGAAGCGCTTTCCGGTGCGCCGCCATCCGTTCAAGGGGGTTAAACCCTCTTTTATGCTTCATCTTCCGCTTCCTTTTGGGGGGTAATTTTTACCGCGTTCTTGAGAACATTGACATCCGTAATCCCCAGACCCAAATTCCATTCCTTAAGCTTTTCCTTTATTTCCTGGAGAGACTTTTTCCCAAAATTCCGGGTCTTGGCGATATCATCCTCTGTTTTCCGGGTTAATTCCCCAATGGTTTTAATGTTCGCGTTCTTGAGACAGTTAGAAGACCGAACCGACAATTCCAACTCCTCAACGGGAGTATTGAGTATCTGCCTGATCCGCTCATCATCCTCGTCGAGGTCTTCATCAAGACCGAGGTTGTTCTCATCAAAGTTGATGAATACCGAAAAATGATCCTTGGCAACCTTGGCGGCTTCCGCAAGGGCGTCATCGGGCTTCACGGTCCCGTCGGTCCAGACTTCAAGGATCAGCTTATCGTAATCGCTCCGCTGACCCACCCGGGTGGGCTCCACGGCGAATTTCACCTTTTTTACCGGGCTGTAAATCGCGTCCAGCGGTATGGTTCCAATCACGTCAACGTACCGTTCATTCACTTCGGATGGCACATAGCCCCGGCCGAGGTCTATCTGAATTTCAAACTCGAGCTTGGCATTGTCCATCAGGGTCATAATATGCTGACCAATACTCAATACCTCAACCTGTCCGACCCGGCTGAAATCATCACTCTTGATGTCTTTCTTACCGGACCATTCATAGAGGAGTATATCCTGTTCCATATCATCGGGTAGCTTAAGCCTGATCTGCTTGAGGTTATTGATCACCTCCAGGGTATCCTCAACGACATTCGGTATGGTCTCGAATTCACTGGACACGCTGTGGGCAACCCCATCCGCGTCATAGGACGTAATCTTTACCGCAGTAATCGCATATCCCTGAATCGAGGAAAGGAGAACCCTGCGCAGGGTATTACCAACCGTCGTACCGAATCCCGGTTCGAAGGGAGCCGCGATGAACTTGCCATAATTTTGTTTCAGCTCACCATGCTCAAAGGTGATACCTTTGGGGCGTTTGAATCCTTTAGTAAGGTTCTTACGGGCCATGAGGACTCCTTATTTAGAATACAATTCGACGATCATCTGTTCCTTGATATCCCCAAGGTCAGTGATATCACTGCGGCGCGGAGAAACGAGGAACTTACCCTTCATTGCGTCAGGATCAAGCTGGAGCCAGGGCATCACCCCGGACTTCCCGAATTCCTTTAACGCATCTTTCACAATCACCAGACCCTTGCTGGTTTCTCCAATAGCAATTTCATCCTCGGCCTTTACCAGATAGGAAGGGACATTCACCCTTTTCCCGTTTACGGTTATATGCCCATGGAGCACCACCTGCCGGGCCTGGCTCCGGGAAGAGGCAAACCTGAGCCGATAGACTACATTATCCAACCGCCGTTCAAGGAGCACAAAGAGGTTCTCGCCGGTAATGCCGGTCATCCGCAGGGCCCGTTCAAAGAAAAGGCCGAACTGCTTCTCCTGCATGCCGTATATCCTCTTAAGCTTCTGCTTTTCACGAAGCTGAACACCATAATCGGAACGTTTTCCCGCCCGCGCCTTGGGGTCCTTCCCCGGGGCCGGACGCTTTCTATTTATAGCGCACTTGTCACTCTTGCAGCGATCACCTTTGAGCATCAACTTTTTCTGTTCCGCCCGGCACAAACGGCACACGGGTCCGGTATATCTTGCCATATATCATTCTCTCCTTAGATACGGCGCGTTTTCCGCGGTCTGCAGCCGTTATGCGGAATCGGGGTAACATCGTTAATCGACTTCACCTTGATGCCCAAAGCCCCAAGCTGACGGATCGCCGATTCCCGGCCAATCCCCGGCCCCTTAACATACACATGCACTTCCCTTAAGCCCACCTGCAGGGCCTTCTGGGCGGCGGTCTCGGTCACCGACTGCGCCGCAAAGGGGGTCGATTTCTTGGCGCCCCTGAACTGGAGCTGGCCGGAACTGGCCCAGGAAATCGCGTTCCCCATGAGGTCGGTAATGGTCACAATCGTATTATTGAACGTAGCCTGGATGTATACGTTCCCTTCATATACGGACTTTTTCTCTTTCCGTTTTTTCGTAGTAGCAGCCACTCAATCCTCCGTGACCGGGCTAAACAGCCCGGCTTATTTCTTCTTCCCTGCGACGGTCTTCTTCTTACCCTTGCGGGTACGGGCATTGGTCCGGGTCCGCTGACCCCGGAGGGGCAGTCCCTTGCGGTGCCGGAGTCCCCGGTAACAGCCGATATCCATGAGCCGCTTGATGTTCAGGGCGATTTCGGTGCGTAAACGCCCCTCAACCTTGTACTCCCCTTCGATAATCTGCCGCAGTTCATTCAACTCTTCCTGGGACAGATCGTTGATAAGCCGTACCGGATCGATCTTGGTCTTGGCGCAGATCTCATCCGCGCTGGACCTGCCAATCCCATAGACATAGGTCAAGGCAATATTCACATGTTTATTCGGGAGGTCAACCCCCACAAGACGCGCCATACTCTTCTACCCCTGCTTCTGTTTATGCTTGGGATTTGAACAAATGATACGGACAATGCCGTTTCGCTTGATCACCTTGCACTTGTCGCAAATAGGCTTCACACTGGTCCGGACTTTCATCCAACTTCTCCCTTATATAAGCGATGTTCACCCCTGAAAAAAATCAAGGGTGAACTATAATTAATAACGAATTTAACGTAATTCGTCAATCTTCCCAAACCCCTACAGATTCCGGCCCCGGAGCCGCCCCCGCTTGGTCAACCCTTCATGGTGGTGCATCTTGAGGAGGCCCTCGACCTGGCTCATGGTATCAAGATCCACGCCGACCAAAATCAGTAACGAAGTACCGCCCATCAGGTATGAAATCGATGAAGGGAAGTTAAACAGCCGCTGTATGATGGTCGGAATAACCGCTATAAGCGCCAGGTACAGGGAACCAGGAAGTACAATCCGGTTCAGTATCTTGGTGAGGTACTCCTCGATCCGTTCCGTCCGAATCCCCGGTATGGAACCACCGTTCTCCCGGATATTTTTGGCAATTTCGATGGGGTTCAAACTAACCTGGGTATAGAAATAGGCAAAAAAGATGATAAGCAGCACGTACAAAATAGTATACAGAGCGCCGTTGGGGCTTAAAGCCCGGGACACCGCCGCAAGCCAGGCCACATTCCCGCCAATGGTCGAAGCGATTTGCAGGGGGAAGGTAAGAATGGATGAAGCAAAGATGACCGGGATAACCCCGGAAGGGTTGATCTTGAAGGGAATATAGGTGTTCTGCGCGCCGTACATCTTGCGGCCCACCACCCGTTTAGCGTAATTCACCTGAATCTTCCGCTGCCCCTGTTGTTCAAAAACCACCAGGGCAACAACCGCCACAAATATAACGAACACCACAATGACCTGAACCAGGTTAAGGTCCCCGTTCCGCACCCGGCCGCCCAATTCCCAGATCGCCTGGGGCAGGCGGGCGACAATACCGGCGAAGATCAGCAAGGAAATACCGTTTCCGATACCTCGCTTGGTGATCTGCTCGCCGATCCACATAAGGAACATGGTCCCCGTGGTTACGGTCAGGATCGCGATGATGGTAAAGGGAACCATCCCCATACTAAGGAGGTTATCCACGCTCCGGGAAATGCTCTGGGCGTACTGGGTAACCGCAAAGGACTGGATAAGACAAACCGCCACCGTGCCGATCCGCTGGTAGCCCTGTATCTTCTTCCGCCCCCCCTCTTCCTGGGATATCTTTTTCAAACTGGGAAACACGATAAGCAAGAGCTGCATGATGATAGACATTGATATATAGGGCATGATCCCCAGCATGAAGATTGAAAAATTGGAGAAGGCGCCGCCTGCAAAGAAGTCAAGGTAATCCACGATGGGATTTCCCGAATTCTGCTGGGAAAGGAAGTAGGCGCTGAGTTCCCGGACATTGATCCCCGGTATGGGAAGCACCGCGCCGACACGGAAAATCACCAGCATCCCTGCGGTAAAGAGGATACGCTCCCGGAGTTCCTTTACTCTGAAAATTCCAATCAACGGATTAGCCATTCATCATTCCTGTTCGGTCTTTGCAGCGTCAGAATCTTTCGCCGATGCCGCAGGCCGGGATTTCTTGCCGGACTTATTCCCGGTCTTTTCAGCGGCTTCTCCGCCGATTACAACAACCGAGCCCCCGGCCTTTTCAATTTTTTCCTTAGCCGATGCGGAAACCGCCGATACGCTAAAGGAAAGCTTTTTGGAAAAATCCCCGTTGCCAAGGACCTTTACCGGAGCGGTTCCCTTCACAAGACCCTTCCGGATCAGGCTGGCAATATCCACGGTTTCCGAAGCTTCATAATGGTTCTCAATATCCCTAAGGTTGACTATCTGCACTTCCTTCCTGAAGGGATAATTGGAAAAACCCCGGTGGGCAAGCCGCCGGTACAGGGGCATCTGCCCCCCTTCAAAGCCAACGTATGTTTTGCCGCCGGAACGGGACTTCTGTCCCTTGTTACCCTTCCCTGCGGTGGTTCCCCTTCCGGAACCCTGTCCCCGACCGATAATCCGCTTGCGCTTATTGGCTCCCTCGGGGGCGTGTAAGTTAAAATCCTGCATTACTTAATCTCCTCCACGGTAACCAGGTGGGAAACGACTTTTACCATTCCCAAAACCGCAGGGCTCGCTTCCTGCTCGGTCACGGAACCAATTTTCCGTAGACCCAAGGAGCGTACCGTTGCACGCTGTTTGGGAAGCGATCCTATGACACTCCGCGCAAGGCGGATTCTTATCTTCGCCATCTTCCTAACCCCACAATTCGTTGAGGGACTTACCCCGATTCTTGGCAACCGCCTTGGCGTCCATCATCCTGGCTATACAATTAAAGGTGGCCTTCACCACGTTATACTGGCTGGAAGCGCCGATGGACTTGCTGAGCACATCGGTAACGCCCCCGGCTTCCATGATTGCCCGCACCGGACCTCCGGCAATAATACCTGTACCGGAACAGGCGGGTTTTAAGAGCACCCGGGACGCCTTGAAAAGCCCCTGGATCTCATGGGGGATGGTCCCGTTCTTCACGGGGAGCTTCACCATGTTCCGCTTGGCCTTGTCAACGCTCTTGCGGATCGCCTCGGAAACATCGTTGGCCTTACCGAAACCATAGCCCACATTACCCTTCCGGTCACCGATGACCGTGAGGGCGGAAAAGGAAAACCGCCGACCGCCCTTTACGACCTTCGCGGTCCGGTTGAGCTTGACCAGTTTTTCTACAAATTCCTTATCCGCGGGATCACGATCCCGGTTTCTGTCGCGGCCTTCGCCCCTCTGTGAATGTTCCATTCCGCCCCCTAGAACTGGATCCCGGCTTTCCGGGCTCCGTCGGCCAATGCCTTAATACGGCCATGATATAAGTACCCGTTCCGGTCAAAAACCACCGTTTTGATGTTCTTCTCCAGAAGCCGCTTTCCGATCACTTCACCCAACTGCGCCGCGCCTTCCACCGTCGTCTTGATAGCCTTCAAATCCTTTTCCAGGGTTGAAGCCGAAGCGAGGGTATGCCCCTGAGCATCGTCGATTATCTGAATCGACAGGGCCCGGTTGCTCCGGGTCACGGTCATCCGGGGCCTATCGGCGGTTCCGGAAAGCCCCTTACGGATATGCACCTTCCTCTTGAGCCGTTTTCTATCTTTCTCAACCATTTTACGCAGCATTTACCATTCCCTTTCTATACGTGGAGAAATTGCCATGCAATTTCTCCTGAGTTAAATAGCGAAGCTATTTAACGCCGGACTTACCGACTTTCCTTCTAATCTGCTCATCTTCATACCGGATACCCTTTCCCTTATAGGGTTCGGGGAGCCGGAGCTTCCGAATCTGGGAGGCAAATTCCCCCACCTGATGTTTGCTGATACCGCTTACCACGACCTTGCCATTGGCGTCCGCAGTAACCGCAAGGCCATCGGGGATACCGACGAACACATCGTTGGAAAACCCAAGGCTCATGCTGAGGAGCTTGCCCTGCACTTCCGCCCGGTAACCGACCCCGGTAATGATCAGGGCCTTGCTGAACCCGTCGGAGACCCCCACCACCATGTTGTTAAGCAGGTTGCGGTAAAGCCCGTGAAAGGCCACGGTCTGTTTTTCTTCGTTCACCCTGCCGACAATGATCTCTTCGCCCTTGTTTTCAAAGGTTACCACCGGGTGGTACTTCTGGGTCAGCTTTCCCTTGGGGCCTTCAACGGTGATTAACTCATCCTGAAAGCTTATCTTTACCCCTTTGGGAACCTTGACCGGTATTTTTCCGATACGCGACATAAATTCCTCTTTACCAAACGGTACAGATTATTTCGCCGCCGACTTTTTTCTCGGCGGCCTTCTTCCCGGTGGTAACCCCTGCCGATGTAGAAACGATGAGGGTACCATATCCGTTATAAACCCTTGGCATGTTTTTATAACCCATATATACACGGCGTCCGGGCTTTGAAACCTTTTCGATACCGTGAATGATCGGGGCGGTTGCGTCATCGTATTTCAGAAATACCCTGATCACATTGGCCCCATCCTGATTTGCCTTCTTGAAATTTTTGATATACCCCTCGGTCTTCAAAATCTTGACGATCTCAAGCTTGAGCTTGGAGGTAGGGATATCAACTTTTTCGTGACCTGCCATTCCGGCGTTCCGGATCTTGGTCAGCATGTCCGCTACGGGATCAGAAATGCTCATCCTATGCTCCCTCCTACCCTACCAGCTTGATTTA
>BNUU01000038.1 GCA_025997595.1 Spirochaetia bacterium | reverse complement strand
TACGGCCTTTTTTGACAGGTGCATCAGCTGCTTGAACAGCCGGTCGAAGATGTGGGGCTTTCTCCGCTTTTTCATACCCTATATAGGGCGTTCACGTGCGTGGCGGATCAATGAAAAAATCAAAATTCTGAAAAATTGTTAAAAGTTTATGTTTTTTCTTTCTATATAAGTGGCCTAAGTCCAACCCCCAGTTTCCTGTAACAAGAGATTTAAGATAAAGGGGGATCTAAGTAGCCGTTGGTTGCTTCTCCCTTGCAAGTTCAAGGAGGAATAAATGAAAAAGTTAATCGCTCTTTTCATTGTTCTTGGTTTAGTTACTACTGCAGTTTTCGCGGAAGTTACGGTCGGTGGTTGGGGCCGCGCCCGGTGGGCTCCTATGGTGTTTAATGGCGGTGCGGGAAATGCAAATGACAAAGGTGAGTTTTCCGGTGCATTAGGCGCCGGTTCCGGGCCTGGATGGACAGGTGACGGTGAGGCGGGCCTCCGCTTTCAAATAGGCGGGAAGAATGAAGCGAATACCGTCGGGTTCTTTTTTGAAGCCCGGTATGATTATAGTGATGCCAAATACTTTGCAAGTGATAATCAGGCCTATGCGTGGGTAAAACCCTTTAACTTCCTTACCATCACCGGCGGTGGTGGTAACCTGGGGGGGGGACACCTTCCGTGGTAAGTTCGGCAGAAACGACGGCTGGAACGCCGGTATTAATAGCTGGCTGACCGCTGAGGATGATATTTTCTGGCGTTTTGCGGCGCGGGGAACCTTCGCCGTCCATTTCAAATTTGAATTTGAGCAGCTTCAGGGTCTCTCCGTGCAGGCGGCTTTCCCCTCCTCCGGTGCTGATGGCGCCAGTGGTACCGGGGTAGACGGCAACAACACGAGTAAGATTGCCCATGTTTTTGGCGGCAGCCAGGTTGCGGTCGGCTATACCATTCCTAATATCGGCCTGGCCCGCTTCCAGTTTATCGGTGGTAGGTATGCCGGTAAGATTGACAAATCCTCCTATGTATTATTACAGGATAGTGATGTGGCGCCTGGTGCTTGGGCCGCTGGTCAAACAGCAGGCAATATCTCCAGTTCACCAAAGCCTGGTTATGGGTACGATGTCTCTTACCTGGATGGCAGCAAGGATTATGCCCAGATTCAGTTTGCCTTCAATCTCCTGGCAGTGGAAGGGCTTGGCGCCGACCTGGGTTTCACCTATCCCCTCCCCCTTACGGTAGATGAATTGCACGCTGGTACTATACCGATTACTGGTGTTAATACTCCTGCCGCTGGTATAACGCTTGCTAAGGATGATGTCTATCAGGCGCCTATCGGGATTCATCTGGGCGGTAAATATACCCTTAGTTCAGGTGATTTCGCAGTGAACTATCGTATCAGCACCCGGTTTGCGGAGAAAGAAAAATATGCTGCAGCCGGTTCGTTCGATAAAAAATACGGCGCTCAGTTTTTCCTTGGCCTGCAGCCTACCTATAAGCTTGGTGAAATCGGGACTGTCGGGCTGGATTTCAGTTTGACGACCAAGGGAAGTGACAGCCAGGATGTCACGGACTTCCGTAATGGGGCGAACTCGATTGGTGTAGGCCTGTTCTTCTCACGGCCCATTGCCAACGGCGCTTTCACCATCGGTTTCCTGTCCAAGTTTGCGGCGGGCGGCGATGCTTATAAAGTATTTACCGCCGGCCCCGGTAGCAGTCCAGCCAGGACTCAACTTCAGGTTGATAATGCCAAGAAGAAGGCCACCAGTATTTCTATCCCGATCATGTGGGAATACAGCCTCTAATTTCGGCTTCATACCGGTTTAGGGTAAGGCCGCCCCGGCTGCGGGGCGGCTTTTTTTAAAAGCCTTTGTTTATAATGGTAAATTGAACTATGAAACGTTTATGTATCCTTTTGGGTGTTTTCCTTTTGCTGTCCTCCTGTCAGAATACCGGCGGCGGTAAACGTACCCTGTCGCCGCATCTGAATTTTTTTTCCAGCCGCACCCGTGATGCGGTTGCCATTGGCTCCGCCGCAATGCAATTCGACAAAATGTTTTCCTCGGTCATTGAAAAAAAAGAGGTGGATGTATGGTTTGATCCCGAAACCGATGAGGTGTTCCTCCAGTTCAAGTACCAATCGGTTACGTACCGCCAGTATTGGGACAAACCGAACCGGCTGAAATTCATTACCGCCCTGGAAAAATACAAGGCCGATTATGCGTCCAAAAATTTAAACCTGAAAAGTTCCCGCGCCCGCCGCGCCTACGGAACCCTGTCCGGCAAAACCGAATGGGGCCAGTTTTCCGCCAATGTTTTGATGTCCTCCCGCGCCCGGCCCCGGGTAAATCTGGGGTATCAGTTCAAGCAGGAAAGCCCTTATTTTTCCGTCACCCAGCAGTCCGCCGAGAACCTTGTGAACGCTAACGATGTAAAGCAATACTCCCTGGATATCATCACCTACTTTACCCGCGCCCAGGCCGATGAACTGGCCAAACTCTTTGACCAGCAGTACCTTCTTTCCTTCAGCGGCCCCCAATCGACTCCGGAAGACCTCATCCCCGCCCAGGACGATGATTACCGGGAAGCCGAATAGGACCTAATCGGCAGCCGGCAGCCTTTTCCCGGTAAACCTTCCCCCGGATTCGCCGTGCCAATGCTGAGCGCAGTGTTTTTTATTCAATTCCTCTTTAGAACCTCTTCCCTTGAGCGGCTCTCTTTTAAGCTGTATAAAGGGTTGTTATTACATAATAGGTAAGGAGTAATTTTATGGATGATTCATCAGATGCCATAGGCCGGGTGGTAGTTAAAAACCAGCGTTATCTTGATGCGGTGGAATTAAAGGCAAACCTTGACCTTGACGCGGCAAAAAGGGGGCGGGAAATAGCCCTTTTGAAGGTCGATTTTGAGGGGGAGGTAGAACACTGGCTCGATATTCAGGTTTCCGCCTCCACCCGGACAAAGTACCGGCACTCTGTTAATTTATTCCTGAACTGGTGCCGGGGCAGAGGCGCCGATCCCCGGCTCATTGACCGGGCCATGGCAGAGCGGTACGCCCTCTATTTGAAGGGAGAGTGCCTCCGGCGCGGCCTGTCCAGCAGCTATTTCAACATAGGGATCAAAACCGCCCGCTCCCTTTACACCCACCTGACGGAGAATGTGGGAGAGGGCCTGCTGTTCAAAAACCATTTTTTAAAGCTGAAAATAAAGATGCCCCCAAGGGTCAGGGCTATTCCCCGGGTCGCCACCGATCCGGAAGTGGAAACCCTGATCCGGGAAACCGATCCCAAGACCAGTTTGGCCATCAGGATCATGGCCGCCATGGGGCTCCGGGTGGGGGCCATGGAATGCCTGGAGGTGTTTCCCAACGGGGATGGAACCTGGGACTACCTCACGGTTTCCAAGGGAAAGGAGATAGGGGGACCGGTTCCCCTGGATTTGGCGGAGACCATAACGGAAAGGGAAACGGCAGGCTTTTCAGGGGGAGGTCTTAAGGTAGAGCGGCAGGCCCCTAAACCAAACTGGAGGGGCGGCAGGGTCTTCGACACCTGGGGCGCCTATGACACCGAACGGACAAAAAAGGCGATTAAAAAGCTAAAGCTCAAATACGGTTTTAATTTCACCAGCCTTTGCCACTCCCTGCGCTACTACTCGGCCATAAAACTCTACCGGGAAACAAAGGACATCATGGCCGTCAAGGACCTGTTAAACCACTCCAGCGTTGAAACCACCTGCGGCTACCTGAAAAGGGGAAATGCCCTGCGTAAACTGGAAAAATTTTCCGGGGCCCCTACGCTCATGGAGCGGTAAGGGGGGGTAACTGCCACTAGAGTTTTTCGATTTCTTCAGAAGGAAGGCCGGTATATTCCTGTATTTTTTCAAGGGGAAGCCGGTCGGCCTTCATTTTCCGGGCAGATTCCCGGTCTTTTTCCATAGTCTTTACTATGTACCCCTGCTCGAGCCTCTTCTCGGCCCGCTCTATCATCCTCGGTAATATGCCGATTTGCTCGAGAGCTTCTTCCAGTGTTGGGTATTTTCTTGCCATTTTATAAACCTCCTCGGTGACCAAAGAATTTGTCCGCAGAAATACCTCAAGATAGGCCCAAATCGGGGCGTCTTTCCCTTTCTGTTCACTCTTCTCCAGTATAACATTAGCGCTCTTCAAATCCAAGCCGGGATTCAGCCCCCGTAACCAGATATTGTCCGATTCGGAAAGCTTTCTGCTCTCCAGTATCTGGATCGGCAGAAAATCCCCCAAAACCCGGTATATCCCCGGCCAGGGTTCTTCTACCCGGTAGTGGCGGACTTCTTGCAGGTGCTTGAGCAGTTCCCGGGGATATCGGGTCCCGATAAAGGTGAGGGTAATGTCACTGATATCCACCTCCGCCGTGATTGCGGCGTAGAGGCAGGCATAGGCATAGACCTTGTAGAAGTCTTTAACGGACAGATAATCGTCGGGACTTTTATACTCGCAGATGTTTTCCGCCCGGAACATTTGGGCAAAATTCTTCCCGATAGTGACACCCTTGGATTTTTTGATGATCAGGGTATCGATGCGGAGCGGTTCGGCGGTTAATTGATGCTCGAACTTGAATTCCAGGACCTGGGCATAGTCCTCCAGTTCAAGGCGGATGGCGTCATAGAAAGCGGTATGCCAGGAAATAGTCCTGGTTTTTTGATCCTGGGCCATGAAAACCTCCACCTTATATAGGGCATCAGGTGGCCGTTTTGCTTGTATGAGAGGGGAAAATTGTTAAAATTTATTGCGACAGCGCCTCTTCCCGGTCCGCCAGGGTCATTTCCAGGGCGCTGGTTTTGCCGCCCCGGATGATTTCCACGGCGACTTTTTCGCCGGGTTTGTTGTCTTCCAGGGCGGAATAGAGGTCCGCCAGGGTGTTGGTCTTCATGCCGTCCACGGAGATGATGATATCGCCCCCCAGGTAGATGACGCCGTTGCCGTAGCGCACGGCCTCGGTGCCCTGGCGGATGCCGGCTTTTTCGGCAAGCCCGGAGCGCCGGGTCCGGGAGACCAGGAGGCCGGTTTCAACCGGGAGCTTGGCGTAACGGACCAGGGCGGGGAAGACCTGCACCACGGTGGCGTCTATCCAGCCCCGGCGGACCTTGCCGTACTGGATAAGCTCCGCCGCCACCCGTTTGGCGGTATTTACGGGCACCGCGAAGCCGATTCCCACGGAGCCCCCGGAGGGGGAATAGATCATCGTGTTGATGCCAATCATCCGGCCCTGGGTGTCCAGCAGGGGGCCCCCGGAATTGCCGGGGTTGATGCTCGCGTCGGTCTGGATCATGTCCCGGACGATGTTCTGCCGGGAAATCTGAATGGGCCGCCCCAGGCCGGAGACGATCCCCACGGTTAAAGTCCGCTCCAGGGCAAAGGGGTTCCCGATGGCCAGCACCTTCTGGCCCACCCGGAGGCTGTCGGAGGTGCCGTAGGGTATGGTCCGCAGTTCCGCCCCCTGCGGCGGGGTGAATTTCAGCACCGCGATGTCGTTTTCCGGGTCGGTGCCCACGATGGAGCCCTCGTACTGGCTCCCGTCGGCCAGGTTGATGTACACCTTGTAGGCGTTTTCGATCACGTGGTTATTGGTCAGCACAAAGCCCCGGATGTCGATAATGGACCCTGACCCGGAACCTCCGTCCTGGGGGACCGGTTCCAGGAACCAGTTGATGGCCACGGTCTCGGTGGTGATGTTTACCACCGCCGCGTTAAACTGTTCATATATGGAGATATTTTCCCGCTCGTCCTCGGTGTAGGGGGCGATATCTGCGGTATTACGCAGCAGGGGGGAAACGGCGCCTGACGCCGGGGCCGGCTGGCCCTGAGCATTTGCCGGAACAGACGGTCCCGGAGCAGCTGCGGCGGGGTTTTCGGCGGAGGCTGCGGCGGCAGGGTCCGCTTCGGTTTTATTGAAGGGAAGACGGAGCAGTCCAAACCCAAGGGCGAACATCACCACAATAAGGCCGCTGAGGAGCGAAAAAAAGATAACCTGTCCCCGGCTGTATAATTTCATTGACAAACCCTCCGTTTTTCTTCTTGAATAATTGTATCAAATATGCCGATATTCGTATAGGATATGTATCTTAAACTGCCGCTTCACCGGACTTTAGCCGTCGTACTGCTCCTTTTCGCATCCCTCCTCCCCCTGTATGGCCGGGATATCTCCACCCGTAAAATCGAGGATGATTCCGCCCTGCGGATTTCCCTCCGGGAGGGCTGGTTTACCGGTATTCCCTCCCGTGTGCTCTCCCAAAGGGTTCAGATGCAGACCCTGGGCGGAGGCGGGCGCGTACAGGTACGGGTTGAAGCGGGGCGTGACGAATTCGCCGTTGTTCTTGCCAGGGAGCTTATCGGCCCCGCAGGGCCGACCGGAACCTATCCCGGCTGGGCCCAGGGTTCCTGGATACTTACCCGCCGGCAGGATACCGGGGAGGCAAGCCGTATCAGGATATTCCCCCGGAGCGACCCCTATACCTATGTCCAGTTCCGACCCCTCGGCGATGACCGGTGCCAGATGGACGTGGTCCTCTACGAAGCTTACGTGGTCCGCTCCCAGCCCCTGCCCATTCCCTTTGAACGGCTCCTTTCCATGCCCGTGGAGGAAGTTTTTTCCATCGCCGGGGATAAATTCCCCCGCCGCTACTTTGATCCCGACGCCGATAACTACCGGGACCTCCGGCTTTTTATGGCCCGGATGCGGGAACGTCTGGGCGGGCTTGAGTTTCAGGACGACGGCGCCTTCGATGAAAACGGGAACTATGTGTTTATCGAGACCCTGGAAACCCAAAAAGACGCGTCGGGGCTTAACTGTTCAGGTTTTGCCAAATGGGTGGTGGACGGACTCCTGCGGCCCCTTACCGGGGAACGGCTGCCGGTTACGCCCCTCAAGCAGTCCTTTGGCGACCGGGGCTCATCGTTTACCAAACCATGGGAAGAAAGCCGGGACCCCTTCTTCGGCCTTGACTGGACCCGGAATCTTGCCTCCCGTGCCATGACCGTCCTCCGGGCTCCGGCCTACGCAAAACTTGAAGAATTTGAAGTGCGGCACTGGCCTTTCTCCCAGATAATAGTCCGGGGCGCCGCCGCCGGCAGCAGCGGCCTCCCCCGCACAGGCGGGTTCCCGGAAACCCCCTCGGGCGCCTCCGTACGAGCCTACCCCGGCTTCCTGGAAAACGCCGGCTTCGGCTTCGAGGGAATCCACCCCCTGCTCTACACCCTGGCCATCGACGAACCGGGCCGCATCTACCTGGCCTCAATCAACACCGAAATGGGCCCCCCCACCACCGAGGACAACCCCCGGGGCCGCCCCCGGATGCGCCAGCACTTCCACATTGCGGTCCTGGTCCCCTACTTCAACGAATACGGCAATTTTCAGGTGGCGGTCTTTGAAAGCGCCGAGGAAACCCAGTTCAGCAGCTTCAAAAACCGCTACCCCGGTCACTACGTTAACCTGGTCCGGATTCCTGTGGAAGGTCAATTCGATCCCTAAGCCGTAAACAAAGCAGCGGGGTGCAGAGAGAGACCCCTTTGTTCGCCCGTCCTCGATATTTTGAACCTCCGGTTCAAAATATCTGCGGGTTCGCGAACTGCAGGGGCCTCTCTCTGCACCCCGCTGTATTGGTTCCCCACCCAACTAAACCTGACAAACCAAGGCAGCAGGCGTAGAGAGGTGACCCTGAGTTCGCGAACCCGCAGACAATTCGACCGAAGGGCCGAATTGCCGAGGACGGGCGAACGAAGGGTCGCCTCTCTACGCCTGCTGCTTTTTTTTACAAATTTATTTATGATAAAGGTAATGAAAAACATTGACGGCATTGCCTTTGATCTGGACGGCACCCTTTACCCAAACTACCGCCTTAACCTAAGGCTTATTCCCTTTATACTGAAGGAGTTCCCCCTCCTTTGGGCCTTTGGACGGGCCCGTGATGTGCTGCGGGGGAAAATTCCGGGCAGGGCTGCGCCGACAGCCGCTCCCGGGGAGGATTTCTACGATGCCCAGGCGCGGCACATGGGGGCCTTTCTCAAAAAGGACGGGGCCTTCATTAAAGAACGGACCGAAAGGCTCATCTACCGGGGCTGGGAGCCCCTCTTCAAAAACATACGGCCCTTTCCCCATGTGGGGGAAACATTGAGGGCCATCCGCGGCGGGGGGCTCAAGCTGGGGCTTCTTTCGGACTTTCCCCCGGAACAAAAGCTTGAGTACCTGGGACTGGGGGGCATTTGGGATGCGGTCTGCTGCTCCGAACGGACGGGGCGGCTGAAACCGGCCTCGGAGTCCTTTGAGGAACTTGCCCGTGCCATGGGTGTGAAAAACGAGCGGCTGCTCTATGTGGGGAACAGTGTGTCCTACGACATTTTGGGGGCAAAAAAAGCGGGGATGAAGGCCGCCCTGATCTGTCACCCCCTGAGGGGACTCCTGCAAAAAAAAGGCCGCGCCCAGGCAGAGTTTATCTTCCATGACTATCGCCAATTAGGCAAATATGTGTTAAGCTAGGGGCAAATGGGCTTATTTACGGCAGGAAATCTGATAACCCTCGGCATTGTCGCCTTGGCTCTGATTATGTTTTGGCGGCTTGACCGGACCAACAAAAAAATCAGCAATGTACGCAAGTACGCGGACAAGCTCAAGGAGGATCTCTCGGCCTTTGCGGAGCAGAAGGCCGTTGATGTTAAAAATTATGCCCTCGATCTGGATGTGGAACAAAAGGCCGCACGGGAATTGATGAAGCACCTCCAGATCACCGATCAGGAGCTGGCGGAGAAGGCCGCGGCGGTGGCCCAAATTGATGAACGGATTAACGCCTATGACAAATCCCTGGAAGAACTGGTAAAAATGACCGCCCGGGTCCAGGAAAACATGGGCCGCATCCGGGAAGAATCTTCCTTTGTAGAAAACACCGGCAAGCAGGTAAACGAAACAAAGAACCGCCTTGCCGCCCTGGAAAAAGATCTGGGGGAAATTGAACTCCGCTTTGAGCGGGAGAACGGCGTTGCCCTGGAAGAAACATCCGAAGCCCTTATCGCCGCGGTAAAATCCACCCTTTCCGACCTTGAGGTTCACGCGGAAACCATCGAACGCCAGGTGGAAGATCACCGGGAGGCGGTGAACAGGATCGAAGAGGCGCGGGCGGCGAACCTTGAGCGGGATATGGCCCTGGTAGACAAGACCCTCAGGGAGGTGGTGGAAAAGGCGGGGCTCAGGGCGGATAAAATGGAAGACGCCGCCCTGGTAAAGCTCCGGGATCAGGCCCAGGAACGGGTCAAGCGGCTCCAAACTGCGGTGGAAGAAAAACTCAAATCCATACAGGATAATGCCAAGACCCGAATCACGGAAATGCAGGAACAGCTCAAGGCCCACCGTGACGAATGGAAGAACGAAACCAGCGAAATCGAAGCAAAACAGAAGGCCTACCAGGACGAATGGAAAAAGGATATCCAGGAACTGAATGCCCTGGCCAGGTCACAGCGGGAATCCTGGACCGGCATTGACACAGAACTGGATGCCGTCTTCGCCGCCCAACAGGAAAAATGGGCGGAAACAGCCGCAGAATTGGAAGCTTCCGTACAGGTCCACAAGGAATCCCTGGCCGCCGCTTTGGCCGGTCAGCAGGAAAAATGGGCGCAGACAGCGGCGGAACTGGATGCCGCCGCACAGGCGCAGCGGCAGTCCCTGGACGCCGCCTTAAGTGCCCAGCAGGAAAAGTGGGCCGCCGCCTCCGAGGAATTGGATGCCGCCGCCGCCGCACAGCGGCAGTCCCTGGACACCGCCTTAAGTACCCAGCAGGAAAAATGGGCCGCCGCCTCCGAGGAATTAGAAGCCGCCGTACAGGCGCAGCGGCAGTCCCTGGATGCCGCCTTGACCGGTCAGCGGGAATCCCTGACCGGCGTTGTCGCGGAGTTGGAAGCCGCCGCTGCCGTAGAGCGGCAGTCCCTGGAAGCCGCCGCGAAGCAGCAGCGCGCATCCTGGGCGGAAGCAGCCGCAGCCCTGGAAACCGCCGCGTCCACCCAGCGGGAAAAGTGGAACGCCGCCATCGCCGGAGCGGAACAGCAGGTTTTGGAGTCCGCCGGGGCGCGGCTTGAGGAGTACAAGGCGGCCCAGTCGGAGGAATTCAGGCAGTTGGAAGCCCTGGCCGGTGATACGGCCCAGCTGGAAGGCGAACTGCGGCGCATCATGGCGGAGGCGGAAAAACGGGTCCGCTCCGACTTTACCCATTTTGAAGAAGAGTCCGCCGACAGCCGGGAGGCGGTTGCCTCCCAGTTCAACACCCAGGTCACGGCCCTTAAAACCGAAATCGACGGGGTGGAACAGGAGCTCAATAGCCTTAAAAACAGGGCATACGATAATGTATCGGAAAAACTCAAGGGCTTTGAGGATGATTTCTTCGCGGATCTTTCCAAACGGAGCGGCGATATCGACCGGAGGCTTGCGGAATGGCAGGAATCGGTGGAGGCCCGGCTTGCGGAGATTGCGGCAGCGGGTGAAACGGGCCGGCAGGAGATGGAACTGGCCTTTAACGAGGAACTCCGCAAGAACCTTGCCGATCAGAGCGAACGGCTCATCGCGGAGCTTGAGCATCTCAAGGCCGAAACCGGCGCCTTTGAAGCGCAAATCCGGGAGGAGATGCAGAGCGCCGACGAAACCCGCTCCGCCTTCCGCACACAGCTGGACCGGGATCTGGAGGAGGTCCGGGAGACCGCCGAAGCCACCGTCAAGGTGGAAATCGGCCGCTACGCCCTTTCCTCCGCAGAAACCCTCAAGCAAAACCAGCGGGAGCTTGAGGAGCAGCTTAGGGAAATAGCCGATACCGTGGAAAAACGAAGCGGCGAAACCGCCGGTATTCTGGACAGTTACCGGAAAAATATCGACGAAAGCGTCGAACGGATCGCCCAGGTACGCGCTTCTATTGAAAAGGTTCGGGAAGAAGCCGGGACCTACCGGCAGGAAATCTTCTCCCGTACCGGGGAAGAGGCAAAGACCCTGGAGGCCGCCGTGGCGGAAGCGGAACGGCATATCCGGGAATTTACCGCCCAGACCAAACTTTTCGACAAAACCGACGAACTCAGGACAGAGCTGGAGCGGCGCATCGAGGATCTCCGGGGCGATATAGACCGGCTGGATCAGCGTAAATCCGAAGCGGCCCAAATGGAAGGCGAATTTGTCAGGATCAAGCGCCTGGGGGATGATGTAAACGACAAGATGAACAAATTCCTCCGGGAGCAGCACCGCATCGAAGTAATGGAAGCGGATTTCAACCGCCTCCTCCAGACCTCCCAGTCGGTGGAGGAAAAACTGGTCCAGGTTTCTTCCTCCGATGACACCCTTCAGGCCGTGCAAATCCAGATACGCCGCCTGGAGGACGCCCTCAAGGAGACCGAAGAGCGGTACCAGCGACTGGAACGGAAAAATCAGGCCCTGCAGGCCACCACCGACGGTATCGACCGCAATTTCAAAGCCCTGCAGGAATCGGAACAGGATGTCCGCAGGGTAAGGGAAGACCTGGACCGGATGAGCGGGGAGCTGGAGGGCATCCGCCTTTCCGTCGAAACCCTCGCCGCCGGGAGCGAACGGGCCGAAGCCGCCGCCGAGAAACTTTCCAGCCTGGACGCAACCCTTGTGGGCATCGAAAAACGCATCAAGGACATGAATGTTGCCCGGGAATGGCTTGCCAATACCGAAACCCGGCTTAATGAACTCAACAAGCAGACCCAGAACCAGGTCAAGCTGGCCGCCAGCCTTAATAAAGATGAAGGGGGCAAAGGGGTCACTCCGAACAAAGGCGCCCCTTCCCCAGGGGTGCGGGAAAACATCATCACCCTTGCCCGCCAGGGCTGGACCGCAAAGGAAATCGCCAATTCCCTCAAGTGCTCGATTGGCGAAGTGGAACTGATCCTGGAACTCAACCCCCGGGACTAGTACGGGTCCCCCTCATTTGCGGTTATTGGGCCCGGCCCCAAGGTTTCAGGGGGTGGAAGGGTTTCCAGCCTGCCGCTCTGACGGTAACTAAACCAGATGGCATTGGTAAAGATAAGGTGATCCAGGAAATGTATTCCCAGGATATCCGCCGCGGATTTCAGACGGCTGGTGATCTCATCATCCTCCGGGGAGGGCTGAAGCTTCCCCGAAGGGTGATTATGGGCCACGATGACCGCGGCGGCCCGGTCGACAACGGCATCGGCAAAGACTTCCCGGGGATGGACCATGGTCCGGTTCACGATGCCGATGGTGATAATCCTTACCGCCAGGACTTCGTGGGCGCCGTTCAGGGAAAGGCAGAGGAAGCGCTCCTGCTTCCGGTCGGCGTGATGCCGGATAAAGCCATAAATATCCGAGGGATGCCGTATCCTCTGGCCCGTGGAACCCCAGCGCCGACGGCCGAATTCCAGCATGGCCACCACGGCGCTTGCCTTGGACTCCCCCATCCCATCAATATGGGCAAGTTCCTCCACCGGGGGGATGTCCTTATCCTGGTCGAGCCGTTCCAGGAGTTCCTTTGCAAGGACGGTGACATTCTTTCCCTTTATCCCCGTATTAAGGAGGATCGCCAGCAATTCATGATCCGAGAGGGCCGCCGGTCCCTCATGAAAAAGCCTTTCCCGGGGACGGTCAACCACGGGAGGATCCTGTATGCGGCGGGCCGGCGCCAGGCCTCCGGTGTCCCGTACCACAAGGGGGGAACCGCAGACCTCCGGTCCGACGCTGCCCCGCAGCCCGGTTGAGGTCCCAAGCTGTCTGATAAAATCGGGATAAATATCATTATTCACACCCTATATAGGGCATTGGGATGGAAGGCGCTTCAATCAAAATGAAAAAAAATGAATCTTTTTCAAATTCCGCCGATATATCATTGTGAATACAAAACCCTTTTTAGCGGCGCTTTGCGCCTCAGTTTTTTCAGGTGTCCTGTTCTTTTCCTGCGCCGGCCTTCCTGCGGCCCGGACCAGGCCGGTGCCCCCCCAGACAACGACGCCAGCCCCGCCGGAGCGGCCTGAACTGCCCCCGGTTCCCGAACGCATTCTGGGACAGGGCTTGATCCCCCAGGATAAGCTTGCCCTCTTTCTGGAAAGCATCAATCCCGAAGCGGAAGAAAACTTTGTGGGGAACCTGGCCGCCTATTACCGGGAAGAAGCGGATGCCGAAGGGGTAAACCACGACATCGCCTTTGCCCAGATGTGCCTGGAAACGGGTTTCCTCCGTTACGGGAACCTGGTTACGGCGGACATGAACAACTTCTGCGGCCTGGGCGCCATCGGCCCCGGCCAGAACGGAGAACGCTTTCCGGAACCCCGGATCGGGGTACGGGCCCATATCCAGCACCTCAAGGCCTATGCCACCGACGCGCCCCTCAAGCAGGACCTGGTGGACCCCCGGTACCGCTGGGTCCGCTACGGCTCCGCCCCCACCATCCATGGCCTTGCGGGCTCCTGGGCCACAGACCGGAGCTATGCGGAAAAAATCACCGCCATCCTGGAAAAGCTCTACCGGTTCGTCTACCAGGAAACGGGCACAGAGGTCGCGCAGGTTAACGGCGCATTAGATTTGTTCAAGAACTGAAGTTATTGAACATCTTTATTTTTTGTGGTTGATTAATTTCCGCGCCTTTTCAGGAATCACACTTAACACAAGGGCGAAGGGCAGTACCAGCGCCTGGGTCACCTGGTTTTGCTGGTAGAAAAAGGGCAGGACTTTGATCGCCATGGTAACAAGCCCCGCAATAAAGACATAGGTCCAGAGGTATGCCAAAAAACGGCCGCGCCGCCGGCGCTTTGCGGGGTCACGGGCGGCGGCATAGAGTATACCCAAGGGGAGCGCCGCAAAGAGCAGGGGGTTGATAAAGAGAACGTTGCTGTTGTGCCAGGTATAATCGTGGTTGGTGAAAAAGGTCATGAAAAAAAGCACCGTTCCGGCGGCGCCGAAAAAGAGTCCCAACGCGGCCTGGGCGATCCCGAAAAGGGGCTCCCCGATCCGCCGGCATTTTCTTCTCAGTATGTTAAGGCCGATAAAAAAAGCCGCAATGCAAAGGCCCAGGACCAATTCCCGGTCCCACTGGCGGCGGGGAACATCCAGCACCACGGGGCGGTTCACCGCACGGTTCAGGCTCTCCACATTGGAAACAAGTTTCCGTTCAACGCCCCTATCATCGATATATTTGAAATCGGCAATCCGGGCCCCCACCTCCCCAGGCAGAAACATCTCCTCCCAGACGGTAATTGGGGTGTCGATATCCTGGCCCATGAGGAAGTTGAGGAGCCAGTCGGAAAAGGGTGCAAACCAGGTGTGGCGGCGTACATGCTGCCGCAGGGTAAAGCGGCCCGGAGCCTCCCCGTATTTTTCCTTAAACTGGCCGCCGGCAGCCCTGTCAATAATGTCTATTATTGGGGAGGCGCAGTTGGTTTTAAAATGATGATAGCGGTATTCCCGGTTTTCCGGGAGCACGTTTGTCTCCACAAAACGCCAAATATCCTCCCGCTTTGCCGGGGAGAGGTCCAGGGTGTAAAGGGTAATGTCCCGGTTGGTCCTCCGGTACTCCTGATATGCCCTTTCCGCAGGGGATGCCACACACATATACAGGAGCCGGCCCATGGCAAAGTTGGAATAGAAATTTTCGGCGTCAAAGGAAAAAACCCCATAATCGTAAAAAGTATTCTGCCGTTGCCTATACCAGCCGCGGTACCGCGTATTGCAAAAGTGACGATTATGACCGGGCCGTAGAAGACCTTACCACGGCGCTCCGCATTAATCCTAATTATGCCACCGCAAAACAGAACCTTGAAGTGGCCCTGAAAATGCGGGAAAATTAGGCAACCCTGCCGGACACGGGGATGTACCCCTTCTCCGTGTCTGCGACCGAACAGTCTATTGTCAGCTTACCCCTTTTTGGTACATGATAAACAAATGTTTCATCATCGCCCCTTTTGGGGCCCTTTTATCTTTGCGGCGCTTTTCTGTTTTTTACTTGCGGGCTTTTTTCCCGCCCCAGTCCGGGCGCAGGGCAGAAACTCCGGGGAAAGCGGCCGGGGGGACTATCTTACCCTGAAGGTGGCCGTCATGGGTCCCGGGGATGAGCTTTATTTTTGGTGGGGCCATATCGCCCTAATCATCGAAGACAGGTTTACCGGACAGAATACTTTTTACGATTATGGGGTTTTTTCCTTTGACGCCGAAAATTTCTATTCCAACTTTGCCATGGGCCGGCTCCTGTATATGTGTGTGGCATCCCCTGCGGAAAGGGCATATCCGG
>BNUU01000037.1 GCA_025997595.1 Spirochaetia bacterium | reverse complement strand
AATGAATTGTACTATTTGATTTATCTCTCTTTTTAATGTACCGTCATCGTTTAACAAATTTCCATAATCAATTATACATGGTAAAAAACCATCTTTGCAAATTTCAACAAGTTTGTTTGATATTTCATTAAGTTGATCGTTTTCCGATAAAGCTCTATACATATCCAACTCATGTAAATACATATCTTTGTCAAAAACGTCCATAGTATCTTGCATGAGCATTAAATATAAATCTTCAAAGGTCTTATTTTCTTCTAACACATAATACGGTCCATCTTTTAAATCTAATATTTGAGGCAATGTGTTTTTAAACACTTGCTTCTTCCCGATACCATCTAACCCACTCAATACAAAAACATGTTTTCTAGTTTCACTAAAATCTGACAATACATTTTTTATTTGAGTTCTATAATCATCTCTTCCAATATATATTGGTTTATGCACATCATCAGTTAATTCCAGTATAGCTTGAAGTATATCTCTATATGCCAACGATGGTCTTGGTTGTAATATTACTTTGCTTTCCTGCATCCAATCAGGTAAATCCCTGTGACTTATATCTCTATCAATAATGATACAAAGACATCGTTTTATTTGACCTTTGATTTTGAACAGTTCGGCCTTTGATATTTCATACTCACACCAATAAGACTCCAGAGATTTTCTTGATGCAAAAAAAACAAATAACTTACTTTCCGAAAAACCTTTTATTATTTCTTCTCTAAAATCTTTTCCAATATGAAAGTTATATTTATCAAACACTACATTTGCATGACCTAAATGTCTAGCAACAATTTCCACATACTCTTTATCAATTGATGAGTGACTTAGGAACGCTTTTTGCATAATTTTCCCCCTAAATATAATCGTTTTTATTTCTATTAATCAACCTTCACTTCCGCACTCATCAACAACATATCCCGCAACCGTTCAAGCCGCCCAATTCGCTATAATTTTATTGTTTATGGGCTTTGCCATCATTTTAAATGATTATATCACAGCTTGTGGTGGAATGACAATATCCGAATTTTCAATATCAGCCTTCCTGACTGACCCAAAAACGGTTCTTTCATTGTTAAATTGCTATAATTTATAGTTATAAGGGTAAAGACATCCCCCAGGCGGGGGTTTGGGGGTTGCAAACCCCCAGGAGAAGGGGGTACCGGAAGCCAAACCGCCTACCAGCGGTAGGGCTGAATGCAGGGGGAAGGCTTTCCCCCTCTTTCCCTGTGCCTCTCCTCCTAAATCTTCATTTACGAAACCCCAATTTCATACTATACTTATATCAATTCTTCACCGGAGGCAGCTATGGGCGCAGATCGGGAAAAAACCGGGTATGACATGATGAAATTCGCGATACGGCTTACGACCTTTGAAGGTGAGGGGACGGCGCTGCCGGGGACAAACCATACCCCGATACTGAAAGCCGCTTCCCGGCGTGCAACCATGGAATTCCACATCCGCAGGGAGGTCCGGGAGGAATATGCCCTGGACAAGGGCCTTTTCTCCCTGACGGGCAATGTGGTCCTGGCGGATCTCCGGCAGGTGCGGGAGCTGGCGGTGAAATTCAACGCCAAAATCGACCCTCGCCACCCGGACCGCTTTATCAAGGCGGGGCAGCTCTATGCCATGGGCCTTATCGACGAGATTCTCCACTACATGGTGGCTCTGTACCGCGAGCAGGTCCAGCCCGATGTGTTCGACACCGCCCTGGGGCGGCTGGAAGACAAGCTGAGTTCCGGGAAAACCGGCGATCTTTTGCACACCTTCGGCGCTTTGTTTCCCCCCCAGCCGGTGTACGCCGGGCAGTCCACGGTGGAGGACTACCTCAAGGGCAGCGATGATGGGGAAAGCTGCCGATCCCTCAGTCTGGAAGAAATTCTGCTACTGGCCCTGGCGAACCTGAACCCCGCCTTTAGCCCCTTCAACTTCCTTTTTGATGACAACGATCTGGAGCAAAAAACCGTCTACCCCGCGGCTATCGCGGAGCTCAAGGCATATCTGGCGCTGCTCCCCCCCTTTGGCCCGGATGGGCAGAACCTCTGGGACCTGCTGCGGGCTCCGGCGCTTGCCTGCCCGGATTCCCTTTCCGGCCAGCTTGAGTGGATGCGGACCCATTGGGGGCTGCTCCTGGGCAAGTTCATGTCACGGATGCTTGTTGGTCTGGATGTGATGAAGGAAGAGGACAAGCCCTATTTCGGCGGCCCCGGACCCACCGAGGCCCTGACCTTCGGCAACATGATGGACGAGTACGAAAAATTCAGCCCCGATCAGGAGTGGATGCCCCGGACGGTGCTGATGGCAAAGAGCACCCTGGTGTGGCTCTTTCAGCTGACCAAAAAGTACGGCAGGCCTATCGAGCGGCTGGACCAGATCCCCGATGAGGAACTGGACGAACTGGCCCGCCGGGGCTTTACCGGGCTCTGGCTCATCGGCCTCTGGGAGCGGAGCAACGCCTCGAAGACCATCAAGCAGTGGACCGGCAACCCCGAGGCGGCGGCCAGCGCCTACAGCCTCTACGATTACGACATTGCCGCGGAGCTGGGCGGCTGGGGCGCCCTGACCAACCTGCGTGAACGGTGCTTCCGCCGGGGGATCCGGCTGGGCTCCGACATGGTCCCCAACCACACGGGCATCGACAGCCGCTGGGTCGTGGAACACCCGGACCGCTTCCTCCAGTTGAGCTACCCCCCCTTCCCCACCTATAACTACAACTGCGGCAACCTTTCGGGCCGGGACGATATTACGGTCCAGATTGAGGAGCATTACTTTACCCGCAGCGACGCGGCGGTGGTGTTCAAACGGATCGACAATCACACCGGGCAGGCCCGCTACATCTACCACGGTAACGACGGCACTTCCATGCCCTGGAACGATACCGCCCAGATCGACTTCCTCAATCCCGAAGCACGGGAAGCGGTGATCCGCACGATCATCGGGGTATGTCAGCAGTTCCCCATCGTCCGCTTCGACGCCGCCATGACCCTGGCAAAGAAGCACATCCAGCGGCTCTGGTACCCCGAACCGGGGCGGGGCGGGGACATCGCCAGCCGGGCGGAACATGCCCTTTCCAACGATGAATTCAACCGCCGCATCCCCAATGAATTCTGGCGGGAAGTGGTTGACCGCTGCGCCGCAGAAGCTCCCCACACCCTGCTCCTTGCGGAGGCGTTCTGGATGATGGAAGGCTACTTTGTCCGTACCCTGGGGATGCACCGGGTCTACAATTCGGCCTTTATGAATATGCTCAAAAACGAGGAAAATTCGAAATACCGGGCCACCATCAAAAACACCCTGGAATTCGAGCCTGAGATATTAAAGCGCTTTGTCAACTTCATGAACAACCCCGATGAGGAAACCGCCGTGGCCCAGTTCGGCAAGGGCGACAAGTACTTCGGCATCGCCACGCTCCTTGTGACCATGCCGGGGCTGCCCATGTTCGGCCACGGCCAGATCGAGGGCTTTGAGGAAAAGTACGGCATGGAGTATCGCCGTTCCTACAAGGACGAAGTCCCGGACGGTTATTTCGTGGATCGCCACGAGCGGGAAATTTTCCCCCTGATGAAGAAGCGGCACGTGTTTTCCGGCAGCGAGGCCTTCCGGCTTTACGATCTCTATACCTCCGAAGGGCACGTCAACGAAAACGTTTTTGCCTATTCCAACCGCAGTTGGGATGAGCGGGCGCTTGTCTTCTACAACAACTCCTATTATGAAGTGTCCGGCTGGATACATCGCAGCACCCCGGCGATCCTCCAGGATGACGGCACTTACCGTCAGGACACCCTGAGCGAGGCCCTGTCCATCCACGGGGACAACCGGTTCTTCACCCTGTTCCGGGAACAGCGGGCCGGGCTCTGGTTTATCCGTTCCTCAAAGGAAATCAGCGAGAAGGGGCTTTTTGTGGACCTTAAGGGTTACGAGGCCCAGGTCTTCCTGGACATCCGCGAAGTTGAGGACGCTGTCCCCGGTACCGCCGAATACCTCTGGGCTGCCCGCTGGTCCAAGCTTCACGCGGAACTCAACGGCCGGGGTGTCGTCGATCCTGATGCGGCGGTTCAGGATATTTTCCTGGGTGAACTTTACGCACCGCTGTTTGAGATTTTCAACCTCGAGGGGATCGAGAAATTGTATGGGCTCTTTGATACTGATAGCGGTGTATCCGTCAAAAAGGCCGCCGGGAAGAAAGCTAATACGGCGGGGACCGTATTGGGAAGTATCAGCTTTATTGATGCAATCCGGGAGCCGATGCAGAAATTTACCGCCGCTGCGGAAAAGTACCTGGACGGCGCAGGGGGCCGCTGTGAGCCCTTCGAGACGCCATATCTCCATCCCCGGTTAGACACATCCATTTTTGAAATTGAATTGACCGCCAGCCTGGATCGGCTGCAACTCCTGGCACAGTTTACCGATGCGGCAGATTCAACCGGAAATGTTTCCGGCAAAGTGCCCGCCGCGGGATCGGCAAAGGCCTTCCTGGAAAAGTTGAAAAAAGAGATCGCCGCAAAGCCCGTGATCGCCGCCTTTGCCGCCGGGTACGGCATTTTGAGCCTGCTCCGTACCGTTATCGGCGGTGGGGCCGCTGGTGCGGATGCGGCGGCACTGGCCGCCCACTGGGGCCTGGATCGCAAGCTGCGGCAATGCTTCGAGGGCCTCGGCGTAAGCGGCGGTGAAGCGGCGGGAGTCGTGGACATCATGCTGGCGGTCCTGGTACGGACCGCGCCTGAGGATGCCGCTTATCTGTCCACGATCAACGCCGTTATCGACACCGCCCCCGGTAAACCCGCTGCGGGCAACGCTTTGGCTGCGGCCGTCTTCGCGGAAAATTATACCGCTGATGATTTCCGTAAAATCCTGGGGATAAACCGGTTTGAGGATGTGACCTGGTTCAACAAGGAAGCCTTTGAAAAGGCCCTCCGCTACGTCCCCCTGTTCCTGCTGCTGGAAAGCGGCGATGCTTTCCGGGAGATTGTTCGGCCGCCCCTCAAGGATGGGGAACAAAACGCCGCCGATGGCAAAGCCGCCAGGACAAAGGCCCCGCTTAGCAGGAAGACTGCGGCGCAGGTTGTTGTTGCTTCCCCGGCAGCGGAATTCTATCAGCGGGCGGAAACCCTGGCCTTGGTTGCCGAAGCCCTTGGCAAAGCCGAGGCGGCCTCCGGCTACCGGCTGGATGATTTTATCGGAGCATTGTCAGGGGAAGGCACAAAGAAGCCGGCTCTCCCCAAAGACAAAGGGAAAACGAAGAAAGCGTAAGTTGATGATCACAAGGATGAAGCCATGGGCGATGAACATACCGCAGAAGCAGGAATTGGCAGGGCCGGGGTCTGTGCAACCCTGGCCGCCCAGGGCTACGCCGTAACCCTCTGCGGTTTCAGCGCCATCGACCGCTATCTGGGCTGGGATTCCCTGCCCTTCGTGCTGATAGAAACCGACGCCGGCCTTTCCGACCTGGCCCGCCATTTCGAGGGTCTCCGTTTCCCCGGCGCAAGCCTTGCGGATGGCGCGGTGGAGCAGGGAGGACATTGTTATTTTTTCCGCTGCATCGACTCCGAAGAGGTTCCCGCCGACTCTCAAAACCGCCGCCCATCCTACAAACTCCTCGGCTTCAATCAGGACTGGAAAACCCGGCGATTCCGGGACCCCGGGGGTTTCTACCCTCTGCTCCGCCAACTTCGTGACGGTGATGTGACAATGCCTTATGGTGTCGCACTGCCAAATAACGCCGCACCGGTGGGGAATCCCGGCCTGCGGCCCCATGGGAACGGTTCGAGCAGCATTTTTAATAGGGGTCTCACCCTGGACCCGCCGCCCCCCTTTTGGGAAGGGCTGGAAAAGGCCGCCGGATACTGGCGGGCGGTTATGGACGGTGCAGTGATTTTGGCCCGGTATAGTCTTGACGAAGAGCCCCGGATCCGGGAGATAAACCAGATTGCCGCTTTGCTGCAACAGCTTCCCAAAGGCCCGCCCCCCAACGAAGAGGAGCAGCGGACCCTGCTCATGGGGCTTTTGAGTTCCCCCCGCCCCGGCTTCGGCCTGGAACTTCTCAAGACATCGGGCTTCATCGCGGAACTCTGGCCCGAGTTGGCCCTGCTGGACGATGTGGATCATTCCAAGGAATTCCATCCCGAAGGCAATGTGTGGAAGCACACCATGGAAACCTTCCGCTACCGGAAAACCGCGATCAACAGCAAAACGAATTACGACTTTCGCCTGTCCCTGGGGCTCCTCCTCCACGACGTGGGAAAGCCCATCTCAGCTTCCTCCGGAAACCACCGCTTTGAAGCCCACGCCGAACTGGGCGCCCGGCAGGCCCGGAAATTCCTGGAACGCCTCGGCTTTGAAAGGCCCCTTATTGAGGACATCTATTACCTGGTAAAAAACCACATGCTCCCCGCCGCCCTGCCCCGGCTGCCCCTGATCCGCACCCAGGAGATCATGGAATCCCCCCTCTTTCCCACCCTGATGGAACTTTACCGCTGCGACGAGTCCTCATCGTTTAAGGGACTGGACGGCTATTACGAAAGCAGCGCCGCCTACCAGGCCTACCTCAGAAACCGCCGGAACCCCTACCGCTCGGCGGACGGGAAAAAACTGGGCCGCCGGGAGATGACCAATGCTCATTAGACTAATTTCTTTGCCGCGTCTGCCACAGCTTTTCCCGGCCCCTCGTGAGCCCCAGGGGGAAGCCATACCTGGTAGGCCGGTGCAGTCAGATTGATCCCTGCGGCCTTGAAGCCGTTCTGCAGATTCTCGTAGAGTTCCGAATAGATCCGCGGCACCCTGTTCATATCCTTGGTGTAGGCGTTGATCTGGTATTTGGCGTAGAAGTCGTTCAGGCTGGTTTGAAGGACAAAGGGTTTGGGGGTCTTTTCGATACTTGCCGTATTCAGCGCCGCCTCAATCAGTATTTCGTGGACACGGGTCCAGGGCACGGCGTAACCCATGGTGACATCCGCATAGAGGATCAGCCCCTCCTCATCCTCGTCGGAAGAAGTGTTGTAGTTCACGATGCTGGAATTGAGGACCATCATATTGGGGAAGGTGACGTATTCGTTTTTGTGGGTTTTGATGCGGACAACCATGAGGGATTTTTCCACCACAAAACCGGTGGTGTCCTTAAACTGGATCCGGTCGCCGATTTTGAAGGGCCGCATGTAGGTGATGACCAGGCCGGCAATGAGGTTCCCGATGGCAGTGGAAGAGCCCAGGGAGAAGATAATACCGATAAATACCGAAACCCCCTGGAACACGGCGGACCCCGAGCCGGGCAGATAGGGGTATATCACCACCACCGTGAAGGCATAGATAAGCACCCGCAGAATATTGAAGGTCGGCTGGGCCCAATCGGCATAGAAACCCGGCAGGACCAGCTTTTCCTTTTCAATCTGGGTGGCGAAGAATTTCAAAAACCGAATCACATATTTGGTAACCCAGAGGATGATAACGATGGTAATTAAATTGGGAATAAAGTGGACGGTTCCGGCGCCAATATTTTTCAGGGGGTTCAGTATATAGCCAAAGAGTGTGGACGCCAGATGTTGGGTCACCGGGAAGAGGCTGAAGATGATGGGCAGGGTGAGTAAAAGCTGAAATAGGGTAACCACATATTTTAGTATTCTGAGTATAAATTCAATGGCAGCGAGAATTTGTTTGGTCGATAAGAGATGTAATTTTTTGATGTCCAGGGGCTTTATGTTTTTTTGTCCCCAGCTGAGGATTTTCTGATTTAACCATTTGAAAAAAATCTGCCAGACAAGCCAAATCAGCAGGACCTGGACGCCGATTATCCCCAGGGCGATGCCGATTCGTTTGATATAATAAATGATATCCCTGACTTCCTCCGCCTCCGTGGGGGCCTCTTCGGCGTCCGGCAGGGCCGGCGCAGTTTCGGCGTCGGCGGAACTGGTCCCCGGCGGCACAGGGCCAAAGGATACGGCGTCCGCCGGGGCGGTAATGGTGATGGTAACGGTTTCCCCGGCTGTTGTTGTCAGGGCGGCGTTCCCTGCCGCCGAAACAGAAGCCGTGTCCGGGGCCGGCGCCGCCCCGGGGGCCGGCTGTGCTGCCGTACCATCCCCGGCGCTAAGATCAGGGGCAGGATCATCCTGCGCCGGCAGGGGGCCGGGAAGGGAAAAGGCCAGGGCGGTAAAAATCAGCATAAAAACGGAGCTGCGGAAATGTTTTTTAAAGAGCCCCTTACACATTTCTGATAGCTTAATTGGTTATTTTGTGTTTTGCAAGTTAGAGGAACCGGGCCATTCGGGCTGTCCTTTACGGGCCGCTCAACCCTGCCCTGCCACTCATACCATCTTGAGAAACATGGATAGATCCGGTATGGTTTCCCTGGTTGATCCTGTTACGGAGGTGCTGTAATGAACAGACGTGAATTTTTAAAGAAATCGGCTGCTCTGGGCTTTGGCGCGGGGCTGTTTTTTATGCCTAAGGGCTTACGGGGCGCGGTGGAGCTTGCCGCCCAGGAAAACAGGTATCCCGACTTGATAGCCCTCAAGGGCGGGACGCCCCGGACCATGTTTGAGCGGGGGATGCGGGAACTCGGCGGCATGGGGCGCTTTGTCAAAAGCGGGCAGACCGTGGTGATAAAGCCCAATATGTCCTTTGACCTCGCGCCGGAATACGGGGCAAACACCTCCCCTGAACTGGTGGCGGCGGTGGTCCAGCAGTGCAAGGACGCCGGGGCGCGGCGGGTCCTCATTATCGACCATTCCATTGCCCATTGGGAGCGGACCAGCAAAAACAGCGGCATCCTTGAAGCGGCGAAAAACGCCGGCGCGGTCTATGCCCAGGCCGAGCGGGAAGGCTACTACCAAAAAGTCCCCGTCAACGGGGGTAAGCGGCTGAAGGAAGTAGGGGTACACGAAGCCCTCCTGGAAGCGGACGTATTCATCAACGTGCCGGTGCTGAAACACCACGGGGGCGCGGGCGTTTCGGGGTCAATCAAAAACCTCATGGGCTGCGTCTGGGATCGGCGGGTTTATCACTCAAGCGGACTCCAGACCTGTATCGCCGACTTCCTCTACGTCAAAAAACCGACCCTCAACATTGTTGACGCATACCGTGTCCTCACCAGAAACGGCCCCGGCGGCGGGAACCTTGCGGATGTGAACCAGATGGGATCGATGATCATATCCCCGGACATCGTGGCCGCGGACTCCGCTGCCTTTGCCCTGGTAGGCCGAAGCCAGGGGCAGGTCGAGTATGTACGCATCGCCTCCGAAGCGGGCCTGGGGCAGATGGATCTTTCCAAACTGAACATCTCCCGCCTGAATGTGTAATGGCGCGGAAGTCACGGAGCCCTAAAGCGCCCGCCTTTATCCGTTTCCTCATCGCCCTTGGGGTGTTCGCTCTTTTTGTTTACGCCTGGCTTTCGCCCGGCCTCGGCTCCAACGGCATACTTGCCCTGCTGGTCAAGGGGCAGTTTTCCGCCGTACTTTACGGGGCCGGCCTTGCGGGCATGGTCCTGGTCATCCTCGTGCTCACCCTGATTTTCGGCAGGCTCTATTGCAGCGTCCTCTGCCCGCTGGGAACCGCGCAGGAACTTTTTTGGCGGATTGGAAAGCTATTAAAAAGGGGGAAGTCTCCCCCTCGCTCCGAAGCCTGCGGCTTCTCCGCTACCCCCTCTGCGGGGGGCTCCGCCCCCCGCAACGCCCCCAGGACCCGCCTCTTTCGCAGTGGTTATCATGCTCCGCCGAAGGCGCGTTACCTGGTACCCCTGCTTGTTGCCGCGGGGGTGGTTTTTTCCTTTGCCCCGCTCATGGCGCTCTTTGACCCCATCTCTACCTTTGGGCGGGGAATGGGCGCACTGCGGAGTCTGCTTTCAGGCGGCGCTACGGCTGATTCACTGATTCTCGCCATTCCGCTGATTCTCATAGTGATTGCGGCTTTGCTGCGGGGCAGGGCTTTTTGTGCCTGGTGTCCGGTGGGCGTGACCCTGGGCCTGTTTTCGTCCGCAGCGCCTTTCGGCATGAAGGTCTCCGCGACCTGCGTCTCCTGCGGACTCTGCGAAAAAAAGTGCCCCGCAGGCTGCATTGATTCAAAAGCAAAGCGCATAGACAGCGAGCGTTGCGTGCTGTGCTTTTCCTGCAACGCGGTCTGTCCCACGGGGAGCGCGGCCTATGGGTTGCGGGGCAGGGCAACGGTTTCAGGCGATGCGCGGCGCGTCTTTTTGAAAGGTGCGGGAAAGGCTTCGCTGGTGTGCGGCGCGGCATACCTTTTGGGACCGAGCCTCAAACTGTTCTCCCGTCCGGCGGACATGGCGAAAGCAAATCTGAGTGAAGGTGAAACGCTCCCCATACTGCCGCCGGGGGCAAAAAATCTGATTCACTTCACTGCCCGCTGCATCGTGTGCCATGCCTGTGTCGCGGCCTGCCCGGCCAACATCATCACGGCGCAGGATGACCCGCATCCCCAGCTTGATTACAACGGAGACGCAACCGCTGCCTGCCAGTACAACTGCATCGAATGCGGACGGGTCTGTCCAACCAAGGCCATTACCCGCCTCAGCGTAGAGGAAAAACACCGGACCCGGATAGCCCTGTCCACCCTCTACTTTGAGCGCTGCGTGGTCAAGACCAAGCATGAATCCTGCGGCGCCTGTGCGGAGGTCTGTCCCACCGGGGCGCTCACCATGGTCGCCTACAGCGAGCCGGGGATCCCCTTTCTCACCAGGCCCATATACGATGAAAAGTACTGCATCGGCTGCGGCGCGTGCCTCGCGTCCTGCCCCGCCGAGCCCCGGGCCTTTACCCTCGCGGCGGTGCCGGAACAGAGCCTTACGGTTGGATCCCGCCCGCCGGAGGAAGCCGGGGATGAACTGCGGGTGGAGAGTACCGATGATTTTCCGTTTTAACGGTTAGTTGCTTTAATGGTGAATTTTCTTGATTGTTTATAGGTTATTTGTCTGATTTTTGCCCTAAGGCTTTCCGCTTGTCACGTATCATTTTTTCTAATTCAGAGAGAATCTCATCCTGCCATTGCTGCTGAATGGGGGTGATGGCAAAAAGGTCGGGAGGGTCCTTCTTCAGGGCGGCGGCGATACGTTCCAGCATTTCGGCGGAGGGGAATTTTTTACCGCCCTCAATCAGTCCAAGATAATTAGTTGCCGTATTCGCCATTTCCGCCAATTTTGCCTGCGAAATGCCGAGGGTATGTCGATAGGTCTTTATATTTGAGCCTAAAAGTTCCTTTATATTTGTCATTTATACACTCTACAGGTTGAAAAAATATCCTATCCCATCTGTAAGCATTGACAACAATCCAATATATTTGATATCGTATTTTTCAAATATGTAGGATTGTTTTTAGAAATTGCACAGAACCATGTGGAGGTTTCCATGAAAAAAGTTTTATTTTTAGGTTTGCCGGTAAAAGTTACTTTTACAGTCCTGCTGGTAATGGGACTTACGATTGCCGGGTGTCGGCAGCCAACGGATCCGCCTGTTGTAAATGTGACTGTCCCTGATAGCCCCGGTGGCTCTGGTGGCTCTGGCGGCTCCGGGCCTGCACCTACTTACGGTATCAGCCTGAACCCGGCCGGAACCCATACCTTCCCGGTGGCAGGGCCGGGTTATGGGGCTCCGGCCGCCAAAAGCGTAATCATAACCAATACGGGCAATCAGGCGACCGGGGATTTAACGGCGGCCCTTTCCGGGGCCGATAGCGGTTCCTTTACCCTTTCAAAAACGTCGATACCCAGCATCGCGGCAGGCGGGGCCAATACCTTTACGGTGGTTCCCAAACCCGGCCTTGGGGTGACAACCCATACCGCCACGGTAACGGTAACCGGGGATAGCATTGCGGCAAGCTTTGATGTCAGCTTTACGGTAACAACCGCTCCTGCTTACGGCATAGATTTTGATGTTTCCGGCGCCTATACCTTCCCGGCCGCAATAGCAGGGTATGGGACGCAGACCGCCCTGAGCGTAACCATTGCCAATACGGGAAACCGGGATACCGGAAACTTGACGGCGGCCCTTTCCGGGGCCGGCAGTGGGTCTTTTTTCCTTTCAAAAACAACCGTAACCAGCATAGCGGTCGGTGATACCGGCAGCTTTACGGTGGTTCCCAAAACCGGACTAAGCGCAGGGTCCTATACCGCTACCGTAACGATAAGCGGCGGCAATGGTATATCAAAGAACTTTAGTGTCAGCTTTACGGTAAACCCTGTACCCGCCACTTACGGTATTAGCCTTGACGTTTCAGGAACCTATACCTTCCCGGAGGCACCATCGGGCTATGGGACGCAGGCCGCTAAAACCGTAACCCTTAGAAATACGGGCAATCAGGCAACCGGAGCCTTAACGGTAGGGACCGGCAGCTCCTTTACCCTTTCTCCAACGTCGGTAGGCAGTATTGCGGCAGGCAGCGCCTCCACCTTTACGGTGCGCCCCAATACCGGGCTTGCGGCGGGAACCCATACCGCCAGGGTAACCGTAAGCGGCAGTAACGGCATTAGGGCAAGCTTTGATGTCAGCTTTACGGTAAACCCCATTGCAATTACCTCGGCCTCTGTCGGCGGTCTCGTTGTCCCGGCAACCGGGGCGGCGGCAGCCACGGTAGGCGCCGCCATTACGGCGGGGGCATCGACCTACACCGTGCAGAGCGTTACCGTGAAGCAGGGCGCCGCAGCCTTTACCGGGATCTTTGCGCCCTTTACCGCTTACACGGCGGAAATCGTCTTAAAAGCAGCGGCGAACTACAAATTTAGCGGCGCCATCACCCCCGGAACCGGCGGCGTAGGCGTCCCTGCGGTGGGAACCATCGGCGGCGGGGACGCACCGGCTAACACGCTCACCTTCACCGTGAGCTTCCCGGCAACCACCGGCGGTACCGTCCCCGCCGGCAAGATAATCACCGCATGGGCCACCGATCACGCCATCGACGCCTCGGCATCGAAAGCCACGGTTTCCCGGACGATTGGCCAGGAGGCTCCCGGCAACCATGTTACTATCACGGTAACGTCGGGCAGCGAATATGCGGCCTCCTATGCATGGACCTTGCGAGGTGTACCCCAGACGTACACCGGCGAAGTCTTCGACTTTAATACTACCTGGGTGAGCAACGGGGACTACACCATCGGACTGGTCATCACGAAAGGGACCGGAGCGGCGGCGGTTCAGTATTCCAAAGAATTTACCATCACCGTAACGAACTAGGAGGGACGAGAGATGAAAACGGGTACTTATATAAAGATACATTTGATACTACTGGCAGCCGCCTTGTTATTGGCGTCTTGTCCCACACCAAACAACCCGGACACAGACGGCTCCGGTAATGATAACCTTGGCGCCGTGCGGGTCATCGTGGAGGGCGGTTCGGCCCCCGACTTTTCGGCGCAGGCCGCCTCTCCCGGCCTTCCCGCGCTGACCGTCCTCCCCGGTCTGACCTTTGATCATTATACCTATAGCTTTCAGCAGAACGGCGGAACAGCGGCGTTCCAGGAACCGGCCGGGGGCGTATTCACCCTGGGGATTGGGAGTGGCTGGGAGGTTACCGTTTTTGCTTATGCTACCGCAACGGCGGACTCCCTGGCGGCAACCGGAACCAGCGATCCCTTTACGGTCAGCGCGGGGGCAAACACCGCCAGTATCCCGGTCAGCCTTACGCCAATGGCAAGCGAGGGGACGGGGACCCTCACGGTGGGTATCAGTTACCCGGCGGGGACGACCCTGGACAGCTTCACCCTGAGCCCCTACGGCACAGGCGGGGCGCTTAATTTGAAGGCCGGGCACGCCAACGGCACGGCGCAGACCAGGGACAACGTAGGCGCGGGCTACTACCTGCTCACGGCGGCGCTGACGGACGGCGCGGGCTTCAGGGCGGGGAAAACCGAGGTGGTCCATATCTATAAGAACGCCGTCACCACGGTAAGCTGGTTCTTCCAGACCGAGGACTTCACCAGCGATCTGGGCGAATCCCCCTTCCCCGTCACCCTGTGGGATGATGACAATACCGCCCTCGCCACGGTGGATAAGATCATCCTCAATAAATCTTTTAACGAAACAGCAACCATCACCGCCGCTGACGATACGAGCGGTCACCGGTGGACGGTGAACGGCAGCCCCGTTACGGCGGGGGTAACCGATGGCGGGACAAAATACGCCTTTACCAGCGATGGACGGGAGAACGGAACCTACACCGTTGGCCTGGCGGCGGTAAAAGGCGGCAAGCCCTACTCCGGCAGCATTACGATAAGGGTGGGTGAGCCCGGCACTGCTACCGAAATGAAAGCCTTCTTAACTACCTATCTTTCCCGAGCAACAGGCGGCGACAGCCCTGCTAACCCCGTTGTGGTTAAACTCAACGTAGCAAGTTTGTCTCTCCTTACTGATGGCAGTGATGGCATAGGGGTGCTTTTTACGGCAAACACCACCGGCAAATATGTGTCCTACGATTTAAGCGGCAGTACCTTAACAACCATTAGCGGTAGTACCTCTCATGGGACTAATGCAAGTAATCTGGTTTCCGTGACGCTGCCGAATACCCTTATTTCTATCGATACCGGTGTGTTTTTTGGCTGTAGTGGCCTGGCTTCGGTTACCATCCCTAACAGTGTTACCTCTATCGGTGACTATGCGTTTTGGGACTGTATCGGCCTTACTTCAATTACTATCCCCAGCAGTGTTACCTCTATCGGCTATGGTGCGTTTCGTGGGTGTAATGGCCTGGCTTCGGTTACCATCCCCAACAGTGTTACCTCTATCGGCAATCGTGCGTTTGCTGAGTGTAGTGGCCTGACCTCGGTTACCATCCCCGACAGTGTTACCTCTATCGATACCAGTGTGTTTTCTGGCTGTAGTGGCTTGGCCTCGGTTACCATCCCCGACAGTGTTACCTCTATCGGCGATGGTGCGTTTCGTGGGTGTAATGGCCTGACCTCGGTTACCATCCCCAACAGTGTTACTTATATCGGCGACAATGCGTTTTATAACTGTAGCGGTCTGACCTCGGTTACCATCCCCAACAGTGTTACTTCTATTGGCAGAAGAGCGTTCAGTGAGTGTAGTGGCCTAACCTCGGTTACCATCGGCAACAGTGTTACCTCTATCGGCTCCTATGCGTTTTCTTTCTGTCTCTTTATTACGCCTGTTACCATTACCATCCCCAGCAGTGTTACCTCTATCGGCGACCATGCGTTTTACTGGGGCAACGTAACCTCGGTATATGTACTTCGGGCCGCGATACCTCTGACAACATTGGGTAGTTCCGCGTTTAACCCTGCCGCTATCTATGTACCCGCAAGTGTAGTGGACGACTATAAGGATATGAGCGGCTGGAGAGACTACGAGAGCATAATACAAGCTGCGCCATGATAAGCGGATGCCCATAGGCGCAGACCCTGATTATTACCTAAAGGAGCAAATGATGAAGATAAACCAACTGATAAAACGCCGGGCCATAGCTCTGGTGATAATTCTGGCGGCGGCTCTCGCGCTTGCCGCCTGTCCCACCTCCCTTGATTCCCCGGAACATGGGGAGAATGTCCCTGCGGGGCTGGGGGCAGGGATGGGGTCGGTGTCGGTGGCCGTCACCGGCGCGGCGGGCAGATCGATGTCGGTCACCGGCGCAGAGGACAGCCTCGCCGGGCCTCAACTGACGGTTTATCCGTCGAAGACGGGCATGGTTTACGCCTATGCCTTTACCAATACCGCAACATCCACGATGGTAACGCCGCAATCCTCCAGCGGGACCGGGGTTGCCCCCACCCTGGCTCACCGTAAAGTCGGGGCTCGTGCCGCTGGTCACCAGGTTAGCCGGGTCAACAGTCTCATAGTAGGCGCTCACCGTCACCGTGTAGGTTCCCACAGGCAGGACGAAGGTCTTGCTCCCCCCGGTCCCGCTGGAGGAGTGCGGCGTTCCCATCGTGGATGTTGCGGTTTTGGTAATGGCATAGGCGGAAACCATGCCCGTCCTCGCCGTTTACACC
>BNUU01000036.1 GCA_025997595.1 Spirochaetia bacterium | reverse complement strand
TCTACCTCCGGGAGATAAAAAACAAATGCCGGGGCCGGGAAACTGATCCTGTTATTAGTGAGATCGAAGAAATTGAAAGGTCATTAGGTGAAAAAAAACATCTTGCATACGGTGAAATTATCCGGAGCTTAAAAATTTTGGAAACCATAATGGAGCGTTTATGAGTGATGAAAATTACCAGGCTGCGGCTGCGGCAGAATCCGCCGCAGAAACACTGTGCGCGGTACGGGCGGAGATCGCCAAAGCCTTTGTCGGCCAAAGGGAACTGGTGGATCACGCCCTGATCACCCTCCTCGCGGGGGGGCACCTTTTGGTCGAAGGGGTGCCCGGTTTGGGCAAGACCCTGCTGGTCCGTTCCCTGGCCCAGGCCATCGGCGGGGAATCGAAGCGGGTGCAGTTTACCCCGGATCTGATGCCCAGCGACATCACCGGCAACATCATGCTGGACACAAGGTCGGGCCAGTTTACCACCCGGAAGGGGCCGGTGTTTACCAACCTTTTTATCGCCGACGAGATCAACCGCGCCCCGGCGAAAACCCAGGCCGCCCTCTTTGAGGCCATGCAGGAATTCCAGGTAACCCTTGATGGCGAAGGTCATTCCCTGCCGGAGCCCTTCATGGTTTTAGCCACCCAAAATCCCTTTGAGCACGAAGGGACCTATCCCCTGCCTGACGCCCAAAAGGACCGCTTCCTGATGAAGATTGTCGTCCCCTATCCCGGTGCGGATGAAGAGAAGGCCATGGTCGCCCAGGTACTCGCCGGAGGCGCCGGCGCGGTGCTTGATGTTGCCGCGGTCAAAACCGTGCTGAAAAGCGGCGAATTCGCCGCGATCCGGGATCTTGCCTCGACCATCCGCCTTGACCCGGTTATCATCGATTACGCGGTGCGCCTTACCGCGGCCACCCGGGAAAGTCCCGCCATTCAAACCGGAGCGGGCCCCCGTGGAAGCCTTGCTTTGGTACGCTGTGCACGGGCCCGCGCGCTTCTTGAGGGAAGGGATTTTGTGATCCCCGACGACATCCAAATCCTGGCGGTTCCGGTCCTTGCACACCGGCTTACCCTTTCTGCGGAGAGTGAACTTGAGGGGCAGGGCGAAGACCGGATCATTCGGGACCTCGTCTCCCTTACGGAAGCGCCCCGAACATGAAACCGGGGAGGGGGCTCTTTATCGCCGCTCTGATCTGGCTCCTGTTTGGGGCTGCGGCATTTTTTTCGCAGCCGGTCTTTCTCATCTGGTTCCTTTCCGGCCTTTCCCTGCTGCCCCTTGTTCTATGCGACGCCCTCTTTCTCAATTTTTTTACCTGCCGCCTCAAACCCACAAGGGAAATACCCCTCACCCTTGCACAGGGAGAACCGGTTGAGGTAAGGATCACCCTGCAAAAAGAGGGCCCCTTATTTCTCCCCGCAGTAATACTGTTTTTTGATCTTTACCCTTCATCTGCGGACTGCGAATTTTTTCCCGCCCTCCTTAATCCAAAACTGCTGAAAAATAAGGGCTCCCTTGTTTTTACTTATACATTGATCCCCCGTGAACGGGGCCCCTGGAATTTTTCCGGCATGGAATTTCTTTTTACCTCCCCCCTCCGTTTCTGGCGGCTCAAGGTTTTTTACGATTGTCCCTGCCGGGGACGGACCTATCCCGATTTTAAAAAGTTAAGCGCCGGGACCGCACTGCGGGGGCTTATGGAACAGCGGGGCTTTAAGGAAATCAGGCAGCGGGGGCAGGGTATGGAATTCAGAAGCCTCCGGGATTATCAGGAAGGGGACTCGGTACGGTCCATTGACTGGCGCGCCACGAGCCGCAGCCGCCGGCTGGACGGCGCGCCGGGGGTACCGATGGCGATGCAGAAATTTATCATCCGGGAATACCAGGAAGAGCAGGATCAGCAGATCCTTTTTATCCTCGACACCGGCTACCGGCTCCAGGGGCCCCAATTTGACAGCGCCCTCAACGGAGTGCTCCTCCTTGCCTACACCGCGCTGAAACACGGGGACGCCGCGGCGGCCCTGAGTTTCGGAACTGCCGAACGCTGGGTCCCTCCCCGCAAGGGCATGAGCGCCTTCACCCTGCTGATGAACCGTCTCTACGACCTCCACAGTTCCCCTGTTCCCTCATCCCCATTTTCCGCGCTGGAGAACGCCCTCTCCCGGCTCCACCGCCGCAGTTTTATTATTCTGATCAGCAACTTCCGCGAAGAGGACGGCGAATCCCTTTCATGGATATTAAAACGTATCCAACAGCGGCATCTCCTCCTCCTCGTAAGCTTCCGCGAGAAGGAAGCTGAAACCCTCGCCCATTGTTCGCCCGCTTCTGCGGCGGATACCCTGGAAACCGCCGCCGCTTTTTCCTACCTCGCTTCCCGCAGGCGGCTCTACCAAAGCTGGGAACACCGGGGACTCCTTACCCTGGAAACTTCCCCGGAGGATTTTTCCTCCGCCCTGATCAACCGGTATCTTGAAGTGAAGAGGTCGGGGAGGCTGTAGGATAATTGATCGTTTAGTGTTTTGTTTATATAATTTTCCGGAATAGCAAGGAGTTATATCATTATGGATGGCGCTAAAAAACCTTTCTTTAAGAAATTTTCCCAGGGTTATACTTTTAAAGTACTTATGCTTGCAGCTTTAGTCCTGCTTTTACTCATTCCCCTGAACATGATCCGGGGATTGGTTAATGAACGGGGAAGAACAGCCGCTTCCGCCGAGTCGGATATCATGGAAGCATGGGGAAAACAGCTTATAGAAGCGGGACCTGTCATAACAATCCCCGGAATCAAAACCGCAGAAGTCCGTACCAAAACGGAAAAGGAAGGGGAAAAGATCGAAATTATTAAGACCCCTTTTACCCTGGTACTCAGTCCAAAAGAACTTGTCATTAACGCTGATTTTAAAACCGAGATACGCAAACGGGGTATTTTTTCCGTACCCCTTTTTTCCGGGACCCTTGCGTTAAGCGGCAGTTTTGATCCGGCCATGGCAATTTCAGCACTGCTGCCCGATGAGGATATTTCCTTAAACCAGGCGGAGTTACTTATTTCCCTTTCCAGCCAGAAGGGTATCCGCAAAATAAATACCTCAAAGTGGGAGGCGTCAGAACTTTTTTTTCAGCCGGGAAACCGGGGGCATAATCTGGTCAGTTACGGGTATGGTTACAACAGCAAATCCGGCAGTGGTATTTATGCGACACTGGATCATTTTGAAAACAAAGAATCAACCTTTAACATCAACATAGAGATCCAGGGCGGGCAGTTTATACGGGTGTTGCCCATAGGACAGGACACCCATGTCAGTATTTCTTCCGACTGGAATTCTCCCTCTTTTCAGGGCGCATTCCTGCCGGGCGTTTCAAACATCACCGATAATGATTTTTCCGCATCCTGGGATATCAGTTATTTAAGCCGTGATATACCGCTTTTCTGGAAGGAATACAGTGATGGCAGTGATTATACCTCTTCGTTGTTCGGTGTAAATTTTTTCCGCACGATAGACACCTATGCGCTGAATACCCGCGCGGTGAAATACGCAATTCTTTTCCTGATTGTTCCTTTTTTAACATTATTTTTACTGGAAGTATTTACAAAAAAGCGTATCCATCCGGCGCCCTATTTGCTTTCCGGTTTTGGTAACGCAGTTTTCTATCTTTTATTGCTTTCGTTATCCGAGCAGATACCTTTTTATACCGCGTATCTTGTTGCGGCACTGGCGGTAACCATTATGATGACCCTTTATTCCCGTTCTTTACTGCCCTCGTGGGATAAAAGCTGGTATATGGGTTTGGTGGTGACCATATCGTATATTCTTCTCTATGCAGTCCTCAACGCCGAATCCTATGCCCTGCTTATTGGTTCTGTCGGCACTTTTGTTGTAATAGCCCTGGTTATGTTCCTTACCCGTAAACTTGATTGGTACGGACAAGAAGAATAATGATAACCGCTTTTTATTGGTTTATTTAACCAGCGTTCCCGCATTGGTAACAATGGAAATGATGTTCCCCGCCGCCCCTCCCAGGGTGGAAAGGAAAAACACCAGCAGCGCCCGGGTGATGCGGTTGCGGTAAATGCCCTTGATGTTGGTAACATCCTCGGCGATGGTTTGGGTGTCTGAAACACGGGGCTTCCGCAGGGTGGCTTCAACGACACCGGAGAAAAGTCCCACCCCGATGAAGGGGTTGATCGTGGCGATGGGGGCCCCCACAAAGGAGACGAGGACCGAAAGGGGATGCCCCAGTGCGATAATGGTTCCCAGGGCGGCGAGGGAGCTGTTGAGGAGGACCCAGCGGAGGAGCATCCGAATACCGCTTATATCCGTGTCGGCGCGGAAGAAGCCCAGTACAATAAGGGCAGCGATGAGCAGGGGAATGAGCCAGGGCGCCGCCCTGGAGAGAAGGCCCGCTTTGGGGACGGTGTCCAAATCGGCCACATCAACGCTTTCGTTCCCGGCGGCTATCTTTTCCAGATGGGCCTTTATCCCCTGCAGGTGCCCCGCCCCGACCACCGCCGCAACCTTACTGTTTACGGCCCCCTGGTCCCCGGCCGCCGTCACCGTGTTACTGTCCGCAGTATTGCTGTTTGCCGCCGGTGTATTCGTTGCGGCCCAAATCTTCGCCGCCAAATAACGATCCCGCTCATCGATGAGGGTGGACTTCACCGGGGGGAGGTAGTCCGCAAGCTCGGCCATCATACCGTCAAGTTCGCTGGCCTTTTTCAAATTTTCAATTTCATCTTCGCTTAGTTTTTCTTTGGTAAAGGCCCCGGATAAAAGTGAGGCCAGGAGTTTGCATTTGTTCCATAAACCGCAGCGGGCCCAGGCGCGGCGCAGGGTGAGTGAGACCTCGCGGTCGCAGAGGTCAAAGGGGATGCCCAGTTCGCCGGCGGTGTTTATGGCGGTTTTCATTTCTTCGCCGGGCTTTACCCCCAGTTCGTTGCCAAGCTTGCGCTGAAAGCCCGCGAGTACCAGGTTGGCGATCAGCAGAAAACCCTTGCCGTCCTTAAAGACCTTTGCGATATTGAGCCGTTCCCAGTTTTCCTGCTCTGTCATGGAGCCGTAGCGGCCCTTGTCCAGTTCGACGCAGACCCGGTCCGGCCGGCGCTCCCGGATCACCCGGCTTACCTCATCAATACTTTCCCGGGAAACGTGGGCGGTGCCGATAAGGGTTATTTCCCGGCCCCCAAGGCTCAGGGTTACACAATTGTCATTCATGGATGCTCCTGGTTAATGTAGGTCTTCAGTTGTCGAACAAGTCTAGTTTATCGCAAGGCCCCGTTCCGCGATAGCCCATTCGTTCAGCCGCCACTCGGGGATACCCTTTACATTAAGATCCTTTACCTGTAAGAAATATTTATCCGCAAGGGATTTGCTTCCCCGGATATCATAATAGTTTGCCAGATAGTAGAGCATCCTGGCCTTGTCTTCGGGTTTTTTCTCCCGGTCTATTTTCAGGGCCAGATCACTGTCCCCGTTAAGATCATGGTAGAGCCTGAGCATATACCATTCCAGGGTTTCCCGTGGGACCTTGCGGAGGACCTGTTCCAGGAATTGCCTGGGGTCGCCGGGCCTGCCTGCCCGCATCCAGTTCATTGCCGCAAGCAGGGCATAATTTGATTCATTGGGGGCATGACGATACGCCTCCAGAAAGGCGTCTTTGGCTTCCCCCCAGAGGTGTTTCCGCATTTTGTGCATGCCGATCCCTTCACTGGCAAAATAGTAATCCGGTTTCAGTTTAGCCAGAAGCTGATAATCCTGTTCGGCGCCGTCGTAGTCGTGATCTTCATCCTTAAGGCCCGCGCTGTACACGTATGCAAGAAAATTGTCCGGCTCAAGTTCAATGGCCCGCCGGAATTCTTCCAGGGCTTCTTTTTTCCGGCCCAGGTCGAGCAGCACACCGCCCCGGTCAACGGCGATCCAGTAGTTTCCGCTGTCCAGGTCCTTTGCGATATTCAGATCGATCAGGGCCTTGTCCTTGTATCCCGCATCCCTATAGAGCCGGGCCCGTTCGTTCCGGGGACCCGGGGCATCCGGGTAGAGGGTCACCGCCTTGTTAAGGAGCAGTTCGGCGTTTTTGGAATCATGGCCGTAACGGTATACCAGGGCCCTGCCCAGGAGGGCGCCCATGTTCTCCGACTCTGTTTGCAGAGCTCGGTCAAAATAGGACCCCGCGGTTCGGTAAGACCGGGAACGGAGGGCGATGTTCCCCAGGCCGACAAGGGCCTCCGTATGGGCGGGATCGGATTGGATGATCTGTTCCAGGATGCTCCGCTGTTCCTTTTCCTTTCCCGAGCTGCCTTCTACAGCGGCAAGCACAAAAAGGGCCTCAAGATTGCCGGGCTCCGCCGCTATCACTTCCTGGGCGATACGCCGCCCTTCTGCGGACCGGCCTGCGGAGCTCAAAACAGAGGCCCGTAAAAGCCGCATCCCCGTGGTGTTTGCCTCTGTGGGATCGATGGTATCGAAAAGGGCCAGGGCTTCATTAAACCGGCCCTGGGAAAGGTATTCCGATATTCGGGCCAGTATTCCCTGGGTGGTTCCGTCCCGGACTGCCGGCAGTTTTTCCGTTGCCGCCGTGTTTTCTTCGGGCTCTGCAGGGGAAGCCGTCGGCCTGGTCATCGGCGCTGCTGTCTGCGGAGCCCCCAGACAGGCTGAAAAGGCCGTTAAAACTATCAACAGAAAAAACAAATAGCCGGAACGCATATCTTTAGTATCGGTAAAAAAGGGCTTCCGGTGAACTGGTATTCCTGGCGGCAGATGGTATACAATAAATAATCGTGATAAAAAAACCGGTAGTTCCCCGTTTAATCGGCCTCGTGGGCCTGTACGGAGGGGTGTTTATCGTTCTGGTGATGATCCAGTTTACCAAACAGAACCGTTTTGAAGAGCAGGTGGGAAATCTGCTGGTCAGCGGCCAGTACTTCCGCGCAGAGAGCGGGGAATCCCTGGGGTCAGGCGGAATCGGAACCAGGGCCGGCGAACGGCTCCTTGCCAACGGGGCGGTTGTTTCTTTTGGGGGCCTTGATTTTTCCATGAGCGGGAATAATAAGGCAGAATCCCTTCTCCTGATCAGCAGCGGGGGCGGGAGGTCCCCGGTGACCCCCGAATCCATGACCATATCCGGGGAGACCGTGCATTTTCATCTGCCGGGGGGGAATGAGCTTTTGTTTTTTACCCAGTATGCCGGGGGCGCCCCGGGGCTGCGGATCAGTGGAAAATTTGCCCAAGGTACCGCCGGGATAAGCCTTTCCTATAAACCCCGCAGGAGCTCCCGCGTCCGGGTGGAGGAGGATGGCCGGTTCATTGTAATGGCCAATGGGCTTGAATTTACCCTGAACCGCTCCGTTCAGGGTAAATTAGCCGCCGGGACGGTAAGCCGGGGCTCCCCTCCGGAAGAACCGGGACGGCTCCTCCTCCGGGCCGGGGGTGACGTCATTTCCTACCGGGCCATTCCGGAAAAACGGGCCTTTACCCCGGCGGATTTCAGCATCCCCGCAGCCCGGAGCGCCCAGGCCTACAACGAGGCTATCATCCGCTGGCGGGATCAGAATTTTTCCCTCTGGAACCGGACAATCCCCACCCAGGATGATGAGGATATGGTCATCGCCTATGAAGGGGAGGCGGCCAGGCGGGGCAATTACGGGGCCGCTATCTCCGCTGTTTCCCCGGCCTTCCGTAACGGGAGACAGCGGACCTATGAATCTTCGGTCTATCTGGGGGGTATGGAAAGGGCGGCCCCTTCTTTTTCCGCCGCAGAGCGGGAAAAGGCCGGCCGCATTTCCCGGCAGATTATCGAAAAATCCCCGGATTTTCTGCGGGAAAGCCATGTCTTTGAATTTTTTGCGATCCGGGAATATACCAATTATATAAATAACGGGCTGGCCCTGGTCCATTCCATTGATCCCGCCGATCTGACCCTGGAACTGATCCCCGGCATCCTTGAGGGGGTTATTGACCTGCGGCGATACCGTCCCAACGGGGATAATCCCTTTGAGCGGCTGGTGGATCAGTCCTGTTTTGTCATTTCCCAGGGTATTCAAAGAATGCCGGGGACTGCGGGAACCGAAGCGGCGGATTTGATCCTGGTCTTTCAGGAGGACAGGGCGGACATTGAATTCAACCTGCGTCTGGGAAAGGCCCTGCTGGCCTGGGCGGAAGCCGCGGGTGACGAGGACTGGATCGGCCTAAGCCGCTCCCTTATCCTCTCCTGCCTTTCCCTGGAGGATAGTCTTGGTACGGTCCCCGCAGCGCTGATTTTAAAGGAGGCCGGGGAGATAGCAGAAGAAGGCGATTCCCCCCGGTCAAATTCCGCCCGGCTTTACCGGATCCTCCAGCCCGGCGAATACTACCCTCAGGCGAGGGTGATAGTCTCCGCATTAAACGGACTCTGGGCATGGACCGCCGCGCCGATGGTATCCGCGGCCCAGGAAGATGATGTTCTGGACATTGCCGTCACCTTCCCGGTGGGGGCAGCCCATTACCTGATGATCCGGGGGGTGCGGCCCTTCAGCAGGATTCAGATTCACGGTACCGACTGGCGCACGGACCCTCAATTTGAACGGTACGATTCTTCCGGCTGGATATATCAGGCCCAGGATCAGACCCTGATTCTTAAGCTGAGGCACCGCACCGCAGTAGAACATGTCAGGATTTTTTACCGGGAAGCAGCCGGTAATGACGGCGAAGTTCCGGCGGGGCCGCCGGGAGAAACCGGCAGTGAATGAGGGTTTTTTCGCGGAACTTGAAAGGCAAACGGCGTTTTATTTTATCCGCCACGGCCAGAGCGAGGGGAACATCGCAGGGATTCTGCAGGGCCGTCTGGATTATCCCCTCACCGCCGCAGGCCGGGAACAGGCGGCTGAGCGGGGCCGCTCCTTACAAAAAATGCTGGCCCCGGCCCATACCCCCCGCGCCGGTATTGCCGGCGGCCGGACCCTGTTCTACGCGTCGCCCCTGAGCCGCGCTGCGGAAACCGCGCAGATTATCGCGGCGGAGCTCCTGAAACCCCGGCCCGGCGCCGCCGGAATAGACCTGCCGCCCCCGGTTTTTCTGGAGGATCTACAGGAACTGGATCTGGGAAGCTGGACCGGCAAGGTTCTGCCGGAAATGCCCAATGCGGACCCGGAATTGTGGAGGCGTTTCCAGGCCCGGAGCTGGGACGCAGTGCCCGGCGCGGAATCCGCCGCATCCCTCTACGACCGGGCCACGCGGGTGTGGACGGCGCTCCGGGAGGGGGCAAAAAAAAGCGGCGCAGAAACGGTAATCGTTATTACCCACCATGGAATTATCCAGTGGATGATCAAAACCACCTTCGGCGTCCGCGCCTGGTTCCCCCTGATCCCCATATCCAACTGCGGCCTTTCCAAACTGTGGGTGGAACCCATCCCCGGCCAAACCAACGCACACCTGGCCTGGGAGATGATCAATCAGGAGATCAATCAGGAATATTATGAAAAGAAATAATGTAAAAAACGTTTTTAAAACCCTTGGACTCCTCTGTCTTGCGGCGCTCCTGTTCGGCTGCGCCGGGAAGGAGCCTGACCCTTCCTCTGCTGCTGCGCCTGCGGTAGAACCGGAGCCCCAGGGGGCGGCGCCGGTATCCGCCGGGGAGCCTGAGTCCGCCGCGGGGGAAGGGGAAGCCATCAGTAATGCTGCGCCTGCCGACGGTAATACTATTTCTGCCAACAGTAATACTTTGTCCATGAGAAATTTCAGCGGCCCCCTGCCTTCCTTTGGGGTGTACGTTCCGGAACTCGATCCCGCGAATTATCAGAAGATCGATGCCGCCGTCATGCAGGCTATGGAAATGGAGCCCCACTATGTGCGTTTTTTGTCCGGGGCGAAATCCTTCAGGGAAGGGGATTATGACCGGGCCATTGCGGAATATACCCAGGCCCTCAGTCTCAAGAAGGATTACGCGGAGGCCTATAATTACCGCGGCTATCTCTACGGCGAACGGGGAGATTTAGACCGGGCCATCGCCGATTACACCCGGGCCATCGATCTGCGGAGCGGCTATACCGACGCCTATATCAACCGGGGCTATGCGTACGGTGAAAAGGGCGACTGGGAAAAGGCCATTGCCGACTATACAAGGGTGATCGAACTGGAGCCCGGGAACGCCTCCGCCCATAACAAGCGGGGCAGCCTCTCCTATCAAAAGGGCGATGACGACCAGGCCATTCGGGACTACGGCGCGGCAATCAAACTGAAACCCGGTTACGCCCTTGCCTGGAACAACCGGGGCAACGCCTGGTACAGCAAGGGCGACCTGGATCGGGCCATCGCGGATTTTGAAAAGGCCCTCGCCCTGGACCCGCATTTTGCCCAGGCCTACCTCAACCGTGGTAACGCCTGGCGGAAGAAAGGGGACCATGAAAAGGCCGCCGCGGATTTTGCGGCCGCGGAACGTCTGCGGCGTGAATGATCCACTTGACAGATCAGTCTTAATAAGGTATTATAAAGATACTGGAGCAATAAATGGCCGTAAACCTTAAAGATGATATAAAACCCATTTCTTATATAAAGACCAATGCCGCTGAAATGATGAAATATGTCAATGAGCGGAAAAATCCTATTGTTATTACCCAAAATGGGGAAGCACGGGCGGTTTTAGTCGATATAGAGACATATCAAGAAACCCAAGATGCCTTTGCTTTGTTAAATATCATAAAAATTGCAGAAAAAGATATTGCTCAAGGAAGGATGAGAAAGGCAGAAGATATATTTTCAGATTTAAGGAAAAAAATTAATGAAAAATGAAATGGGGGTTTCTGTATATATAACTCAAAATGCAGAAAACGATCTGAATCAAATAATATCTTATATCTCGGAAAACAATCCAAAAAATGCTTTAAAAGTATATGAACGACTAAGGGCAAAAATATATTCCTTAAATCAATTTCCAAATAAAGGTGGTTATGTACCTGAACTATTAAAAAGAAATATAAAGGACTATCGGCAATTATTGGAAAGTCCATGGAGGATAATATACAAAGTAGAAAATAATGAAGTTAAAATATTAATGGTATTGGATTCAAGAAGAAATATACAAGACATATTATTTGAGAAATTAATAAAATAAAGTAACCCTTCGTCTCCTTTGCGGTTAAAAATTCTTTCATGCGTTTGTCGTGTAAATTGATTGAATTTGAGTTGACTTATTTTAAAAAATAGTGTAAATTTAAGTCTATAAATGGAATCTATGGGGGTTATATGCAATCATTAAGGGCCGTAGTGGATAGTGAAGAGTTAAATAATATTATTACACTTCCTTCAAATTTTGAACATAAAAAGGTTGAGGTAATAATACAATTAGTTTCTGAAGACAATACAATTTCTGAAAATAATCAGGTATTTACTTCAGAATCCTTTGGGATGTGGAAAGACAGAAAGGATATGGATGATGTAGAATCGTATGTTAGAAATATGAGGAAAGGAAGGAAATTGTGCTAATCGACTCGGATGTAATGATTTGGTTTTACCGTGGAAAAGAAAGGGCACAAAAAACAATTTTTCAAAATATTCCCTTTAAATTATCTGCGGTTTCTTATATGGAAATAATACAAGGAGTAAGAAACAAGGAAGAACTCAATAAATTGAAAAAAGATCTAAAACAATGGTCTGCGGAAATAATCCAAATAAATGAAGCAATCTCTAAAAAAGCAATTAATCTAATGGAAGAATATAAATTAAGTCATGGGTTGGAATTAGGAGATGCAATAATTGCATCAACGGCATTGGAATATGATGAACCATTAATTACGGGGAATACAAAACATTATGAATATATACCTGATATAAAAATTTTATCTTTCAAGATTTCATAAATAAATATATTAGAACAAGGGCAAAAATACTTCGCATAACATACAGTTTAGCCGGATTTTCCTATTCATGGGTTACCACTTTCTTTCCTTAATCTTTTAATATCAACCGCAAAGGTGCCGAAGGCGACTAAGGAGGGAAAGACACTTCTTCACACTTTCTATATCATATAAATAAATAATCAATGCAATTGCCTCTTTTCAGGATTTTGTAATTTTAATAAACAATTTCGTAAAAAGTGTTGACTATGTGATAAAAGTTATAGTAATGTCTATTAATAGACGTTATTTGAAATTTTGTCTAACAAGGAGTTCTAAAATGAAAAAGGGTATCTTATGTTTCATAGGCATGTTTGCCTTGGCTTCCGGGGCCTTCGCCGTGGATTTCGGCCTGAGCGCGGGCGGCGGTTTCACCTTCTCCGGCGCATTCACCAAAGCGACAACGGAAATGGGGAATGCAGCGGTTTACCAGCAAAATTCCGATCAGAAAGGAAAGGACCTCAACTACGGAGGCTTCCTGTTTCTTGACGCCACCTATGGTGAATTCTATGTAAGCGTCGCCGGCGGTTCGGGAACTTTGGAAAGTACTTCCACCTCTGTAACCCCTCTAGGCAGTACGCCGCTAGGCGCCGATTCCGGTTCCCCCTACACCAGAAAAACCTCCAGCCTGGGTATCGGGCTCCTGGGGAAATACCCCTTCCAGATACAGAAATTCACCCTTTTCCCCCTGCTGGGCATTGAATACCAGATCTTTTTCTCCGGCGAATACCCATACGACCCAACCGGGACGGCGGGGACTGGTTATCCCGTTGCAACAAAGGCTATGGATTTTAGCACCCTCTGGTTCCGGGTAGGGGCCGGCGGCGATTATGCCATTACCGAAGCCCTGTATGTCCGGCTCGAAGCCCTCTACGGCTTTAAGCTGGCGAAAAACGGGTTTGACAAGAATAACACCGCATTTGTTGAAGGCGGCGGCCCAGGCGGTGCTTTGGTAACCGGTGAAGTGAAGAAAGGCTGGGTAAACACCGTTACCGTCAAGCTCGGGGTTGGATATAAGTTTATGTAGGTGAGGCTTTCCAAAATCTCAGGATTTTGGAACTGTTGCCCTATGATGTCCCGCAGCCCGGAAAAATTCAAGGTGAAATACGGTCCCTGTGCCCTGGTTGCGGGAGCTTCCGAGGGGCTGGGGGCCGCCTACGCCGAAGCGCTGGCCCAAAGGGGTTTAAACCTGGCGCTCCTGGCCCGCAGAAAGGATAAACTGGAAACCTTGGCGCGAACCCTGCGGGAAAAATATCCCGTAGAGATCAGCTGCCATCCCGTAGATTTGGGCGATTACGGGCAGGCAAAAAAGATTATCGGCGCCCTGGACGTTTCAATCGGCCTCCTGGTTTACAATGCGGCCTATTGCCCCATCGGTTTGATGGAGGAGACTTCCGAGGATCAGCTGGCCCAGGTTGTTGCGGTCAATGTTAAAGCGCCCCTGCTCCTTGCCAAGCTGCTGTCCGCAAAGATGATAGGGAATCACCGGGGGGGCATTGTGCTGATGTCCTCCCTGGCGGGTACCCAGGGGAGCCCGAAACTGGCGGCCTATGCGGCTTCCAAAGCCTTTAACGCCATCCTGGCCGAAGGCTTGTGGCAGGAGCTTAAACCCCACGGTATAGATGTTATCGCCTCTGTCGCAGGGGCCGTCATCACCCCCGGATACCGGCAGGCCCAGCAGGCCAAAGCCCCCGGAACCTTAACGGCGCGGGAAGTGGCGGAGCAGACGTTGAAGGCCCTGGGAAAATACCCCATAGTTGTTCCGGGCGGGGTAAACAAAATAGCCCGCTTTTTTATGGGAAGGCTTTTGCCCCGTACATTGGCAATTAAACTGATGTCCGCCAATACCGGAAGTTTAACGTGAAAACACAAATACTCGGGTTTTTTACCCCCTGGATTTTCTATGCGGTGATCACCCTTTTACATGTTGCTCTACCCGGCAGGTGGATACGGGGTTATGTAAAACACAGTCAAACAGGGGAACCGTTAAACTACCGGCTGAACGGCATTTTTGTTCTTGCTTTGAGCGTAGTACTCTGGCTGCTCCTGGGAATATTGCATTGGGTTCCCCTGGACTGGCTGTATCAGGTTCGCCGGTCAAGTCTGCTGGGCGCCGTCACCCTGGGCCTCTTATTTTCCCTGATTATGGTACTGCCCCATCCTTCCGTCAAAAAATCCCCCTTTGCCGATCTGTGGTTCGGACGCTTGGAGAACCCCCAATACAGGAACGGCAGGATTGACGCCAAGATGTGGCTCTATTTGATTGGGGCCGTCATGCTTCAACTGAATGTGCTTTCCTTCGCGGTACACCATTACACGACCTACGAAGATGCTAATCCCGGAGTGTTTTTGGGCGCCGCCATGCTGAGCTGGTTTATATGGGAGTACCTTCATTTCGAGAAGGTCCACCTGTACACCTACGATTTTATTGCCGAACGGGTGGGTTTAAAGTTGGGCTTCGGATGCCTTACCTTTTATCCCTACTTCTACGCGGTCGCCCTCTGGGCAACGGTTGACCTGCCCAATCCCCATCTTCCCCTTTGGGCCGGTATTTGCTTTGCCGCGGTGTTCCTTGCGGGGTGGAGCCTGGCCCGGGGCGCCAATATGCAGAAGTACTATTTCAAGACAGCCCCTGAAAAAACCTTCCTCGGTATAAAACCGGAAACCCTCACCGACGGAAAGAAGTCCCTGTTGGTCAACGGGTTTTGGGGCCTCAGCCGCCATATCAATTATCTGGGGGAAATTTTAATGGGATGCGGCATTGCCATCAGCGCCGGCTATCCCGGGGTCTGGTGGGTGTGGCTATATCCGGCTTACTATGTCGGACTCCTGTTCACCCGCCAGATGGACGATGACAAAATCTGCAGGGCCAAATACGGCAAACTCTGGGAGGCCTATACCAAAAAGGTAAAGTACCGCATCATCCCGTTTATTTATTGAACCGGCCGCCCAAACACCGCTTTTTTGTAAAAAAATTTGGCAAATTTGCTATTATGGATGTATAATGAGTCAATTGCACCGCAACGGCGGTATGCAGGATGAAAAAAGTAAAGGATGAATTTGACTTTTTAAGCAGTATGGAGTAATCTCGATTGATTGCACCCTAATGTACATCCAAGGAGTAACGGTTGACAAAGCGCGATTTCCCCAAAATCCATTTCTATGATCAGGATTTTGTAGATATATACGACAAAACCTGGGCATGGATTCAGGATTGCTGGAACACCGGCGGCGAAAAGAGCGCAGTAGAGGGGAAATTTTTTTCATATCCGGGAAATTCCGTGATCCAGCAGGCGGACGCCATCTATTCGTCCTTTTTTTTGGTCTACTCAAACCGGATCTACCAGGCCCACCCCACCCTGGATGTTTTTTATGACCGTCAGGAGCCGAATGGGGCGATCCGGTCCGCCTACAGCATCGAAACCGGGCGGCCGGTGGTGGAAGAGGACAACCCCGAGGGCTTAGGGATACCTCTTTTCGCCTGGGCCGAATTCAACCTCTACCACAAAACGGCCAACAAGAAGCGGGTCAAGGACGTGCTCCCCATCCTGCACCGGTATACCGAATGGATCGACTCGGTGTTCAAGCGGGAGAACGGCCTCTACGAGGCGCCCCTTTCCGCCACGGGGATGATCAATGCCCCACGGGAGCAGGCGGCCTATCCCCTGGACTTTAACACCATGATGGCCGTCAATGTGCTCTACATGTCCGCCATGGCGGACATCCTCAACGACAAGGAAGCGAGTTTTCAGTACAAAAGGCAGTACTTTTCCCTTAAAACCCGGATCAATTCCCTTATGTGGGATGGTAATGACGGCTTTTACCACGACATCGACCGCAGCGAACAGCGGCTGCCGGCGAAAACCATCGCCGGCTACTGGCCCCTGCTGGCGGAAATTCCCAACGACGACAAGGCGGAGCGGATCATCGGCAAGCTGTCGGACCCCCAGTTCTTCGGATCTCCCCACCCTTTTCCCACATTGGCCGTGAATGAGCCGGCCTTTGACGAAAACGGCGGCGGTTACCGGGGCAGCGTGTTTCCCCACCTCACCTTTATGGTGATCAAGGGGCTGGAGCGTTACCAGCGCTGGGACCTGGCCCGCGACTGCGCCATCCGGCACGTCTATTTTATGCTGGACTCCATGAGCCCCGAGGGGAACCACCACAAGGGCAACCTCTGGGAAGCCTATCTTCCCCAAAAAGAGGGGCCCGCCCAGTGGCCCGAGCAGGGCGGCTTCCCCCGGTCCCAGTACCTTACCTACGACGCCCTCTCCACGATCTGCCTGACAATAGAAAACATCGTGGGCCTCTTCATTTCCCTGCCCCGCAAAACCGTGGACTGGATCATCCCCAACCTGGAGATCATGGGGGTGGAGAACCTTTCCCTCAAGAAAAACATGATCACCATCCTGTCCAACAAAAGCGGCCGGGGTTGGGAAATTCACATGGAAAGCGAAAAACTGTACTACTTCACCATCAATATTTTGGGGAAGAAGAAGAAGACCCTGCCCATCCCCTCGGGGAAATGTTCCATGTTGATTGATAAATTATAGCTTTTACTGGATTTTTTCCCTGAGTATGCCGAAAATTGGAGTTATGGGAAGTAGACTGATAAAATTGCATACAGAACCTTTGGTCCACGGCCTTTGGTCCCTTCGGGTTTTGGTGATTTTTCTCTTGTTGACAGGCTGGGCGCTTGTGGGCGTCGTAGGTAAGGTACTGGGACCGGGGGAAGCCGCCCTGCTCGGGCCACTGGGCGGGCCCCTCTTTTTGGGGAAGATAG
>BNUU01000035.1 GCA_025997595.1 Spirochaetia bacterium | reverse complement strand
GAAGAGAGGAGGACATGGTAGGGATGAGGGACAGAAGCAAGAGAGGAACAAGGGGAGATGAGGGGGTGTGAGAGGGGGGGGGGGGGGGGCAGGGGGGTGTTGTGGGAGAGGGGAGGGGTGGGGGGGGTAAAGGTTATTTGCCGGTAATTAACCGGGTTATGAATTGTCATTACCAAGTAATATATCGCAGGGGAAACAAAATATCAACTTTTTTTGAAAATTTTTTGAAAAAGATCGGAACAAAGGCCCGATCCGGGGGAAGCGCAGGGTCCCTCCCCCGCGTTAGCGGGTTCTTCGAACTACACGAAAAAAGCACAAAATTTCACAAAAATGTTCGTGTCTTTTGTGTGGTGCCGCCAGTAGGCGGCTTGTGGTTAAATTCTTAAGTTTATCCGTTTTTTTGGGATCCTCCGCGGCAAAAGTGAGGGTTCCCTGGCCTGCTTTAGGTGAAGTGCCGCATTACCACAATTTTTTACTTTTCTCTTTCAATAAATCCATTCACTATATCAAGAACATCCAACAAAATATCATCCGCCACATTTTCAATATATTCACAATTCCGCGCATTGATGTCGAGCGTTCTTACCTGATCACATAAAATTACTCCGGCAGTCTTTGTCCTATCATCTAATTTTATATGAAAAGGATGATCCTTGTCCCGGTTTGTTATGGGACAAACAATAGCCAACTTTGAAAAATTATTAAAACTTTCGTTACTGAGTATCAAGGCAGGCCTTCGGCCTTTTTGTTCATGGCCAGCTTGCGGGTCAAAATCAAGCCAAATAATATCTCCTTGTTTTACCATATTTCTTTTCCTACAGGTTTCCCCCAATCTATTTCTACTTGATTTTCGATATCATCAACACGCTCAACGTTTTGCGTGTTGATGCCGTAAAAATTAACAAGCCGTTCTTTTGTGGTTTTATGTTTTGGGGCGTATGTTTTTTTTATAATAATTGCTTCGTTTTCTACCAAAACATCAACCGTATCATTTTCAGAAATGTTGATATTTTGCAAAAAAGCCTTTGGGAGCCGTATTCCTTGACTATTTCCCCATTTAACAATTGCCGTTGTCATACTCTTATTGTCCTTTTCCCTTTATTGGGATATACTAAGTATATCCCAATTCTATCATAAGGTCAAGAGTGCGCATTGCCTCAGCGGCAGCGAGGAGTACCGGAGGGCTCCCCCCGACTGATTGACAAATTCCTGAATTACGTCTATTATTAGACACATGAAAGCGAAACGTTCAGGAAGTTCATTCAATTCCATGAGTTCAAAAAGAGAGTTGGAATCCATATTCCTCTTTACCACCGGAAAATGCAACGCAAAATGCGCCATGTGTTTTTATGCCAACGATATGGCACAAAAAGAGCCGGATCTGAGCTTTGAGAACATCAAAAAACTCTCCGAATCGGCGGGGAACATCAAGCGGCTCTGGCTCTCGGGGGGGGAACCGACGTTGCGGGAGGAACTTCCGGAAATTGTTGAAATGTTCTATAAAAACAACCACATTACCGATGTCAACATGCCCTCAAACGGCATGAAACCCGAGCGGGTTATCGAATGGCTCAAACGGATACGGCAGAACTGCCCGGATCTCAATATCTCCATCAGCATAAGCTTTGACGGTTTCGGCGACACCCACGATACCCAGCGGGGGGTAAGCTGCTTTTACCAGGCGACGGAAACCCTCAAGCTGCTGGACGAAAATTTCAAGGATGACGGCCATGTTATCAGGGGCGCGGCCACGGTTATCACCAAGTATAACGTGGAAGAGGTGCAGGATTTTGTGGCCTGGGTATACGGCCGGTTCAACCTGACCACCCATACCATTGAAGCCGCCCGGGGCATGACACGGGAAGATGGCGTCAAGGTCGTGACCGAACAATCCCTGCGGAAGATTCAGGACGATGTGGCCCCCTATTACACCCTCTACGCCAAGCGTGTCGGGGACGGGATGAAGGGCATTGCCCGGGCCTTCACCAAGTACTTCTACGTGGGGCTGATGCGGACCATGTACAATATCCGCGCCACCAACATCGACAAGCCCACCCCCTGGGGTATGGACTGTACCGCCGGGGAAACCACCCTGGTCATCGACTACGACGGCCGGTTCCGGTCCTGCGAGCTCCGGCCCCCCCTGGGCAAGGTTCAGGATTATAACTGCGATGTGCAGGCCATCTATAACAGCCCGGCCATGAAAAAAGAGATTGCGGATATCGGCCACGGGTACAAGGCGAACTGCTGGTGTACCCACGGGTGCTGGATCATGTCATCCCTCAACTTTAACCCCGGCAAGATGATCTCCAAGATCATCAAGAGCAACGGTGAAGTTAAAAAGCTGGGCAAGCCTGTTCAGGTTGATGAAGGGATGCTCCGGGGGCTGGAAGCAAAATACCACCTGGACACGGACAAACTGACGGAAATCGGGATCATTCCGGGCGGAGCCGTAAAAAAAGCCGGCGCTGCATGAACCCCTTTCCGACAAACGCAGTGAGGAGGTTCCCCTCATGAAAATACTAATGGTAACACGGGGTTCCCAGGGGGATGTCTATCCGTACCTGGGCCTGGCGGTTGAATTGATGAAGCGGGGGCACGAGATCACCCTCAGTCTCCCACGCATATTTGAAGAACTCGCAAAGGCCGCCGGGGTAAACTACTTTCTCCAGTCCTTTGACGATATTGCCGGCATGGTGGAAGGAAAGCCCAACACCAGGGACCTCCTGGCCTGGACAGCCCGGGTGGTTGACAGTCAGTTTGACGAGATTATCCCTGCGCTGGAAGAGAACGAGCTTCTGGTATGCAGTAATACTGAATTTGCCGCCCCCCATATAACAGAATACTGCGGAAAGCCCCATATCAGGACCGGTTATGCCCCCCTTTTACCGGGGAAACGTATACCTCCTGCGGTTTTCCCCTTTTTGAATCCGCCCCGGACTTTGGTTGGGCTCCAGTGGAAGATCCTGAATGCGGGGCTCAACATGATGGTCAAAAAGGTCCTGAACAAAAACCGTATCAAGCTGAATATGGAGCCCATAAAGGATCAGGGGGAATATGCCCCCGCGAACGCCCATAATCATATGATGTTCAGCCAATACCTGGGAGAAACGGACCGGGATTGGAAATACGAGTGGAGCATCGGGGGCTACTGCTTTAACGATATTTTCTCCTACAACGAAATTGCCTACAAAAATTTTATGGACTTTGTCAAAAAGGATTCCCGGCCCACGGTATTTTTTACCCTGGGAAGCTGCAACACCGAGGAGCGGGATACCTTCTGCGAACGGCTCTTTGAAATCTGCTGTGAGCAAAACTACAAACTGGTGGTGGGCTGCGGCTGGTGGAAGGTGGGTACCCATCTCCATAACCAGGGTAACCTGTTCCTCCTGGACAGCGCCATTCCCCATTACCTGATCCTGGGCGCATGCGATGCGATTATCCACCACGGCGGAAGCGGGACGACCCACAGCGCCGCCCGCTCAGGGAAGCCCCAGATGGTGCTCCCCCTGCTCCTCGATCAGTTTTACTGGGGCTCCCGGGTTGGGGATCTGGGGCTCGGCCCCCGGAACATCAAAATCGGGATAAGTAAAAAGGCCCTGAAAAAAAAGGTTTTGGATCTGGTGAACAATCCCGCATACCAAAAAAATGCCGCGGCTCTGGGTGAAAAGATCAAAAACGAAAACGGCATCCAGGCAATGTGTCAGTTTATTGAGCAATTTGCCCTGGAAAACCACATCGGACTTAAAACCGCAGACGGGCAATCCGGAAAGTAGTATACCTAATATATCCATGCGGCCCCCTTTTATGGTATGGTTAAAAAGGGATACAAATGGATTATAAACAGGCGGGCGTTGATATCGAAGAAGGCTACCGGGCTGTCGGCAAATACCGGGAACTGGCAAAAATCGCCAACGGCGATTCCGCCACCTCCAACAAGGCGGTGCTGAACGGTATCGGCAGTTTCGCAGGGATGCTTTCCCTCAGGGACTTCATCAATGCGGGCGCCGGAATGGAGGAACCGGTTCTGGTTTCCGGCACCGACGGCGTGGGAACCAAGCTGGACATTGCATTCAGGTTACAGAAATACGATACCGTGGGGATCGACTGTGTGGCCATGTGCGTCAACGACATCCTCTGCCACGGCGCAAAGCCCCTCTTCTTTCTGGACTACCTTGCCTGCGGAAAACTCGACGCCGAGGTGGCGGCGGAACTGGTCAAGGGCGTGGCCGTGGGCTGCCGGGAAACCGGAAGCGTCCTCCTGGGCGGGGAAACCGCGGAAATGCCCGGCTTTTACGATGAAGGCAAATACGACATCGCCGGTTTTTCCGTGGGCATCGTTGATCGCAAAAAAATCATCGAAGGCAAAAAAATTGAAAAGGGTGACGCCCTGCTGGGCATCGCTTCCTCGGGCCCCCATTCCAACGGCTTCAGTTTAATACGCAAGGCAATCCCCAACCTTGATGAAGACTTCGGCGGCATGCCCATCGGCATGGCCCTGCTGGAACCGACCCGGCTCTATGTCAAACCTGTCCTTGGATTGCTCGAACAGGTTGAAATCCGGGGCATGGCCCACATCACCGGCGGCGGCTTTTACGAAAATATCCCACGGATGTTTGCGCAGCCGGCCGCCGGCGCCGCTGCCTTCGATGCGGTCATAAAAGAGGGCAGCTGGACCGTCCCGCCTATTTTCGAACGGATTGCGGCGGGGGTTGACGCCGGTAACAGTAATACTGCGGCAATCAAAAAGCTGATGTTCAATACCTACAACATGGGCATCGGTTTTGTACTGGCCCTGGCTCCCGCAGATGTCCGCAGGGCAATTGAATACCTGGACAGCAGGGGCTTCCCCGCCTGGGAAATCGGCCGGGTGGATACTGCGAAGGGCGAACATGCGGAAGTACGTTTTGAATAGTATTCCTGTGAACATATTAGTCCTTGTCTCGGGGAACGGCACCAATTTGCAGGCCCTGATCGATGCGGAGAAAGCCGGACGCCTTAATCCCGGCAAAATTGCTGCGGTTATTTCCGACCATGCCGGTGTGTACGCGCTGGAACGGGCGAGGCTTGCGGGGATTCCCGCCATCACCGAAGTCACTGATAAAACCCTTCCCAAACCGGAACGGCGGCAGGAATTATCGGATCGCATCCTGCGCATTTGCCGGGAACGGAATATGGGCCTCATCATCTATGCGGGGTTTCTTTCGATCCTCACCGGTGAACTCATCGAAGCATACGCGGGAAGGATGATAAACATTCACCCCAGCCTGCTGCCCAAATTCGGCGGGCGGGGAATGTACGGCGAACGGGTGCATCAGGCGGCGCTGGCGGCGGGTGAAAAAGAATCGGGCTGCACCGTACACATCGTAGACGCGGGAACCGATACGGGGCCCATTCTGATTCAGCGGAAGGTTCCGGTATTGGCAGCCGACACGCCGGATACATTGGCGGAGCGGATACACCGGGAAGAACATATCGCCATTGTGGACGCAGCGATGATGATGATAAAAAAGGGGACACCATGAAAAAACGGGCGCTCATCAGTGTATTTAACAAAGAGGGCATTCTGGAATTGGCTTCCTTTCTTTCGGGAGCGGGCTGGGAAATTCTTTCCACCGGAGGAACTTCGCAATATTTGCAGGCGGCGAACCATGGGGGCGGCAGTATTCCTGTCACCGATGTAACTGAGGTCACCGGCTTCCCCGAATGCCTTGATGGCCGGGTCAAAACCCTGCACCCGGCGGTACACGCGGGAATCCTGGCGCGGCGGGATGTACCCTCCCACATGGAGACTTTGGAAAAACTAAATCTTTCTACGATAGATTTAGTGTGCGTCAACCTCTATCCTTTTTTTGAGAAGGTCCGGGCGGGACTTTCCCTTGAAGAAACCGTGGAGTTCATCGATATCGGCGGTCCTACCATGCTCCGTTCCGCCGCAAAGAATTACCGGGACGTAATCGTCCTCACCGACCCCGCCGACTACGCTGAAACCATCGCAGGGCTTAAGACGAACAGTGTTTCTGTGGAATTCAGAAAACGGCTCGCCGGTAAGGTCTTCGATCTTACCTCCGCCTACGACGCGGCGATTGCCCGTTATTTGCTTAATGAAGAATATCCCGAGTACTGGCCCCTCTCCCTGAAAAAAGCACAAACCCTGCGTTACGGTGAAAACGGGCACCAGTCCGCAGCGCTTTATGTTAACACCGATAAACCGGGGGCGCTGGGAAATATGGAACAGCTCCACGGAAAGGAACTGGGGTACAACAATATCCGCGACCTGGATTTGGCATGGAAGGCGGCCTGCGCCTTCGGCCTTAAAGTCGATGGGACTGCGCAAGGGGAATGGATTGCGGCCCCCATCGGGGCGGATGATATTAAGGCCCTGGGGATTAGTAATGCTGCCGGAAAAAAACAGATCTGCTGTGTGGCGGTCAAGCACAACACCCCCTGCGGTATCGCCCTGGGGGACACCCTCGTCGAAGCCTACGAAAAAACCTTTGCCTGCGATCCGGTATCCATATTCGGCGGCATCGTGGCGGCCAATGTAAAACTGGATGCGGCGGTTGCAACGCGGCTGGGGGAGCTGTTTCTGGAAATCGTTGTCGCCCCGGATTTTGACGATGAGGCCCTTGAAATCCTCAAGAAAAAAAAGAACCTCCGTATCATGAAAGCCCGCAGGCCCCCCCGTGAAGCCCACGAATACATCGCCGTTGACGGCGGGCTTCTGGTTCAGCAGGGGGACCGGAAACTTTTTGAAAAATGGGAAGCGGTCACCAGGACGCAGCCCGAAGCGGGTGATATCAATGATATGATCTTTGGTATGCGGGCGGTAACCTTTGTTAAATCAAACGCCATCCTCATCGTAAAGGATGAGGCCGCGGCGGGGATCGGCGGCGGTCAGGTGAACCGTATCTGGCCCACCGAGCAGTCCCTTGAACGGAGCAAAAAAGCGGTGGCCGGCGGCAAATTCGCCGACCAGAGGCCGCCGCGGGTACTCGCCTCCGACGCCTTCTTCCCCTTTGCCGATGTGGTGGAAACGGCGGCGGCGGCGGGGATCAAGGCCATTATCCAGCCCGGCGGTTCGGTGAACGACAGGCTTTCGATAGAGGCCTGTGACAAGTACGGTATCGCCATGGTCTTTACCGGCGCCCGGCACTTCAAACATTAGCAGTATTACTACAGGAAGGATGGATCGTGAAAATTTTAGTTATCGGTTCAGGCGGACGGGAACACGCCATTGCGTGGAAGCTGGCCCGGTCGGAAAAGGTTGAAAAGATCTATGTTGCTCCGGGAAACGGGGGAACCGCCGCAGAACAAAAATGTGAGAACGTTCCCACCGGGGATGGACAGAATGCGCTGATACAATTTGTGCAGCGGGAAAAAATCGACCTTACGGTTGTCGGCCCTGAGGACCCGTTAGCGGCGGGGATCGTTGATCGCTTTCGGGCGGCGGGGCTTGCGATCATAGGCCCCGACAAAAAAGCCGCCCGGCTTGAGGCGAGCAAGGTCTACTCGAAGGCCTTTATGAAAAAATACAGCGTCCGCGCGGCTGAAAGCAGGGATTTTAGTGATCCCGCCGAAGCATCGGCCTATGCGCAAAAACATTTTGACGGCGGCGCAGCTCCGCTGGTGATTAAGGCCGACGGCCTTGCGGCGGGCAAGGGTGTGGTGATCGCAGAAAATTTTGCGGAGGCGGAAACGGCTCTCGCCGCTTTTATGAAAAATAGATCCCTGGGAAACGCCGGCGCATCGGTGGTACTGGAAGATTTTCTTGTGGGAAAGGAAGTCTCGGTACTGGCGGCGGTGAGTGTCAGCCCCGGCAAAAAGGGAAGCATCAGGCCCTTTGTTTCCGCACGGGATCACAAGCGCCGCTTTGAAGGCGGCAGGGGGCCGAACACCGGGGGCATGGGCTCCATCGCGCCGGTACCGGATTTTACACCGGAGACTCAACAGGATTTTGTCACCTCGATTCTGGAACCCACTTTGCGGGGGATAGAAGCGGAAAACATGGACTACCGGGGCTTTATCTTTTTCGGCCTCATGGTGCATCAGAACCGCTGTTCCCTGCTGGAATACAATGTGCGCCTCGGCGATCCTGAAACACAGGCGGTGCTTCCGTTACTGGATTCTGATTTTGGCGAGCTCTGTTTTTCCATTCTGGACCACAGTCTTGACTCATTTCCCCTCAAGTGGAGAAACGGCGCGGTCTGTGCGCCGGTGGCGGTTGCCGATGGCTACCCCGGTGGCTGCCGTAAAGACGACACTATTACTGTCAATGAAAAGGATTTTGTGAAAACCGGGGCGCAGCTTTTTGTCGCCGGGGCGCAGCGGGGAGCAGACGACGCGAGGCTCCGTACTTCCGGCGGCAGGGTTCTCGCAGTTTCCGCATGGGGCGGCAATGCGGACGAAGCCTGGGCCAGGGCTTATGAGGCCATGGGCTTCATAAGCTTTGACGGCATGGCTTACCGGAAAGACATAGGCAGGGAAAAATAATGTCTAACGGAGATCCCCTTTTATGGCAGTTACTTTTACAATTTATATTGATCATGGTGAATGCGGTTTTTGCCTGCGCCGAAATTGCACTCCTGTCAATAAACGATAATAAACTTGAAAAAATCGCCGCCGCGGGAAACAAAAAAGCGAAACGGCTTTTAGCCCTTACCAAACAGCCGGCAAAATTTCTTGCCACCATACAGGTAGGTATCACCCTGGCAGGTTTTTTGGGCAGCGCCTTTGCGGCGGATAACTTTGCAGAAAAACTCACCCGCCATCTCATCTCAACGGGAGTAAAGATTCCCGCCGCCACCATCAGCGTACTATCGGTGGTGATCATCACGATCATCCTCTCCTTTTTCACACTGGTGCTTGGAGAGCTGGTCCCCAAACGGATCGCCATGAAGAAGGCGGAATCCCTCGCCTTTGCCATGTCGGCGCTGATTGTTTTTATATCAAAAATTTTTGCGCCGGTGGTGTGGCTCCTTACCAAATCTACCAACGGGATATTAATGATACTGCGGATCGATCCCAACACGGAGGCCGCAGAAATAACCGAAGAAGAGATACGCATGATGATAGATATGGGCAGCGCCAGGGGAACCATCAACTTAAGTGAAAAAGAAATCATCCACAATGTGTTTGAATTTGACGACCGCAGCGTCGGCGAAATTATGACCCACCGCCGCTATGTTACCCTGCTCAACCTTGATGACAGTGAGGCTGAATGGGAAAAAACGATCATCGAAAACCGCCACAGTTTTTATCCGGTCTGCAACAAAAATCCCGACGATATTGCCGGGGTGCTCAGATCCGACAGCTACCTCAGACTTAAATCCCGGGATCGCAAAACAGTGCTGGCCCGTGCGGTGCGGCCCGCACAGTTTGTTCCCATCACCGTAAAGGCGGATATGCTTTTCAAAAACATGAAAAGAAACCGCAACCACTTCGCGGTGGTTCTGGATGAATACGGCAGCATGAACGGCATTGTTACCATGAACGATCTGCTGGAAGAACTGGTTGGGGATCTTGATGATGACAACACCGCCCCTCCTGACAAGCCCCTGATCGAAAGTACCGGAAGCGGTGAATGGCGGATGAACGGAGCGGCTTCACTGGACAAGGTGGCACAGGAAACGGGGCTCAGCCTGCCGGTGGATCAATACGATACCTTCGCAGGTTTTGTGTTCAGCCTTCTGGGGCATATACCCGCAGACGGACAGACCGCCGAGATCGAAGGCCATGGTCTTAAAATAAAAATTCTTGAAATCCGCGAACACCGGCTGGAGAAAGCATTGGTGTGTTTAAGTGAAAACCCTGCGGAAGATGACGGGAATGAAGCTTCTCTTTAAGAAGCTTTTCTCCGTGAATACACCGACACACCGATCATCACCAGCAGGGTGAACACATTGGGAATGGCGAGGATAAAATCCGCAGGAACATTGAATATCCCCTGGGCGTAATTTGAAAAAGCCTCCGCAAGGCCAAAGATCAACGCGGCAATAAGGAGTCCCCCGGGCTTCCGGTTCCCCATGAATATTACCACCAATGCTATCCAGCCCTTACCCGCTGAAATATTCGGCACAAAGGCCCCCAGGTTCAGGGTAAGAAAAGAACCACCGATACCGCAGCAAAAACCGGAAACCAGAAACGCAGTAAACCGGTAGGTGTCGGGTCTTAGGCCCAGGGAGATAAGGGCTTCCGAATGGCCGTCGCAGGAACGGAGGCGAAAACCGAAAGGCGTCATGTAAAGAATTACCCAGACAAGGATCAGCAAAAGCCATGCGGCGTAAACATAAACAGTGTGACCCGACAAGATATCCCCAATCACCGGAATACCTGCAATTGCCGGAATATTGATCAGCGCCAAAGCAGGCACATCGTTCAGTACTACTACACCCCGTGTTCCGAATAAGTGAAAAGACAGTATCACTGTGATCCCCGCGGCCAGAAGATTTGCCGCAAGCCCCGCAATGAAGCCATTGGACCGCAGTTTCAGGGTAACCAGCGCCAGGAGGCAGGCCAGCGCCATGGAACAGAGGATCGCCGCCGCCACGCCAATGGCAAGACTCCCGGTAAAATGGGCAGCCACTATCGCCGCAAAGGCCCCGGTTAAAAGCAGTCCCTCCAGTGCGATATTGAGCATCCCCGAAAGTTCCGTAAAAAGCCCACCCATGGCGGCGAGCAGTAATGGGGTCATAATATTTACCGCACTGCGCAGAATCATAGGGCACTCCGTTTTTTAAAAACATTACGCAGCACCTGGCTGGTCACCAGAAAAAATACCGTCCCCTGCACAATGGAAGCGATCTCAAAGGTGACGTCCGAATTCTGCATGGCGATCCGCGCCCCGGAACCTATCCAGGCGAAGAAGATCGCGGCGGGTATCACCGCAATGGGGCTGAACCGGGCGATTAGGGCAACCGCCAGGCCGTTCCAGCCCATGCCGGAAGAAAATTCCTTTACCGTACTGTAGTAGGTCCCGTAAACCGCAAGCCCCCCGGCCATGCCGTAGAATGCGCCGCTTAAAAACATTGCCAGTACCGTAATCCACTTTGTGTTAATCCCGCCGTAACGGGCAAAAAGTTCATTATCCCCTGCGATGCGTATTTCGTAACCGGCCCTGGTCCGGGAAAGAAAAAGGTGCGCCAGTATTACTGCGGCAATGGCAATAAAAAGGGCGGCGCTTAAATTTGAGGGAGGCAGTATCTGGGACAGGCGGAAATTTTCCGGTATTTTTTCGGTGGATTGGAGATTGGTCGCCCCGTCAAGGAAGGGCCCGGTAACAAAATAATTAACCACCAGTACCAGGGCATTGGAAACAAGGAAGCTGGTGATAAGTTCGCTGGTGTTCCACTTCGCCTTGCAGAACCCTGAAAGTCCCGCCACCGCGCCTGAAAAAACCGTTCCCGCCATAAGCGCAAGGAATGCCCCCCCAATTCCCAGGCGCCCCAGGGCCAGGGCCGCAATGGTGGTGACGAAGGCCCCGGAATAAATCTGTCCTTCACCGCCAAGGTTAAAATTATTGGATTTCATGGCGATACTCACCCCGAGACCGCCAAAAACCAATGGGATGGCGCTGTTCAGCATGTTGCCAAAGTAGTAGCGATTCTGCAGGGGGCCGAGGAAAAAATAACGCAGGGTCCGGGCCGGAGTTTTACTCAGCAGCAGGGCAAGGAGGATCATCAAAAGGAGGGAGATGGCAAGGATCAAAATCATGCCCCCGGAAGCCATAAGTCCGGACTGAAAGGCCTCCGCCTGCCAGCTCCCGGCCCTGCCTGTTCCGGCGGGAACCGCCGGTCCCCCAAGCCCCATTGAGGGCCGTTCATTCCGCCATCCCCCGAGCCGGTTTTTTTCGCCCTTCACTTTGCAAGTCCCATCATAAAGACACCGATTTCTTCTTTTATATTGGAAATAGTATTACTGTTATCAAATTCTGCGGCAATAGTCCCCCGGTAAAAAACGATGATCCGATCCGCAATGGAAAGGATCTCATCCAGGTTTGTGGAGACAAGAAGCACTGCGGCGCCCTTTTCCCGGAGCTTCCCAATTTCGCCGTACACATAAGCGCTTGCGGCAATATCCAGCCCCCAGGTAGGTTCGGAAAAAACAATGTAGTCCCGAAACTGATCGATTTCACGGGCCAGGATCATCTTTTGAATATTGCCCCCCGACAGTGTTACTGCGTTCTGCCCCCCCTCGCCGGCAATATCGTAGCGGCGGATAAGGTCCGCAGAAAAACTGCGGATGGCCTTAAAGTCCAGAAAGCCCCCGGGAGAAAATTCACCCCGCCGATTCAGGATTATGTTTTCGTTCACCGTAGCGGCGGGGGCGCTTCCCACCCGGAGCCGATCTGCGGGAACATAGGCGAGCCCTTCGCGGCGGAGAGCGGACGCGTCAAAGCGGGAGATATCTTTTTCCCGGTGGTATATCTTCCCCGATGCGATGGGGAGAAAGCCCCCCAGCACCGCCTCCAGCACCCCAAGGCCGTTTCCCCCGACCCCGGCAAAACCAAGGATCTCACCGGCATTCACGGTGAAAGAAATATCGTCCAATAACAGCCGTTTCTGGCCCCGGCGTTTCACCGTTACATGCTCAAAACTCAGCACCGGCTCTCCCAGAGCCTTATTATTTTTGGGCCTGAAATTCTTCGCAGATTCAACGAATTCCGAACCCGTAAAATCCGAACCGATCATCATCCGCGATATATCGTACTCGTTAATCTCATCGGTATTTCTGATACCAACCAGGCAGCCCTTCTGCATCACCGCCACCCGGTCGGAGATCTGTTTTATTTCCTGCAGCTTGTGGGTAATAAGGACAATTGATTTCCCCGCAAGGGCAAGGGTTTTAAGGGTTTTAAAGAATGAAAGTATTTCCTGTTCGATGAGGACTGCTGTGGGCTCATCAAGGATGATGATATCCACATTACGGTAGAGCAGCTTGAGAATCTCCACCTGCTGCATCTGCCCCACAGTAAGACTGTGGACAGGCTTGTCCGCTTCTATTGAGAAATGATGGGCCTTGATTACGGCGTTTACCGCAGATTCCGCCCTTGCCTTATCGTAGAAGATTCCAAACTTTACCGGCTCAAGGCCCATGACCACATTCTGGGCCACCGTAAGCTCCGGAAATAACATGAAGTGCTGAAATACCATGCCGATCCCGAGCCGGTTTGCAGCCAGGGGCGAAGCGATTTTTACGGGCCTTCCCCGGACAAAAATTTCACCCCCCGTGGGGGTTTCGATGCCATAGAGGATTTTCATCAGGGTGGTTTTGCCCGCCCCGTTCTCCCCCGCAAGACAGAGAATCTCCCCCCGGCGCAGGCTTAAGTTCACCCGGTCGTTCGCCCTGCGGGGATTGCCGGGGTAAATCTTGGTGATGCCCCGCAGTTCGACCGGGCATACCTCCGTTTCCAAAGATTCGCTCAATTTAACATTCAAAGAGGCGGAATCGTATAGGGGACCCGTCCTGCGCGGATATCATTCATAAATGAGTTGAACTTATCCTGAATGTCCTTGGGAAGGGCGCCTGTGTAACCGGGATCATCGGCGATGAAATCAAGGTAACCCTCTTTTACCCCAACGGTGTGGGAAGTACCGTATTGAATTTTTCCCGCAAGCACATCGGTAAGAATTTCCTCGGTAAGTTTTTTCTGTTCCATTAGGCCGCATCCCACAATGACGCCGGGGGCGAGCCGATACTCGTTGGTGTTGTGAAAAACCACATAGGCCCCCTGCTCACCGGCGGTACGGATCATCCCCTGGGCGGCCCCTCCGGCAATCGACGCAAACACATCAACCCCGGCGCTGATCATGCTGGATGTAAGGTCCGCAGCTTTGTTGGCGTCAAACCAGTTGCCAATCACCCTGAAGTCAAGGGTGATTTCCGGATCAACCCTGCGCGCGCCGTCAAGAAAACCGGGAACGATATGTTTATTGAGCAGGGGATATTCCTGCGCGGCGATAAAGCCGATTTTCTTTGCGCCGTTGGCGTGTTCCATTTTACCGGTGGTTACAAGCCCCGCAAGGTAACCCAGATAAAAAGACTGCTCATACTGATTGTAAAGGTAGGTACTGATTTGGGGATTCCCCGGATATTCCGCATCGGTGATGATGAATTTCTGATTGGGAAATTTCTTTCCCACATTCGCACAGATTTCCGGAAGTGACGGATTGGACCCCAGCACCAGATCGAAGCCCCCGCCTGCCACCAGGGAAGTAAGCTGTTCTTCCCATTCGGCCTGATTGAAACCCGCTTCGTAAACCTTCACCACAACATTACTGTGGGAAGCCGCAAAACTCTCCGCCCCGGCGGCAAGCAGTTCATACGTAGGACTCCCCGTCACCATCCCGGTGATATATACCAAAACAGAAAAATTTCCGCCCGGCTGAGTTCCCGTATCCTTCTTCCCCGTCGCAAAAAGGGGCGCCACAGTAAAAGCCGCAATAAGTGCGGCGATAAGCGCCGCCGTCAATACTCTGCCGGGAGCACGTTTCTTAAGTTGTGTCATAATTAAATTCTCCTGACCCATCTTTACATACATTCACAAGTGATTCAAGTGTTTCAGCGCCCGGTAGGCCCCCCGGTATTCCGCAAAAAGTTCTTCGTAGCGGGCGGCCTTTTTTTCATCCCCGTGGTACACCCGGCGTATCTTCACCATGGTGGCGGCGGCTTCCCCTGCCGACCCATACTCCCCCAGCGCCGCCGCTCCCAATGCGGCAAGTCCCACAAGTTCCGCATCCCTGCCGGCCGGGACCAGCACATCCCTGCCTGAAATATCCGCCTTGAGCTGATTGAGAAAATCACTCTCCCCGGGACGCCCGGACACCCGCAGTTCCCGCACTGCGGCGCCGCATTCTTCCATTACGGTGATCACATCCCGGATGGCAAAACAGATCCCCTCTGCCACAGACCGGGCCAGCTCCGCCCTCCCCGATGAAAGGCTCAGTCCCAAAAAGACCCCCCGCGCCCTGGGATCCCAAATGGGGGCCCGTTCCCCCGCAAGATACGGAAGAAACACCGGCACTGCGCCGCTCTTTGCCGATTCCGCAAGTTCAAAAAAATTTTCAAAGGGCTCCGCATCAATACCCAAGAGTTCCCGCGCCCATACAAGCGCCTTCCCTGTAGTGGAAATGATCCCCGACAAATTCCAGTACGGCTTTACCGGATGCCCGTAAGACATAAGCCGTGCATCCATGATCCGTTCGTTAGTACAAACATTGATCCCCTCGCTGGTCCCCGACCGGTCGCAGGCTTCACCGGGATGTACCGCCCCCACGCCCAGAATCGACGCAAAAAAATCGGGCCCCCCGGCAATCACCGGCGTCCCCGTACCTGCAGCGGAAAAACCAAAACGCCGCGCAGCCGCAGGCAGCAAAGTCCCGATGATTTCACCGGGGAAAACAAATGACGGAAATTTTTTCCGGTCCAGCCCCGCCTTGTCCAGGACCTCATCGTTCCAGTACCAGCGATCAAAACCCTCGGCGGGAAACACCGTCCGCGCTTCCCCGGTCAGGGCATACACCAGGTACTCCGGACAGGAAAGAAAATATTTTGTCTTATCATAAAGCCCAGCTTCGTTATTTTTTACCCAAAGAATCTTTGGCAGAAAAAAGCTGGGGTCCACGGGGGCGCCCATGATTGCAGACACCGCTGCGGATTCCCCCTGCGCTCGCCGGTCCAGCCAGAGCCGCGCCGCAGATGCAGGCAGCACAAGCCCGCACTCACTAAGGGCCGGCGTCCCGGTCACCGGCACAAGACTCGGCCCGTTCCCGCTGATCACCAGCGCTTCAACTGAGGACAGATCCCCCAGCCGCCGGATACTTTCCTCAAAGGCCCTCAGCCACTGCGCCGGTTCGGCCTCGTGACGCAGGCCGTCGCTCACGGCAATGTCCAGGGGCAGGGCCGCAGATTTTTTACGTTCACCATCCGCGGTAAAAAGCGCGGCCTTAAAAGTTGATGTCCCAATGTCGATGGTCAGTATCACCCCTGTTCTCCGATATCTTCAGTTTAGGACATACCTTTCAATCTTGAAAGGGGGCGCAGGGCTCCCACGAAAGAAAATAATTAACCACAAAGGCGCCGAAGGCGACTAAGGGAATATCCCCATTTCCTGGTCCTTTTTCTTTCCTTCTGCGCCTTTGTCGCCTTTGCGGTTAAAAAACCTTTATGAACGGAGATGTTTGATGGACAACATGACTTTATCGTGTCCAGAGAAATTGGATATCCTCATTTGCGTCAATCGCGTCCATTTCGTGATGGTCACTGGTGACGAAAGCGGCAGACATGTCCTTTGCGGTCGCAAGCCCAATAACATCAGCGATGGAAATACGCTTGTAAATCGCTTTCAGCCGTGCGGCTTCCTGAGACACTGCGCAGGGAATACGGTCAATGATGATAAGCGGCGTTTCAGAAATGGGCGCGAGTATTGCGGACGCTTCTTCCAAACCGTCCACGCGGATATATTCGTAGAACACCTCAATAAAATTGACGGCGCTCATATAAAGCCTAATCTCGCCAGAGTTAGCACGATCAAAGAGCGCCTGGACACGCTCCCACCCTTCTTCAAAATTGAGCAACGAAATCAGAGCGCACGCATCAAGTACATAATTCACGGGCTATATCCCGCGCCGTTCATCAATCTCCCTTTCAAGGGCCCGGTCTTCGTTTTTCATCTCCATAAACCGCTCAACCGTCAACTTGGACCCCATCTTCTTGCCCCTGCCGAGCAGGGGATTCACCCAGGGCTCAGGGTTCGTAATTTTTGGTGCAAAAGTCACCGTGATATACGCCTGTCCACTGGGCGCGGATTCAGGCAAAGTAAACCGCACTTCACGACTTTCGGGAATATCTATCGTTCGTTCAATAACTGCGGTATTCATAAGGCAAGTATGGCACAAATCAAGGAATTTTGCAAGGAGTATGCATGAGTTTCCCTTCGTCGCCTTCGTCGCCTTTGCGGTTAAAATTCTTCAAATCCCGGTGATTTCCCGGAATCTGAAAGTAAATGCAGAGGCCCCGGTAGGGCTCCTGCATCCCCTTGCCATTCCCGCCTCCCCTGTGCTATGGTTCTTTATATGAATAGCAGCATCAACTATAAACACCGCCCGGTAAAAATCGGCTATTGCCCCCTATTCATTTCTGTTGAATTCTAAAAGCCGCCTTTTGGGGCGGCTTTTTTTTGCATAAATTTCGCACATTGAGGGGGAAACATGCTTGAAGGACGTTCATTAATAGAACCGGGAAACTTCACGATTGAGGAGATGGACGCGCTCTTCAGTCTGGCGGAACGGATTGAGGAGGAGCCGGCCTATCTGCGGGAAAGCTGCCGGGGAAAGCTGCTGGCAACCCTCTTCTTTGAACCAAGTACCCGGACCCGCCTGAGTTTCGAGGCGGCGATGCAGCGGCTCGGGGGGAGCTGCCTGGGTTTTGCGGACCCCGGCTCCAGTTCCGCCGCCAAGGGGGAGAGCCTGGCGGACACCATACGCATGGCCGCAAGCTACGCCGATGCCATTGTCATGCGGAACCCCAAGGAAGGGGCGGCCCTGCTGGCATCCCGGTATTCCCCGGTGCCGGTGATCAACGCCGGGGACGGCGGCCACCACCACCCCACCCAGACCCTGACGGACCTGCTCACCATAAAGCGGCTGCGGGGTAAGCCGGGGTCAGCGGGGCTGCGGGACAGTGTGAAGGGTCTTACCGTGGGTTTCTGCGGGGACCTGAAATTCGGCCGTACGGTCCATTCCCTGGCAAAGGCCCTGGCCCGTTACGAAGGGGTCAAACTGGTCTTTGTTTCCCCCCCGGAACTTCAGGTGCCCGAATACATCATCCGGCTTTTGCAGCGGGAAAAGATCGGGTACCTTGAAACCGCGAGCCTTGAAGAGGCCATGCCGAATCTGGACGTGCTTTACATGACGCGGGTGCAGCGGGAGCGCTTCTTCAACGAGGAAGATTATATCAGGCTGAAGGACACCTACGTGCTCAACCTGGAAAAAATGGAGGCCGCAAAGAAGGATCTCATCATCCTCCATCCCCTTCCGCGGGTAAACGAGATCGCGATCGAAGTGGACACCGATCCAAGGGCTGCCTATTTCAAACAGGCAAAATACGGCATGTATGTCAGGATGGCTTTACTTGCATCAATTATGGGGGTAGTAAATGCTTAACATAGATGAAATAAAAAACGGTCTCGTGATCGATCACATTAAAGCGGGACAGGGGATCAAAATTTTTAACTGGCTCGGCCTGGACAAGACCCCCCACAATGTGGCCTTCGTGGTGAACGCCAATTCAAAGCGGATGGGCCGAAAGGACATCATCAAAATTGATAACACCATTACTATCAACTTTGATATCCTGGGCCTTATCGATCCCAACATCACGGTGAATGTCATTGAGGAGGAACAGATCACCCGGAAGATTAAGCTCAAGCTCCCCGACCGGGTGGAAAACATTCTGATCTGCAAAAATCCCCGGTGCATCACCTCCACAGAAAAATATATCCCCCACATTTTTTATCTGGAGAACCCCGAGCTGCGGACCTACCGCTGCGAGTACTGCGACGAGATACGCTCAGCGGGAGACTTTGTACATAATTAGAGAATGGACTTGTTCGAGAACCCGGTTGGTTCTCGAACAAGTCTCGCAAAATGCAGGGCATTTTGCATTTTTCAGCGGAAGTTGTTCAATAACTGAAGTTATTGAACAACTTTAATGCCATTAATGAAGGCGATGATCCCGTCGGCGACTTCTTCCCGGATATCCCGGTCATTGTGAATTTCATGCCTGTGCCCGGAATAGAGTTTTGTCGCG
>BNUU01000034.1 GCA_025997595.1 Spirochaetia bacterium | reverse complement strand
GCATTGCGGACCGGGAAGCGGAAAACACCGTCCGCGCAGAATTGCTGTCCAAGGTGAATTTTGAGCGCACCATTCGCATCTGCGGCAGCGACGCCGATGCGCGGGCGGTGTCCATCGCCAGGTCCAACGCCCTGCGGGCATACGATCTGGCCTGCGGAAAAATTCCCCAGCGGGGGGTGCGGCTGGACACGCCGGGCGGACCGGGCGGCGGCACAGGGGCGGGCTCGGCGCTGCCTGAAATAAAGGTACTGTCCATGAAGGATGCCCATGCAGCAGTAATACTGCGGGGGGAGAAAGAAAGCGGTCCTGCGGGCTTCATCCTGACAAACCCGCCCTATGGAAAACGGCTGGGCAGTCCCGAAGAGTCGGAGGCGATCTACGCCGAAATGGCGGGGCTGTGCCGGAGTTTCCCCGGATGGAAACTGGCCCTGATCACGGATCATCCGGGCTTTGAATCATTTTTCGGCAAAAAGGCGGATTCGTGCAGGGAGATTACCAACGGCGCAATCCCCTCGTATTTTTTTCAGTATGAAAGTTTATAACCTTTTAGGAGAATAGCGGAATGGCCATCATCGTAGAACATGAAAAGCGGCGGCGGGAAATTCTGGAGAAGGCCCTGGATGTTTTTATGGACGAGGGTTTTGAAGATGCGACTTTTCAGAAGATCGCCGACCGCTGCGGCATCACCCGGACAACTTTGTATATCTATTTTAAAAACAAAAAGGAAATATTTAACTACAGTATCAAACAGCTCCTCGTGGAAGTTGAGGGGGATATCACCAGGGTCCGCGCAGACACGGGCCTTAATGCTGTGGAACGGATTATCCGGGTACTTTCCGACATCATTGATCGGCTTGAAAAAAGCCGCCGCCTTCTTTCGGTGGTCCTTGATTATCTCCTCTACCTTTCCAAAAGCGATACTGATCCCGATTCCCGCGTCCGCCGCCGCACCTTGCGCCTGCGGCATATCCTGGCCACCATGGTGATCGACGGCATCCGCGCGGGGGAGATCCTTCCGGTGAATGTCAAAACCACCGATGATCTTTTATACGGTTTGATTGAATCCGCCATCTACCGTTTGGTGGTACTCAAGCGGGAATCCGTTGGGGACCTGAAAGAAGCGGTTGCATTAACGGTGCGGCATCTGGGGGCGGGAGCGCAGATCGCCGCGAAAACGCAGTAATTATAAGGGGCGTAATATGTGGGCTATTTATGCGTTATTTTCCGCCGTTTTTGCGGCATTAACTTCGATACTGGCAAAGATCGGCATTGAAAATGTCAACTCAACTTTGGCCACCGCAATCCGTACCGTGGTAGTATTACTGTTGGCCTGGGGCATGGTTTTTATAAGCGGCAAACAGCATGACATCGTAAACCTCACCCACCGGAACCTGCTCTTCCTGACACTGTCCGGTTTGGCCACGGGCCTCTCCTGGCTCTGCTATTACAAGGCCCTGCAAATGGGGGAAGCCTCCAAGGTGATCCCCATCGACAAATCCAGCGTGGTGATCGGCATGATACTGGCCTTTGTGGTACTCAAGGAAACACTCACCGTCAAGGCCGTTATCGGGGGATCGCTTATCGCAATCGGAACCTTTGTGCTGATATTTTAAAAAACAGAGGGCCGGCATATCTACAACCGCGGGTCCACCTTCTCGTTTTCCAAAGCCAGCACGGCAAACACGCACTCGTGAACCCGGTGCAGTGGTTCTTTTTTGACAAACCGTTCCAGTGATTCCATGCCCAGGGAAAACTCATCCATGGCGAGGCGGCGCTTCTTTCCCAATGAACGCCTACGGAGCCGTTCAAGCCTGGTACTCTCGGTGTACTCCGGGCCGTAGATGATACGCAGGTATTCACGGCCCCGGCACTTGACCGCAGGCTGGATGAACCCGCCCTTGCCGTTTGCGATAAAGTCAAAGGGCTTTACCACCATGCCCTCGCCGCCTTTTTCCGTAAGGGCGAGCCACCAGGCAATGCCCGCATCGCGGGAAGCCGGATCCTTCAAATCGACCACCATGTGATTGGTGGCGATAAAGAGGGGATCATTACCGGTGATGTGATCCTTAATCACCCCAAGATGCCGGAGGTGGTTTTCGGTGTTCCAGACTTTGCCTTCGGTGGCCAGAATATGAAAGGGGGCGATGCGGTAATCATCAACTGAATTAACGGGCCAGCAGTAACGGCGGTAAGCCTGGGTATAAAGATTGAGGTATTCTTCCCGGTCCTGAAATTTTTTTAGGATCGCGGAAACATCCATGTTTTGCGGCCCTGTGTTGTCAGGCGGCAGAATCACTGTTTTTTCTGCCGGAGAGCCCAGGGATGCGTTTTGTGCAATGGCAGCCTGTTCCAGTGCGGTGATGGCTTCCTTGAGCCCGCTGCGGCCCGATCTTCCCGCAGGGGCGTATTGCTCAACAAGCAGCTTTTGCGCCTTTGCGGACCAGGGCATTAGTTCCGTATCCAGACATAGCCAATCGGTAGAAAAACTGTCCCAGAAACCGCTCCTGTCCAGGGCCGCCCTGAGCCGCGATAGAATTAGTGTTTCTGTGTCTGCCGGTGCGGCGTCAGTAGTATTGCTGGCGGTCTCATCAAAAAAGTGCCGGCCCGTCCGGGTGTAGATGATGCCGGTGGAACCATCGTCAACGTTGAACCGTTTTCGGGCGGCCTCCTCATCCCGGCAAATAACTATCACCGCGCGGGAGCCCATGTGTTTTTCTTCGCAGACCGCCTGACCTACACCCTGCTCCGTAAAATAGTCAAAGGCTTCCAGGGGATGTTCCAGCCAGGGGTCCAGCCTGCTTGTTCCGCAGGGGGACATGGTTGGGGGCAGATAAATGAGCCACCGGGGATCCGCGGAAAAGCGGCTCATGATTTCCAGGGTAAGGGCGCTGCTTTCTTCACTAATACTGATATTGCTGTGCAGCCTGGTCCTGATGTACCGCTTTCCCAGCACATCGGAAATCGCCAGTTCCCCGGCATCATGATCCGGCTGATCCGGTTCCAGCGGCTTTGCCGGGGCGTAGTATTCCTGCGCCGCTTCAACTTCTGCCGTCTCCCCTTCGGGATACCTGTAGGCGGTGAGCTTGCCGCCGAAGACGCAGCCCGTGTCGATGCACATCGTATTGTTCAGGGACCGCACTTCCCGCGAGGGGACATGACCGTAGACCACCAGGGCCCGGCCCCGGTAATCATCCGCCCAGTTGAGTCTGACCGGCAGGCCGAACTCATCGGTCTCGCCGGTGGTGTCCCCGTAAAGGCAGAACTCCCGGACCCGGCCTGAACTGCGGCCATGGAAGGCTTCCTTTAGCCCCGCATGGGCGACCACCAGCCTGCCGCGATCAAGCACGTAATGGCTTACCATGCCGTCAAGAAAGGCTATTGCCTTTTCGATAAAATCCTTAGGTTCCTTTTCCAACTGTTCCACGGTAATATCAAGACCGTGGGTAAGTTTGACATCCGCCCCGCGGAGTTTGCGGAGCAGCTTTACATCGTGGTTTCCCGGAATGCAAAGGGCGTGTCCGGCGGCGTTCATGTTCATCGCAAGACGCAGTACTTCTGCGTTTTTCGGGCCCCGATCGCAGAGGTCCCCCAGAAAAACTGTTTTGCGTCCGGCCGGGGGAATCGCGGTGCAGGCGGCGCGGTTAAGGGTGTAGTTCATTTTTTCAAAAAGTTCCATGAGTTCATCGTAACAGCCGTGAACATCACCAATAATGTCAAAGGGACCGGTCTCTTCCCGCCTGTCGTTCCAGAGTTTTGTTCTGATGATTTCCGTTTCCGCCGCATCTTCGGGGCTTGAAAGAACATACACATAACGGAAGCCCTCTTTCTGCAAAGTTTTGATGCTCCGCCTTAATTCCCGAATCTGCCCCCGCACCACATGGGAACCAAAATTCCGGTCGGGACGCTGCTGGTTCCGTTCAAGACAGAGGGCTTCCGGCATATCAAGCACGATGGCCGCCGCAAGAAGATTCTGTTCCCGCGCCAGTTTAATCACCGCATCCCGCGCGTGTTTCTGCACATTGGTGGCATCGATGACGGTGAGCTTCCCCGCGTCAAGCCTTTTGTTTGCAATGTAATAGAGACTGTCGAAAGCCGCGGCGGTGGCGGACTGATCCGTTTCGTCATCCGACACGAGCCCCCGGAAATAATCGGAACTGAGCACTTCGGTGGGTTTAAAGTGCGTTTTGGCGAAGGTTGATTTACCGCTGCCGGAGGCGCCTACCAGCGCTACTACGCAAAGCTCCGGGATAATTAACTGCATTTGATAAAGACCCCCATTTGTGTCGGCGCGCCAAACTGTTCATCCCGATCGCCGATTTCTTCCAGCCGGAGATCGTATCCGTAGCGGGCCGCGGTTTTTTCCGCCCATGCGCGGAACTCCTCCCGTGTCCACTCGAAGCGGTGATCCCCGTGCCGGAAACGTCCGTTTACAAGGCCGGGGTAATTTTGATTGTACTCCCGGTTCACCGTGGTGATCACAATTGTCCTGGGGGCGGCCTCTCCAAAAATCACCGCCGCAAAAGCGCCCAGACGGTTTTCATCAAGATGTTCTATTACTTCCACTGCGGCGGCAGCATCGTAGCCTGCAAAACGTTTGTCCCGGTAGGTGATGGAACTTTGAAAAAGGGTCAACCGGCTTTTCTGTGTTTCGGAAAGCCGGTCAATTTTCAGTTTTTCTGTTGTCCTTTCCAGCACGGAAGCGGACACATCGGTTCCGGCAATTTTGAGAAAGGATTTTTCCTTTAACAGTAACTGAAGCAGGTTCCCTTCACCGCAGCCAAGATCGATCACCGACTGGGCGCCGCTTTCTTTTAATGCCGAAAGGACCGCCGTCAGCCGCCGTGTATTAAGGGGAACAAAGGGTTCAGCCGCATCAGTGGCAAATTCAGGAATACTAATACTGAAAAATTCGGCAACGACGGGTTCCTCTGTAGTTTCCTCCGCGCCCCCTTCGCCGTTGTCGAGCCGGTCCAGGGCCAGCCTTGTATAGCGGGTAAGTTTGTTGAAGTAGCGGCGGGTGATAAATTCCTTGTCGGGATGATTCTCCAGCCACCCTTCGCCATGGCTGATAAGTTTGTCCACCTCCGCATCGCCGATCCAGTAATGCTTGCGGGAATCGAATACGGGGATCAGCACATAAAGATGGCGGAGCAGATCCCGCAGCCGCACCGTGCCGCGGAGGCTCAGGTTCACATACCGGCTCTGCCCCCATTCGGGGTAGGCTTCATCCAGCGTTTCGGTAGTAAATTCTGTCCGGTAACCCAGGGGGCCAAAAACCCGTTCCAGCCAGGAACTGTCCCCCCGGCAGGGCAGCATGGTGAGTTTCGTGCACAGGTCCAGCGCGGTGTCCGCCAAAGCCTGCCGCTTTTCGCAGCGGCCCGACATTGCGGTGCCGTACACTTTGGAGATGGCGGTACTCATAAAAGAGGAACACACATAGGGCCGGTCATTCACATAGTCGAACAATCCAAGGTTCTTCGAGCCGCCGCCTTTGGAACCCTCCTTCCCACGGGTCAAATCCAGCGGATCAATATCGAGAAGCAGCGCCGCCGTGCAGCAATGCTGTTGAACCTCGGGGTAAAACACATGGGCCTTGCCGAAGTTGATATCCAGGGTTTGAGGCCATTCGGGATTTTTGTGGAGCAGATACCCAAGGTCAGGCGCGTCCGCTCCGCGGTAAGTGATAGTTAAAAGCATTTCTACTCCACCAGCTCCTCTATAGGTGTCCCCTTCAAATAAAGTCCCTCGATAACATAGCCGCCGTTTTTGACCGCCACCTGAACATACATCTGGTCCGTTTCAGTGTCGATCTCCCATTGAAGCGTTTCAACCCTTGGGGCCAATTTTTCGTTCATGTAATACCGGTTTATATCAAAATTTTTGGCGTACACGCGGTCATGGGGTTTTGTCTCTTGCCATGCGGTGATCCTTCCAAAACCTTCGGTGTCTTTTTCCAGCAGCGCATAGAAGCCGATGCCGGGGGCAATAAAATTTACCGGACGGATCGCCACATACCGGCCCCGGAATGGGTCGTAGGGATCGTAGGGCTGTACCTTGAACTTGTATAATTCACCGGTGGTTAGAATGTTATAATGATTGAACACCAGAAAACCGGGAACGCCCAGCAGGATTACGAGATACAAAACACACGCGGGGAGAAAGAATTTTTTCAAGATTGCCGTCCTTTCTTTTTGCGGGAGATAATAAAGTTACAGACGAGAAAACAAATCCCCAGCAGGATAAATAAAATACCCCGAACCAGCAGGCTGGCTTCCCAATCAAAAAAACGCAGTACGATGATATACATAAGCAGGAGCATGCCCCGGTTCAGGTGTGTTAGCGCAAGTTTTCTGCTCCCTTCCTGAATGTAATAAACGCCGCAGGCAAAAAGAAGAATGTTTGAGGGCAGCCATATCCAGGCATGGGGAAGGATGAGTATCAGTAACAGTATTACTGCCATGCAGAAGTCGGTAATTGAAACTGAAGCCAAAGCCGATGCCCCGGAGGGCTTGATATACCGATACCGCAGTACAATATATACTGTGGTCAGGCACAGGGGAAGGATCGTCATCAGCCAGAGGGACACCGCTTCTGCTGATGGTTCATGAAACCAGGAAGAGGTTGCCGCCCCGATCACCAGCACTGCAAAGACAGTTCCTGTGCCAAAAATTTTCGCGGAGTTAGTAACATAGATCCTGCCCCATCTGCGGAATGCCGCATCCAGCAAAAGCAGGGCCTGGGCGGCGGTCAGGGCGATAAAGAGATATGCAAGTTCCCAATCCAGCGCTTCGGTTTTGACAAGAAGATATATGATGATGTTCACCAGAGACGCTGAAAGTAACAGCATAAGATACGAGAGCAGGGGACGGTTATCGGAACGCAGAATTCGTATCACAATGAAGGGAAGGGGCGCACAAAAAAGCAGTAATGCTGCGGGCACGGGATAATGCCAGAGCGTATAGGCAGCGCCGGCGACATAAATCGCCGCGATCCCGTGGGCCTGTAAAAGATATATCCCCGGCAGGGTTAAAAGCACACAGGCCAGAATGTAGACGGGAAGATCCCGCGGAGTATGAAAGGTTTGCCCGACAAGGGCGACGGCGGCAAAAACCGCAAGGGAGATGAACATCCCGGAGGCTTCCCGAAAGGCCGCAGAGGAATAGCGGCGTAGAACCGTGTAGGCCCCTAGGACACAGGCCAGTGTCAGGGGCAGAAAGGCGAGGGAGAGTTTTGCCGGGACCGGCAGCTTATACCAGTTGGTGGCAAAGATCAAAATGATTCCCGCGCCCACCAGGACTGAACCGATCACCGCAAAGATAACCATCACCGGCGCGCCGGATCGGTTCTCGGGGTATAACGATAGAATTCGTTTCCGCTGGTCCGCCGTGATGATCCCTTCTGCTTCCCACCGTTCAATTTCTTTTTTGAGTGTTTCTGTTTTCATGATTACTCCCAGGGAAACCCCGCCCCCGCCGCAGCCCAATCGACATACTGCGCCGCAGTCCGGGGTGAGCGTCCGTTGAACCACTTTTCCCAGCGCAGCGCATTCTCCCGGAACAGCCGCCGCGCTTCTGCTGCCTGCGCTGAATTGTCCACAGTAATACTGTTGAGGATGCCCCGTCTCTCCGCAATAAAACAGGCGATGTCCAAATACTCATCCTGACTGGGCGAGGTATAGACCACCGTAAGGCCGAAACGGTCTGCCAGGGAGAACTGTTCCTGCATGGTGTCGAAGGCCCGTACTTCCCCATCCATGGGATTCCCCGCCGCCAATGTGGGCCGGTCGGCGATCCGCTCTTTGACCAAATGCCGCCGGTTGCTGGTGGCGTAGACCACCACGTTTGCGGGCCGCGTCTCCACGCCGCCTTCCAGCAGGGCCTTGAGGCAGGTAAAGGAATCGTCGACGGCCTCGAAAGAAAGATCGTCGATAAACACGATAAAGGGCAGGGGCCTGTTGGCAAGTGTGTCGAGTATCCGGGGAAGATCGGGCAGATCGCTTTTCCGTACTTCCAGAAGCCGTAGGCCCCGCGGGGCGTACTCGTTGCAGATCGCCTTAACCGTGGCGGATTTCCCCGTGCCCCGGTCCCCGTAGAGGAGCAGGTTGTTGGCGTGTTTGCCCTCCAGAAAACGGAGGGTGTTGGCGATCACCACCGACCGCTGTTCCTCATAGCCGGAAAGGTCGGCGAGACTGACGGGGTCCCCGTTCCGCACGGGCCGCAGTAATGCTGTGCTTTTGCCTTCGCAATTCATTCCCCCCGCACCGCCCGCCCAAAAGAAGGACCGGTAAAGCCCAAGGTCACCCGCCCCGTGTGTGCGGATATATTCCGCCAGCGCAGGCAGGGCGGCGCCCCAGTCGCCTGTCTGCGGAAAAAGTTCTCGCACAGTTTTACTGTCGGCGGCAGTGCTGTCCAGAGCGGCGGCATTTGTCCCGGCGGATTTAACGTCATCGCCCTCGGCGGCCCAGAAAGCACGGGCCTCTGCCTCAATGTTCTGCGCCGCATCCCCAAGACCCGCCTCCCGGAGTATGCCCCCAATGTGAAGGCCGAGGGCGGCAAGGTCGAAACCGGCGATGCGGCCCAGCCGGTCAAGGTCACCGGCGGCGGCAATACGCAGTATAGGGGTCGGCTTGTCCAGAGGGGAACCTCGGTCTTGACAGCCCTCGGTGGAGGTCCCTACACTACCCGCTTCAGCGGCCAGGGTAAAGGGATTTTCTGCGCTAATGGCGAGGAAGGCGACGGCCGGGCGGAAGGAACCTTCTTCTGAATGCTTAATAAAGGCCGCAGTAAAGGCGGCCCAGCAACTGACAAGGTTCAACGCGTGAATCTGCTGAACAGCAGAGGCCGATGCACCGGGGACCGTTGCGGTAGTACCCGGCCCGGCGGCCTCATCCAGCAGGGCTGCAAAGGCTTCAAAAAGAGGATGATCCCGTAAGGGTGCGTACACCGTAAGCCCCGCCAAATCCGCGCGGGCGGACTGAATCGTTTCTGTAATACTCATGGGGATGAGTTTAGCACAGACTACTAAAAGAATAAAGGAAGCTTATCAATCTGTTTGACAAAAATGTTTACAGTAGCTACACTTGGAACATTAGAGTTGTTCGATAACTTCAGTTATTGAACAAGTCCATTATCGGTTTAAGACAAATGTATTGTAAAGATGTAATTACCGGCAAACCGGATTCAACATTAGTTGTAATAGGTAATGGCTTTGATTTGATGCATGGAGTGCTCTCCGGTTACTATCATTTTCGTGATTCATTGGGAAAGTATTCTGAATTGCGTGCTGCATTGGAAACCTGGATCATGCAGGAAGATCTATGGGCAGATTTTGAAGAAAGTTTGGCTTATTTAAATAGCCATGAACTTATCGAAAATGCAGGCGAGTGCGCGGACATACTTGGCGTATTAGAGCAGGATGATGATGATTTTTCAGCGGCTGATTTTTTTGCAGCAGCGGAAATGGCGGTAATGCCGGCACAAATAATACAGCGTGAGTTGCCAAAAAAATTTAAGCATTGGGTGCAAACATTGAGGCCGTCCTCTGATGATAAACCATTAGCGGATATACTGAACAAGAAAAACCGGTACATAAACTTCAACTATACTGAATTTCTTGAATCCTTGTATGACATACCTAAAGAAAGGATAACCTATATTCATGGATGCCGCCAAAACAAGAATGAACCATTGATTTTAGGTCATTCCCCGGACGCAGGCCCAACGGACGATGAAACCGAAAGTAGTCAGGAAATGCATTTTGGAAGGGGAATGACCCAAACGTTATTCGATTTACAGGAAACAGCATGGAATCACATCGGAAATTACTTTGATGAAACTACCAAAAAAACTGATGAAATAATTAAAAAGAACCATGTATTTTTTGAAAGTATCTCAAGCATCGATAAAATAATAGTTATTGGTCATTCATTGTCAATAGTTGATTACCCGTATTTTGCAGCAATGATTAGATGTAATAAAGCGCCTGCAGTAATGACTTGGGATATAAGCTGGCATAGTGTAAATGACCTGAAAAAAATACAAGATTTTGCGGCCAAAATGGGAATCAGCGTAAACCAGTTACGGTTATTTCGCGCTACTAGAATTACACCACATCCTTCTCCAAAATCTTAATCACCTTGGTCGGGCATTTTTCCGCACAGGTCCCGCAAGACGTACACTTACTGTAATCCACCACGGGGATGTTGTTTTCCAGGGTGATACACTGCTCTGGACAATTTTTAACGCAGAGGCCGCATTTGATGCAGGCGATTTTACAGGTCTTGCTCACCATGGGTTTGATGGGGTTGCGGTTGGAGCAGAGCACCATTGCGCCGTGGCGGTCTTTGGGCACTTCTTTCAGGAGCATCTGGGGACATTCGGCGATGCAGAGTTTACAGCCCGTGCATTTTGTGTAGTCAACCTTGGGGAGGCCGTTTTCACCCATGCTGAGGGCGCCGAACTGGCAGACTAATGTACAATCACCAAAGCCCAGGCAGCCCCAGGAACAGAGCTTGGTACCCCCGGAAGAGAGCTTCGCCCCCCGGCAGGTTTGCAGCCCCGTGTAGTTACCCTTTTTGGGTGCGTGCAGCGATGAGCCCTGACAGGCCAACACCGCCACTACGGGAACCACGGAACCGCTGACCCCCATGATGGCGGAAAGTTTTTCTGCGGTCGCCGCGCCGCCCACGGAACAGCTGGTAATTCCTGCGCTGCCGCTGGCAATCGCGGCGGCATAGGCGTCACAGCCGGGGAAGCCGCAGGCCCCACAGTTTGCGCCGGGAAGCGCCGCCCGCACTTGTCCTGCAAGGGGGTCCTCCGGGACGGCAAAGACCTTCTTGAAAAAGCCCAGGGCCGCGCCGAGTATAAAAGCCAGCAGAGCCGCAAAAATGGCGGTTATAAGTACTATGTTCATATAAAAATCCTTATCAACAAACTATTTAACCAAACCGCTAAAGCCCATAAAGGCCATGGAAAGGAGGCATGCGCAGATAAACAGTATCGGCGTACCCTTTAAAAAAGCCGGAATGGGACTGGTTTTGATCCGGCGCCGTATCCCCGCGAGGAGGAGCAGGGCCAGGAGGAAACCAAGGGCCACGCCGACCGCATATACCAGGGATTCAATAAACCCAAATTCTTTGGAGATATTATTCAGGGTTACATAGAGTATGGCGCAGTTGGTGGTGATGAGGGCCAGGTAAATTCCCATGGAGCCGTAGAGGGCCGGCGCGCTTTTTTTAAGGTAGAATTCCACCAGCTGTACCAATGCGGCTATGACCAGAATAAAGGCCAGGGTCTGCAAAAACTTGAGCCCCAGCGGCTCAAGAATAAACCAGTAAATGGGATAGGTAACGCAGGTCGCAAGGACCGTAACAAAGGTAACCGCAAGTCCCATCCCTATTGATTTATCCTCATCGGTGCTCATGCCGATGAAAGGGCAGAGGGCGAGGAAACTCATAAAGACAATATTGTCGATGAGAAAGGCCTTGATAAAAATACTAAAGAGGTTCATCAGCAGCACCCCGCTTTATCCCGGTTAACAGTATTACTGCTGACCCGTGATTTTAGAAAAAGCCCCAGACTGATAAAGAGGGCGAAGACCAGAAAGCCGCCGGGGGGCAGGGCAAAGAAAAGTATGGGTGTATAACCCGAACCCAGCACCGGGAAACCCAGTATTGAACCGTTCCCCAAAAGTTCCCGCACCAGGGAGATTGCCGCCAGTACCCAGGTGTAGCCCAGGCCCATACCCAGGCCGTCGGGGATAACGTTGATGATGGGCTGCTGCGAAGCGAATGCCTCGACCCGTCCCATGATGATACAGTTTACCACGATGAGGGGGATAAAAAGTCCCATGCTTGCCGATAGATCGGGGAAATACGCCTGGAGCACGTAGTCAATGATAGTGGTAAAAGCCGCGATTACGATGATGAAAATCGGAATACGCACCGATGAAGGAATCAATTTCCTGAAAATGGAAATAACGATTTCCGACATAAGAAGCACAAAGGTCATGGAGAACCCCATGCCGATACCATTGGCAACACTGGTGGTAACCGCCAATGAAGAACAGAGGCCAATCATGAGAACCAAAAGGGGGTTCTCATTTATAAGGCCGTTGGAAAATATTTTCCAGAATTTCATTTCAGAGCCCCCTCTGCGGCAAGCCATTTTTTGCCCGCGTCCCCCGCTGTATTTACCAGAAGTGAAACAGCCCGGCTGGTAATGGTGGCGGCGGTTATTGCTTCCACCGCGCCCCCGTCTTTTGTAACTTTAATATTGCCGTCGGCGGTCATGCCCGTAAACTGTCCGTAAAAAGCGGGCAATGCTGCCTTGGCCCCAAGTCCGGGGGTATCGGTGTCTTTGAGTACCCGCACCCCCACAATCTTCCCATCGGAGCCGACGCCCACAAGGGCCTCAAGGATATCGTTAAACCCCGTATCCTGGGCGGTAAGCGCGATGCCTGTGACGGCATTTCCTTTTTTCACCCTATAGGCCGCAGTAAAAGTAACCGCGTTATTACTGCTTATGGGGAGATCGGTAATCTCATCGGATTCCGCGTCCTCACCAAAAATTTCTTTCAAGGCATCGTTGAGTTTGGCGCTTTGATTCACGCTGATCTGTTCCTTAGTCCCTTCATACACAAAGGCAAGGCCCACACAGGCCACGGTGGCAAAAATCATGAGGGACAGGGCAAGTTTTAATATAGCTTTCATTTGGCTGCCCCCTGTACCGCAGCTGCGGGTTTTTTCTTTTCAACAAAGCCGTATTTTCGGGGCAGGAGCCGGTTCAGGAAGGGGGTCAGGGCGTTCATGATGAGGATGCCGTACATGACGCCCTCGGGGTAGCTGCCCCAATTACGGATCAGCATAGTGATGAGCCCCGCGCCGAAGCCGAAGATCAGCTTGCCTTTGGCGGTGATGGGGGTAGAAACGTAATCGGTGGCCATAAAGATTGCCCCGAAAAGGATGCCGCCGCTCAAAATGCTGAACAGGCCGAAGGGGAGGTCGAAGCCGCTAAAAATCAGGGAAGCGATGAAGCCCGTGGCGATCATTGCCAGGGGAGCGCGCCAGTCGATGGTTTTAGTGGCCAGGAGGTAGACAAGCCCCGCAAGGATCAGGAGTGTTGAGGATTCACCGATACAGCCCGCGTGGCTGCCGATAAACAGGGTCTGAATAGTGGACCAGTATTCGGGGGAGGCGCCCAGGCCGGCGTGGGTCAGGAAATCCCGGCCCACATCGTGCATGGAACCGCCGAGTTTGATGATGTTGAGGGGGGTGACCCCGCTGACCCCGTCCACGATGGAGGAGGTGTTGAGGTAGTCCGCCAAGCGGGTGACGAAACTTCCCGGCGGCCGGTGCCAGGTGGTAACGGCAGCGGGAAAGCTCATCAGCATAAAGGCCCGGCCCACCAGGGCGGGGTTAAACACGTTGGCCCCCAGGCCCCCGAAAAATTCCTTGGCCACGACGACCGCGAAGATGGCCCCCAGGGCGGTCATCCACAACGGGGTCGAGGGGGGCAGGACCAGGGCCAGGAGCAGGCCGGTGACCCCGGCGGAAAGGTCCGCCGCCCGGACCGGTTGTTTGGTGATGAGCCGGAAGAGGCTTTCCGCAATTACCGCCGAACCCACCGACACCAGCACGGTGAGCAGCGCGGGCAATCCAAAGAGGATTATCCCGAAGATCGTTACCGGCGCCAGGGCGATCAGCACATTGCACATCAAGCCCTGGGTGACAATCGGGGAACCGATATGGGGGCTTGAGGCAAGGAGCAGGGGGGCGTCAGTTTTTCGTGGACCTGCGGCGGGGTTCGCCGCAGCTGTTTCTTCGTTTTGAGCCATGTTGGGAATACTCCTTAAACCTTCGCAGTCGGCGCTGCATTTGCCATCGGTACCGCTGTCGTTTGCGCAGCCTTTGCCGCAGCCTGGGCCGCGGCCTGTTTTGCCCGGAGCCGCCCCTTCCCGACCCGGAAGCGCTGGACCAGTTTGATCCGGGCGGGGCAGACGTAGGTGCAGCTGCCGCATTCAATACAGTCCAGAAGCCCTGCGGTGACGGCGTAGTCCAGGTCACCGGATTCAAGGCTGTTGTTCATGATCACCGGGGAAAGCCCGCAGGGACAGCCGCGGATACAGCGGCCACAGCGGATGCAGGGTGTTTCCAGATCAGCCAGGGTTTCTTCACGGGTCATCAGAACGATGCCGCTGGTATTTTTCTGAATCGGCACTTCAAGGGAGGGGACGGCGTTCCCCATCATGGGGCCGCCGTAGAGAATTTTCGCCAGCCTGTCTGTGTCGATGGACATGAATTCCGGGGGCAAATCTGTAAGCAGTACGCCGATGGGGGCGCGGATATTTTTCGGGGTTTTGCAGGCCCCGCCGCTCACGGTGAGGTCCCGGTCGATCAGGGGCTTGCCCAGGGTAAAGGCTTCGGCAATGGCGATAAGGGTGCCCACGTTCTGCACGATGCACCCCGCGTCCATGGGGAGCCCCCCGGAGGGCACTTCCCGGCCGGTCAGGGCGGTGATCAGCATTTTTTCGCCCCCCTGGGGATAGCGGGTGCGGCAGAGCCCAATCGAAATATCCCCGGTATGTGCGTTCAGGCGGATTTCCTGTTCGATAAGGGGGATGAGTTTTTCCTTGTTGTCCTCCATGCCGATGATCGCCTTCTTCACCCCGGTGATCTTCATCACAATGGCAAGGCCCTGTATCAACAGATGGGGCTTTTCGGACATGATCGCCTCATCGGTGGTCAGGTAGGGCTCGCATTCGGCGCCGTCGGCGATGATGATGTCGATGGGCTTGTTCGGGGGCGGCGACAGTTTGACGTGGGAGGGGAAGCCCGCGCCCCCCATGCCCAGAATCCCCGCTTCCCGGATACGGGTAAGGGCATCCTCTTTTGAACAGGTATCGGGGTCCAGGGGGGGCATGTATTCGGTCTCAAGGGTATCGCTGGTGGTGTCCCCCGTTTCCGCCTCAATGACCACGCAGAGACCCTCGGTGTTGTTCGATTGGGTCCGGGGCTCGATCTTTTTGACGATCCCGGTAATTGACGCATGGACCGGTACCGTCATAGGGCCGGGGTTGGCCCCTTCGGCTATCTTTTGGCCCCGCCGCACCTTGTCGCCTACGCTGACCAGGCACTTGTTGGGGGCGCCGAAGTGCTGATTTACCGGAATCACGACCTGTTTTGGGGCCGGACAGAGCTCCACCGGGTGGCCCTCGGTGGCGTGCTTCCGGGTGGGAAGCTTCAAACCCCGCTTAAATGTACTCACCGCCATGGGTGGCCTCTCTTCTATAATTTAGTAATAACATCTTAATTGGTATAAGAATGACAGTCAAGTAAAATTAGGCATCGCAAAAATAGAGACAAAACGAAACCCCCGGATTAGGTTCCGGGGGCCTCGTTTCAGAATGAAAAGTTACTTTCCGGCCAGGGCCGCCTCGGCGGCAATCTTTCCTGAAAGATAGCCAGAGGTATAGGCCCAGCCCTGATCGACGCCGCCGTAGGTGACATAGGGTTTTTTCTCGGTAAAGAGAACCCCCAGACTGTCGGTGCCGATGGCGTACAGGTGGTTGATCGGCGTTTTGCCGTCCGCCTTGAGTACCTGGAAATTGATGTTCACATCCAGCGCGCCGGTGGTGGAGTAGCAGTAGGAGGTCCCGGTGATGGCGTAATAGGGGCCATTGCCGATGGGGTCAAGGAGTTCCCTGGCCTTGTGGAAGTCCTCGTCCACGCCGCTGGCGGCAAATTGGTTATACCGCTTTACCGTGTTTTCCAGCGCATCCCCCGGTACGCCGATGAGCCGGGCCAGTTCCGCCAGGGTATTGGCCTTGTAGACAAAGCCCGCGTTGATCCCCGCCTGGAGGATCTCCTCGATCCTGGGCTGGGGTATTCCCGCCGGGGCGCCGTGCTGGTAACCGAGGAATTCCGGCCCTGGACCCACGGCCATAATCTTAAAGCCCTTGTTCTTGATATCCTGGACCTGATCGTTGGAATAAATACTGTAGAACTTGGGCCCCGCGATCCAGGGGTTGAGGAAGCCCACATCGGTCTCCGGGGTGAACCGTTTGCCCTGGGTGTCCACCGCCATGGAGTTGGGGACCACCGCCATGTGCATGGGGATGTCTCCGGGGGACCAGACGGCCTGTTTCCGGGTTATGTACCCTAATTCACCCTCAAGTCCTGTTTCAAAGACCCCAAAACCGGTAAGGAACGAGGGGGTCCCCGCCATGTGCACCACCGGGGGCATACCGATGTTGTAGGTTCCCGCCCCAAGGTCGATGGCGTTCTGGACCATCTTGCCATCGTTCTGATGGGACCCCAGGAGTTTCCAGGCCCCTTTCAGGGGATAGTACTTGTTGCTCAGGTACTTTTCTTCCATCTGGGGATTCCCCGCAAAACCGCCGGTGGCCATGATCACCGAATCCGCATAGATCTCGTATTCCGTGCCGTCCCAGACATTCCGGGCCTTAACTCCCTTAACCGTGCCGGCCACCTGATCGTAGATCATCTCGTAGGCTTCGGTTTCGAGCTGGTATTTGCCGCCGATTTTGGTATAGTCGCTGTAGATGCTGTCGTAATATTTGCCGATGAGGGTCTTGTCGGTATTAAGTTCCGGATGATCTTCCACCGCATAGGCAAATACCGATTGGTACACATCGCTGGGGGTAAAGCCCCTGTGGGGAATGGCAAACCTGATGCCGTGTTCGTACATAAGCCAGTCCAGGGCATCCCCGGAGTTGTTCAGGATCAGGTCCACCATCTCGGTTTTTTGATCCCCGTCGGTATAGGTAAGCCAGGCGCGGCGCATGGCCGCCTTATCCACATAATCCTTGCCCCCGTTGTATTCGGCCTGGAAGCGCCGGGGATTAATGGACATCATTTCCGAGGTCACCGACGAGGTGCCGCCGTATTTTCCCGCCTTGTCGATGGCCAGGATCTGTACATCCCTGGGATTTGCCGCATAGAGGGTTTCCGCCGCCCGCATGGCCGCAGCGGTTCCCGCGCCGCCCATCCCGACCACCAGGACCTTGGTGTTGATGGTCTGCTTGGGCCCCGGCTTAACCGCAGGTATCTTCTGGAATGCGGCAATGGCCTGCGGAGAGGAGCCCCCGGCTTTTAAGGCCTCGGTCAGCGCCCTGGACACCGCCTGCCGGATGCCGTTGCTGGACGCGGTTGCCCCCGTAAGGGCATCCACCGCGATGGACTGGTACTCGATAATCCGGGGAACAAAGCGCTCGATTGCCGCATTGATTACCGGCACGGTTTCCCCGTGATCAGCGTCAACCTTAATTGCCAAAATCTTACGCTGATCCACCTGTACGGAAACCGTTATTTCTTTATAAAGGGCAAAGCCGGTGGAGGACCCCGTATAGGTCCCCGGTTTCAGCACCGCCTTTGCCGCCGCCGATCCGGTAATCTCATTTATCGCCTCCCGGGCGGCGCTGATCACCGCGTTGGAGCTGATACTGGCCCCGGAAATCACTTCCACATCGGGGGAACCGGCGGCCAGAATCGCCGCCGGGAGTGTTTCTATGGCCCTGCTGCCGATACCCGCCGTTTCCCCTGGGCCTTCCGCTTCAACCCTGGTGATCTTGCCCTGCGCCATGGTAACCGTAACCGTCACCGGGCCGCCAAAGCCCTGGGCCGTGGCGGTTGCGCTTCCCGATGCGTCCCGGGCCGCCCCCGGACTTTTACAGGCCGCGATACCCCAGACCATTGCCCCCAGCAATAACACGCCAAGGAAACAGTACCATCCCCTTTTTCCGGTCATTTTTCTCATGTTTTTTCCTCCTTAAAAAATTTTCTCTTTATACATGGTAGTGATATAGATTGATACTGTAAAACAGATTATTCTTTCACTTATACAACTTTTAGTTGTGAGGGGGAGAACGATGGAACATCATCAATTACTTAATTTTTTGGCCGTCTGCGAAGAAAAAAGTTTTTCACGGGCCGCCGAACGGGTTTTTATCTCCCAGCAGGGCCTGAGCAAGTCCATCAAACAGCTTGAAACGGGCCTTGGGGTCCCCCTGTTTCTCCGGTCCCGTCAGGGAATTGAGCTGACCCAATTCGGGGAGGCCCTTGAAAAAGCCGCCCGGTCCTATATCAACCAGCATGATCACATTGTTGATGACATCCGCCGGCTTAAGGATGAGGGCACGTCCCATTTATCCATCGGCATGGTGGTTGGGACCGCCGATATCCTTCCCCCTCATTTTTTTAAGGATTTTATCCTGGACCACCCGGACATTTCCGTGGATATCCAGAGTTTTCACGATGACGACTGCCTGGAAGCCATCCGGGAACACAAGATGCACCTGGGTTTTTTCTCCGCCCCGGTTGACCCGGAACTGTTCCGCCCGGTCTATTCCATGCGGCATAAAATATTTTTGATGACCGGCAAACAGCACCACCTGGCGCGGTTTTCTTCAATAAAGATGAAGGACCTTTTTGGCGAAACGATTATTAACCTGAACAACCAGACTCAGACCCAAACCCTGCTGGCCGCTTTATGCGCCCAGTATGGGGTCAAGCAGAACATCCTCCTGGGGGGCGCGGAAAATAATCTGGTGTATGAACTATGCAGCACCCAAAGGATAGCAAGTTTCTTTGCCCGCCCCATAGACGAATTCCCCGATCTGGTACGCATCGATATTGAAGATCTGGATATGTATTGGGAGTTCCACCTTATCGTAAATAAACATGCCTTTATCAGCAATGCGGCGGAACAGTTTATTGCCTATACCCGGGAAAAGCTGAGGGATCATGCACTGTAGCGGCCTTTTTACAGCACCAGCTGTTCCATAGAACGGTGGAGACAGTGCCGGATAAAATTGTGAACCGTCTCCTTATCTTCGTCCCGTATCCCGGATTGAAAAAGAAAGACCCACACATTCGACTGACCCTTGGTAATTCCCATCACCGTAGCCTGAACCGTGATCGGTATCCCCCAAAGGCGCAGCTGATAAAGGCATGTTTATTTACGATAAGGTGGAACTCCCAATACATATCCAGATCTTCAATATCGATGCGTACCAGATCGGGGAATTCGTCTATGGG
>BNUU01000033.1 GCA_025997595.1 Spirochaetia bacterium | reverse complement strand
ATTAATACCTTCACCTTCCGTATCCGATCCCGTGATTTTCGTGGGTTCCACTCCCAGGGTGACAACAACCCACCAGGTATTGCCATACTGTTCCCGGTACACCACCTTTGCCGGGAATAATTGTTCGGCCGACTGTTTCCCTACAATTTGGTTTTGGGTAACAGATCCCATTCCCGTGTTCTGCCATAAATCGGAGATCGTAGCCCCGACCAGGGTGCTGTACTGGAATGCAATATCCTGCCGGGCACGGGATTCGGCCATTCGAATTGCCTGAAGAGGATCCGACTCGTTTTTCGCACTTCCTATGCCGATATACACCTTATCCAGACCCAGTTCAACATCCGGATCCAGTTTATCTTTCAGCAGCTTCATATCGGTTACCCACGGCGGTACGCCATCCGGGCCCGAATTTTCCGATCCACCCCTTACAGCGGGAACGGATCCATTGGGGGATGTGGGGGGATTGAGGGTCGGGGCAATGTCCACAAGCTCACGATCCTTCTGTGCCCTCAAATCGGCCCAATCTTTCTCTTCACTTCTTGACAGTTTCTTCCCTGAGGCCTGCTTGTCCTCCAGCTTGGTCAACTGCTGCTCATCCTTGGGTGACAGCGCGGAAAGGTTAAAGGGAAAACCGATAAACAACATGACAGCCAGGGGAAGCAGCCATAAAACAACAGTCTTTTTCATCAGAAACTCCTTTATGAATATGTTCAGTCCCCTTACAGGAACCTAAAACCTGAATACCCGTTCCGATCAGATGCCCTTCCCCTCACATGATCCTGAACTAAATTGTAGTAGACGCACCGACAGGTGTCAAGGATCTGCCAGGATGACCGATAATAGTAATAACGGGGATGATAGAAGCCGATGCAAACATGAAATAAGGCGGCAGGGTCATCTTAATCCTCCTTGACAAGATCACTGCTTTATACTTTTCGGCAAATTTCGCCTAAAACTTTAGCTTTCTTACTATTTTTAATTCGTGGTTAATTTCAGGACAGGGCCGAGACGTACATTCTGCGGGATTCCACCAGGGATTGCAGTTCCGCGAACATGGCCTTGTCCACACTTTCCGCGATGGGGAAGATGTAACTGACCGTTTCTTCGGTATAACGGCTGATAAATTCGGTATTCACCACAAAGCCCAGGGAAATCATGTTGGAGATCCGGTCCGCCACCTTGAGCACCTTGGCGTTTCGGGAGCCGGTTTCCAGTATGCGGGTAAGAAATTCCCCCTTGGTTTCCCCGGAAAAACGGGTTACCTCCAGGACCAGATCGTAAACCGCGTGGCTTTCAAAGTCGATGGAGAGGAGCAGGTTGTGGTTAAAGTCGGGGATGTCCTCAATAACGTCATGGACTATGGACGCCTTGAGGAGCACCGGGTCGATATAGCCGTAATCAATGAGGGTAGCCATGGTGTCCAGCTGGTGCCGGAACATGTTTCCCCCGCCCTCCCGGACCTTCCCGATCAGGGCGGTGGCAAGCTGCATGTAGGGCGCCAGGTGGGTTCCCTTGAGCCGCAGCATCTCATCGGTGGTCATGGCTGCCCCAGGTCCTTGATATAGGACTCAAGCTTCTCCGTCCTTTTCAGGGCCTCCGCAAGCTTTTCCTTCTCCCCCTGCACCAGTTCCGGCGGGGCATTTTGGACGAATTTTTCATTCCCCAGTTTTGCTTTAAGGGAAGCGATAAATTTACGGTCCTTATCAATATCTTTGGTGAATTTTTGCTTGAGGGCCCCCAGGTCCGCCGCTTCCGCGATAAACACAAAGGCCTCAAACCCGGCGCCCACCGCCGCGATGGACCCTGGGGGCCGCCTTCCGGCCTCGGGCCCGCTCCCCTGCCCTTTCCCAGTTCCGGCAAGTTCCAGGTCTCCGATACCCGCAAGGAGTTTTACCAGTTCCGCGTTAGCTTCCAGTATTCCGGCCTGTCCCTCATCGGGCCGCAGAAGGACCCGGAGCTTCCGGTCCGAAGTAATGGTACACTCGCTCCGCAGGGTCCGCACGCCCCGGACCAGTTCCTGCAAAAAGGCGAATTCAGCTTCCCCCCTGGGATCGGCCCGTTTTTCATCGTATTCAGGATAGGGGGCGGTGATGAGGAGTTCCCCATTGATATTGGGGAGTTTACCGTATATTTCCTCGGTGACGAAGGGCAGCAGGGGATGGAGGAGCCGCAGCGAAGAGGCAAGCACATCCAGGAGCACCGTGGCTGCCCGGTCCTTTTCCTCATCGCTGCCGTTCTTGAGGGATAACTTGGTAGCCTCCACGTACCAGTCGCAGAAATCGTTCCAGAAATACTCATAGGCGGTCTGGGCGGCGTCGTTGTAGCGGTAGGAGAGGAAGGCCTCGGTCATGGCCTTTGCGGCCCCGTTGAGCCGGGAGTATATCCACTTGTCCACCGGGAGGAGCGCCGGGGTCTTGACCAGATTCCGGCCTTCCAGGTTCATCAGTATATAGCGGCTGGCGTTCCAGATTTTATTGGCAAATTTGGAGCCCAGTTTGAAGGATTCCTTGTCCACCAAAAGGTCCTGCCCCTGGGCGCACATAAAGGCCAGGGTGAACTTGAGGGCGTCCGCGCCGAATTCGTCCACCAGTTCCAGGGGGTCAAGGCCGTTCCCCAGGCTTTTGCTCATCTTGCGGCCCTGTTTGTCCCGGATAAGCCCGTGGATGTAGATGTCCCGGAAGGGGGCCTTGCCGGTAAATTCCAGCCCCGCCATGATCATCCGGGATACCCAGAAGAAGATGATGTCGTAGGCGGTGACCAGGGCGGTTGTGGGGTAAAAAGTTTTAAGATCGACCGTCTCCTCGGGCCATCCCAAAGTACTGAAGGGCCAGAGCCAGCTGGAGAACCAGGTATCAAGCACATCAGGGTCCTGTTCGATGTTTTTTGAGCCGCAGTGGGGACAGGTTGACAGGTCGGTCCGGGAGACCGCGGTCTTGCCGCAGTCCTTGCAGTACCATGCGGGGATACGATGCCCCCACCAGAGCTGGCGGCTGACGCACCAGTCCCGGATATTTTCCATCCAATGCTGATAGGTATTTTCCCATCTTTTGGGGTAGAAGATGATCTCCCCCTTCCGCCAGGCCGCGAGGGCCTTTTCCGCCAGGGGCTTCATCCTGACAAACCACTGTTCCGAAAGGAAGGGCTCTATCACCGTGTGGCAGCGGTAACAGTGGCCTACCGCATGGCTAATAGCTTCATCCCGGATAAAAAGTCCCGCCGTGGTAAGGTCCTCCAAAACCGCTTCCCGGGCGGCTTTCACGGTCATACCCCGGTATTTTTCCGGGACCTCGCCGTTGAGCCTGCCGTCGGGGGTGAGGATGTTGATCACGGCGAGATCGTGGCGCTTGGCCACTTCCCAGTCGTTGGGATCGTGGGCGGGGGTGATTTTTACCACCCCGGTACCGAATTCCCTGTCCACGTAGGTATCGGCCACCACGGGGATGTCCCGGCCGGTGAGGGGAAGCTGCACCTTCTTCCCCACCAAAGCCGTATACCGGGGGTCCTCGGGGTGAACCGCCACGGCGGTGTCCCCCAACAGGGTTTCCGGCCGGGTGGTGGCGATCTCGATAAAGGCGCTGCCACCGACAATCGGGTAGCGGATATGGTACATCTTGCCCGGGGTATCCTCGTGCTCAACTTCGTCGTCGGAAAGGGCGGTCCCGCAGGAGGGGCACCAGTTGACAAGGTAATTCCCCTTGTAGAGGAGATCCCGTTCGTAGAGGGTGACAAAAACTTCCCGGACCGCCTTTGAAAGGCCCTCGTCCAGGGTAAAGCGCTCCCGGGACCAGTCAACGCTGGCCCCAATCCGGGCAAGCTGACGGGAGATTATCTCGTGGTGTTCGTTTTTAACCTTCCAGGTTTCTTCGACAAATTTTTCCCGCCCCAGATCGTGCCGGGTCTGGCCCTTGGTCTTGAGACGCCGTTCCACCACATTCTGGGTGGCAATCCCCGCGTGATCGGTGCCCGGCACCCATAAGGTAGGCTCCCCCCGCATACGGTGGAAACGAACCACAATGTCCTGGAGGCTGTTGTTCAGCCCGTGTCCCAGATGGAGGACGCCGGTTACGTTGGGAGGGGGAATCACCACCACAAAGGGGTCCGCGCCGCCGGCAGAACCGCCCTTTCCCGCTGCGGGCTTGAACGCACCTGAATCTTTCCAGCGGGCGTAAATCCGATCCTCAAAAGTTTTGGGGTCAAAGGCTTTTTCCAGCTCAATCGCCTTCATGAGATCTCCTTGAAGTATGGACTAAGCATAACTTATTAGCGGAAACTGTGCAATTATTCGCCGGGGCGCAGCGCAAGCAGGGCCTTTTCTATTATCCCGATGGTTTCATCCGGGGTGGATGCCCCGGCGCAGAGCCCGACGGTTTCAAAGAGGGCAATTTCGGGGGGAATTTCCTCCGGGCTTTCCACGAGCCATGCGGGCTTGCCCTGTTCGCAGGCAATAAACAGAAGACGGCGGGTATTGGCCGATGACCGGCCCCCGGCGACAATAACCGCATCCACAGCGCCGCATAGTTCCCTTAAAGCTTCCTGCCGGTCACGGGTGGCCCCGCAGATGGTATCGATAATTTCCAGGGCAGGAAAAAACTTTTTTATCCCCTCCCCTATGGTGCAATATTCTTCGGCAGAGATAGTGGTCTGCCCGATTAAAGCGGTTTTTACACCAGGATTTGAGTGAAACAATGTCTCCGCCGCCTTTTCCGCCTCATCGGGATCGGCAACCACGATACAATTCGGGGTATGCCGGGGTGTACCTGTAGCATAACCCTGTATGCCGATCACTTCACCATGCTTTTTTTCACCTGCCAGGAAGAGGGTATACCCCTCTTTGGTTAGGGAGCGGGCCTTCAGCTGGCTTGCCTTGACCCGGGGGCAGGTGGCGTCCGCGACCCGTGCGCCCCGCTTTTTCAATTCATCTTCCAGTGCGGGGCTGATTCCGTGGGCCCGGATAATCACCGTGGCGCCGGTAAGATTTTCGGGCAGCTTATCCTCATTAAGGATCTCCGCGCCCTGCCTTTGCAGGGATTCCAGTACCTGTGGGTTGTGGATCAGGGGCCCCATGGTGCAGACCCGGCCGCCGGCCCCGGAGCCGACAGCCGCCCGGAGCTCCCCTTCGGCCATATCCACCGCCCGGCGGACACCCATACAAAAACCAAGCACCTTGGCGCGGATTACTTTCATTGGAATTAATTTAAGAATAAACGCAAAGAACACAGAGTCGAAGCCGCTTTCGCGGCGTATAGGGCAAAGTACGCAAAGGGAATATTAAATTCTTCTTCCTTTGCGAGCTTTGCGTTTAATCTTCTCCTAATTACGCCTTGACCGGGACCGTTGCGCCGCCGGCGAGCTTTTTCTTCGCGTTCTTCCTGGCCTGGATGTCCCAGAGGTTCACGAAGCCGGAGGCGATGAATATGGTGGAGTACACGCCGGAGGTCATACCAACGAGGAGGGCCAGGGCGAAGTCCTTCATGGAGCCCGTGGTAAAGATGAACAATGACAGCACCGCCAGCATGGTTGTGACCGTGGTGATGATGGTCCGGCTCAGGGTTTCCGTCAGGGCCCGGTTAAGGATGTTCACAAAGGTGTCGTCGGGGTAGATACGGCGGGTTTCCCGGATACGGTCAAAGATAACGATGGTGTCATTTATCGAATAACCCAGGATCGTCAGGATAGCCGCAATGGTGGTGGTGTTGAACTCCATCCGGGACCAGACCACAAAGGCCACGATGATAAGGGCGTCGTGGAGGATGGCCAGGACCGCGCCAAAGGCGAACTGGGGCTTAAACCGTATGGCGGAATAGGCCAGGATGAGGAGCAGGGTAAGGCCCAAAAGGATACCGGCCTGTTCCGTCAAATTCTTTGAAAAACGGGAACCCACATAGTCGGAGCGGATCACTGCGACTCCCCCGGCGCCAAAGGAGGACTCCAGGGTGCTGATGATCTTTTCGGCGGGTACGCCGCCTCCTGCATTTTCCAGTTCACTGTCCTCAAGGCGGATCATGAAGTGCCGGTCCGCATCCGCCCCCAGCTGCTGAACCGAAACGGTCCGGCCAAGGCTGATGAGGGAATCCCGGACATCCCCGATGGGAATAGGCGCGCTCCCCGACGCAAGGTAATGCACCACATAGGGCACATTCCCCAGCTGGGGATTCCCCTGGGCGCTGTGGATCAGCCATTGGGAAAGGGAATTTCCGGGAGCCTGGGTTTTAACGGCAATGCCCTCCACGCGGGACGAAAGGGCTCCGGTAAGGGCCCCCACGGTCTCGTATTCGGCAAAGGAAAACTGATGGGTTATGCCTTCGACCCCCGCCCCGGAGATAACGATGTAGAGGCTGGTCCGGTCAAAGGAGACCGTGGCGTTCCCCCGGCCCGTCCAGGTAAGGCTGAAGGCGGTGGGGGCGAACTGCACTTCCTGGATAAGGCCGGCCTGAAAGTCGACCCCCAGGTTAAAACCGCCCTTGACCACATAGCCGACAATCCCCGTAACCGCAAGAACAGTAGAAAGAATTGCGGCGGGCAGAAAATACCGTGAAAAAGGTATGATGCGTTTCATTACTTAGCCCCCCTGGCGGCTTCGCCCGCAAGGACAGGCGCGGCGATGGCTTGCTGTTTCCGCCAGCTGATGGAAACCTTCTTGCTCTGCAGCACATCGGTGCCGAAGTCGAATATGAGCCGGGACACGAAGAGGGCGGTAAACACCGAGGAGAATACCCCGATGGCCAAGCTCACCGCGAAGCCCTGGATGGGACCGGACCCCAGCTGGGAGAGAAACAGGGCCGCAATAAAGGTGGTGATGTTGGAGTCCATGATGGCCCAGAAGGCCTTGTCGAACCCGGCGTCAACCACCGCCTTGCGCCCCTTGCCCAGGCGCATTTCTTCTTTCATACGCTCAAAGATGATCACGTTGGCGTCAACCGCCATACCGATGGTCAGGATGAACCCGGCAATACTGGGCAGGGTCAGGGTAAAATTGAAGGCGGAAAGCACGCTGAACATCAGGTAGAAGTTGAGCACCTGGGCGACCACCGCGTTGATACCGGAAATTTTGTAAAACACCAGCATGAACACCATAACCGCCGCAAGGCCGCCGATAAGGGCATACAGCCCCTGCCGGATCGTGTCCTCCCCAAGGCTTGCGCCGATGGTCTGCTGGTTGGCAACTTCAAGCTCAACCGGCAGGGCCGCGGTCCGCAGGGTAAGGGCGATGTTGTTCGCCTCGTCCGCGCCGAAGCCGGTAAGCCGCACCGCGTCCCGAATGGCGGTCTGGATGGTGGCCTGGGATTTAACCCGGTCGTCCAGCACGATGGCCATAGGCTTCTGCACATTGGCGGAGGTCAATTTATAGAAGATATCCCCCCCTTCGGAATCCAGCATAAAGGTAACTTCGGGCTTGCCGTCCAGGTTGTTCCGTTCCACCACGGCGCTCCGGATATGGTTACCGTCAAGGCCGATTTCTTTTTTTACTGTCGTATAGCCGGTAAATTCATCCAGGCCGTAACGGTCCTTGGTATAGACCCCCAGGACCATTACATCCGACGGTACAATGGTAGGATCGAGGAGGTTCCCCCGGGCGTCAAAGGTGGTGGTGGGATGGGAATCGTAATAACTGTTAAAGGCAGCGGCCGCTTCCTGATCCACAATGTGGAAGGCCAGGCCCCCCTTACCCATGATAATCGAATTGATCCGTTCAGGGTCGGCGGTACCGGGAATTTCAACGTAGATCTGGTCGGCGCCCTGCCGCCGGATCACCGGCTCGGTCAGGCCGAAGCGGTCGATACGGCTGTTGAGGACCTCAAGGGCGCGGGTTACCGCGTCTTCCCGGTCGGCATCGTTGAGGTCCCGGTTATAAAGCTGCCGGGTCCGCTCCTGGAGGGCGTTCATATCGGCCTGCAGCACGATACTGAGGCCCCCGGAAAGGTCCAAACCAAGCTGGATCGCGTTTTTCTGGAGGTCCTTAAGGGTAAAAATCTCTTCCCGGTACCTGGTTTCAATCGCTTCCAGGGCTTCCCGTCTGGAGGCAAAGGAATTCAGCACCGTTTTGGCATTCCAGGCATCGGGGGCCTTCTGTTTTGCGTCCTTATAGATCTTCTTTGCCGAGGCGGTCAAAAAGGACAGCCGCTCCGGTACCGCCCCTTCCGAGGGGTACAGATCCAGCAGCTCCTGCAAATCCGCCCGGGCAGTTTGGGAGGCATAGTTCTTAATCTGTTCCCGTGATTCCAGAGCCAGGGCCTGCTGCTCCTTGGGCACCAGAAAATACCAGCGGATGCTGGGATACAGGAAAATAAAACATATCACCACCGTCACAAGGATGATGAAGAAGCGGTACCGTTTACTCATGACTTTACTCCAAATTGGATAGACGCCTTAATTTTTGGCGTCCTCCGCAGTCTCACCGCCTTCTTCCGCAGCTTCTGCGGCGTCGGCTTTCTTGTTTTCCTTCTTTTCTTCGATTTTTTCGGTCTTTTCTTCCTTCGCCACGCTTTCTACCGAAGAAATGGCGCTGCGGTTGAATTCAAGCTTTACATTATCATCAACCCTGACAATAACCGACTGGTCCTTGACGCTCTGGATTGTCCCATGGATCCCGCCGATAGTGACGATCCTGTCCCCCTTCTTGACGGCGGAAAGCATTCTTTGGGTCTCTTTTTGCTTTTTGTTCTGGGGACGGATGATCAGAAAATAGAAAATGGCGATTATCGCAACAAAGGGGAGAAGGCTGGTTACAAAAGAGCCGGCTCCCGGCGCTTCTCCGCCGGCGCCCTGGGGGGCGGCCATCAACAGGGAGAATACAAATGAATTCATACGTTAACTTCCTTAAGAGTAAATAATGTGTGGTATAGAGTATCATGGAGACGGGGCTTTGTCCATACGGCAGAGGCCCCATAATCCAAGGGAAAATCCCGTTCAGTCACGCTTGCTGCTCCGCAGCTTCGGTCAAGTGACCCCGGATTTTTTCACCTGGACTAAGGGGCCTCCGCTTCAATGGGGAAGCACGGTATTGGCGGCCTAAAGGCCCAGGTATTTTGACGCTTCCACACCGGCAATCCGTCCGCTGTTAAAGGCGTACATCATTGTGGTGCCGCAGATATCATAGTAGGGTTTGTGGAACATGGAGCCCCCGTCCACGCCAACCACATACAGTCCGGGGATGGGCTGGTTTTCGGCGCTAAGGGCCTGGAGATTTTCATTGACCTTGACGCCCCCCAGGGTATTAAACCCGGCGGGCATAAACTTGACCGCATAAAAGGGACCGGTGGCAATGTCGGTCAGGTAGATATCCCGCTTAAGCAGATCAATGTCGTTCTTGGCTGCTGTCAATTGGCGGTACCGTTCTACTGTTGCGGTAAGGCCGGATAATCCGGTCACCTGAATCAATTTCTCAATACTGTCGGCCTTCCACACATACCCGTGCTCCCTGCCGAATTCCATTTCCCGTACCAGGGCATCCAGGGGATACGCCGCGCCGGCGAACATGGGCGGAACCCCGGAAGTGGAACCATAGAAACTTAAGCGTTCCAGCTGCTTTGACTGCTTTTCCCGTTCCCCCGGGGGTAACAGCTCCTTAAGCCCTCCGGCTGCGAGGGTATCCACGGTTTTTTGATCGAAGATTACATAATAGATCCCGTTGGAGGCAACCGCCGCTCCACCCTGATTAAGGGGCTGTTCCCTATACAAGCCTTCGTTAAAATAGCGAACCCCGTTGGAATTGACATGCAGCAGCGCCGCTACGGACAAAAGGTTTATATGAAACTTGGGTTCCGGCGCCGCGCCGGGGGTCATGCCGATTTCGGAAATTTCGACAAACAGCTCATTGGTGATAGCCGCTCCCGCCTCAATGGCCATGCGAATCCCCGCGCCATCTGAAAGGGAGGGTATCATCTGAATATAATCAGCGTGACCGGTACCCTGGATCAACATATCCTTGTTTGAGATGGCGCCGCCGGTTGCCAGAATCACCGCGCCGGCCCGAACGGTTACCTGTGTGCCATCCTTTTTTTCGGCAATCACCCCCACGGGCTTACCGTTTTCCATGATGAGCCGCTTGCCTTCGGTTTCGAGGAACAGCTTCCCGCCGTTCTTCTCGATATCCGCAACCACCGGACCAAAACGTTCCGGACCATAAGGATAAATGAGGTGGTAGGTGTCATAGACTTCTTCACCCCAAATATTCGGGCTTACCAATTGAATATCCCAGCCGAATTGACTTTTTAGCCAATCGACGGTTTCACCGGAAAAATTAACAATACGCCGGAGCAGGGGCGCATATACGACCGCGTTCGTATAGCCCAGCATGTGCCGGTAAATTTCATCTTTATTGAATTTGATTCCTGCGGATTTCTGAAAGGAACTTTCTACCGCGCCGATACCCGCGCCAAAGGCCCCAATCCCCCCGGCGAAGCCGCCCTTTTCCAGCAGGATAACCCTGGCGCCCTTCCGCGCCGCTTCAACACCCGCAGAAAGTCCGCTGGACCCGGCGCCCACAATGACGATGTCCGCCGTGTAATTCTCCCCCGCCCCGGCCTTTCCGGAAGCGGATCCCGCTGTTGTACAGGCCACTATGATGCATACCATCAGAGCCGACGCAGCCCGGGGGCATGCTACCGTGAAACCATATCCCATATCACCTGGGCCATGGTATTGATAAAATTTTGCTCCTCTCCGAATTCCGGATTAATGATGACGTATTTACAAAAGTTGGTAAGCATGGAACCCACTATCGTATTAAGCAGATCCAGGGGCAGGTCCGGCTTAAGGGCTCTGCGCATCCGGGCGCTCAGATGTTCCTCATCAAAAATACCCAGGGGGAATAACTGATAAACCTGCTTTTCATAGAAATACAAATGGAGATAACTGTCCATAAAACGCAGCTGTTCGGGATACCGTAATGGCCATATCAGGGAATCCCGGACCAGCTGTTTGACGATCTGCTCCGGGTCATGGTTAAAATCTATTTTGCCCAGGGCCATTTCTTTCGCGTTCCTCTGAACATACTCAAAGGCCCCTTCAATCAGGTCTTCCTTGGCCTTGAAATAGTAATACAGGGTCCCCTTGGCGATACGGGCGGCCTGTGCAATCATGGAGATGGAAGCCCCCTGAATACCATGCATATTGAATTGTTCAATGGCGGCTAAAATAATGACTTCCCGATTATCCTGCATAATACACCTTTCGGCCGGACGACCGACTGAATAATACTACACCCACCCATGGAACTTGTCAAGCACATAAGGTATAATCCCAGACGGGATATTACCGGCGCTTTTTTCAACGGTATAAAAGATTATGAGGATGCTGAAAAATATTGGGGGAAAAACAAAAGGAGGCTATCTTGGGTGAAAAAATAGCGGCGCTGCTGCAAAAAAAGGACGCGGGAAGGTACACCGCGCCGGAACTGGCGGCCCTGGCGGCGGCTTTCCGGCTGGAAATGTTCGATGTGCTCCATGAACGGGGCACCGGGCATTGGGGAGGCTCTTCTTCGGCGGCGGAAATTGTGACCGCCCTGTACTTTGGCAGGTTGAAGATTAGGCCTGATGAGCCCAAATGGGAGGACCGGGACCGGTTCATCCTTTCAAAGGGCCATGCGGCCGTCAATCTGTATACGATTCTGGCGCACCGGGGTTATTTCCCGGCGGCGGAACTGCCGGGCTTTCGGACACTGGGCTCCCGCCTGCAGGGGCATCCCAATATGAAGCTGATCCCCGGGGTGGATTTTTCCACCGGGGCCCTGGGGCATGGGCTTTCCGCAGGGGCCGGGATGGCATTGGCCGCAGGACTCGCGGGGAAAACCTGGAATACCTATGTGCTTGCCGGGGAAGGCTGCCTTGACGAGGGGCAAACCTGGGAGGCCATGCTTTTTGCGGCCAAATACAGGCCCCGGGGGCTCGTATTCCTGCTCGACAACAACAAGGTCCAGCTTGACGGGACCGTGGCGGATATTCTGCCCCTGGATCCCATTCCGGACAAGTTCCGGGCCTTCGGCTGGAACCTTGCCCCAAGGGTCTACGACGGGAACGATACGGCGGCGCTCCTTCAGTCCTTTGACTGGCTTGACCAAGCGGGGGACAGCTGGCCCAAGGCGGTGATCTACAGTACCGTCAAGGGCCGGGGGGTCTCTTTTATGGAAGGGAAAAGCGCCTGGCACGGGGCGCCCATCGACGACGCAAACTACGCCAAGGGCCGGCCCGAATTGGCGGCGGACTTGGCGGCAAAGGAGGCCCGGCTATGAGCGATACGATGCGGGACGCCTTCGGCAAAAAACTTGCCGAATTGGGCAAAACCAACGAAAAACTGGTAGTACTGGATGCGGATGTATCGGGCAGCACTAAAACAACCTACTTTTCCGCCGCCTTCCCCAAACGGTTTTTTAACTGCGGGGTTGCGGAGGGAAACATGGCGGGGGTCGCCGCCGGGCTGGCCGCCGCAGGGTATCATCCGGTGATCAACGCCTTTGCGATCTTCCTGGCCCTGAAGTCGGCGGATCAGATCCGCAACGACATGTGTTACAACAAGCTGCCGGTGGTCATCGCCGGGGCTTACGGGGGCTTAAGCGACTCCTTTGACGGGGCGAGCCATCAGGCCATTGCGGATATTGCCATTTTCCGGGCCATGCCGAACCTGGAGGTGATTGTCCCCGCCGACAACCGGCAGGCGGAACTGGCCCTGGAATACGCCCTCTCCCGCAAGGGCCCGGTCTACATCAGGCTGAACCGGAACGAAATGCCCGATCTGAGCGAACCGAAGGACTTTGCCTCCCGGGAACCGGTGCTGCTCAAAAGCGGCGCCCAAGTCACCATCGCCGCCAACGGGATCACCGGGGCAATGGCGCTGGAAGCGGCGGGCATCCTTGCAAAAGAGGGGATCGACGCGGAGGTGCTTTCTGTACCTTTTGTAAAACCCGCCGCCGGGAAAGGGCTTGAGGCATCGGTAAAAAAGACGGGGAAGCTGGTCACCGTTGAAGAGCACAACATTGTGGCGGGCTTCGGCAGCGCCTGTCTGGAACAGCTCGCGAAAGGGGGCCTCCGTTTCGGCTGGCTGCCCATCGGCATCGAAGACACCTTCACCGAAACCGGCCCCTACACGGAACTCCTCGCCAAATACGGCCTGAGTCCCCAGGGCATCGCGGATAAGGTGCGGCAGTTCATTAAATAAGAAGAATAACCACAAGCCGCCTACTGGCGGCACAATACGAACCACACCAAAAAGATCTTTTAGTTCGTGTTTTTCGTGTGGTTTGTGGTTATAAATTCTTCTTCCCGGTCCTACCCCGCCAGCACCCGGGCGCAGATTTCAGCGTTTTCCTTAATCTGGTTCTTAAACTTCTGGAAGGCCCCTATCAGGACGATATCGATGGGTTTGATGTTGGCGTAGACTTCCCGCATGGAATTTTCGATCAGGCCGGGGATCTCCGCTTCGGTTTTGTCGTAGAACATCTGGCCCCCGGCGAAAATCTTAAAGACGATGCAGGGTTTTTGGATCTGTTTAATCACCTTGAACATGTCCCAGCGGTCGTTCAGGCGGAAAACGATGGTTTTTTCCTTCCCCGTCAAAAATGTACTCTCTTCTTTTTCGTATTTGCGGGAATTTTGCAGGCAGGTCATGTAGTAATCCAGGCCCCAGTTCTCTTCCTCCGCCCGGACAAGGATTTCAGGCACATGGGTGGCAAGGCCCGTGGGGATGCCCATATCCTTGAGCCGCTTGATCCGGTCCCGCAGGTAATCGGCCTTGCCCTCCTCCAGCCAGATGTCGGCGGTGGTGCCCTGGTGGTAGACCGCGATGGGGTTAAGCTTCTTCATCTGGACCATGTTGACCTCAAGGTCCACCGGGGGGTAGGTCTGGAACATGATGTGCATCTTCCCGCCCTCGTTCTTGTACTGCCGGATGACCCGCAGGATAAAGGGGTCCGCCACGGCCATATAGGCGTTGTAACCGGTTTTCTCAGCCTCAAAGAGGGCTTTGACGCAGTTATCCGCGGTCCAGTAATCCAGCATCTCGTTGCTGAGGTGCTGTTTGGGAATATAGGAAAGCCCCGCCATAGAATTGTCCCCGATGATAAGCCGGGTAACGGGCGTACCAAAAAAATCAACCGCAGGCAGCATATATCCCCCCTTTATTTTACGGCGTCATTATACTATGATTTTATTGAGGAGTACATATGAAAAAATACAGTTGTGACACCTGCGGTTATATTTACGATCCCGCGAAGGGCGACCCCGACGGGGGTATCAAGCCGGGAACCGCCTTTGAGGACATCCCCGATGACTGGGTCTGCCCCCTCTGCGGCGTGGGGAAGGATTCCTTCTCCGTGATAAAGTAGGGGCCGGAATGCTGTCCAGGGGCGACTTTATTTTCACGATTGGATACGACGGTCCTGCGGCAGTGGTGGACAGCCAGGCCAAGCGGCGCTACGGCTCCCTCTCCACCGGGGAACTGGCGGAAAAGGGGCTGTTCCGCGCAGCCTATTCTTCGGCCATATACTCAAAGGACCCGGCGGAACTTGCCGCTGTGGTGGAGATTTACAACCGCATCGCCGGGGCTTCGCTTACCCTTTCATCGCCGCTGGAGAGGCTCTTCGGGGTGTTTCCGGTGGATGTGAAGCGGGCGATTGCGCTGTAACCTGTAAACATGAAAGATTTAAGCGAGCGGAGCGCCCAATTTACCGATTCGGTTATCAGGCGGATGACCCGGATTTCCATGCGGTACAACGCCCTGAACCTTTCCCAGGGTTTCCCCGATTTTGATCCCCCAAAAGAACTTACCGACGCTCTTGCGAAAATTGCAGGTCCCGGGCCGCACCAGTATTCCATTACCTGGGGTGCGCCGAATTTCCGCGCCGCCCTTGCGGAAAAACAGAGTTACCACATGGGCCGGGTCATCGATCCGGAAAAGGAAATTGTGGTTACCTGCGGCAGCACCGAGGCGATGATGGCGGCCATGCTTACCGTCACCAACCCCGGCGACAAGGTTATTGTGTTTTCGCCCTTTTATGAAAACTACGGCGCCGACGCCATTCTCGCCGGGGCGGAGCCTATCTACGTGCCCCTGGTCCCGCCGGAATTTCACTTTGACGCAAATGTGCTGGAAGCGGCCTTTAAACAGAACCCCAAGGCCCTCATCCTCTGCAACCCCTCAAACCCCTGCGGCCGGGTCTTTACCCGCGCGGAGCTTGAAACCATTGCCGCGCTGGCGGCGAAATATGATACCTATGTTATCACCGACGAAGTATACGAACACATCGTGTACGCGCCCCATAAACACATTTACTTTAACAGTCTGCCGCTTATGTTTGAGCGCACCATTTCGTGCAGTTCCCTTTCCAAGACCTACTCGATCACAGGCTGGCGGCTGGGCTATATTATTGCCCCGGAACGGATTATTGAGGCCGCCAGAAAGGTCCACGATTTTCTCACCGTTGGCGCGGCGGCCCCCCTGCAGGAAGCAGCCGTCACGGCGCTGCGCTTTCCGCCTGAATACTACCAATCGCTGCTGGCGGAATATACTGAAAAGCGCAGCATCTTTGTTAACGGCCTGCGGGATGCGGGGATTCTCCACATCCCGCCGGAAGGGGCCTATTACGTTCTGGCGGACATTTCCGAATACGGTTACAAAAGCGATCTTGAATTTTGCGAAGCCTTGGCACGGGAAGTGGGCATCGGCGCTGTTCCCGGCTCCAGCTTTTTTCGTGAACCGGTGAATCATTTGATCCGCTTTCATTTTGCGAAAAAAAATGAAACCCTCTACGAAGCGCTGAACCGGCTGGAATCAATGCGGAAGAAGATGCTCAAACATTAGACGTGTTCGATAACAGCATAAGCGGTAAGGCGGTCCCCGTTTTCTTCACCGGTCCAGATATTCCTTCAGTTTGCGGCTCCGCTTGGGATGCCGCAGCCGGCGCAGGGCCTTGGCCTCAATCTGCCTGATCCGTTCGCGGGTGACGTTGAAGAGGAGACCCACCTCTTCCAGGGTGAGGGAATATCCTTCGTCCAGGCCGAAACGCATCTTGAGTATCTCCCGTTCACGGGGAGGCAGGGTGGAAAGCACCTCGGCAATCTGTTCCTGGAACAGGGTAGAGACGGTCTGATTCACCGGGTTTTCAACGTCCTTGTCCTCAATGAAATCCCCCAGCATGGAATCCTCATCCTCCCCGACAGGGGTATCAAGGCTGATGGGTTCCCGGGCCACGTTTTTCACCGTCTTTACCCGCGCTCCTGCCCAGCCCAGGTGCTCACCAATTTCCTCGTCCGTGGGCTCCCGGCCCAGGGCCTGTAAGAGAATTTTGGATTCCCTTGCCACCTTGTTGATCTGATCGATCATGTGTACCGGCACCCGGATGGTCCGGGCCTGATCCGAGATGGACCGGGTTATGGCCTGCCGTATCCACCAGGTCGCATAGGTGGAAAATCGAAAGCCCTTGCGGTAATCGAACTTTTCCACCGCCTTGATAAGGCCGATATTCCCCTCCTGAACCAGGTCGAAGAAAAGAAGCCCCCGGTTGGAATACCGCTTGGCGATGGAAACCACCAGCCGGAGGTTTGCCCGGGTAAACCGATCCTTGGCTTTTTTCATCATCACCCGTCCCCGGTTTATCTCCCGCGCCTGCAGGTTGATGTTTTCTACGGATTCCTCAAACTCCAATTCAAAAGCCAGGAGCTTTTTTTCCGTAACCTGGATAAGCTGGATAAGCTCCTTGATTTCGTCGGAGCTGAGTCCAAGGACGCCTTCCAGCCGTTCCCGTTCTTCCCTGAAGGTAAGGCCCCGGCCCAATGCCCGCAGTTCCTTTGTGGAACCCACCCGGAGCCGCTTTTCAAGGCGTTCCTGCTCATTCTTGCAGCGCTTTATTTTTTTTGCAGTCTGAATGTACTTTTCCGAAAAGGCCGCCACCTCATCCGGGTGGATATCCGCCCCTTCGACCCCTGAGAGGATATTGCCCCGCAGAGCGCAAAGCGCCGGGTCCTCAAAAATATCCCCCCCAACCTTGATGATCTGCCGTTTGCTTTCAATGTAGCTTTTGAGGTCTTCCCCGATTACCCTGAGGGTTTCCCGGTAGCACTGGTTCAGACGGCGGCACTCGGTGAAATATTCGACCGCTTCCTTTCTGGTTAAGCCCAATTGCCGGGGATCCTTCCTTGAAAGGACCCGGTGGTGGATACGGTAGAATTCAGAGATAACCATCCCCGACTTCTTGATGACCCCCATGATGATATTTTCTCCGTTTTCTATCTGTTTGGAAAGTTCCACCTCCTGCTCGGCGGTGAGGAGATGTTCCTTCCCGATTTCCCGCAGGTACATCCGCATGGGGTCGTCCGGCGAGGACTCCTTCTCTTCGGACTTGAGGTGTTTTGTATCCGCCCCGGCCTTTTCCCGGCTCACCTTCTCCGTGTCATCAATTTCTTCCTCAACGAGCCGGACATGGTTTGCGTTCAGCAAGGCCAGGAGCTGTTCCATTTTGCCGGAATCGGCGATATCCTCGGGCAGCAGAAAATCAGAAAGTTCATCAAAGGAGATGCTTTTCTTTTCCTTCGCATATTCGAGTAACTTTACAACGGCGCCTTCAATTTCCATGAAACATCACCTCCCGCTCCTTCTTTATCGACGATTGCATACTTCATCCGGAGGCTTTATACGCATTATACGCAGGTTAATACGAGGGAAGCTGCCTGAAAACCGTCAATCCTGCAGATTGATGCTACTAATATAAGGAAATTTGGGAATTTTGTCAAAGAGGGGCGCATCACCGCATCATCATGCGCCCCCGCGTCTTTTCACCACACCCTAACGCGGTTTGCCCCGCTCTTTAACGCAGCAATCGGGCCGATGATGGTCCCATTGCTGCGCGCCTCATCCAGCAAATCGGCGTCCGCCACGAGCTCACTGCCGTCGGGATTCTCGAAATTAGCGTCGGCGATCCGTACCCGGCCCAGGGTATTGGTATCAATGACCTTCGAGTCTATTTTAGCAATAGACGCCGGGAGTTCAAGGGACAAAAATACCTTTTCGCCCTCTTCAATGATCTTCACCTTCGGATCAAATCCCGCGTCAACGATATGATTTTTTTCCCGGGCATATGCTTTTGCGCTGCCGAAGTATGCGTTGCCGTCCGCGGCGACATGCTGCTTACCTTCCGCAAGAAACGCTCCGAAATCGCCCAGGTTCCGATCCTTTACCCGCTGCAGATACTCCTCGGGTGATGCACTCTGGCCGTCATACTGAGCGGTACCGGTTCCGAATGTACCGTGGCTCTCTCCTGCCGCAGGCCCCCTGTCGGCTGCGCCTGCAAATATATTGTTGTACCAACGATCATCCCCGCTGAATACCACCGTGTAGCCTTTAACCTGGGTGCTGTGCGGCAGGTGATACGGCGTTGCCCTGTCAAGCACATCGTAATACTGCATGTCGCCGCAAATGAGATTGTTGATAAACGCACTTCCCTGCGCCGCATTTGTGAGGAAATCCTTTGATGCAAATATATTGCTGTCGGCTACAAAGGGCCCGTGGGAAACCTCAACAAACAGGTCGCGGTTGTTATTGTAAAATATGTTTCGGCTCACCCGGGCGCCCTGGTCCTGCCAATCCAGCCAGGTGCCCAATGAGCAGTTATGTATACGGTTATGCCTGATCTGAACATCGATAGCGGCATGGAGTTTGATGCCCGCTATCTCGTGTCCGTAATATTCCCTTTTGGCAGAAATGTTGTAGATATGGTTATCGTAGATCTCCGAGAACACGCAGCCCAAATGTCCGACTATGGCATTTTGCCCGCAGTCATATATCGTATTATGCCTGATAATATGCGAACCGATATGTTCCTTGCTCCACCCTTTACCCAGTGCTGAAAACACCGCTTCAAGCTGATAATTATATCCGGCTTTGTCACCCCGTCTGGTATACTGATTGTGGCCGGTCGAAATTTCCTTGCCGATACTGACTGCGCTGCACTTCGCATCGTGGATAATATTGTTTTCTATGATCCAACCCTTTGCCCAGTTCGGTCCGATAAGCCCCGGCTGATCCGCCGTCGGCGGCGCCCAGGGAGTAGCCGCCTGGGCCAGTTCAAAACCGGATACCGTCACATAGTCTATGCCGGTGATCTCGGGGTAAAAACAGGATCTGCGGACATTGATTTCCACAAGTTCCTTGTTGGGATCATAGGATTGGAAATTGGCAAAAATGGTGGTGGTTTTTTCATCGACCCTGGCGTACCACACATACCGTGTCTGCTCAGGATTGATGATAGGGGTCATCTTATTGGTCCAGTCATCCAGAATTTCCGTGCGCAGCGCAGGGGCAAGTAAATCCTCATATTTTACCACTTCGTAGAAGGACATCCCGTTAAGGTACACATCGCCGAGGTGCTTCTCA
>BNUU01000032.1 GCA_025997595.1 Spirochaetia bacterium | reverse complement strand
TATGCTGCATATACTTTTATCGAGTACTTTGTTGAAGTTTCCATAGACCCGGATGGAAATGTTGTTGATAGAGTGGTGTACCATGGAATCCCGAGTAATATTCCTGTTTGGACGCTAACGTATTCTCCTAACCCTCCAGTCGTGGCTGGAAAGTTAGTAATCAACGACAGCAAAAAACTCAATACTGAGTTTACTCTTAATACCGCTAAAATCGCTGAACTTAAAAATATGGCGGAGGAGGTCAACCCTCTTAAAACAGAGTTCGAATGGATAAGCGAACGGGACGATTTTAAAGTCAGAGAGGACGCTGGGTTTTTGGGTATGGGTGTTGCGCATACGACACAATCGGATACCATTGATCTTAAGGAGATTGGTGACTTCAATTATAGTGATTTACGAGCTTTTGGGTTTGCAACCGCTGAAATTACCGTTGATGCGGATATACAAGAGCTGCATGACACATTTGTTGATGTTGATATACTGAAGAAATCGGATGGGACGAAAATAGGCGTTACCCGGACTTTTGAGTTCGATAACAATGCGATCCATACATGGATAAATAGCGGTATAAAGTTTAGCCGTGATATACCGCTTGCTGATATTCAGGATGGCAAATTCACCATACGGTATTCCGCGCGCGGGGCCGGTAACAACGAATATTGGGTCGGAATGGCAAGGGTAAAAGTAAAGATCAAACAAAACTAAGTCGCTGTCCGGTGAAACAGAGGGGGGGCGATGAGGCCCCCCTCTGAACCGGCGCTTAAACCCGCCGGTTTTTTTATGCTATGGCGGGTACGATGATGCCCCCTCTAGTCTCGTTGGATGGAGCCGTCTCCCATGAAGAGACGGCTCCATGGTATGAGAGCTTAAAAATCACTTGACACGATACACTAAAGTGTATACAATAAATTTGTGTTAAGGAAACAAGCAAATGCCTAAACGCTACAGCAGTACCGAGTTGAAAAATTACATTGCGTTATTTGAGTATGAAGAAGGGAGTGAGGAATTTGGCGTGGTATTTCCTGATTTGCCGGGTTGTTTTTCCGCGGGGACAAATTATGCCGATGCCCTCCGAATGGCCCATGAGGCGCTCGCCCTTTATGCCGATGGCGAGGATAATTTGCCGGAGCCCCGGACGCTGGAAGAAATAAAAAAACAATGGGCAGATTGGCATGAGTGGGAGAAAAGCGGTACATTCTTTGTCGGCGAAGTTGCACTGTATCCCTTAAAACCGCGGGCCCGGAAGTTCAATATCAGCATGGATGCGGGGCTTGTAAGCCGAATTGACCGCATAACAAAAAACCGTTCTGCGTTTATTGAACGGGCAGTTGAAAAATTACTTGAAACCAGTGTAAATACATAAAGAACTCTATGTTCGATGGCTATTAAAGCGACAAGCCGGCAAGGAAATCTGCCGGTTTTTTATACTATGGCGAGAGGATGCGTGTGGGAACACAAAAGGCGCCGTTTACAGGCAGCTCGCAATCGCCCCTTCCAAGGCATCAAGCTGGGGATCGATGAGGGCGATGGGGTCAACCGGTTTTTGGAGCAGGGCAAGCCGGGGGGGGATTTCGACCTTTTGGCCCGTGGTCTGGGTAACCAGGGCGGCATCCCTGGCGGGATGGGCGGTGGCAAGGACCACGGTGTGGATGTGGCCGTCGAAGTCGCGGGTGGCGCGGAGTTTTTCCGCCGCCGCAAAGGCAACGGCGCTGTTGGGGTTCAGGAGGATGCCGTATTTTTTCCAGGCCTCTTCCATGGTTTTAAGGGTGCTTGCATCGTCAATCGAGGCGGGGTACACCATGTTCCGCATGACCGCCGGGGCTTCTTCGTAAAAGGACTGGAGCCGCTCATAGTTTGAGGGGATGCTTACGTCCAGGGAGGGGGAATTGGTGACGATTGGAGGCCGGGGGATGAACTTTTTCCCCTGGATAAAGTCCCCAAAGGCGTTATTGGCGTTCATGGCGGCGATAAAGCCGTTTACGGGCATGCCGAACTTCCAGGCGTAGAGCCCGGCGATAAGGCTGCCGAAGTTCCCCGAGGGCACGCTGAATACCAGGTCCCCGTGGAGGTACTTCTTTATTTTGATAAAGGCATATAAATAGTAGAAAGTTTGGGGCAGAAGCCGCCCCGGATTAATCGCATTGGCGCTGGTAAGGCAATAGCGGTCCGCAAAGGGCCGGTCGTTAATGGCTGCCGCGATAAGCCGCTGGCAGTCGTCAAAGGTCCCCCTCACCTGGATGGGGATGATATTGCCCCCATTGGGCACGAATGCTGCGCTTTCCAGTCCCCGGATTTGTCCCTCAGGGTAGAGGAGGACCGCAGTAATGCCCTCCCGGTTATGAAAGGCGTGGGCTATGCTCACCCCCGTATCCCCCCGCGCCGCGGAGAGGACCATGGCGGGGCTGGAATTCTTAAGGAGTTCCTCCATAACCGCCGCCAGAAAGGCGATGCCGAAGTCCTTAAAAACCCCCGTGGGGCCGTTGTACAGGTTCAGGACCGAAAGCCCCTCATCAAGCTGCTTGATCTCGGGCTCAAAATTGAAGGCGCTTTCCGCCACCCGGGAAGCGGAAAAGGGGTTCAGCTCCCCCTCCAAAAGCACCGGCGCCACCGTGGCTACCAGCTCGGGATAGGTGGTGCCGGAATCCATATATAGAAAAAATTGCCGCATATCCACCGTTTGGGTGGGCACGTAGAGCCCCCCCTCGGGGGGCAGGCAATGGAGGACCGCATCTTTAAAGGAAACCAGCGCATCGTGGGACTGGGTAGACCGGAATTGCATCATTACAACCAGTTTAGTCTGTGGCGGGGGAATCGGCAAGTGTACCAATGCACATAAATAGAGGGCAAAAAACTGAATTTATCATAAAATTTGGTAAAATTTTGCTTTTCCCCCTATTTTATTTATACTTTTAATGTTAGTATTTAGTAAGTTGAGCTTAATATTGCCGATAATACGCCGTGATAATAAGCCACATAGATCGTTTTAGGTTCCCTTCGGGTGAGGTGTCAGGAAAGGATGAAACGGCTGATTGCAGTCTTATTATTTGCTGTTGTCTCTGTTGTAATTTGTACCGCTCAGGCCCAAATACGGAATTTCCATCAGGAGGGCAAGGGGTCCCAGGATATAAATACCGAGGAGCTGAACATCACCCATCCAAGCTTACCTATTGGTACTTCGGTGAGGGTGACGAATCCCCAGAACAAAAAACAGGTTATTGCAACGGTAATCGGTCGTATTTCCGCCTCGACGGAACGCATTGCAGACCTTTCCACAGGTGTGGCAAAGAGCTTGGGTATGCCCCCCGAGGGTAATAGCCCGATAATCCTGGAAGTTGTTGATGATCGCAAGGCCCCGGTCGCTGTTGCTGTTGCTCCTCCTGCGCCGAAAACGCCTGCGCCGACACCTTCTGCACCTGCGCCGACACCTCCTGCTCCTGCACCTGCGCCGACACCACCGCCCGCGCCGAAACCTCCTGCGCCAAAACCACCCGCCCCTCCCCCTCCCCCTCCTCCTCCCCCGCAGCCAACGGCCTTGCCGGTATCGGAGTCGTCGATATCGACTGCCAGTACCGTTGATACCCTTACTGATACCAGAACCCTTACTGATACCAGAACCAATACCAATACCGATACCAGAACCCTTACTGATACCAGAACCGATACCAATACCAATACCGATACTAGAACCAATACCGATAACAGTACTGATACCCTTACTGATACCAAAACCAATGCCACTACTGATAACAGTACTGATACCAGGACCCAAACAACGGCTCCGGTGTCGGCTCAGTCACCGAATATCAATATCTATAATATAAATATGTCGCCCAACGCTATGTCCACGGATTCGGCGCCGGTTAACGCTCCTTCCAACGGTTCCCAGCTTCCGGTTAATTTCGGTGCGCCGGGTCTCAATGGGACCGAAACCGGGGTTCCTGCGGGAATTATCGCTCTGGCCCCCGCAGCTAATGTTTCTTCCACGAAGCAAACAGCGGTACCGCCGCCACCGCAGGCAGTTAAGATCATGCCGCCGCTTGAACCGGCGGCGCCTCAACCGGCTTCCGTACAGGCGCCCTCCGCGCCGCCGTCTGGCCCTCCTCCCCGGCAAATACAGTGGCCTGAATCTGTGGTATTGCCATCGTTGGTGGATGTGGGTACGGCTCTTATTAATCCCTATATGCCCAATCCGAATAACGGGAAAATTTACCGGGTGCAGGTGGGGGCCTTTACGAATACCTGGCATTCCAAGGAGGCCTTTGACCGCCTGACCCTGGTGGGATTCAAACCTGCCTATGAACGGGCCGGGGACTATATCCGGGTGGTTATCCCCGGTATAAGGGCCGTAGATATGCCCATCGTGGCCCGCTTAATCGGCAAAGTTGGATTCAGAGAAGCCCTCATCCGGGCAGAAAACTAGAGTGGACATCACCTTTTATTCCCTTGGCGCCGCCGAGGAAGTTACCGGCTCCAGACATGTGCTTGAGATTGACGGCAAGAGCTACCTCGTGGACTGCGGCGCTTTTCAGGGCAGCCGGGCCGAGGTGGACCGGAAAAACCGGAATTTCGGCATCGAAAGCGACCGTATTGAGGCGGCCATACTGACCCATGGCCACCTTGACCACTGCGGGCTTTTCCCCCTGCTGACCAAAGGGGGCTACCAGGGGAACATCTATACTACCCCGGCCAGCCGGGACATTGCCAGCCTTATCATGATGGATTCCGCCAATATCCAGGCCCATGACGCCATTTATCTGCGGAAACAGGCCCAGAAAAAGGGTGAAAAATTTACCTGGACCCCCCTCTATACTGAAAAAGACGCCATCCAGGCCACCAGCCAGATGGTGGGCATTTCCTATAACCGGCCCGTGCCTATCGGCGATGGGGTAAACCTGGAATTTTTTGACGCGGGCCATATCCTGGGCTCCGCCATGGCCCTTCTCACCGTAAAAAAGGACGGCAAAGAGCGCCGTATCCTCTGTTCCGGCGACCTGGGCCGCAATGACAAGCCCATCATCCGTAACCCCGACACAAAACTCCCGGCCCCGGACTACATCGTTCTTGAGAGCACCTACGGGGACCGCCGCCACGATAATAACGATGACGCCATGGAAAAACTTGCCGCCCTGGCGAAGCGGACGGTCAAAAACAAGGGCAGAATCCTTATCCCCTCATTTGCCATCGAGCGCACCCAGGAACTGGTCTACTATTTCCACCTCCTGGTTGATGACGGGATCATCCCGGAAATTCCGATTTTTGTGGATTCCCCCATGGCCACCAATGCCACCACGATTTTCCAGGTCCACCCCGAATGTTACGACGAGGAAATCAAGAGGGCCTTTATCGAGCACCACAAGAACCCCTTCGGCTTTAACAGCCTCCATTTTACCACCAGCGTGGACGAGTCCAAGGCCCTGAACAATCACCCCGGCCCCCTGATCATCATCTCCGCTGACGGCATGTGCGAGGCCGGCCGGATTACCCATCACCTTGCCAACAGCATCGGCGACCCCAACACCACGATCCTCACCGTGGGCTACATGGCCCAGAACACCCTGGGCCGCCGCATCCGCAACAAGGAAACCGATTTAAAGATCCACGGTGAGTGGTTTAAACGCCGCGCCCAGGTGGAGGAGATCAACGCCTTCAGCGCCCACGCCGATTATTTTGAAGCCACCCAATGGCTTGATGCCCTGGATACCTCCCGTTTAAAGAAAATTCTCCTGGTCCACGGCGAACCCAAGGCCCAGGCCGCCTTCAAAAAATACCTTGCGGACCACGGCTACCCCCAGGCGGAAATTGTCCGTTATGGGAAGACCTACGATTTTAATGAATAGCGGCGCGATATGGGTTATTTAACAGGCTTCCACGCCATCGAAGAACGTATCAAATCAGGAAAACAGCACGGGCCGATTTTACTGGCCAAAGCCGGGCCCCGTGCGCGGGAGATCCTTTCCCTGGCCGCCGAATTTAAAATCCCGGTGAACCGGGTGGGGACCCACGACCTTGACCGGTACGCCCCTGACCACCGGGGCATCGCCCTTGAAGTGGCGGATTCCGGGGGCGGCGTGGATATCAGCCTGGCCGAATTCATCGCCGGCCTCGGGGAGCGCAAAGACGCCCTGGCGGTGATCCTGGATGAAATTACCGATCCCCACAATTACGGCGCCATCCTCCGTTCCTGTGACCAGTTCGGCGCGGACCTGGTGGTGACCCGGAACCGCCGCAGCGCAAAGCACGCCGAAGTCATCTCTAAAACCTCCGCCGGCGCGGTTGACTGGGTCCCCACCGCCGAAGTTGCAAACCTCCCCCGCGCCGTCGAGGACCTTAAAGCGGCCGGATTCTGGATCTACGGCGCGGACATGACCGGCAAAGCCGCCTACGACACGGACCTGCACGGCCGTATCGCCCTTGTCCTGGGCAGCGAAGGGGAAGGCATTTCCCGGCTCCTCCGGGATAACTGCGACGGCCTCATCGCCATCCCTTCCCATGGCCGCATCGACTCCCTCAACGTTTCCGTGGCCGCCGGGGTGTTGCTCTACGAGGTTCGGCGGCAACGAAAATAGTTATTGCAACAATCAATTTATATATATTTTTGGTTACCATAACGACTAATTTATAAAAATTTTGGTTGTTTGACTTTACATTTCTTTCATATTATGTTAGTATAAAACCATGGATGACCTTTTAGAAATATCCCGGCGGCGGATTATCAATACCTCCATGGATTTTGTCCGCAGCATTAACCATAAGGTGCAGTGGAAGGCCCGGCTGATTGGGGTCCGGGGCGCACGGGGGACCGGGAAGACCACCCTGCTTTTACAGCACATGAAAGAGGCCTTTGGGGATGAACCGGGCCGGGTTCTCTATGCCAGCCTGGATAACCTCTGGTTTTCCCGGAATAACCTGTTGGAACTTGCGGATCGTTTTGTGAAAAGGGGCGGAACCCATCTCTTTCTTGACGAGATTCACAAATACCCCGAATGGGCCCGGGTTATCAAAAATCTGTACGACGATTACCCCGAACTTTCCATTGTGTTTACCGGCTCCTCCCTGCTGGAAATCCTCAATGCCCGGGCCGACCTGAGCAGGCGGGCCATAGTGTATACCATGCAGGGCCTCTCTTTCCGGGAATACCTCAACCTGACTGCGGGAACCGCCTTTCCGGTGTACGGCCTTGAGGATATCCTGCACAACCACGGGAAAATTTCCGCCGAAATCTGCGCTTTGATAAAGCCCTTTCAGTATTTTGCCGCCTATTTGCAGGCCGGCTATTACCCCTATTTTACCGAGGGTCCGGACCTCTACCCCATGCGGCTTGAGGAAACGGTGGCAATGATCCTGGAAATGGAGCTCCCCCTGCTGCGCGGGGTGGAGATGGCCTATATCCCCAAACTCAAACAGCTCCTGGCTGTTATTTCCGAATCCGCCCCCTTTATTCCCAATATCAGCAAGCTGGGCGAGCGGATTGGGATTAACCGACAGACCCTGATTGCCTACATTCAGTACCTGGCGGAAGCCCGGCTTACCCGGAACCTCTATAAAGAGGCCGGGGGCATCAGCGTTTTGCAGAAGCCGGATAAGCTCTTTCTGGAAAACACCAATTTGATGTACCTGTTTAAGGGTCCCTCATGGGACACGGGGAATGTGCGGGAAACCTTTCTGGCGAATCAGCTTGCCTATGAACACAGTATCGTATTCCCCGATGCCGGGGATTTTTTCGTGGACGGTAAATACCTCATCGAAGTTGGGGGCAGGCACAAAACCCGCCGGCAGTTAAAGGCCGCAGACGCGCAGGCGGAACTTTCAGGTGCGGATTCTGCCGCCTGGGTTGCCGCCGATGATATTGAGTACGGGTATGACAAAAAAATCCCCCTTTGGCTGTTTGGCTTTTTGTATTGACAAAGGAGAGTTGTTCAATATCATATTGACATAAACAGGTTAGAAGGATATATTCAACTGGTTCCTTTGGGGGTATAGCTCAGTTGGCTAGAGCGTTTGAATGGCATTCAAAAGGTCGTCGGTTCAATTCCGACTACCTCCATTGACCTAATTCTTTATGTTATAAGGACTTAGGCCGGGACTACCCTTACAAAGGGAATCCTTAATCATTGCTTATACGCAAAATGACAGATAAAAGGCAGATAGAAACGCCTTTTCGGGGTCATTTTTTGAAGGTGAAGCCATGATCCGGGATTGTCCTTTTTCCTTATGGCAACGGGCGGGGCGGCCTAATTTTTACGTCCAATTCAAGAATGAAAAGACCGGGGCTTACATGAAGCCGATATGTACCGGGCAGGCAAGCAGGCCGCAGGCCTTAAAAGTCGCATGGGCATGGTACACGGACGGCATACCGCAAAAGGCCGGGAAGGCGGCGGTTCATAACATCGGCATAGTGGACCAGATACGGCGGGCTGACATGACCGCAGCAGACGCCGAAAACATCATCAAAGAACTGAAAAAAAAGGGTCTGGTGAAATCGGCGATAATGACCGGGACCAAGGCAGACCGGGGATTGATCGATTTTCTTTTGGAAGTATGGGACTTTGATCGGTCCCCCTACGTCAAGGAACGTCTGCGGAAAGACCACGGGATCCACCGGGAATACTGCCATGCTTTTTATCGGTTCATAGAAATGTACTGGAAACCCTTTTTCGGGGATCGCCTTTTGGGTTCCTTGACCAAGGCCGATATTGAAGCCTTCATTGATAGCCTTGAAAAACTAAAATCCGATAGTACCAAGAAACCCCTTGCGGCGGTTACTAAAAACCGAATCGTACAAGCCGGAACCATTGCCTTAAAATGGGCCTTCAATAAGTCCATGATTGAAACCGATTTATCCGCAGGGATTGTCTATTTTGCGGGCAAGGCACGGGAGCGGCAGATTTTAACGCCGGAAACCGTGAAGGTACTTTTTGCGGCGGACTGGCAAAACGGCAAGGCGAAACTTGCCAATATGCTGGCCTGTGTTACCGGGCTACGGGCCGGGGAAATTCTGGGCCTGCGGGCGGTCGATCTGGGGAATGACTGCCTTTATGTTTCTCATTCTTACAATCCTTTCGACGGATTAAAGACAACCAAAAACGGGGAAAGCCGGACCGTTCAAGTCCCTTTCCCTGTCATCATGGATGCACTCATTGACCTTGCACGGTCGAATCCCCACAGGCAGGGGGTGGATGGATATGTCTTTTTTTCGGATACGGTCACAGACAAGCCCCTGGACGAAAAAGTCTTATTAAGTGATTTACGAAAAGCCCTGCGGAAAATCGGATTATCGGCGGCGGAAAGTAAAAAATATACGGTCCACGGATTCCGCCATTTTTTCACGGCATATATGAAAGGCAAAATAGATGATCGATTCTTGAAAATGCAGACGGGACACCGGACCGATAAAATGTTGACCCATTATTCCGCCCATGACATTGACGGGCAAGCGGCGGCGGTCCAGGCGGCGCAGATTCAGATTTTCGGCGGATTGTTACCGGCAAGCAGCGAGGGGGCGGCATAACATGAATGACCAGGAACAGGAACAAATCGAAAATATAATGCTTGAAAATCTAAGGCGGGTAACACGGGCAATAAAAAAGGGGCAGTTCCGTTTAGGTGACCAAGGATTGATAAGGCTTGCATGTGACGAAACTACTGTATTACTGGCAGATAGGGCGGGGGAAGGGCCGGATGTGCCGGTATACCCCCTAACGGCATTAGCAGTATTTAATGAATACCCGCAGTTTGGGAAAGATTTACCGTTACTTAAAGAAAAAGTCATTACCGACACCGATATTGGCTATAAATGGGAAAAGTCAAAGGTGTCACTTTCACAATATTTTGGATACATGGGGCATAAACCTACACCCTGGAAATTGATAGAAAATCTTTTTAATGAAACAGACTTGAAAAATAGTTTTAGTAGCAATGGCGGCTCATACGGGAAAAAGAAACCGTCACCAGATTATCTTGAAATAAAGAAAATTTTAGAAAATACCCCCGATAGTTAGTAAATTACCCTTAAAGGTAAAATATGTTTATCTAAACTAATTATTTACCCTTTATGCATAAGACAAAAGAAACAGTCTTATTAAGGGGTATCTTATGAACACTATTCAAGAATCAGGTGTACTGACCCGCAAAGAAGCGGCATCATTTCTCAAAGTTTGCGTGACCACCCTGGACCGTATCGAAGACTTACCACGGGTGAAAATCCGGCGGGGGGTCCGGTTCCGCAGGTCCGATCTGGACAAGTGGCTTGACCGACAGTCACAGGTGGCCCAAGCATGACCGCAAAAAACAAAGCTCCGGAAAACAAAGCCGAGCCGGGGCCTTTTATCGACACCCTGCTAAACATTGCGGCAACCCTTGGGGGGAATATCGGGCGGGTCGAATATGGGGAATGCTCTTGCATTTGTAAAATTCACGGGGGCCGTATTGCGTCAATCACTTATTCAACAACGGATAACCGGATTGAAAAAGTAGCGGCAGAGGGCAACCCGGACCCCGCAGGGAGCGCTAAATGAGTAAACAAAAAAACACCCCCGGCCTGGGTAGCACGGGGGGCAGAAACAAGAAACAACCCAATACGAGTATACCGCAAAATGCCATAACGTCAAAGGCCTTTTACAAAGCTGTAAAGGATACCAAAGCCGAAGCGGGAAGCGTTATAGACGGCATTGTAACCATGAAGGTGTATTACGAGGCAGGGGCGATCCTGAGGCATTCAGTCACTGTAACCAAAAAGTACCGGAGGCAGGGGTCATAAATGGCTAGTATGGCAGATATGGACCCCCGCGAGTTTAGGACTGAGGCGGCAAAGATAAAGCGGGCGGCAGCGATAGAACGCAAGGAACCCACCGCTATTATTAAACCGTTTTCAGAAATAAAGCCGGAGCCTATAACATGGTTATGGAAAAACCGTATAGCCGTAGGAAAGCTGACTATCTATGCGGGCGATCCGGGCATGGGGAAAAGCCAGGGAACATTGGACCTTGCGGCGCGGGTTTCCCTGGGAAAAGCTTTCCCCGATGGCTCCCCGTGTATGTTGGGGGATACCATCATCCTAAGCAGTGAAGATGATCCGGGGGACACGATACGGCCTCGCCTGGACGCTCTGGGCGCCGATGTTTCCCGCATATCCATAATAAAAGGGGAACGGGCCCCGGACGGGAATACCAAACCCATGAATTTATTGAAAGTATCCACCTTCATGGATGCCATAAATCAGATCCGGGAAAAAGGACATGATTTCCATTTATTGATTGTGGACCCCTTAGATGGTTTCCTTGACGGGGGAGATTCAAACAGTAATGAGGAAGTACGGGCGGCCCTGGACGGGCTTTGTTCCCTTGCCGAAAGGGAGCGGTTCGCCATAGTGGGGATTAAACATCTCAACAAAAGTAAGGGGGACGCAGCCTACCGGGTGGGCGGTTCAATCGCCTTTACCGCGAAGGCGCGGTCTGTATGGATATTCACGAAGGACAAAGAAACGGATCGATGCCTATTCCTTCCCCAAAAGAACAACCTGGGGCCGGGCGGCGGCGGGTTTCAATACTCCATACAATCAAAAGACATAGGGGGGATAATCGCCCCTTTCATGTCCTGGGAAGGTTCGGCGGATGATGATATTCAAGATATACTGAATACCCAAAAGCCGGAACGGGAACGGGCCGCCCCTGAGCAGGAGGCGATTTTAGAGGTACTGCGGGAAGCGGTCCCCCGATATATGACAACCGGGGATATTGCCGCAGTTATGGGAAAATCCAAGTCCGCAATATCAATGGCTCTTGGAAAACTAAAAGACAAGGGAAAGGTTATTTATCCCGGTTATGGTCAATGGACAATTCCCAAGGAAGTTTTATCAACATCATTATATAAAGATGAAAGTAGTGAAAGTAGTGAAAGTAGTGAAAGTAGTGAAAGTAGTGAAAGTAGTGAAACTTATACAGCAGTTTCAGCAGTTTCAGCACTTTCAACACTTTCAACCCCTCTAAGAAGTACTGAAACTTCCGTTGAAACTATCCCCCCGTCCGGGACTGATGTGTACACCTCCCCGGAGCAAAGGGATATCTGGGAAGCCGGGGAAGTATTTTGAATCACCTGACCGGGATCATCCGGGCATAGCCTGGACCCTGGCGGGGATATGGGCCGACCCCTTGGCGGCATAGTACCGTGGGAAGGAAAAGAAACATGAATTATCTTGTATACGTGAATGATGAACGGACCCGGATCGCAAGATCGGAGCTATCCAACCCCATGACTGTAGCTGAAAAAATCTTTCGTGGGGACATACCCCTTAAACCATTTGAGGCGCTATCACCATGGACAAAAGACGAAATGCACTTTGACAAGGCGAAGGCTTTCTACATTGGCGAGGATCGCAGCAGCCCGGAAAGTTATAGTGCAGTTTATGGGGACGGCAACGGGCATACCTTTACAATCATATCAGTGGAGGACGCGCCCCCTAATCCCTTCGCCGACCTTTCCGGGGAATCATGCAGCGAATAGGGCCGGGGAAGCCGATACTTCCCCCCATGCCAACCAAAAAAGTCATAAATTGTCATAAGGAGAAACTATGAAGCATTCAAAAGCAGAACGGGACTTTGTGAACTTTTATATAGACCAGAACTTCCGCGATGGGACTGCCGCCTATTGCCGGGCACATCCCCGCGCAAGCAACGAGACCGCCCGCCGCGCTGCCTCACGATTACTGGCAACCCCCCGGATTCAAAGTCTCCTGTCAGATACCTTGTCCGATATTCTGGGCCGGGAAAAAATCCCCCTGGAAAAAAAGCTGTTTGACTATTGGGTGAAGCGGGCCTTCTATCGAATCACCGACATTATTGATCTGGATGGTAATATGCTTATGACACGGGATCAGCTGGAGGAAAAAGGTCTGGATGTTTGTATCGATTCCATAAACGAAAAAACCGATGCCCAAGGCCATAGCATAGTAACGTACAAATTCGCCGACCGGGACGAGGCTGCAGACATGCTGCAAAAATATATAAATATGATTAAGCCTCCCATTCAGAAGTTTGAATTCCTGACACCTGAATCAGAAAGGCGGTTACAAGCAATTTTTGACGGAACCCCACAGGAGAAAAAATAATGGATGCTGAGACTATTCTTACTAAAATAAAGAACGAACCCGCTACCACCCTGGGGAAAATACTGGGGTTTAATCGGATGACCCCCTTGCACGATGAATGGATCAAGGATATGTGGGATGCTCCCGGAACCCATGCCATGCAGGCCTACCGGGGGAGCTTCAAAACTTCCAGCGTTATTATTACCGGAATAATCCGCTATATTCTTTTTCACCCGGACGCACGGATCGGCCTCTTCCGGAAAACCTTCACGGATAGCGCCAATGTCCTTTCCGCCATATCCAGTAGTTTTGACCATCCGGAGATTAGGCATATATTCAGAGTATGTCACGGCATAGACCCGGTAAAGGTTGACGATAACACCGGGCGGATATTGTTCAACTTCAAAAGAACTACCACCCCGGAGGCGAACCTACAGGGTTACGGCATGGGGGGCTCGATAACCGGAACACATCTTGATGTGATAGTGCTTGATGATATTATAACCATGCAAGACCGGGTAAGTGAAGCGGAACGGGAGAAAACGAAAACCTATCTCGACGAAGTTTTAACCAATATCGCAAACCCCGGCGCCCTGAAAATAATCTGCGGGACACCCTGGCACCGGGACGACGCATTCAAGAAAATAGCCGAAATATGCGATATAAAAAAATACCCCATTGAAAAGTTTAATATGCTTTCCAGAGAGGAAGAGGATGAAAAGCGGAAAAGTACCAGTCCGTTTTTATGGGCTTGTAATTATAGCCTTGAATTCATATCGGATACTTCGCTTTTATTCCAGAATCCCGCCTGGGGACCATTTAACCGGGAAGGATGGCGGAGTACCGCAGTGTCGGCACACCTGGACGCAGCCTATGGCGGATCGGATTCTTGCGCCCTGACTATCCTGTCCGGGGATAATATTACGGGCTTTATTCACCGGGGGAACGTGCAGGATTGGTACTATTCGATAAAGGGCAAGTATGAAGAATTCCATTGCCGGGAACTGTTGCTCGAGGATAACGGGGATCGCGGTTTCCTGGCCGCAGAGCTGCGGAAAATCGGGATTAATGCCGTAACGTACCACGAAAGCATGAACAAGGAATTAAAAATCAGTACCGTTTTATATCAAGCCTGGCCGCGCCTGATATGGGATGAAGGAACGGACCCGGATTATATGAACCAGTGTCTTGACTGGCGGCCGGGGGATCGTGTCCATGATGACGCGCCGGATTCTGCCGCCTCCCTGATACAGCGCCGGGGGCAAAAAGAGGAAATGGATAATTCATGGCAAAAAAAAGTAGTATGGTATTAAAGATGCGAAGGGAAAATGCACGAGATGGTAACAAACCGAGCCGGGTATAAAAACGGCAAATAAAACAGGAGAGGAAAAAATGAACATGAGTATTTTTAACAAAAAGAAAGCTGCTTTAAGCCGTGCCTTTGAAGGATTAGACGCCGAGGCCGCCGCCCGCCATGAAGCCTTATATATGCGGATTCACGAAGTGGGGGGAGTTGAAAACCTGGATAAGCTGAAAATTCGGGATATACCAGAAGCGATCACCCTCTGTCAAATCCTGTGCCGTAGTATGAAACACCCGGCGCTTATGTGCCTGCAAAATTTCTTGTCCAGTCTTTATTGCAAGGCGGACCAGGCAAGTGTTGACGCCCAGGCCGCCGCATATAAGGCAGCCGGGAATACAGTCATGGCGGAAGCTATACGCGCCTGGCGTGGAACGGACCCCCTGACCAAGGCACAGATCTACTCCGTTTTTCAGGCAGGGGAGATTTACAACGCGGTGGGCCGGAGCATGGAAGATGCCGGAATTATTGAGCGGATGCCCGATATTGCCGGGCAAATTAAACCAACAGAGGAGTAGGAGAACACCATGGCAGACTATCAAAATATACTTGCAAGCATTCGCTTGTCCCTGGACGATCTGGACAAGGACTGCGACGCAGCAAGGGCCCGCCTTGAAAAGATGGCCAAGGACCTTGAAAAGCAAGGGGAACAAGCGGGGAAGGTTTACGTTCAGGGTTTCGGAAAAGCGCAGATGCAGATGAACAAGAAGCTGAATGATATGGTTTCATCATTACAAGGAGTATCCCCCAAAATGGGCGCCCTTGGTGAAAAAATGGCGGGTGTTTTTAGCAAGCCTATTTTCTCGATGATCCCCGCCGTGACTATGGCTTTTCAGGCTATGTTGCCGGTAATTGGCACTATCATCGTTGCTGTGGCGGCGTTGATCAAAGGGATTCAGGCCGGGTCAAAAGCGCAAAAAGAATTCGCCGATAATGTGAACCTTGCCGGGAATGCCGCGGATATCCTGTCCGCGAAAACAAAAACCTTAAACGATGATCAGAAAAAGAGTAATGAACTTTCAGAGCGGGGAGCTGTGGCAACCGCAAAGATTCAGCAGGCAATGAAAAACATAGCGGACGCCATAAGCGGATTCCTTGCCCCCGCCGTTAATTTTCTCAATGGGTTATGGGTAGGGTTTCTTGAAAACCTGGGCAAGATCGCCGTGGGGATCGGTACGGTCATGGTTGCTATCGGGCTTGCTGTTCCTGGCTTGGGGATTGCCGGGGCTGCGCTTATTGCTTTCGGCGCATCCATGGAGGGTGTATCAGAGGCAGAGGCAACGGCCGTACGGAATGCCCAAGTGCTGAAGGAACAAAACGCAGAACTGGTATCATCCTATGAAGAATTACAGAGCGCCCTTAAAAATACGGAAACCGCAGAGCGGTCCGGGGCTGTTACATCCGCAGAGGCCGCAGAGGGACGGCTTAACGCAAACCAGGCCTATCTTGATTCATTGATTAAGCTCCGCAACGAAACAGAGCTTGCCGCGGAGAAAAACGGATTGAACGCCGCCGCAGAGATCGCCGCCTATGACAAAAAGATCGCCGCCCAGGTAGTTGAAAGAAACAATCTCAGGGCCATTGTTGACGCAAACAGGGCTGCCGCCGATGCACAGAAAAAAGCCGCAGCGGAGGCCGCAAAGCAGGGGGATATTATATCCACCTACAAGAAACTGCAAACGGAAATTAATCAAAAGGTTTTAGCAAACAATAACGCTCTGCAGACGGATCTTAAACTTGCCAGGGAAAGAAACGCTACTGAATACGAAATACAAAAAATCGAGGAGGATCACGCAAAGGCATACCGTGATATTCACACCCAAGCGTCCAAGGCGCTGCTGGACGCGACGGGCCTCTATAACGAAACGCGGGCAACCGCGCCGATCACATTCGGCCTTATTGATTCATGGTCTGCAATCGGGGCCGGTGTAGCGGAGGCCGCCGCCCGTAGTAAAGAGTTTCAGGCGCTTATGGATGATCAGGCTGACGCCCTGGCAGAACAAGCTATCGCGCAAGCCCAGGAAAACGGAAACATTCAGGAAGCGGTAGACCTGCAGATGCAGCTTATTGACGCGCAACGAGACCGCGCCCGGATACAGATGGAGGTGAGCGAAGAATTCAAGGCCGCAAGCGAAACGGATCAAGCAGAGCTTCTTTCCAACTTTGCCCAGGTTACAGAGGGGATGAAAACCCAGGCCAAGGCCGCTATCAATGAAGTGGCAAAGGAACGGGGGGATCTGCTGAATGAACAGGGGGATGCCCTGGCCCAAATCGCCATTGAGGAGGCCAAGCAATCCGGGAACAAAGAGGAGGCCCTCCGCCTGGAATTGGAGCTTTACGATGCGCAGCGCAAACGGGAACGGGACGCCCTGGAAGCGTCCTCCGTCTATATAACAGCGGGGGACAAAGAGCGGGAAGCTATTCTTAAGAACTTTGACGATATAACGGCTGGGCAGAAACGGATTCAGGAAATGGCCGCTAAAACAAGCCCGTTCGACTCTGACACTTTTAAGGCTGCGCAAAAAGTAGCTGGGGAAACAATGGGCATGGTATCTCAGATCGGCGGTATGATGTTGGAGCAATTGCAGCATGATACCGAAGAAGCAATCGCCGCCATAGATGAACAACTTGCAATAAAAAAAGGTGAAATAGAGGAAGCGCGTAATCAGGCGCTGATGGAAGCGGGCTTTATTGAAGCGCAGACCGCCGATGATATGCAGGCAAGAATTGACGCGGCAAAAGAAGCGGGCGATGAAGTACTGCAATACGAGCTTGAGCGCAAACAGGAAGAAATGCGTATCAATGAGGAATTTGACGCAAAGGAAAAGGAAGCGGAGGAGAAGGCGGCCCGTGAAAAACTGGAACTGCAATACAAAGCCGATATGGCGGCGTATAAGCAGAAAATTGTCGATACCACCTTAACGATAGCGCAGTCAATAGCGTCAGCCGTTTCCAGCGGTATGCAGTTTGGACCGGCCGCAGTTGCCATGGTCCCGATACTCACGGCGATGGCGGCGGCAATGGGCGGAGTCCAGATGGCGGTATTACTTAGAAACCCGCCGAAAAAGCCCGCGTTCGCAGACGGCGGTATTGTTCCGGGAAACCCGCGCGCGGGCGATGTACAACAGATACTGGCAACCGGCGGCGAAGGGGTATTCACAGCGGACCAGATGGAAGCTATGGGCATGATGGCCAACAATGGTGGAGGCGGGGGGCAAGAGGTGGTACAGTATCTTAATGTTTACCTTGACGGTGAACTTATCGGAAAATCTACAGCGCGATTCTTTAATGCTAACGGGGCAATTATTGAACAGCGCGCCATAATCGGGAGTTGATATGCTAGCCATTAAAACCAAAGACGCATACCGCGCTTTAATGGCTGACATTATCAATCGCGCCATGCTGGACGTGAAGGGCGGAATCCTTGAAACTGCACAGCGGGAAAAAGACCGGAACCGTGCAAAGGATGAAGCTATGGCCTGGTTTTATTCCCCGGATTTTGAAGCCCTTTCCCTTGCCCTGGAAATTGACCCTCAGCGCATCCAGGACAAGGCCGCTGATTTTTACCGGCAAAGCATAGGGGACCTTTTAACGCTTCCAATCCCACGGCCAAAAAGCAGGCGCCGGATTATTGTAAAGGCGAAAGGGAGAAGTCCGCATAACACGCGCGAGGCGGGCCGTACAGCGAAGTCGCCCCGGAAGTAAAACAGCATATTAAATCACAAATAAGCGAAAAACGCCTTATGTGTATCCAGATACGTTTTATCAGAGTAAATGCACCACAGGGCCACCACACGCGCCTATGGTCCTTTTACAATGCCTTGCGTGCAGTCCGTCCGGGGCAAAATAAAGGGGAGGGCCGCCGCTTATGGCTTGCCCTCCCCTGGCCTTTACCCTTGCCGCGCTTGTTCCCTTGCCTCTTGCTGGGACTCCCATTCCTCCCATGATGGATCGGGGCTTATGCCGTTATTCAACAGCAGATTCCTTAATTCCCGGATTGTTTTAGTTCCAACATTCCGGGCCTTTTCCAGTATCACTACATTAAGCCGGGCAACATCCGCAAGACTGGCCGCGCCGTTTAGCGCAAGGTCCCACACACTCCGGGGAGGAACCCCCGCCGCCCGCAGGGAAGCAAGCCGGGCATGATATGCTTTATTTTCCGTCGCTTCACGCTCCAGGCGCTCCCGATACCTATCAACCGCAGAGGGCAAGCGCCCGCCCTCTTTCACATCCTGGAGCCGGTAGCACCCATTCAACAATAATTCCCGCGCCTTTTCATCCGGGAATGCTATGATCGCCGCGCTCATGCCGATACCTCCGGGACTTCCTTTTTGCCCAGTCTGTCAATGCCAAGCTGTTGATCATAATCGGCGATCATGGCGTCCACATTATCGCTAATCATGTACCCAATACAAAGCAAGCCCAGGCTATGATCCTCATTGATAGCACTATCAGAATCCATGTGCCCTAAAAGCCATGCAAAGGTGTTCACCTGGGCCGACACCTCCATAGGGTCAATATATTTTGTACTCATGCCGCACCCCCAGGGGCCGGGCCGCCCTTTTCATTGGTAATGATAAATACCTTTTCGCTCTTGCCCCTGGTATATGTTGCCCGGCAAAGAGTAAGGTCCCTATCCGGGCCTACCTGGTATTCTATGCAGGATTCTTCCCGGACAAACCCCGCCGCGATTAGTGCCGCGTCCACATTCCGCCCCCCAGGGCTGAACGATTCAACCCCGCATTTTTTGCACCATGAAGGAATCATACCCACCCCCTACCCTATGATCGCTTTGATGTTTTCAAGCAGATAGTCCATGCCGTCCGCTTCGTCATCATCGAGGGGATGATCCCGCGATACCTTCACAATGTACCGGGCAAGATCAACAAGCGCGTGCGCTTCCTCTATCCGGTAGACCTCTACAATCCTTGTTTCCCTGTCGCTCATAACTCCATCCTTTGCCCCATAAGGCCGGGGCCGCCTATTTTTAGGGATTACCAAGTAACCCCGCTATTGCACGTTTCCAGGGGTAAGACCGGGAAAGGGGTATAAAAGGTATCCCTAAGCCCCGGACACGCCGCCGAAAAGGGTCCTATTGCGTTTTTTATGGCTTTCCATGGGCAAAAAGGACACCTG
>BNUU01000031.1 GCA_025997595.1 Spirochaetia bacterium | reverse complement strand
AGACGAACAATGAAAGGCCAATGCAAGAGCACTGAGTTCAGTACGGTCAGTAGGAGAAGAAACAAGAATGTGCTTCTTAGGACTAATGCGGGGGTGGGAGGGTAAACGGTATCTTGTCCGGGAGTCTGCTTGTCATGCTTTGCATAATACCCTATTTTTGGTGATACCGGAAGGGGAAAACATACCAATTACACGACAAACGCATGAACTTAAGAATTTGACCACGAACCACACTAACAACACGAACTTGTTGTTTCCTTTTTTATTTTTTTCGTGGGGTTCGTGTTGTTCGTGGTTTAAATCTTAAAGAATTCCTTCTTAATCAGTGAAAATCCGTGAATTTTTTTCATGCCTTTGTCGTGGCGTGAAGTTTTTCTTGACAATCCGCCGGAAGGGTTCCATCATATTTATAGAAAGGAGCCCACATGAGTCATACAACGGACCAAATCAGAAATGTATCCATCGCCGGACATGGCGGAACCGGCAAAACCACCCTTTTTGAACACCTGCTCTTTGCGGGCGGGGTTATCTCCAAAACGGAAACCGTGGAATCCGGTAAAACCGTGGGGGATTCGACCCCTGAGGAAATCGAACGGAAGATTTCCATCCATGCGGCCCTGGCCCATATGGAGCGGAACGGCAGGAAGATCAACCTTTTTGACACCCCCGGATCTTCGGACTTTGTGGGGGATGTGATCCTCACTTTTAGGGCTTCGGAATTTGCCCTGCTCACGGTCGACGGCCGATCCGGGGTGCAGATTGAAACCATCAAGCTCTGGCGGAACCTTGAGGGGCGCAAGAAGCCCAGGGGGATCTTCGTTACCCATCTGGATGATGAACGGGCCGATTTTGACAAGGCCCTTGCCGACATAAAGGAAAAATTCAAGGTCAGCCCGGTGGCCGTTACCCTGCCCATGGGGCATGGCGCGGCCTATAAGGGCGTTATCGATGTACTCAACGAGAAGGCCTGGTTCGTCCAGGGTGACGGGTCGGCCCTTGAGAAGGAAGGTGAAATTCCCGCCGAATATAAGGAAGCCGCCGCCGCCGCCCGTGAGCTGCTCATCGAAGCCGCCGCCGAGGGGGACGACACCCTGATGGAGCATTACATCGACAAGGGCTCCCTGAACGCCGAAGAGATGCACACCGGACTTATTGAGTCCCTGGCGGAACACAAGTTCATTCCCGCCTTTGCCGGATCGGCCCCCAAAAATTCCGGGCTGGTCTCCCTCCTCGATTTTATTGCGGATATCGGCCCGGACCCCCGGACCGCAAAGGACCTGGCCCTGGACGCCGAAGGCAAGGAGCATGAGATCCCCATCGAGAATGGCAAGCCCCTTTCCGCCCTGGTGATCAAGACCATCTTCGATCAGTTCTCCGGAAAGCTTTCCTGGGTCAAGGTGGTCACCGGCAAGCTCGCCGCCGATTCGGAGGCCTTTAATGTTTCGGAAAACAAGAAGGAGCGGATAGGTAAGCTTTACCTCTGCGTGGGCAAAAAACTTGAGGAAGTAAAGGAACTCTACGCCGGGGATGTGGGGATCATTTCCAAATCCCCCACCCTCAAAACCAACGATACCATAAGCGAAGGGGAAACCTCCCTCAACTTCCTCCATCTGCGGCTCCCCGAGCCGGTCCATTCGGTGGCGGTGAACGCCGTGGCGAAAAAAGACGACGACAAGCTGGGTGAATTCCTCCTCCGGGCCGCCGATGAGGACCATACCTTCCGCTACCAGTTCAACGGGGAGACCAAGGAGACGGTGATCTCCGGCATGGGTGAACTCCAGATCAACATCATCCTGGACCGGATCAAACAGAACCAGAAGGTCGAGGTGGAGACCCACATTCCCCGGGTGGCCTACCGGGAGACCATCACCAAAAAGGCCGGCGCCGAATACACCCACAAGAAGCAGACCGGGGGCCACGGCCAGTACGGCAAGGTGGTGCTGGAACTGGCGCCCCTGGGCCGGGGTGAAAACTACAAATTTGTCAACGCCATCTTTGGCGGGGCAATCCCCAAAAACTTTATCCCCGGTATTGAAAAGGGTATCATCGAAGGGATGGCCTACGGCACCATGGCGAGCTATCCCACGGTGGACGTGGAGGTCAAGATTGTGGACGGCAAGTACCACCCGGTGGATTCCTCCGAACTGGCCTTTAAACTTGCCGCCCGGAACGCCTTTCGGGAAGCCATGCGCCAGGCCGGCCCCACCCTGCTGGAACCCATCATGAACCTGATGGTCTTTGTGGAAGATAAGTACCTGGGGGACGTGATGTCCGACCTTTCGGGCAAACGGGGCAAGATCCTTGGGGAAGATTCCGTAGGGGGCATCGCGGAAATCAAAGCCCAGGCCCCCCAGGCGGAACTGCTCCGCTATTCGATTGACCTCCGCTCAATCACCAGCGACACCGGTTCCTTCACCATGAATTTCGACCACTACGCCCCCATCGGCGGCAAAATCGCCGACGAGGTGATCAAGGCGGCAGAGGCGTTCAGGGTTAAGGAGGAGGAGGATTAAAAAATCTTTGATTTTTTAATCCTTAAGGAGTTTGGCAAAACCAAACTCCACGAATAGGAGGAAATTAACCACGAATGACACAAAAAACACGAACTTTTTAGTCTTTGTTAGTGCGGTTCGTGGTTAAATTTTTGGGGGTTACCGGGCTTGCGCGTGTTCGGGGATTTCGTATCCGGCGGCTCGTATCTCCGCAAGCCTGCGCCGGGCCATTTCTGTTAAGATATCAGGGGGCAGCTTGCGTAAAAATTCCTCATGGCCAAAGTGTCCGCTCCTCATTTCCTCCTCGGTCATAGGCGGAATATCAGAGTAGTCAATCGGGTGCTTATCCATCTCCGCAAGTTCTCTGTCTATTCTCATCTTCTCATCTAAAGTTCGATTCGACAACTTCATAATAACTCCTTACCATCATTGCATCCGCTTTCCGTGCTGAAAAAATACGGATCAAGCCATTCCGGTATGTAACTGAAACAGTGATAAATTTCCCATTAACTAACCCGGTTACTTCCCCGGTAACATTATATCTATCCTCGTTGACGGAGTTCCGTTTATCATACACTTCATAATAGAACGGGTCATCAAATACATCTACGGCGATTTCAAAGCTTATCCGATGCTTTTTCTTGTTCGCTTCATTTTTTCGCCGATCCCAGACATACCGCCCCTTATAAAGCACATCATAGTCATTATCATCATATCCGTCAGACATTTACACCTCAATTATAGTATAGCGTAGCGGGATCAAAAAGAGCAAAAACGATGACCGTTCTTTTACCGCTTCTCCATGGGTACATACTCCAGCCGGGGCTGGACGCATTTGTAGGCGGGGCGGATGATCCGGCCCCCGGAGATGATCTCCTCCATGCGGTGGGCGCACCAGCCGGCCACGCGGCTGACCGCGAACAATGGGGTAAAGAGTTCGCAGGGGATGCCCAACATGGTGTAGACGAAGCCGGAATAGAAGTCCACGTTGGTGCAGATGTCCTTATCGGAGCCCTTCACCTTTTTGAAGACCCCGGGGGTCAGCCGCTCGATGAGCCGGTAGAGGTTGAATTCCCTCATAAGGCCCTTTTCTTCCGCAAGGCCGGCGGCCTTATCCCGCAGCAGAATCGCCCGGGGATCGCTTTTGGTGTATACCGCGTGGCCCTGGCCGTAGATGAGCCCGCTGCCGTCGTAGGCTTCCCCCCGGAGAATAGACGCAAGGCAGGCGGACACTTCCTCTTCACTCTCCCAACATTTCACGTTTTTCTTGATGTCCTCCATCATCCCCATAACCTTGATGTTGGCCCCCCCGTGCTTGAAGCCCTTGAGGGACTCGATCCCGGCGGTAACGGCGGCAAAGGTGTCGGTCTCGGCGGAGGAAACCAGGTGGACCGCAAAGGTGGAATTATTGCCCCCGCCGTGTTCGGCGTGGAGGACCAGGGCCAGGTCCAGGATATCCGCCTCAAGGGGGGTGTATTTTTGATCCGGGCGGATAAGGGAGAGGATCGTCTCCGCGCCGGAACAGGCGGCTTCCGGCAGGTGGATGATAAGACTTTCGTGATCGAAGTAGTGTTTCTTCGCCATGTAGGAATAGGCTACGATGGTAGGAAACCGGGCGATCAGTTCCAGGCACTGGCGGAGGACATTTTCCGGGCTCTGGTTCTCCGGGTCCTCATCGTAAGAATAGAGGGTCAGCACCGACCGGGCAAGCTTGTTCATGATATCCCGTGAAGGGAGCTTCATGATGCTGTCCTCGGCAAAGTTCAGGGGCAGGGTCCGGCAGTTTCCCATGAGGGTGGTGAATGCCTCAAGCTCCTTTTTGTTGGGCAATGCCCCGAACATGAGCAGGTACACCGTTTCCTCAAAGCCAAAGCGCTTTTCCCGCGCGGCGGCGGCGACAATATCTTCCACATCAATACCCCGGTAGTAGAGCTTGCCGTCCACCGGGACCTTTTCGCCCTCGTCCATGATATAACCGTGGACATCGCCGATCCGGGTAAGCCCCACCAGAACCCCGGTACCGTCTGCGTTCCGGAGTCCCCGTTTGACATTGAATTTGTTGTAAAGATCGCTGTCGATGTGATCATTCCCGATCAAATGGGAAACATAGCCGCCGCTTATACTCATTACTGTTGGTCTTCCTCCCGGATCTGCACCCGGCGTATCTTGCCGCTGATGGTTTTGGGGAGCTCGGTGACAAATTCCACAATCCGGGGGTACTTGTAGGGGGCGGTGGTTTTCTTCACGTGATCTTGAAGCTCCTTCTTGAGCTCCTCCGAGGCCGTATATCCCTTGGCGAGGATCACCGTGGCCTTGACCACGGCGCCCCGGTCCGGATCGGGCGCCCCGGTGATGGCGCATTCCAGTACCGCCGGGTGTTCCAGGAGGGCGCTTTCCACCTCAAAGGGACCGATACGGTAGCCGGAACTTTTGATCACGTCGTCGGAGCGGCCCACGAACCAGTAGTAACCGTCCTCATCCCGCCAGGCCACATCACCGGTGTAGTAGATATCGTCGTGCCAGACCGTGTGGGTCAGGTCCGGGTCCCGGTAATAGCCGTCAAACATCCCCAGGGGCTTTATCCTGTTGGTGCGGACCACGAGCTGGCCTTCCTCGCCCATGGCGCAGGATGTGCCGTCATCCTTCAATAAATCAATGTCGTAACCGGGGGCGGGCTTACCCATGGAGCCGGGCTTGGGTTCCAGCCAGGGGAAGGTGGCCATCACCACGGTGAGCTCGGTCTGGCCGTAACATTCGTGGAGCTTGATCCCCGTGGCGGCGAGGAACTGTTCATAAATTTCCGGGTTCAGGGGTTCCCCCGCAACGGAGAACATTTTAAAAGATGAAAAATCGTATTTGGAGAGATCCTCTTTGATGAAGAAACGGTAAATCGTGGGGGGTGCGCAAAAGGTGGTGAGCTTGTATTTGGTGATAACATCAAGCATTACCTTGGGGACAAAGCGGTCGTAATCGTAGACAAAGATCGCCGTCCCAAGGAGCCACTGGCCGTAGAGCTTCCCCCAGGCCGCCTTTGCCCAGCCCGTGTCCGCCACGGTCAGGTGGAGCCCGCCGGGGACGGCCTGGTGCCAGTATTTGGAAGTGACGATATGCCCAAAGGGGTACCTGAAGTTATGGCGGACCATCTTGGGCATCCCCGTGGTACCGGAGGTAAAGTACAGCAGCATGATATCATCGTTGGTGTTGACCTGAGGGGGCCGCTCCAGCTTATCGGAAGCCTTGGCCGACAGGGCGTTGAAATCGTTCCAGGCTGCCAGGCTGCCGGGACCGCCGGCGGCGGCAAGGATGGCCTTGTCGGCCCGTTCGGCCAGGAGTTTTGCCGCTTCATCCGCCGGCCTGGCATCCGCCGGGGTGTGGACCGAGCGGGCAAAAGCCTTGTACCGGAGCGCCGCCGGAGTCCCGGCCCGGGCAGTTTTGCCCGCAGATTTGACGTTGACCTTAAGCTTCGCTTCGGCCTCGTCCACGCGGCACATCAACTCCGGATCATCCACGCAGACAATGCCCACGATGTCCGCCGCCTCGCAGCGGTACACGATGTCCTTCACGGTGAGGAGATGGGTGGCGGGGATGGCGATGGCGCCGATCTTGTGGAGGGCCAGCACCACCGGCCAGTATTCATAGCGGCGCTTGAGGATCAGCATCACCGGGTCACCCTTGCGGATGCCCGCAGCAAGGAGCACATTGGCGGCCTGATTGGTCAGGCGCTTGATGTCGGCGTAGGTGAACTCAGCCTCAGCGCCCAGTTCATCGGTCCAGAGCATGGCCCGGTCATTGGGCTTTTCCTGGGCCTGCACATCCATCACATCCCAGGAAAAGTTGAAATTCTCAGGTACGTTAACCGCATAATTCTGATAAAAATCCTCGTAGGATTCAAACTCGCTCCGGGGCAGGTACTTCTTCAAAAAATCCACGTCAAGCTCTCCTTATTACAGTACCATGGCCAAAAAACGCGCCCGGCTGCCGCCCAGGGCCTTCATGCCGTGGGGTTCGTTGGAATCATAATAGATGGAATCCCCGGGGCCCAGTTCCATTTCGTGGCCCCCCACGGAAACAAGGAGGCGGCCCTCAAGGACATAGTCGAATTCCTGCCCCGGATGGGTGTTGAGGCTGAGGGGCTTAGTGCCCGTTTCGGGATTCGCCTCCACCAGGAAGGGCTCCGCCTTTTTATGGTGAAAGGTATAGCCCAGGTTCCAGTAGGCGTACATGGGGCGGCGGCTGACCTCCGGGGCCTCCCCGGCGCGGGTCAGGCAATAGGTCTTAAGGTTGGAATTTTTCCCCGTGACCAGTTCCGAAAGATCGATTTTGAACCGGGCGGCAATCTCCACCAAAACCCCGATGGGAAAGTCCTTCTTCCCCGATTCCCATTCGTTGTATTCCACCGGGTCGAAGCCCAGCTCCTTCGCCAGGGCCTCGGCGGATATTTCCTCAATTTCCCGCAAAACCCTTACGCGGGCGGTAATCTCACGCACCTCATCCGACATGACGCCTCCTCAACAAGCAGTTTACCCTATCATAATGGGGGATTTTTTAAAACCCCCGCTTAGAAAAAAACCCCGCAGACTGCGGGGTTAAAAAATCCAGGGTGAATACCGGCCTTATTCGAAATGCCGGATATGGGCGATGTCGTTCCCCATGTCGCAGTCCGTATTATCGTTCACGATAATATCGATCACATAGGGCCCCCTGGCGGTCACGGCGTTCTTCAGGGCCCTTTCAAGTTCCCCGTAGGTAAAGACCCGTTCCGCCTTGCAGGCAAAGCCTTCGGCGACCTTCACGTAGTCCATCAGGGTTTTATTTTCCGGCATGGCCACCTGGTACTCATACTGATAGGCGTATTTCTGATTCTGCCGGATGAGCCCGAGGTAGGCATTGTTGATGATGAGAACCACCACGGGGAGTTTATAGGCCGCCGCAACGCCGAGCTCTTCCACCAGGAAGGTGAAGCCGAAGTCCCCGATATGGCAGACCGTCTTTTTGCCCTTTGAGCCCACCGCCGCGCCGATAGCGGCGGGAATGTCGTAGCCCAGGGTTCCCGCACCGCCCGAAGGGAAGTACCTGCGGGGCTTGTTGACCTTGGTGTACTGGCCGCTCCAAATCTGGGTAATGCCGCAGCCCGTGGTGAATTGGGTGTTGTCGTCAAAGGCGGCATTGAGCACCTGGAAGACCTCCCGGGGGTCCATAACCGGTTTCTTGGTATCCGGGGTATGGATGAATTTTTTCCGCAGCGGGGCAAATGCGGGCTGCTTTCGTTTCCGCGCCCCCCCTGCGGCTTTGGCCGCCGCAAGGAGCTGGGGAATGGCATCGGCGGCGTCCGCCACAATACCAAGCTCGGTTTTGATGATCTTGCCGATTTCTGAAGGATCGATATCAATATGGATGAATTTGCGCTCCCCCTGGTAGATCGCGGCGTTTCCCGTGTGCCGGTCGGTAAAGCGGCAGCCGATGCCCAGGACCACATCGGTCCCCAGGAAGACCTCGTTCCCGCCGGAAGCGGCCCCGGCCTGAATCCCCATCTGCCCCGCGTAAAGGGGATGATCCTCGGGGATCGCGCCCTTGGCCATATAGGTTACGATAACCGGGATGCTCATAAATTCGGCAAATTCGATAAGCCGCTGTTCCGCCTTGGCAAGAACCACCCCGCCGCCCATGACGATGACGGGGTTCTTTGCGCCATCCAGCAGCTTAATCGCCTTTGCGATGGATTCTGCGGCGGGCTTCGGCGCTTTAATTTTGGAAGGCTTGTACCGGGCGGGATCAAATTCGATGTCCGCCTGCTGAACGTCCAGGGGTAAGTCGATGAGCACCGGGCCGGGCCTGCCGGATACGGCGGTCTCAAAGGCTTCGTGCAGAATGGCGGGAACCGTGTTGGGATTGGTGATACACCAGGATTTTTTGCTCACGGTTTTAACGATCTCCGCGATATTAACGCACTGAAAAGCGCCCTTGCCCAGCTGGGCAGTAACGGCCTGCCCCGTGATGGCGATAAGGGGGATGGAATCCTGCCAGGCGGTATACATACCGGTGACAAAGTTGGTCGCCCCCGGCCCGGAAGTACAAAGGGCGGCGGCGAGTTTCCCGGTCGCCCGATAATAACCGTCCGCCGCGTGAACCGCCGCTTCCTCGTGGCGCATCAGATAATGCTTTATCTTCGCCTTCTCCAAATATTTATACAATGCGTTAATCCCCGCACCGGGGATGCCGAAGGCATCGGTGACGCCTTCCTTTTCAAGAATCTTTACGATTACTTCTGATACAACCACGATAAAACTCCTATCAAATAAGTTTAAAATCTATTTTCAATTATTAAAATTAAACTATTTTCTATTATAATTCCCCAATTGAAAACTGTCAACTTAGCGCAGGGGCGTTACCGAATGGGTACAGCTATAAACTTCGCCGGGCTGCATATGCAGGGAAAGCGGTTTATGCACCCAGTCCCCGTCAATCTCTTTAACCGGAAGGGAACTTATGGAACCAAAAAAAGGTTCGATTGCAAGAAAGGGAGAAGACGGCTGGGTCCAAAACTGAAGATGATCCGCGCCCCCAGGATTTATCCTGATACCCCGGCCGTTCTTATCATTTTTTAAACAGAGTTCCTGCGAGTTATAATGGCTGAAACAAAAACAACCCTTAATGAACATACAGTAATCCAGCTTGATCCGCTTTCCGTCGGCGCTGAAACATTTTTCAATTTCACTCATGGGCCCGTAGGTTTTTACGATATTAGTAATACTCTCGGGCCTTTCAAATTCCAAATAGTAATTTTCAAAACGGGTCCCCTCCCCGATGGGGCAGGTATAGCGCGGGTGCCCCCCGACGGAAAAAAAGAGTTCACGGGTATCGCGGTTTTCTACCCGGTATTCAGTGTTGAGGGATTCACCTTCAAGATAATAGGTTAAACGAAAGTTGAAGCGCCGGGGATACTGACGGTAGGTTTCCTCGTCATCGGTAAGTTCATAAGTAACGCGGGTTTCGTTTTTTTCCAAAACGGTAAATTCCCGGTCCTGGGCAAAACCGTGCATGGGCATGGCGTATTCCTTGCCGTCCAGCGTATATTTGCCATCCGGCACAGAGCCCAGCAGGGGAAAGCACAGGGCGGTCCCCAGTTTTTTCAGATCCGCGGGCCGCCAAAAGTAGTTCACATCTTCATCGTTAAAACGTAATTCCCAGGGTTCAACATTATAACTGTCGGATACAAAACGTATCTTTTCATTTTTGATGATCTGTTTCATTTAACCCTTATTTCCGGTAAGGAACTATCCCGGGGATTCCAACCGGCAGCGCATAGACCGATGTACTGGCGGTAATAAAAAGGGTTTTGGAATCCCTTCCCCCGAAACAGAAATTACCGACCTGCTCCGAAACATACAGAATCGCTGCGGGCGATCCGTCGGGGGCAATGACCCAAAGCCCGCCGGGACCCGTTACATAGACATTCCCTTCGATATCGACCTTCATGCCATCCACCACACCGGGACCATAGGCAGGGTCCACGGCTGCAAAAACGCCGGTCTTTGATACGGCCCCGTCTTTCCCTATGGCGAAGGCGATAATCTGCTGTTTGTCAGAATCGTTTACGTAGAGGATCGACTCGTCGGGAGAAAGGGCAATTCCGTTAGGTCGGCTGAAACTGTCGTCAACAAGACGGGTTTCCCCGCCGGGGGTAACGGCAAAGATTCCGTTAAACCCAACCGCCTTTGGCCCGCCCATCATGGCCGAATAGGGATCGGTAAAAAAGATATCCCCGTTCCGGGCGACCACCACATCGTTGGGACTGTTGAGCTGTCTGCCTTCAAAAGTTCCCGTAATGGGGACGCTTTTTTCACTGTCCGTATAGGCAATGCCATGGGCGGAGGACTCGGCGGCTACGATGCGGCCATCAGCGTCCATGGACAAACCTATGGCCCGGTTTGCGTGATCCCGGTAAAGGGTCTGCCCGTCCTTTTCGGTCCATTTCAGGATGAGGTGGTCCTGAAAATCGGTAAAATAAAGACAATCCTCTTTGATATCCCAAACCGGTCCTTCGGTAAAACGGAACCCCGAACTTAGCTGCCGCAGATCACCGCCTGAAAAAATCCGGTCCGCAGCGGGAGAAAACTTTTCGATACGCGGCGCCATACATGCCTCCTTATGATCATTAAGGCAACGCTGATTTATGCTTGGTTGCATAAACCAGTGTTTCCTTAGCGTTTGTTAAGTTCGCCCCAGCCTTCGTAGGCCCAGGGCGCCGCTCCGCCGGGGCCGGGGAAAATCCTGTCGATCCGGTTCATGGTTTCCTGATCCAGGGTAATGTCCGCAGCATGGATAAGCTCCTTGAGATCCTCCGATGTGCAGGGGCCGATTATTACCGAGGAAATGGCCGGGTGGGCCAGCTGCCAGGCGACGGTTACGGCCCCCACCGGTTCCTTAATGTCGTGGCAGAGCCTGGCGTACTCCGTCAGCTGAGGGCGGTACTTTTCGACCACCCGCCGGGCTTCATCACTTAAGGGGCGTTTTTCCGGCTCCAGAAGATCAAGGCCCAGCACACCCCGGTAGAGGGGACTGAAAATCGTAATCCCGATTCCCTGATCCAGGGCCATGGGCAGTATTTCCAGTTCCGGCTGGCGTATCAGGGGACTGTACACATGCTGCTCGTTCACGATGCCCATAAAATTACGGCGATGAGCGATCTCATTGGCCTTCATGATCTCCCAGGCGGAACCGTTACTGCTGCCGATATAATCAACCTGTTCACTGCGGACCAGACTTTCGTAGGCTTCCCACACTTCGTCCCAGGTGGTGCGCTGGGCTATATCGTGCATAAGGTAGAGCTCCACATGATCCGTTTGCAGGCGCTTGAGGGACTCTTTAAAATGGCGACGTATCTTGTAGAGGGAGATATTCGGCATCTGGTTGGGGCCGTCCCAGGTATACTCCTTTACCAGATGGCCGGACTTGGTACTGATCACCGTCCGTTCCCGGCGGCCGCCACCTTTGGCAAACCAGGTCCCGACGATGGCCTCCGAAAGACCGCAGTAACCGCCCTCGCCGTGGCCGCCGTAGGCGTCGGCGGTATCAAAAAAATTGACCCCCGCTTCCAGGGCCATGTCCATCAGGTAATGGGCGTCCTTCTCCACCACGGAGCCCCAGTTGCCGTAACCGTTGCCACCGCCGCCGAAGGTACCCGTGCCCAGGCAGATACGGCTTACCTTCATGCCGGTGCGTCCCAAATAAGCGTATTGCATACTGTCTCCTAGAGTTTCAAATTCTGCGACCGGAGAGCATCCTGCAGTTCCTTTACGCTGATGGTCCGGGGGGTCAGGCTCTTCTTGTGGGCGATGCCCGCAGCGGTTCCGGCGGCCTGGCCGGTGTACATGCAGGCGGTAATAGCCCGGACCCCGCTTTCGGCCACATGGTCTGCGGAAATACAGCGGCCGGCCACGAGGAGGTTGTCCAGCCCCTGGGGCAGCAGGGTACGGTAGGGAATTTCAAAGTTAAGGCCGTCCCTGGGATAGGAGCAGATGTAGCCGTTATACCCCGCGTCCTGGGGGCTGCCCTCGTTCATGTTGGCATCCGGGGACAGCATGTCGTAAAACTGGGGGAACAGGGCGATTTCGTCCTCAAAATGGCGGCCCGACAACACGTCGTCGATGGTCAGCCGGTAGTCGCCATGGATACGGCGGCTGTCCCGAAACCCGATTTCCGGCGCGATGGACGCAAGTTCGGTTTTATCAAAGCCTTCAAAGTTTTTCTTTATATATTCGCACATTTCCAGAATGTACCGGCGGCATTCCATTTCGCCCCGGGTAAGATCGGCAAAGCTGGTGGGATCGATGCCGTAGGCGCAGGGGTAGTTGATATAACTGATCTGCCCCGCCTGGGTCATCCGGCCCATGGGGATATCCTGCCGCTTGCAGGAAAGCCCGGTTTTGCCCGCCCGGTAATCCTCCCGGAAACGCTTGCCAATCACCTTGAGGTGGTCCTCCCCGCCTTTCAGCATGAACTCCGCATCCACCCCGGTGATCCGGAAGTTGACCGTTCCCGGCTGGCAACGGTGGTCCTTGTCGCGGCCCTGATCAAAGGGAACCCCCGCAGCAAAGGCCACATCCCCGTCGCCGGTACAGTCGATAACCTGCGCCGCCTTGATGGCCGCCGGCCCCTGCTTGCTTTGGATGACCACATGGGTGATTTTATTGCCCTCCCGCACCACCTCGTTCACAAAACTGTGGAGGAAAATTTCCACCCCCGCGTCCGCCACAAAGGTATCGAGAAATATTTTGAGGTATTCGCTGGAAAAGCGATGCTGCGCATTGGGCCGCAGGTCGCCGCTGCTGCCGAATTTTGCGCGGTAGCTCTGTTCCAGTTCGCCGTAAATGCCGCTGGCCTTAAACGTAAGGTTATGGAAAAAGTGATTGCAGGTTTCCACATAGCTCGCAGTAATGTTACCGCCCAGGAAGCCCCGCTTTTCCAGCAGCATCACCCTGCTGCCGCTCCGGGCAGCAGCCACCGCCGCGCCGATACCGGCGGGCCCGCCGCCGACCACAAGCACATCCGCTTCTTTATACACCGCCGCCGTCCGCTGAGGTAGGTTGATAGTCATAGTAATACTCCTATTATAAGTCCGCCTGCGGACACGTTAATCAGAAGTGTTACAACGTAACACATACTCCTTTTTTATAAGCCACTTCCACTGCCCGCTCGGAATAATGGGGTTTCAGAGTTATACTGCCCCGGTCAGGGCCGTCTACCACGGCGACCTTTTTCGGAACCCCCGGAAGGAGATCAAAATAGTTATCGCTGAAAAGCCAGCCGAAGGGGTTGCCGTCCTTTTCGCCCAGTATCTCCACACAGCGGGCAAAACGGTCGCTGGTAATGTGGAGCGCCCCGTCCTTATACTCTGCGGACAACACCGCATCGGGGAATTTAAGGCGCCGCTCCTCGGTAACATAATCAATCGTAGTATTGATGATGTTACCTTTCTCATCCTTTAGATGGGCCGTCAGGGCCGTATCCTTGGGGAAGAAGAAACGCAGCTGGGCCAGATCGCGGATTATGCCCGATTCGCCCTGGCCCATGGAAACAGGGAAACTTTCCTGGGCAACAAATTTCTCAGTCCCCAGGTGGTAGAGGCCGAGTTCCACGGCGCCCTTAAAACTGTCCTTCGAATCATTACAGAGCCAAAGCCGGATGCTGTCCTTTTTATCGAAGCAGAGCAGCAGGGGCTGCAAGCCCCGCTGGGTAGTGTAATAGGGAATAAATCCTTCCTGAAAAAAGTCAATAACGGCGCAGTATATCTTGGGCCAGGTATCCAGCAGTTTGCAGGAACAGTAACCCTTGGATCGTTTGGACTGGGGAACATCCCCGTTGGGGCTTCCCATGCGGACATGTTCCAGTTCCCGCCGGAGGTCCTTGCCGTAGCCGGCGGCAAAACGGTAGATAAGCTGCTCCGGAGTATCGGCATCGTAGAATTCCCAATAGGGGCCGGTCTTGATGTGACCCTGCGCCTCATGGTGGGTCCGATCCGCCCAGTTTTGGGGAAAGGGAAAAGTATCCTGGTAACGGAATTTCCCGTCATACCCGGCGGGCCAGAGATCCCCCTTAACAAACCTGCGCAGGCTATGCAGCACCGGCGGCGCCGTGCGGATACATTCGCTCAAGAAATTGGGATAATCCCCGTAGGGGTATTCGATAACGCAATTATAGGTATGATAATCCCCTTCCCGGGGATCATTGGCCCAGGCCCCGCCGGAGGGGGAACTGGGATGGTAATATCTGCCGGGGTCCAGCTCTTTCAGCAGTTTGGGGAAGAGTTCCAGCAGTATCCGGTCACCGGCAATAAGTTTACCGTCGTGTTCCGCACCCATGATGGATTCGTTGCCGCCGCACCACATCAGAAGCCCCGCGTGGTGCCGCAGCCTCAGCACCAGTTCCCTGGCTTCGGCAACGCAGAGGGCGCCGTATTCCTCGGTGGCGGGAAAGGAGCCGTGGCCCATAAAAAATTCCTGCCATACCAGGAGGCCCCGGACGTCCGCCTCTTCATAAAAACTATCCGGCAGGGGGTGACCCTCCGCCCAGATACGGAGGATATTCATGTTGGCATTTTCGACCATGGTAAACATCCTGCGGGCCCGGTCGGGCTGCCAGCAGTGGGTATAGCCCTGGAGGGGGTCCATGCTACCCCCCCAAAGCCTGACCCGCTTGCCGTTGATAAGGAATTCCATGGATGAGGGATTCTCCACCTTGCGGAAGCCGACCCGTTTCTTAAAGCCGTCGCACTGCTTCCCGTTCCGGTAAAGACCGGCTTCAACATCGTAGAGGGATTGGGGCCCCATGGTCCGGGGCCACCAGAGCAGGGGATTATCCACGGGAATGGAGAGGGAAACCTTAAAGCCGCTCCCTGCGGCAGCGCAGGGAGCGGCGGCGGCGTATTCCTTCCCGTTTTCATCCCGGACTTTCAGCCGCAGTTCCAAACCGGCGGCGCTGCCCGAACCTTCGGCTTCCAGAGAAACGGTTCCTTTTTTGTAGTCCGCCAAATTGGCCCGCAGATCCGAAAGGGTTATTTCCGCCTCATCGGGATATTCCAGAAATACATCCCGGTACACCCCCAGGAGCGAAATCCAGGGGGTAGCCCCCTGATACTCGGCGCCGTGTATTTCATCGGGGGGAAAATCGTGGACCGGCTTGCGGATAAGTTTACACTTCAGCATCTGCCCCTGCCATGCCGGATCAAGCTCCTGGGCGGCCAGAATGTCCTTTACATTGTGGAAGTGGATGAGAAGGGTATTTTCCGCCTTCAGGCGGCCGGTGACATCAATAATTTCGCTGAGATAAAAATCACGGTGGGCGCCGATCTGCTCACCGTTAAGGTAAATTTCCGCCACCGTGTCCAGCCCCCGGAAGATCAGCCGGGCAGGGATCCCGGTTTTTGCCGAAAAATTGACGCGGTACAGCCAGTCAAAATTATCGGTCCAGATCGCCCCTTCGCAAAAGCCCACCAGATATTCCTCGGGCACCAACCCGTGGGTCAGCAGAATATCGTGGATCTGGGCGGGAAACTGCGCCGCCTCCAGCCAGCCCTCATTGCCTACTGCGGAAGGCTCTATCCGTTTTGCCGGATCTATCTGTTTGATTGCCCATCCCGAATTCAATACCACCGATTCTTTCATCTGCCTTACTCCCTTGAGATATTTTTCCCTCTATCTATCAGCCCTTTACGCTGCCGGCCACCAGCCCCCGGATAAGGTGCTTGGAGCCAAAGGCAAAGATCACCACAATGGGAACCGTGCCCATGGCAAGGGCAAGAACCCGCGCCGCATAATCGGTACGGTACTCGCTGTTTACCAGGGCGATTGAAAGGGGAATGGTAAAGAACTTCTGGTTGCTTATGGTGACCAGGGGCGTCATATAACTGTTCCAGTTCCACAGAAAAAGCAGCAGGGATATGGTAATCAGCGCCGGCCTGATGATGGGCATCACCAGACGGAAAAATATGCCGAATTCATTGCAGCCGTCTATACGCCCGCTCTCGATAATTTCCAGAGGAACCGAAGCGGTTATGTACTGGGTCAGCCAGAACACCCCAAAGGCGCTGGCCATACCGGAAACGATAAGGGGCAAAAGGGTATTGATCCAGCCGATGATCCGCATCTCCACCACAAAACCTATCATACCGACCTGCTGGGGCACCGCAATGGTGGCCACCACAAAGGCAAGGAGGGCGGAACGGCCCTTGAACCGGTATTTGGCAAAGGCATAACCCGCCAGGGAGCATATCAGCACCGCCCCTGCGGTATGGGTAACGGACACAACGATACTGTTCCGGTAGTAGCGGAAATAATCCTGCCGCAGCACGGTGTTCAGGTTTTCCGCAAGGTATTTTCCGGGCCAGAGTTTTATTCCCGTATACAGGTCTTCGCTGTAATGGGTACCCATGATGATCATCATATAAAAGGGCAGCAGCGCTATTACCGAAAGGATTGCCACAAACACATAAACCGGTATACGGGGCGCCAGGTATTTAAACTTCATTTTCAACCCCCTTAACTCTGGTTGTCCCGGTTCAGGATACGGACCAGGATATAGGACACGATAACGATTATGATAAAGAGGACATAGGCCAGGGCGGAGCCGTAGCCGAACTCAAAACTCATAAAGGACGCTTCGTAGAAACGCATCACCACCGTAAGGACCGCCCGGTCGGGGCCGCCCAGGGGCTGCGCCGAACCTTCAAAAAGGAGCTGGGGCTGGTCGAAGAGCCGGAACCCGTTAATGACGCTGGTGGTAATGACAAAGGCGAATATGGGCCGCAGGAGGGGCACCGTAATTCTGAAAAAAGAATGGTACCATTTGGCCCCCTCTATCTTGGCGGCCTCGTAAAGTTCATCGGGAATGGTGGAGAGCCCGGAGAGGAAAATAACCATCATGTATCCGTAACCCTGCCAAATATCCATAAAGATAACCACCGCCCGGGAGGCGGCGGGCATGCCCAGCCAATAAACCGTGGGAAGTCCCATCAAGGCCAAAAGCTGATTGACGACGCCGCTCTTCCAGTCAAACATCATCCTGAAAATAATGCCGATTGCCACCGGGGTGGTAATATAGGGAAGAAAGTTCATCAGCTGAACCGGGCTGCGGGACTTTGTTAAAAAGTCCTTGATAATGGACGCCGTCAAAAGCCCCAGCACAATGACCGAAGGGGTGGTAAAAGCCAAAAGAATAACGGTGTTTTTCAGGGACTGGTAAAAAAACTTGTCCTGGGTAAATACCCGTATATAATTGGTTAGGCCGATAAAGGATGCGGAGCTGAAACCGTCCCAGCGCATAAAACTGATTATCAGGGAAAAAATAATAGGGAAAAGACTAAACGCCAGATATACAAAAAAATAAGGCGCCAGCATAACATAGGGAACAAATTTTCTTTTCATCGGCCTCCCCCGTCCAATTTCTGTCCTGTTTCTTTGTTTATAGTGCGGACAAACAGAAAGGCCCCGGAAACATAGCTTCCGGAGCCCTGCAGTATCGTTTTACCGTTTAATAGCAGGATTCTTGTTAACCAGTTCGGTCGCGCTTTCGGCAACAAGAGAAGCGGCGGTCACAGCGGCGCCGGTATTTATCTTCTTGATAGCCAAATTGAAGACATCGTTAATATCCTGGTCATAGGGACTGGGAACACGGGGGCTCTTGATGGCAGGGAGTACCCGCTGGGCAACCGCCTTCTGCACATCCTGACCCCGGAAGTATTCATCCTGGGCGGTGTAGAAATTAGGGTTCTGGTAGAGGGGTTTGTAGGGAGAGAAATTACCCATCCTATCCCGCTGAAGTATGGCGCCCTCTTCGGAACCGAAGAAGAACTTGATATAGGCTACGCCGTTTTCCTTACGCTGGCCCTTCTTGGGAACACCCATGACGGTGCCGCCCCAGGGGAAGGCTCCGCCGGGGGGAAGCATAAAGCCCCAGCGGCCCTGACCATTGCGGTCGTTGGCCCGGATGGTATAAACCAGGGACCAGTTGGCGCAGGGATAGAAGATGTGTTCGTTGGTGGCATAGGAAGCCCCCTCTTCGGGGCTGTCGATATCCAGCACATCGGTAACCTTGGACTGCTTGAATTCGATAAGCTGCTGAAGGATGGGCTGCATGGAGTTTTCCAGGTTCAGCTTGCTGTTCTGGATAAAGGGGGTGTTGGACTGGCCTTTCATAAACTGAAGGGCGAGGCCGAGGCTGGTCATCATAAAGACCTTGCCCCCGGATTTTGCCTGAACTTCCAGACCGGCTTTCTTAAAGGCGTCCCAGGTGGGGAAGAGTTTTTCCAGTTCCTCCGGATCATCGGTGCCGAAATACTGTTTCGCCAGATCACGTTTGTAGGCCATGCCGCCCACGGAGGGACATTCCGGCCCTACCCAGCGGCCGTCTTCACTGGTTTCCAGGGGAATGAGGTAGTCCACTACGTTGCTTTTGTCAAAATTATAGGGGGCCTTGGTGGTGTCCTCCCAAATGTCGAGGGAGAGCAGTTTGCCCCGGTACGTAGCTTCGCACCAGGCGATATCGGGCATATCCCCGTTGGACGCCAGGGTAGTCTGAAGCTTTTGTGCCATGTCCTTTGCCAATACGGCAAAGAGCTCCACATCAATACCGGTTCTCTTGGTGAATTCCGCATGCATGTCCTTGCGGCGGTCGCTGTTGTCCCAGCACCAGATAAGCACCTTTTTCTCAGCCGACGCCGCAGCAGCCTTGGCATCGGAGCCCGCGACAGCCTTGGAACCATCTTTGCCATTACACGCAGAAAATACGGACAAAACCATCACCAGTATCGGTACCAGTAAAAACACACCTCGTTTCATAGATCCTCCTAAAATTAGATAACTTTATTTTAAGGGTGGGCCCGACAAATTGTCAACAGAAAAAGATGTTTTTTAAAATCTTTTTTTAACAAATGGAATACGATCTTGCATTCCTGGCCAAAGGGGAGTAAGATGGAACGATGATTTTTAAGGGAGGGTGGTATTTTGAAAATTACCGATATAAGCGCCTGGCAGGCAGCCGGTTCCTTTGTAAAACAATGGGATGATGTGGACAGGGTATGCCGGCCCCTGGATATATACGATGATTATTTCGCCACCCGTCCGGACCGGAGCAAAAGCACCATAGGCCAGAAACGGCAGGCCAGCCTGTACTTTATTGACGTTGAAACCGACGAGGGCGTCACCGGAACCTTCGGCCCCCTGGCATACCGGTCCCAGCTCCTGATCATCCAGGACCTGATCAAGGAATTTGTAGTGGGCCAGGACCCCCTGGCTACGGAAATAATCTGGGACCGGATGATAAAGGCGGACCGCCATGCCCGCACCGGTTTTATGATGATGGCCATCTCCGCAGTGGATAATGCCCTCTGGGATTTAAAGGGGAAGTACTACCAAAAGCCCGTTTTCCGCCTCCTGGGGGGGAACCGGAACAAAATTCCCGTCTACGGCAGCATGCTGGCCAATTCCACCATCCCCGAACGGGCTGCGGAAGTCGCCTTGAAGGTAAAAAACATGGGCCACCCCGCCCAGAAATGGTTCTTTCCCTGGGGCCCCAGGTCCGGCCCGGAGGGAATCCGGGACAATGTGGCCCTGGCGGCGGCCCTGCGGGAGGCAGTGGGCGCCGATTACCCCCTGATGTTC
>BNUU01000030.1 GCA_025997595.1 Spirochaetia bacterium | reverse complement strand
TGGGCCTGCCCTTCCTGCTGGCGGCGATCTTTTTTAACCGCTTCCTGAAATACGCAGAAAAACTGCGGCCCCTGCTGCCAAAAATTCAGAGGCTCTGCGGAATCCTTCTCATTTTTATCGGACTGCTGATTCTTACCGGACGCTTTCAGATTCTGAATATACTTATTATAAAATGGCAGTACCGTTTTATTGATTGGGCGCTGCCAGCAGGAAGGGCAGGCCCAGGCCCGCGGAATAAACCGCCAGGTAGAGCGCCGCCGTTGCGGTCTTTCCGCTCTGCCCTGCCAGGAGGAGTATACTCCCCAGGATCGGCCCCACGCAGGGGGTCCACCCCGCGCCGAAGGCCGCCCCCGCAAGAAAGGTTCCGGCTATTCCCCGGGGACGCTTATTCAGATGAAACCGTTTTTCATAATTCAGGAAGGATAAAAAATCGAAGATCACATTCAAACCAAGAATAATAACAATGATCCCCGCAGCGATAGTGATATACCGGGAAATGCCACCCAACAGAAAAAGGGTCGTGGACAAAAGTATGCTTAAAACGATAAAAACCGCGCTGAACCCCAGGATAAAACTGACCGTCCCCGCGACAAGATGAGACCTGACCCCACCGATGATGCAGAGATAGGAGGGTATAATGGGCAGCACGCAGGGGGATAAAAAGGAAAGCAGTCCCGCCGCGAAGGCAAGGAAGATTGATAATTGCCCGGTATCCATCTATGCGCTGATATTCCGCTTTTTAAACTCGTCAATCAGGATACCAATGTCCGGTGGAATATGAATCGGTTCCCCAAGAGGCCCCGCTTCTGCCGCAGCCTGCTGGGCGGAGGCCACGTCCTTTAAGCCGTTCCCGGTCACCACGGAGACCACGGTTGCATCCTCCGGAATCAGCCCCTGTTCCGCCGCCTTTTTAAGACCAGCCGTGCCGGTCACACCGGCGGGTTCACCGAATACCCCGCTGGTAGCGCCGAGGAGCCGCATGGCGGCGAGTATCTCATCGTCGGAAACATTCACCGTGATCCCATTTGATTCCCGGATCGCCCGCAGGGCCTTCTCCCCGTTCCGCGGCACCCCCACAGCAATACTGTCGGCGATGGTGTTTTCTTCCATGTGTTCAATAGGCTTGCCGGCTTCGATGGCCCGGTTCACCGGACAGCAGCCGGAAGCCTGAACGCTGATGAGCCGGGGGAGTTTGTCGATAAAGCCGATTTCGTAGAGGTCTTTGAAGCCCTTCCACACACCGGCTATCGTACAGCCGTCCCCAACGGAAATCGCCACATAGTCCGGCGCCTTAAAACACAGTTGTTCTGCGATCTCCAGGGATACTGTTTTTTTCCCCTCCGACAGATAGGGATTGATGGCGGCATTCCGGTTGTACCAATGCCATTTTTCAATCGCCGCAGCAGAAAGTTTAAAAGTATCCTCGTAGTTTCCCTTCACGCTGATCACCGTGGCGCCGAAGATCAAAAGCTGGGTGAGTTTGCCCTTGGGGGCCCGCTCCGGCACAAAGATGAAGGATTTAAGACCCATGGCGGCGGCGTTCCCCGCAAGGGAAGAGGCGGCGTTCCCCGTGGAGGAACAGGCCACGGTATCCATCCCCGCATGGCGCGCCCGCACCGCCGCGATTGCGGAAGCACGGTCCTTGAGGCTTGAAGTGGGATTGAGGCCGTCATCTTTAATGTAAAGATTTTTCAGCCCCAGAATTTTTCCCAGCCGGTCCGCCCGGTACAGGGGAGACCCGCCCACCCGCAGCGGGGTAAGTTCGGAGCCTTCCTCAATGGGGAGGAGTTCCCGGTAGCGCCAGAGGGTCGGGTCCTTCCGGGCGGCAAGTTTTTCACGGGTCAGCTGCGTTTTGATATAGGCGTAATCGTATGTTATTTCGAGAATACCGCCGCACTTTTTGCAGGTGTAGGTGCTGTCGTTTGCCTCGTGTTCCGCGCCGCAGTCAATACAAACCGCGTTTAGTACATTTCTCATACAACCCCCTGCCCCTGCAAAGTTTGGATCACAGTAATCCGGTCCGTTTGTTGAAATCGTCGATCAGGGCGTCGATCTCATCGGCCTGTTTTTGCACCGCCAGGAAGGTTTCATCCTGATTGTACCACTGGGCGTTCAATTCCTCCGCGGTGCGGCCCTGCTGTTCCACCCAGGTGTAGTACTTGAGGTTGTGCACCCGTTTGCGTTCAGGATAGGTGAGTTCCAGCATGTTGTCGGTCCCCTCACCCTGAAGGCTGGCGGCAAAGTCCGCGGCGGCATCGATGCTGCGGTATTCGCCTTCCTCTGCGCGGAGCTCGGCGATGCGGGAACGGTACATCTCCACAGAATCGGTAAGCACCGTGGCAACCACATCCTTCCCGGTAAGCTCGTAGTATTTTGCAAACTTGATAGCGGAAAGCATATTTGAAATCCCGGAGATTCCCATGTAAGAGAGGGCATCAACTTCTTCCGGTTTAAGCCCCGCTTCTTTTATCAAAAATTCTTTCCCCGCATCTTCGTTGAAGAGCCGCAGCAGGGCCATGGAATCATTGTCGTCAATGGCGATTGCCATGTCGGTGTTCTTCACATTGTGCACCCAGGGAATATGCTTGTCCCCAATGCCCTCCAGCCGGTGCGCCCCAAAGCCGTTGTTGAGTATTGTCGGGCACTGCAAGGCCTCCCCCACAGCGATTCTACTGAGTGGGTAACGCTGTTTCAAATAATCGCCGCTCGCCAGTGTTCCTGCGGACCCCGATGTAAAACAGACCCCGGCAAAATTCCCGTCCCTGCCCCTGATGCTTTCAAAGGCCTCGGCAATGGCGCTGCCGGTAACGTTGTAGTGCCAAAGGTAATTCCCCATTTCCTCAAACTGATTGAAGATCAACACGTCCGTGCGGGTCTCTTTAAGTTCGTGGGTTTTGTCGAAAATTTCTTTTACGTTGGATTCGGTGCCGGGGGTGGCTATTACCTCTCCGGCGATTTTGGAAAGCCACTCGAAGCGCTCCCGGCTCATACCTTCCGGTAGTATTGCTACGGACTCGACCGCAAGGAGCTTGGAGTTAAAGGCGCCCCCCCGGCAGTAGTTGCCGGTGGAGGGCCACACCGCTTTTTGGGCGGCGGAATCGAATTGACCGGTCACCAGCCGGGGCGCAAGGCAGCCGAAGGCGGCCCCCACCTTGTGACAGCCGGTGGGAAAAAATTTCCCCACCATGCAGATGATCCGGGCGTCCACCCCCGTAAGCTTTGAGGGGAGCTCAATAAAATTCGGCTTCCCGTAAAGGCCGCCGGAATCCTTCGGCTCATTCTTCCAGGTGATCCGGAAAAGGTTCACCGGGTCCACATCCCAGAGCCCCGCTTTTTTCAGCCGCGCCTTTATCGCATCGGGGATCTCCCCGGCCGGGTCCTTCATCTGTTTGAAGGTGGGGATGATAACCTTATTCGCCTTCGCCTTCTGTATGTTCTTCTCAAGAACCGCCTTGTTAACCGTCAAATCGATCATCTTAAACTCCTCAAAATTATTTATTTACCACGTTCACCGGCGTTCCATCGATGAATCCCTTGAGGTTATTAACGGCGATGTCCATCAGCCTCTTGCGGCTTTCCTTTGGCGCCCAGGAAATATGGGGGCTTATGATGCAGTTCTTCGCCTTGAGCAGCGGATTGTCTCCCTTTATCGGCTCAGTGGAAACAACATCAAGGCCGGCGGCATAGACCTTGCCGGAATTGAGGGCATCCGCCAGGTCCTGCTCCACTATCAGGGGGCCCCGTGAGTTATTCAGGATGATGACGCCGTCCTTCATCTTTGCGATACTTGCCTTGTTGATAAGGCCCTGGGTGGAAGGAAAGAGCGGACAGTGAAGGGCAATGACATCGGAACGGGCAAAAAGATTGTCAAGGCTGACATATTCGGCAATGCTTTTGCCCGCCTCGCCGGGGTACTCGTCATAGGCAATAACGTGCATGTTCATGGCCTTTGCGATCCTGCCGGTGGTCTGCCCAATACGGCCCATGCCGATGATGCCCATGGTCTTGCCCGCCAGTTCAATCAGGGGAAAATCCCAGAAACACCAGTCGGCGTTTTTTTCCCAGCGCCCTTCGTTTACGGCCTGTGAATGATGCCCGATATGATGGCAAATCTCCAGAAGCAGGGCTATGGCAAACTGGCCCACCGCATCGGTGCCGTAGGTTGGAATATTGGTGACAAGAATTCCCTTTGCCTTTGCGGTCTCATAATCAACGATATTGTAGCCGGTGGCAAGAACGCCGATATACTTAATGTTTTTGCAGGCCGCAAGGGTTTCTTTTGAGACGGGGGTCTTGTTGGTAATGACCGCTTCGGCGCTGCCTATGCGCTCAATAATTTTATCTGCGGGGGTCCGATCGTATACGGTAAGCTCCCCCAGTTTTTCAAGCCCTTCCCAGCTTAAGTCGCCGGGGTTTTCCGTATAGCCGTCAAGAATGACAATCTTCATGGTTTCTCCTACCTTAAACCCTTGCAGAATTTCTCCAGCCGGTCAATGGCGATCTTGATGTTCTCAAGGGAATTGGCGCTGGAGAACCGTACAAAGCCTTCGCCATGGCTGCCGAATGCGGTGCCCCCCGCCGCGGCGACACCCGCCTCTTCCAAAAGCCGGCCGGCAAACTTCGCAGAGGTAAGGCCGAAGGATGAAATGTTGGGGAATACATAGAAGGCCCCTTCCGGCATATTGCAGTGGATACCGTCAATATGGTTCAGGGCGTCTACGATGTAATCCCGCCGTTCCTTAAAGGCTTTCACCATTTTTGCAGGCTCGTCCTGGGGCCCCTTCAGGGCTTCAATGGCCGCCCACTGGGTCATGGTGGCGGCGCAGGAATTGGAGTTCACCATCAGCATGGTGACATGTTCAGCCAGCTCGCGGTTCATGACGCCGTAACCAAGCCGCCAGCCGGTCATGGCATAGGTCTTGGAAAATCCGTCCAGAATGATGGTCCAGTCCTTCATGCCCGGCAGGGTCGCAATGGAAACAGGTTTTTCACCAAAAATAATCCGGTCGTATATCTCATCGGACAGGATGTAAATGCCCTTGCCCCGCACCATGTCGGCAATTGCGTAAATATCTTCTTTGGTGAACATGCCCCCGGTGGGGTTGCCGGGATTGTTAATAATGATCAGTTTGGTCCTTTCGTTAATATCCTTCCTGAGTTTATCCAGGTCCACCCGGAACCCCTTTTCCTCAAGCAGGGGCATGGGAACCGCTTTGGCGCCGGAAAAATTGATCACCGATTCGTAAATGGGAAAACCCGGATCGGGGAAGATCACCTCGTCCCCCGCCTGGGCCAGCATCAGCATGCTAAAGAACATGATCGGTTTGCCGCCGGGCACCACCACGATCTCATTTATGTCGGTTTTAACATTTTTGTAAGTCCGGCAGTGTTCGGCAATGGTCTCCCGCAGGGGGATGATGCCGCCGGTGGGGCCGTAACCGGTTTTGCCTTCGTTCATGGCCTTATAGGCCGCCTCTATGATGTTCTGAGGCGTCTTAAAATCGGGCTGGCCTATTTCCAGGTGGATAACGCTCTTTCCCTGCGCCTCAAGTTCATTGGCCCGCGCCAGAATCTGAAAAGCCGATTCGGTGTGGAGCAGACTCATCCTGTCCGCTACTTTATTTATCATTTTGTTCTCCTATAGTGTAAAACACTTATATAAAAGTACCATGTTTTTCCAGGATCTGTCAACAATAACATTAAAAATTTTCAGCTGAACACTGGGATTTTTTAACACCGTTTATGACTATTATTTACATTATCGTATTATAGTACTATTCTTTCCGGACAGGTGAAAACTATGAAAACAAATAGGTCTCTGCTGCCGATCCTATCGGTACTTTTGCTGATTGCGCCGCCGGTAATGGCCCAGGAAGAATCCGCCGCCGCTCCCGCCAAATCAGTCAAATCCGAAACATCGGTAAGTATTACCGCATCCTCCCTCCCGGAGGCGCAGGCGGCGTTGACGCAGTCGTGGACCTTCCCCTTCCTGCAGGGGGAAGGGGCGCTTACCGGCGCTAACAATGTCAGGGTGGGCACATCATTTGAGGTAACGCCCGTATCGATCTTTGGCGTTGGCGAAGTTACCTGGACGCCGATAGCGTTTTTGCAGCTCATCGCGGGCGGGCGCATCGGTTCGGGGTGGAACATCGATATGTTTGGCGGCAAATCGAAGGGTATTGGCATCAATCACCCTAACGGCGACGGCACAACGGCCGTGATTGGATCGGCCTTTGACGGGGTGATATGGAATATCCGGGCGGCCGGCCTCTTTCAGTTTGATTTTGCCGCGATACGCCCGGGCGACTGGCATCACATTGTGTTTCAAACGCAGCACCGGATTCACTATGACGCCTACAGCGCCGCCTCAAAAACGGATTCCTGGTATACCGCCAATGATGACGGTGAAAACCGCAACGGCTTTGCCTACTACGGCAGTTTCTTTGTGGGCTACCAAATGCCGATCTTTCTTGACACCGTGGGTCTTCTCACTGAAGTGGACAAGTATCTGTACGGCGCCGCAGGCGGCAAAGACTGGGGCGATGGGCTCGGCCGCTGGACATTTTCTGTATTGAGCAACTTCACCGTCAACAAGTGGTTTAGCGCCGCGCTGATCACGCAGTTCAGAACCCGGCGCAATTTTACCGATGCCACAAAGGATCTCGCCTTTTATCAGGACCGGCGCATAGGGGATTCAGGTCCGAAGCGGCATCTTGAATTTTATCGCGTGGCGGTGATTGCAAATTTCAAGATCCGATAAAAGGTTGGCACTCCGCCCCCTCGCCATTCGGCCCTTCTTTCTATATACTATCCACATGTTCGGGGTAGTCCGCTTCCGTTGGAACCAACCGCCGGGCCATCACTTTTTTTGGAGAACCATTCATGTCCGATGTATCAGAGTATCAGGGAAAGGCCACCATGGAAAAAATCACGTCGCTGGCCAAGCGGCGGGGTTTTGTGTTTCAGTCATCCGAGATTTACGGGGGCCAGAACGGCGCCTGGGACTACGGCCCCCTGGGGATAGAGCTTAAGAACCGCATCAGCCGGAACTGGTGGAAAACAATGACCCAGCTCCACGACGACATCGTGGGCCTTGACGCCGCCATCCTGATGCACCCCCGCACCTGGGAAGCCTCCGGCCACGTGGAGAATTTTACCGATCCATTGGTGGACTGCAAAAAATGCAAAACCCGTTTCCGGGCGGACCAGATCCCGGCGGAAAACCTGGCCGCAAAAAAATGTCCCGAATGCGGCGGAGAGCTCACCGACACCCGCAAATTCAACCTGATGTTCAAAACCAACATCGGCCCGGCGGAGGACAGCGCCAGCATCATCTACCTGCGGCCCGAAACCGCCCAGGGAATTTACGTGAACTACAAAAACATCATCCAGTCCAACCGGATGAAAATACCCTTCGGCATCGCCCAGATAGGCAAGGCCTTCCGCAACGAGATTGTCACCAAGAACTTCATCTTCCGCACCTGCGAATTCGAGCAGATGGAGATGCAGTACTTTGTCAAACCCGGCACGGACGTGGAATGGTTCAACGAATGGAAGAAACGGCGCTGGGCCTACTACGAAAAACTCGGGGTCAAGATGGACAGCCTCCGTTGGCACCAGCACGGCCCGGATGAGCTGGCCCACTACGCCAAGGACGCCTACGACATCGAGTACCTCTTCCCCATGGGCTGGCGGGAACTTGAGGGGGTCCACAACCGCTCCAACTACGACCTCACCCGGCACACCGAGTTCAGCGGCAAAGACCTCCAGTACATCGATCAGGAAAATGGCAACGAGCGCTATATCCCCTTCATCATCGAAACTTCCGCCGGCCTCACCCGGACTTTGCTGATGATCCTCTGCGATGCTTACGATGAGGAAAAAGTCGCCGACAAGGGCAACGACGACGACTGGCGCACCGTGCTTCGTTTCCACCCCACGGTAGCCCCGGTCACCGTGGCAATCCTTCCGCTAATGAAAAAGGACGGCCTTGCCGAACTGGCCCAGGACATCCGTAACACACTGCGGGAAGACTTCGCCACCGATTACGATCAGGCCGGCGCCATCGGCCGCCGCTACCGCCGCCAGGACGAGGCGGGCACCCCCTTCTGCGTCACCATTGATTACGAATCAAAGGAGAACAGCACAGTAACACTGCGTTTCCGTGATTCCATGGAACAGGTACGCGTGCCGATAGCGGAACTGTCTGCGCGGCTGCATCAGGAAATAAAATCCTATAAACGGATTAAGTGAGCCGGTTCCAAAATAGAAATTAATTAACCACGAACCACACGAACCACACCAAAAAGATCATTTAGTTCGTGTTTTTCGTGTAGTTCGTGGTTAAATTCTTAATTTTTGAACCGGCTCAAGTAATTACTGATTATTACCCGTCTGGCGTTTTTTGTACTGCAAATAATCCCAGCGGGTAACAATGCCCACGAGCTTGTGATCCTCCACAATGGGCAGGTGGCCGATGTGGTGTTTGTAGAACATCCGCTCTACCTCCCGCATGGTGACGGCGCCGCTTGCGATGATCGCCGGTTTTGACATATAGGCCTTTACCGGCGCGTTCATCACCGCAGCCTTGCGGCCCTTCATAATATCCCTTAAACCGATGTAGCCGGTCACCTCTTCGTTATTATTCAGCACGGGAACGCCGGTAAGTTCGGCCTCTTCCAGCAATAAAGACGCTTCAAGAAGGCTGTTGTTTTCATGTATCGTGCGGACATTCCGGGTCATGATATTTTCTGCGCGGGTTGCGGGGGACAGGGAGCTTTCCAGACAGGCCAAAAATTCTTCATAAAAAGCCGGACCATCCCGGTTGATAATTTTTGCCGACGCCGCAAGGTGATGTCCCCCGCCGCCGTAAACATGGAGCAGTTCGTGGAGATCGATCCGGGCCTTTTGACTGCGGGCGATCAGAAAAGTTGTTTTACTTTTTGGAATATAAAAAAAGGCAAAATAGGCGTCGGGGTGTTCGATGTCCATCACCTTTTCTACCACCGTAGAAAGACCGGGAATATTTTCTGCAATCTCAAGATAACTTAAAAGAATACTATGCCCCTGAATTTCACGGGTAACCATGGAAAGAAGTATCTGGCTCAAGGTCACAATCTGATCATCATCCTGAATGGGCTCAAGAAAGGATTTGACGAGCCTCAACGAAGCCCCCATATCCAAAAGCCAGGCGCAAACTTCAAAATCTTCCCGGCGGACATTTTCATAAATGAGCCGCCCCGTATCGGCGTAGATCCCCGTCAGTGCAATTGTCGCTTCTTCCGACTGGAGTTTGATCCCCTGCATCATGGCAAGTTTTCCCAGGTAGGAAGTATTGGCCCCCACCCGCCCCCCTTCGATCACGGCCCCCAAAATATTGCAGTTTTCAATTTGGTGATGATCGATAATCCGGATCTTCGGGTCTGAATTACGGACACATGTCAGGTACTCACCCACCCGTTCGGCCATACAGGTATCTACAATAATGATGTTTTCGATATGTTCTTCTTCAAGATCCTTTGGATCCAGAAAATCAAAATAGTTTTGATACAGGTTGTAAAGGTTCCGCGCCGCAGGGTGGATCAATTTACTCCGCACCAGACGGTATTGGGGGAAGAGTTTTTTTACCAGGATCAGGGAACCCAGGCAATCCAGATCCATGTTGGTGTGACCAAAGGCGATATTCATTGTAGTTACATCAGGATAAAACTATTTTTGGTATCTGTCTATAATACCCCCAGGCGGATTACATTCCAGGAAGCGGGGGGCAGCCTGACCCAAAGATTCAGGTTTTCGCCTGCGCCCTCAAGTTTCCCTCCGGCTTGAACCACGGGCTTTACCTTTTCGCCTGCGGCGGAATTCACCGCCTTAAGGTCGCTGTTATACAGGGCGCTGTGTTCAATAAGCCGGTATTGGGCAAAACCGTATATGCCGGCCTCAAGGTCAAGGCTTTCCGTAAGATTCCGGTTCACCGCAAAAATGACCAGCTCCTTCTTTTCCTCATTATGTACCGCCACGGTTTCCAGATAGGGCACATCGGTGTATTCCTTTGAGTCGTACTTTTCGCTGCTTGCGGGGCAGCGGAGAACGGTTCCCCGGCCGTATGCCGAAGCGTGCATGAAGGGATAGAAGATGGTCTGCCGCCAGGCGGCGCCGCCGATCTCGGTCATAATGGGAGCAATAACATTCACCAGCTGGGCAAGGCAGGCTACCTTAACCCGGTCGGCGTTTTTCAGCAGGGTGATCAGCATACAGCCCACCACCAGGGCGTCCTCCATGGTGTAGATATCCTCAAGCCGGGGCGGCGCCTCGATCCACTTTTCAATTTTCGTATCCTGATTAAAACTGTGGAACCAGACATTCCATTCATCAAAGGAAAGGTACACCTGTTTTTTGCTCTGCTTCTTTGCCTTTACATAATCGCAGATCCCCGCCACGGTTTTGATAAAGGCGTCCATCTCAAGGCTCCGGCCCAGGAAGTTGAGGGTGTCGTTTTCCTGATTGGCAAAATAGATATGCAGGGACAGGTAATCCACCTGCTCATAGGTATGATCGAGTACCGTCGCTTCCCAGGAGCCGAAGCTCGGCATCCGGGCATTGGAACTGCCGCAGGCCACCAGTTCAATGGACGGGTCGGTCCACTTCATTACCTTGGCGGCCTCCGCCGCGACCCGGCCGTACTCATCGGCGGTACGGTGGCAGATCTGCCAGGGGCCGTCCATTTCATTACCCAGGCACCAAAGCTTAAAGTTGTGGGGCTGTTCCGCCCCGTGGCTCCGCCGGAGATCGCTCCAGTAGGTACCCCTGGAAAAATTACAGTACTCAACAATATTGCGGGCCTCGTCCGCTCCCCGGGTTCCCAGGTTTACCGCATACATCACCTCGGCCTGAGCCCGGCGGGCCCATTCGGCAAATTCGTTGGTTCCGATCTTGTTGGGTTCCAGGGTCATCCAGGCAAGGTCCTGCCGGACCGGCCGCTTCTCCGCCGGGCCTACCCCGTCTTCCCAATTATAGCCCGAAACAAAATTACCCCCCGGATACCGCACGATGGGCACATTCAATTCCCGCACCAGATTAATCACATCCCTGCGGAACCCCTGTTCATCCGCCTGGGGATGCTTCGGCTCATAGATACCGTTATACACCGCCCGGCCCAGGTGCTCAATAAAGGACCCGTAGATCCGCTTGTCCACTTCTCCGATGGAAAATTCTTTGTGCAGCGTCAGCTTTGCTTTCATGATGAACTCCTTTACAAGTTAGTCGACATCTATTCCGCCGGCCACTTATCCCCCTCCGGGTGGGGACAATAACTTTTCCTGGGCCGCGCCCTGAACAGGACAAAACATCCGCAGTGGGCACAGAGAACTTTTTCCCGCAGCGAATCACAGCGGGAACAGGCGGCAAGCCTCTTCCCGTACAAAGCGCTGCCGGCCCGGAGGGATGGGGCAATATAAACCCCCTCTACCTGAGCGGCAATAACTTCGGGACTAAAATCCCTCTGAGCTTCGCAGCGGGGACAATCCGCAAATATCATAACAGAATTCCCTGTCAGCCCCTAGAGGATCTCCAGGGTTACCACGGATTTTGAAGGCAAGGTTACCGTAACGGTACTGTGGGAAATGACCGCATCGGTAAAGGATCGCAGCTTCACCTTTTCGGGATTATCAAAGCTGTTATGATCCTGCATATTCGCCGAACTCAGGATCTGTCCGGAAACAGATTTCAGCGGAATGCCCCGCAATTCAAGGTTAACTTTCTGTTCCTTCACCGGATCGATATTGGTAAGGGATACGTGGACCCGGTCTTCGTCGTCTATGGAAGCACTGGCGCTAATTGCGGGAATGGAACCGAAGCCAACAGCAACCGGTTCACTTTCCGTAAACACCGGCAGCTTGACCGCGTCATGGTGAACCTTGAACATATCAAAAGCATGATAGGTCGGGGTCAGTACGATATTTCTTCCCTCGGTAAGGATCACCGACTGGAGCACATTGATGGTTTGGGCAATGTTTGCCATCTGCACCCGCTCGGCATGGTTGTTAAAAATGTTGAAATGAATTGCCGCAACCAGGGCGTCCCGAAGGCTGCTCTGCTGGTAGAGGAAACCCGGATTGGTTCCCGGTTCCACATCGAACCAGGTTCCCCATTCATCCACCACCAGCCCCACCTTCCGCGCAGGATCAAATTCATCCATGATGGCCCCGTGTTTGGAAATAAGTTCATCCATGTGATAGGCCTTCCGCATAGTGATAAGCCATTCATCTTCGGTGAATTCCGTAGCGGATCCCTTGTGGGCCCATTCGCCGGGCACGGTGTAATAATGAAGGGAAAGACCGTTGAGAAGATTCCCCCGTTCGCCGCAGGTTTTGGACATCACCACCCGGGTCCAGTTATAATCATCGTTACTCGGACCGCAGGCAATTTTATAGAGCGAAGAATTTCCGTAATTCCGGGCGTATACCGCATAACGGCGGTAGTTGTCGGCGTAAAACTCGGGGGTCATGTTACCCCCGCAGCCCCAGCTCTCGTTCCCGATGCCCCAAAATTTTACATCCCAGGGATCCGCCCTGCCGTTTTTCTTGCGCAATTCCGTCATGGGGCTGGTTCCCTCAAGGTTGATATACTCCACCCACTGGGATAATTCCTGTACCGTACCGCTCCCGACATTTCCGCAGATATAGGGATCACAGCCGAGCTGCTCACAAAGATCCAGAAATTCATGGGTACCGAAACTGTTGTCCTCGGTAACGCCGCCCCAATGGGTATTGATCATCTTTGGTCTGTCCTCCTGCGGACCAATTCCATCCTTCCAGTGGTATTCATCGGCAAAGCAGCCGCCGGGCCAGCGGAGGTTTGGTATCCTGATATGTTTGAGGGCAGCCACCACGTCATTGCGTATGCCCCGGGTATTCGGAATGGGGGAATCCGGCCCGACCCAGAACCCGTCATAAATACAGCGCCCCAGATGTTCGGAAAAATGTCCGTATATATGCCGGCTGATCCTGGCCCTGCCCTGTTCCCGGTTTATTGCGACCCTGTTCATGACTGCACTTCCTTATAGAGATAACATTTTACGGTTCTTCCATCGGATGTAATATCCGGCGGATCAGCGCTGCGGCAAATATCCATAGCCTGGGGACAGCGTCCGGCAAATTTGCACCCAATTTGGTTATACTCCTTAACTTCCTGGGTGGATAAGCCGATACGCTGCGCCCAGGCTTCCTTGTCCACCGGTATCGGCGTGGGAACCGATTCCTTAAGGAGCTGGGTATAGGGATGCAGGGGCCGGCCGAGCACCGCTTCAACAGGTCCCATCTCCACCACATAACCCCGGAGCATGATGGCGATCCGGTCGCTGATATAGTAGGCGGTCGCGAGGTCATGGGTAATATAGATGACGCTGACTCCCTGCTCATCCCGGAGTTTCTTAAAGAGATTCACAATGGCCATACGCAGACTCGCGTCCACCATGGACACCGGTTCATCCGCCAGGATAAGACTCGGATTTGAAATAAGGGAACGGGCCACGGATATCCGCTGTATCTGTCCGCCTGAAAGTTCATGGGGATAACGGCGGCTCAATTCCTCCAGGGAAAGCCCCACCAGGTGCAGGGATTTATCCACCGCCTGTGCCGCAGACTTCCGGTCGGAAGCAACGCCAAAATTAAGGGCCGTATCAAAAAGATATTCCTCCACCCGGCGCAGGGGATTAAAGGTTTCAAAGGGATTCTGAAAAACCGGCTGTACCTTTTTCATAAAGGCGGCAAATTCCTTCCGCCGCCTGATGGTTGTTACATCCCGTCCCTCAAACAGAACTTCCCCGCCGGAGGGTTCGAGGTCCCGCAGAAGCATACGGGAAAGGGTTGTCTTTCCGCTGCCGCTCTCCCCGGCAATGGTAAAGATCTCCGGCTTCCCCGCTTCCAGTGAAAAGGAAACATCATTCACCGCGATCATCTTGGTCCCGTTTATAAGACCCCCTACATGGAAGGACCGGGTAACATTCCGGACATCGAGGAGTTTTGCGGTACCCGCAGTTTGTTCAGCCATTGCTTGACTCCTTTCCACCGGTAATAAGATGGCAGGCCGACCGGTGGCCGTTCCCAAGATCCTGCATTACCGGAACTTCGGTTTTACAGATTTCCATCGCTTTCGGGCAGCGGGGATGGAAACGGCAGCCATCGGGGGGATTCGCCAGATTCGGCGGAGTGCCCTCAAGGCCGCTCTTGCTCGATTTGTCCCCGATCACCGGGAGCGAGTTAATCAGATGCCGGGTATAGGGATGACTGGGCCGCTGGAAAATGATCTCCGTCGGGGCCTCCTCCACAAGACGCCCTGCGTACATAATGGCAACCCGATCCGCCACATTGGCGTGCACCGCCATATCGTGGGTCACCAGGAGTACCGTATTCTTCGACTGTCCCTGAATCTCCTTCAGCAGCTGGAGCACCCCCCGCTGGACCACCACATCCAGGGCGGTGGTGGGCTCATCGGCGATAATCAGACTCGGCTGAAACACCGTCGCCAGGGCAATGGCAACCCGCTGCCGCATCCCCCCGGAAAGTTCATGGGGAAAGGAATTGAGCACATCCGGGGGCAGCCCCAGTTTCTTGACATGTTCCCGGGTCCGTTCAAGAAATTCCCGGTGATTGGGAATTCCCTCATGGGTGCTGATAATATCTTCAAAGGTTTTTACCACACGCCGCACCGGGTTGAGTACGCTCATGGATCCCTGCATGACATAGGAAATTTCCTTCCACCGGATATTCCGCTGCATTTCCTCATGGGACACATCCGCCATATCCACACCGGAAGATTTAAACTGGTACTTTACACTGCCCCCCTGAATTTTAAGGGGCGGCTTAATGGTTCCCGACAGCACTTTTATAAGCGTCGTTTTGCCGCAGCTTGATTCACCGGCAACCCCGTAAATTTCATTGGGTTGCAATTCCAGAGAAACATCATCTATGGCGCGGACCATCCGGGAAATTCCGTACATCTCGGTTTTATAATAGGCCCGGAGCCCATCTACTTTTAATAAGGACATCTCTAAGCTCCCATCCGGCGCAGCCGTGTCCGGGGATCGATATACTCATTGACGCTGGAAAATAAAAGGTACAATCCCAGGAAGAGTATAATGGAAATCAGTATGGGCGCACCGAGCCACCACCACACGCCGGCAATCAAGGCCTGATGGGAGTTTGCCCAATAGATGGTAGAACCCAGGGTCGGGGTGGTAATACTGGAAAGGCCGAGAACCCCGAGGGTTACTTCCATACCGATTGACCAGATCATGTTATTGATGGTGGTGGCAAATACCACGGGAAGCACAAAGGGAAGATGTTCGGTCATGGTGATCCGGAAGGATCCGGTGCCGGAATACACCGCGGTCCGCGTAAAGGACCGTTCCTTCAAACTTAAAACCTGGGACCGGATAAGCCGGGCATCCCAGGACCATCCGAATATTCCCAGAAAAAATGCCAGGATGGTAATATTCATATTTTCCCTGACAAGAAAACTTACCAGTATCAATATGGGCAAAACCGGCATTACCACAAAGCTGTCATTGATGGACATGAGCAGCTTATCGATCCACCCCCCCTGATAGCCGGCGGTAAGACCCACGATGACCGCAATTACCCGGGAAACCAAAGCGGTAACGATTCCCAAATACAGGGAATTGCGGACCGCGGCGGCCATCCACCAGAACACATCCTGTCCCCGGGTATTCGTCCCGAAGGGATGCCGCAGGGACGGCATCTGATCCATGCCGACCTGAAAGGTCTTGGTCATATCATAGGGGGAAACCCACGAAAGACCGGTCAGCGCCAAAATGAACACCAAAAATATGAAGGCAATGCGGAAACGGCCGTCAAAACGTAAAAGGTCACGGAGTACTTTTATCATATGCTGCTCCTATTGGATCCGCACCCGGGGATCAAAGAAGGGATAAATCAGATCGAGGATCAGCGCTGCGGTGGCAACCCCGACTATCGAAAAGATCGTTATCCCCATGATGAGGCTGTAATCGGTTGAAAGTATCGCCTGATACGCAAGGAGACCGATACCCGGATAGGTAAAGATAACTTCCAGAATCAGGGAGCCGTTGAAGATCATCCCGAGCTGCAAACCGAGGCCGGTAATCTGGGGCAGCATGGCGTTCCGTATCACATAACCAAAGAGGATCTTCCGTTCCTTAAGGCCGGCGGTTTCGGCATACACCACATAATCTTCGCTGATTATATTTGAGGTCAGGGATTTCATGCCGATAAACCAGCCCCCGACACCGATGATTATCAAACTTAACGCGGGAAGTGTTGAATGATACAACACGGTAATTGCAAATTTCAGCGTCATGGATGGCCGGGTACCCATAGGATAGGCGCCGCGTATGGGAAAGACAGGCAAAAGGTAGGCAAAGAACACCACCAAAAGCAGGGCCATAATATAATAGGGAATTGGCCGTACCGCCTGACTAAGCACGTCAATACTTCCCAGGAGGCGGCTCTTGGGGTAATAGCTGGAAAATCCGCCGAGCAGATTTCCGATGATCCAGGAAAGGATGGTTGCGGTGAGGAGCAGCCCCAGTGTCCAGGGCATGGACCGGCCGATAAGCTCCACCACCGGAGTGGGAAATGAAGAAAGGGAGCGGCCCAAATCCCCGCGGAATAAACGGGACCAGAAATCCAGATACTGTTCCCAATTGCTTCCTTCAAGACCGTACAGGGAGGTTAAAGAAACTTTGAAATCATCCAGCATATCCTGGGAATAGTTGACGCCGCTGGTCAGGGTGCGGTTTATCTGGGCCTGTACCGGATCCGTCGGTGAAAGCCGGGGAATAATAAAGGTAACCGTCACCCCGATAAAGATAACCATAAGGTACTGACCAATACGGGGCAGCACATAATTCAGCAAAAATTTTTTCATCCCTTACCTCCCAATAAACGGGAAGCAAAAGTGCGCATAACGCACTCCGGCTCCCCGCTGTTTTCTTACTTCTTGCTGGGCTTAAGCTTTGCAAACATATAACGGGAGTTCATCCAGTTCGGTACCGGATCGGTATAGGGATCATCAATACTGGGATAACCCGTCCAGTAGGTTTCATCCATCACGGTAAATACATTGTAGGAACATACCGAGATTTCAAACATTTCGTCCACCGCAAGTTTTATCCATTCCTTGCCAAGTTCAACGACCTGGGGATCATCCATGTCAAGCTTCTGGGAAGCCTCAATGATCTGATCCATCTTGGAATTCCGCCAGCGGGAATTGTTGCGGACCGCATTCTCGCCGATGGGCCGGTACTGGTTGGAGTGGAAGGCGTCAAGGAAGTAGGAAAGATCAGGATGGCCGCCCCAGGTTTCAATGTTCCAGTAGAACACGCCGTCAAAGTCGCCGGTACCCGCCAGGGTGCCGAAGTCACTCCGTACATCCAGAGTTACATCAATGCCGAATTCTTTCCAGCACTCAACAACCATTGCCGCGGCGCGGTTCTGGCTCGGTTCATTATCGGTCTGGCCCATGAAGGTGATCTTGAAGGGCTTGCCGTCGCTGAATTCCCAGACATTCCGGGCGTTCTTGCGCAGCCCTGCTTTCTGCATCAGCTTTCCCGCTGCTTCAAGGTCATATTTCCACCAGCCCTGGCCCATGTAGCGTTTAATTGACGCAGAATCGGTAGGAACCGCATCGCCCAGAGATTTTTTGGCTTCGGCGGCAATTGCCAGCGCCGCATCGGGATTGTAGGGTTTGAATTTGGTACCATCGCCAAGATCAAGGGTGTAATCCGAGAGCCACTGCTGCAGCGGATTATGATAGTACTCAGGATACATACCGGTAGGCGGCACCGGGATGGCCGAAATGGTCATAGCACCCCGGTAAGAGGAAATAGCAAGCCGGTTAATATCCAAAGCAAGGGCAAGGGCCCAGCGTACATCCCTGTTGTTAAGACCGGGTTTTTCAAGATTCAGGATGCAGGAAACCAGGGTGGGATCCGGATGCCCCCAGGGGAAGCCCGGGAACCAGGTCTTGGAGGTCGTGTTTCCCCTCATCAGGGTGATAACCCCTTCAACCGCCATATCGTGGATCACGTCCAGGTTATGGGAGCGCTGGGACATAACTTTTACATCGCTGGTACCGCCGTTGATATACATGGCATATTTGGGCGCTGAACCCACATCGCCCATGCGCGCCAGCGTAGTCCGCTGCCAATCGGAACGTTTTTCCCAAAGGTACCAGTTACCCTGGGGATCGTAGTCCTTAAGGGTATAGGGCCCAAGGCTTACGGGGGGATCAAAATTGAAGGTGGTAATATCTTCCACTTTTTCAAAGATATGCTTGGGCATAATTAAACAGGCGGCCCAGCGGATAAGGAAGTTGGAATGGAAGCGGGAGTTAGGCTGTTTCAGGTATACCTTAAGCTCAAAGTCGCTGATTTTCTCAACACGATCCACATAGGCGCTGAAGGGACCGGAATATGCCATGCCGGGGGTCTTCATCTGGATTTCGATGGTGTAAATAACATCATCGGCGGTAAACTGAACGCCGTCGCTCCAGTAGATGCCGCTCCGCAGCTTTATGGTCATCTGGGTAAAATCTTTGTTGTAAATAGGATGTTCCGAAGCCAGGGCGTTTTCCCAGACCCCGTCAATCCCCGCATCCGGGTCAATAAACCAGAGACCATCAAGGGCAAGCTGCTGTAAACCGCCCATGAAACTGGTATTCCAGCCGTTCCAGCGGTTAAAATAATTGGGCGGGTTTGCCCGTCCACCGGGATTTTCCAGAATAATGGTCTCGCTCCGCAGTACATTGGGCGCAACCTCAAGGTACTGACCGCCGCCGGAGGCTTCTCCCCCCTGCTTCTGACAGGCGCTTAATAATAGACCAAGCACTATGATACCGATCAGTGCTCTTTTCATGCCGTGCTCCTTTTCATACAGATTGAATGATCCCGATGGATCATCCGTATCAGTATCAGGGCATTTTTCCGGGATGTCAAGAAAAATAATATATATCATAAATATTGATATATAAATAAAATTTATTAAAATGAGGCAAATCCTTCTTGTTACTTGTCAAGTTTTTTGATATATAATCAGGTATGCAAACAAAGAGCACCCAGGCGCTGGTTATTGATTCTTCCCGGGATTTCAAACTCCTGCGGGCCCTCGCCTCGGAGGTACGGGTCCGTATCCTTGAATTGATACAAAACCAGGAACTCAACGTCACGGAAATCGCCAAACGGCTGTCCATCCCCCAATCCACCGCCACCACCAGTATCCTCCAGCTTGAAGACGCCGGGCTCATCGAAAGCCACACCGCCAATGGCGTAAAGGGCGGCCAAAAGGTTTGCACATCCCGGTATAAAGAGATCCTCATTACGTTTAACCCCACCGTGGTCCCGGAAAACAACAATATCGAAGTTGAAATGCCTGTGGGGCTTTATACGTCCTATGATGTGTCCGCCCCCTGCGGCCTGTGCAGTCGGGATGGCATTATCGGCTACCTGGATGTGCCGGAAACCTTCTTTTCCCCGGACCGGATAAAGGCGTCCCTGGTCTGGTTTGAAAAGGGCTATGTGGAATACAAGTTTCCCAATAACGCCATCTATGCCAACAAGGAAAAGCGCCTTGACCGGCTGGAGCTTATCCTGGAAATGTCCTCCGAGATGCCGGGCACCGATAAAAAATGGCTGTCGGACATTTCCGTCTGGATCAACGAAGTGGAGATTGGGTTCTGGACCTCTCCGGGGGATTTCGGCGATCACCGGGGAAAATTCACCCCTTCCTTCTGGAAACTGGAAGGCTCCCAATACGGCATCCTTACCAAATGGTCCGTTACCCCGGAGGGTGTTTTTATAAATGATGAACTCAAATCAGCCATTAAGATAGAAGATCTGCGCCTTCGGGACCATCATTCGATAAAGGTACGCGTTGGGGTAAAGAATTCCGCCGAACACGTCGGGGGCATCAATATCTTCGGCAAAGGCTTTGGCAACTACGATCAGGATATTATACTCAGGCTTTGCTTCAGGGACAGCGCGGGATAAAACGCCGTTAACCTATTAATACTTATTCACGCGCCTGCTTTCCCGCCGGGGTTCCCTCCCCTGAGGAGTGGGAAAGTAGGCATGGTCCTGTAAATAAAAAAGCCTGGCAATACCCGGGGCCTTCAATCGTCCTAAAGGACGATTGCCCGCAGGCGGGTGGTGTTACCTGTTTGAGGCCCACGCGGTGTTACCATCTCGTGGAAACACCCTTGCGGGTGCTTATGTGCGCGCCTACTTTCCCACCGGGGTTCCCTCCCCTGAGGAGTGGGAAAGTAGGTCCTCCTCTCAAAGGTATTTTTCCATGCCCTTTGGGGCTGGAAAAATAAAAAAGCCTGGCAATGCCCGGGGCCTTCAATCGTCCTAAAGGACGATTGCCCGCAGACGGGTAATGTTACCTGTTTGAGGCCCACGCGGTATTACCGTCTCGTGGAAACACCCTTACGGGTGCTTATATGCGCGCCTACTTTCCCACCGGGGTCTCCTCCCCTGAGGAGTGGGAAAGTAGGCATAAGTCCGCAAGAAATAAAAAAGCCTGGCAATGTCCTACTTTCCCACTCCTCAGGGGAGCAGTATCATCGGCGTAAGAGGGCTTGACTTCCGTGTTCGGAATGGGAACGGGTATAACACCTCCACCATAATCACCAGGCAATTAATTACTAAGTTTATAAACCACACACTTTACAAAAACAAGCCCTGCCAAGGGGGAATCCCCTTCACGGCCATGCTTGCTGCTTCAGTCAAGTGTCCATGAAGGGGATTCCCCCTTGGCACTGACCGTATCAGTAAGGTATACGTTCATAATCTTCTTCCGGAAGGGTGTATGGGCAAACTTCGTTTGCCTAATGAGAAACCCTACGGGTTTCTCAAGAACAATAATATGGTCAAGCCTCACGGTAGATTAGTATTGGTCGGCTGAACACCTTACGATGCGTAGACCTCCAACCTATCAACCAGGTAGTCTTCCTGGTACCTTCAGGGGAGTTAAAGCC
>BNUU01000029.1 GCA_025997595.1 Spirochaetia bacterium | reverse complement strand
GGTTGCCCCCCAGGTACTTTCCATCGGAAGTTTTGACATTGGAGGAGACAAAGGGGAATTTGGCCCACCCAATCTGCCTGAGCAGTTTTTCCTGATTGCCGTCAAATTCATGGTTGCCGAAGATCCCCGCGTCATAGCCCATGATGTTATAGCCCAGGATGTCCGGCTCGGCGGCAAACATATTGGAAAGGGCGCTGCCGGTATTGATGTCCCCGGCGTCCACCAGAAGAACCTGGGGATTGGTTGCCTTTACCGCCTTGACATAGGCCGCAACCTCCGCAAGCCCGCCCTTCCCGCCATTGGGAAGAATAGAACCATGGTGATCGTTGGTATGAAGCAGGGTCAGTTCATAGATCTTTCCGGGGGGAACTGCATTGGATGTTCCCGCCCCTCCGCCAAGGTCTTTGGCCGGTTCGGCAAACAAGGGAAAGGCAGCCAAGGACAATAAAACCGCTATGGATAAAAGTTTCACCCTGAATTTCATGATAAATTCCTCCGTTAAAGAGCTATACTGGTTTTAAGTATATGAATTCAGGGGGGCTTTGTCACCCCGGCGCCCGCACATTGGGGGGGTGGTTTTGGCGGGCTGCACCGGGTACCGGCCGCACAAGGCACGAAGTACCAAAGTACCGAAAATTCATGCAAAAACAGACAAAAAAAGTACTCCGGTAACTTCTCCGCTATCAATACCGGTGTTACCTTTTCTGATATCTTTTAGGAGGAAATTATGAAGATACGGTTTCTTGCGATATGTTCAGTGCTTATACTCATCATAAGCGGCTGCAGTGGCAAAAAAGCTTCCGGCGGCGGTTCCGGGTCAGGCGCCGTCGGGGGAGATCCCTGGAGCGGGCCAAAAGTTGACTTGACCATGATGGTTTTCCCGGCAACTGCAAACTACGATACCATCAATCAGAAGTTTCTGGAAAAATTTCCGGAAGTCGCCGGTAAAGTCAATATCAGCGTCGTGCTGGGCGGGGCCGGGGACGGCGATATAGCTCAAAAAATGCGGTTGTCCATGGCCTCAGGCGAACCCATGGCCGATCTTATCCGTTTAAATTATACCCAATTACCGGAATTTGGCGAAGCGGATATTCTGGAAAATCTTGACCCTTACATCTCCCAATATGAAAGTAACATCATTGACGCCGCGAAACAGGTCTTGCGGTATAAGGGCAAATACATTGCCTTTCCCCGGGAGATCAAACCCAAGGTCTGGTTCTACCGGGCCGACATTTTTGAAGAATGCGGCGTGGATCCCCGGGCGGTAAAAAACCTTGATGATTTTATCGCGGCGGGCAAAAAAATCCAGCAAAAATATCCCAAGGCTTATATGGAGAATTATAATCCTCCCATGCCCAACTACGATCTTATGATGCGCCTTGCCGGAAACGGCGGCCGCTTCTGCGATGAAAACGGCAATTACATCATTGCATCGAATCCCCAGGTAAAAGCAACTTTTGAGGAATTCAAAAAAATCAGGGAATCCGGTATAAACAGTACCCTGGTGGAATGGAGCGCCGACTGGGCCCCCGGATTTAACGACGGCGAATTGGTAAGCCAGTTAATGGGCGGCTGGTTTAAAACTGACTTTATGAATTTCAAGCTGGAAAGCCAGCGGGGAAAATGGGCAATAGCGCCCTGGCCGGAGGCAATGCGGGAAGGTTCCGATGCGGGAGGCGGCATATGGGTAATACCAAACACCAGTAAAAATAAGGAAGTGGCTGCCAACTATATGGCTAAACTCAGCTTTGATAATGAAGCGGCAAAAATTATCTTTAATGTAACCGGCATTATCCCTCCCCTGGAATCGGCAAAGACAGATCCCTACTTTAACAGCGAACATGACTATTACAAGGGAAGTCTCGGTCCGGTTAATTTTGAAGCCATGGAATACCTAAAGGTATACCCCTTTACACCGGCGTCTTCCCAGGAAGTTACCATTGCCCTGCAGTATCTTAATGAATATCTTTTGGGAAACATGACCATTGATCAGGCGCTTCTGGCTGCCCAGAATGACATGATCAATCAGATCGGAAATCCCTACAAGCAATAGAGCCCGGCGGCGGCGGCGCATAAGCCGCCGCCGGTATCGGACTTTGGGGCATTTCTAAACCCCGGGCTGATTTTTTTGTGGTATATTTTTGGAGGTTTTTGTGATACATACGCAATGGAGAAGCGAACATCTTAAACGGACTATAATACCCTATATTTTTATTCTCCCCTTTCTCTCCTCTTATATACTCTTTTTTATTTACCCTGCGTTTTATTCCCTGATCTTGAGCTTTTACCGTTACCGCGGTTATGGAAAAGCCACATTTATAGGACTTGCCAACTACATCAACCTAATAAATTACGGCACCATGTGGAGAACTCTGGGAAATACTTTTTTTTATTTTATCGGCAGTTTTATTCCGGTTACCCTGGCGGCATTTACTACCGCCATGCTGGTCAGATCAAAACCGGTCCGAAATTTTCAGAATATTTACAAGCCTATTATATTTCTGCCCCAGGTCTGCGCAGTGGTAGCAAGCTCCCTCTGCTTTAAGATTATCTTCGGCGAAAGGGTCGGGGTTTTTAGCCAGATCCTGGGCACGCCCATTCCCTTCCTCTCGGAAACATCCCTCATGCGGTGGTCCGTGGTTGCCCTTATCACCTGGCGCGCCATAGGCTGGTATTTTATTATTTATCTGTCGGGTCTTACCACCATTAGCGAGGATATTCTGGAAGCCGCAACTATTGACGGTACCAATTCCCTGCAAACCACCTGGTATATTACCATTCCTTTAATGAAACCCATTTTTATGCTGGCCTTTATTACCAACGCCATAGGTTCATTAAAGATATACATTGAGCCGAATTTGCTTTTGGCAAGTAATTATGATCCTCCCATGCAGGCTGCGCCCTACATCAACATTATTCTTAACAGCATGCAGGGGGGGCAGTTCGGTATGGCCTGTGCCGCAGGATGGGTTTTGGTCCTGGTGATCTTTTTACTTACCCTGGTGCAGCTGCGAATTTTTAAGGATAACAACCAATGAGAAACAGAATACGGCCCCAGGCGTTTATCACCCATATCCTTATCATCATAATTTGCTTTATTTCCATTTACCCGGTTTTCATCATGGTCAGCGGGGCCTTAAAAACCGCCACCGAGCTTACCTACAATGTTTCGGGGTTTCCCCGGCAGCCCACGGCAGAAAATTTTTTCAGGCTGATAAATTTTAACGGCGGCCTCGTATTAAGAACCTTTGGTAACAGTGTTTTTGTGTCAAGCTGTTACACCATACTGGTGGTAATTATAGCAAGCCTGGCGGGTTTTGCCTTTGCCAAGTATAAATTCCCCGGCCGGGATGCCCTTTTTATACTGCTTTTGGTAACCATGATGATCCCGACGGAATTAAATATAACGCCCCTGTACCTTATTTTTTCAAAAATAAAATGGCTTAATACCTATTATGTGCAAATTTTCCCCGGTATCGCCAATGTTTTTTCCATGTTCCTTATGCGCCAGTACATGCTGACCATTCCCGATTCCCTGATAGAAGCGGCCCGCATTGACGGGGCGGGGGATTTTTTTACCTTCAGGTGCATCATTCTGCCTATATCCACCCCCGCCATAGGCGCTTTGGCGATTCTACAATTTTTAAGCAAATGGAACGAACTTATCATGCCCAGAATAACCCTGACAAAACAGGAACTGATGCCCATCATGCTGATCCTGCCGACCTTAAATGAACTTGATTATGCCCGGGCTGTACCATGGGAACTGGTGCTGGCGGGCTGTACACTGGTAACCATTCCGTTGATAATAGTTTTTTTATTGTTTCAAAATAAATTTCTCGCCAGTGTTACCCTTGGCGCGGTTAAAGGCTGATTTGTTGAACATCAGCGGTGATATTGCCGCTTGTTATAGGAGGAAGTATGGAGAGGATAGCGGGATTCAGAAAAAAATTGGCGGACGGGAAAATGGTCAAGGGGTTCTTTCTGAATTTGGCGGACCCTGCGGTAAGTGAAATGGCCGGCTATGCGGGCTATGATTATGAGTGGATTGATGCGGAACACGGTCCCCTGGGCCGGGCGGAAATTCTGCGCCACGTCATGGCAGCCCAGGGTACGGGCTGTTGCGCCTTTGTCAGGGTCCCCGGCGCCAGCATTACCCCCATGAAGGCGATTCTGGACATGGGTCCGGATGGGATCATTTTTCCCTTTATAAATTCCGCCGAGGATGCCCGCCGGGCAGTTGCGGCCTGTTCATACCCGGACAGCGTTTATCATGGGGTGCGCGGCCAGGGGCCCATACGGGCAATCCGCTACGGCCTTATTGATGAAGGGGAATACCTGAAGACCGCCTACGAGCAGGTATTCAAGGTAATGCAGATTGAAACGCTGGAGGGCTACAATAACCTGGACGCCATCATGCAGGTACAGGGGGTGGACTGCATATTCATAGGCGGGGCGGATCTTTCCCGGAGCATTGCCGGAAACAGCTCAGGCCATTCATTTGCAGAAGTGCGTGCGGACATCTGTAAACGTGTCCGTGCCGCCGGACTGACCCTGGGGGCGGCCATAGGCGCCAGCCCGGAAGATGCCCGTGCTTCCAAAGAGTCGGGGATTCAATTTATCGTGTTCGGGCAGGATGCACGGATTCTGTCCGGCGGGCTCAAGGCAAACCTTGAGGTTTTTAAGGATTATTAAAAAATGATATAGGCTGTATTATAATGGCATGAACACAGAGCGGCTGTTTTATAAAATCATACCGGCCCTGATGGTAACTTTACTCCTGGGAATTTCCCTTTTGATGTTTGGGGTAAAGTACCTGGGCCCCGGTACGGATATTCTGCTCCTGTATGGCAACAGCATAAACAGGGAGTTCTTTTACCTCAATTTTATCATTCCCTTTATTATATGCGGAGCTTCTGTATATGCCTGCCTTTTCTTTCCTCCGGGAGGCAGGCAGGGGCGGAATATTTTTGGATATCTCAAAAATTTTTGTCTGGTAACAGGGTTTTCCTCCGCCGTTTTCTGCGGGTTTTTTCTGGAGGATCTTTATCTTATTAAATTATGCCTGTACACTGCCTTTATTGTAATGGCCTCTGTTGCTTTTGGGCCGCCAAAAAACTATTGGCTTGATCTGTGGGCCATAGTTTTGTTCATCCTGTTTTTATTTCATCCCACCCTTTTGCGGGGCATTCCGGTGGAAGTTAATTTTGTAAACCCCTCTTTTACGGAAACCATACCCGCCGCCGTTTATCTGTTGTCCTCCGCCGCTTCCCTCTGCCTGTTCCGGTATTTTCTGGACAAAAATATATACGACAATCATACCATTAATCATCTGAATGCGGTAAGCGAAAAAATGATTCTCTTTAATCACCATCTGCAGGAATTGGTCAAATACCGCGGCGAAGAAGCGGTAAGGCAGGACAGGCTCCGCTTTACCAGGGACCTCCATGACAGCTGCGGATACGCCTTTACCAACATTATTCTGGTTACCGATGCCGCGGTAAGCTGCGGTCCCACAGAACCGGTCAAATCCCAGGAGGTATTACAGCGCATACGGAATCTGGCCGCCACGGGGCTTAAAGATACCCGTGAGACCCTGCACTTAATCCGCAATATACAGGAGCCCTATACAAAAAGTATAGAAACGGTTGTCCAGCTAAAGGCCATCTTTGAGGAAGTTACGGGGATTCCGGTTACCATAGAATGGGGAAATATGAAAAACGATTACGGTTCAACCATTAATTATGTGCTTACCAGAATAATCCAGGAGGCATTTACCAATTCCATACGGCACGGAAAGGCCACGGGCATCTCTATTCAATTTTGGGAATTTCAGGGTAAACTTTCCATGAGCGTGACGGATAACGGTGTGGGAACCTCCCTTATTGTAAAGGGAATAGGCCTTGCAGGAATGGAAGAACGGCTTGAATCCATAGGCGGGAATCTTGAAGTATCCCTGCCCCCGGAGGGCGGCTTCCGTCTTGCCATTACAATTCCCATCGTCAGCATATAAGGGTAAAACGATGGCGGAAAAATTAAAGATCCTGCTTGCGGATGATCAGGCGCTGATTACCGAAAGCCTCAGTACATTTCTCTCCAATTATACCGATGATATGGCTGTGGTGGGCATTGCCCAAAACGGAAAAGAAGCGGTTGCTTTTGCGGAAAAGTATCATCCCGATATTATTCTTATGGATGTACTCATGCCTCCCGGAATGAACGGTGTTGAAGCGGTAAAAATAATAAAACCAAAACATCCTGAAATAAAAATTATCATGCTGTCAACGTATGATGAGGATGAATTTGTAAGGTCCGCATTACTGGCGGGGTCTTCCGGGTATCTTCTTAAAGATATATCCCCCACGGAGTTAATTACGGTTATCCGGGCCTTAAAAAACAACGTAATACAAATATCTCCTGAAATTGCCAGAAAAATGGTTCAGCAAAAGTACAGCGGCGGCGACATTATTTCCGGTGCGGCGGAATCTTTGCCCTGGCTGAATACATTGACTAACAGGGAAAGAGAAATTTTTATCCTGATTACTACCGGTTACGACAACGAACAGATTGCCGAAAAATTAAACCTGGCCCTGCAGACGGTAAAAAATATAGTCAGTACCATCTATTCAAAATTAAATGTAAAGGACAGGTTTGAAATTATCCGATTGGCAAACCGCCGTTGACAAGAATCCATCAAACGGGCGCCCCGTACTCGTGTATGGGATTTATACCGTCAGATCCGCTACCGCCGCCCCGGTAAAGGCGACAAGCTCCGCCGGACTCAAAATCACCTGCATCCCCCGCTGTCCGGCGCTGACACCGATGGTATCGAAGAACTCCGCCGTTTCATCGATAAAAGTGGGAAACTGCTTCTTCATGCCGATGGGGGAACAGCCTCCCCGGATATAGCCGGTCAGGGGTTGGAGATCCTTTACCGGGATCAAATCAATACTTTTTTCTCCCGTGACACGGGCCGTCTTTTTCAGATCCAGTTCCCCCGCGCAGGGGATGCAGCAAACCGCATAGGCGCCGGAGCCGCCCCGGAGCACCAGGGTCTTGAAGATCTGCTCCACAGGCATACCGAGAAGGGCCGCAGCATGTATGCCGGATAAATCCGATTCATCCACGGGATATTCTTTTACGATATAGGAAATTCCTGCGGCATCGAGTAAACGGAGGACATTCGTCCTTTTAACATTGGTCTTTGTCATAGTATCAATTCATCTGTTCCCGCAAAAAACCCAACACCTCCGCCCCCGAAGGCGGACAGCCCGGACAGGAGGCGGTAAAGCCCTGGGTGCAGCGGCCCACCCCCAGGACGCCCTTTTTGCCCCGGAATCCCTGGCCGATGGCGATTTTGCCCTTCAAACGGGCAAGCTCGTTCCGGTCCATCCGGGAAAGGGCAAAGATCAGGGCGGCGTAACAGGCGCTGCAGGCTTCAGCTTCTTCTACATATTGGGCAAGTTCCCGGACTTTGCCGCCCGGCTGGGCAGCTTTGCCGACCTTGGCGGCCCCACCGGGCTGGTTCAGTTCCCGCACCGCCGCTTTTTTGGGGTCCCCCACCCCAAGGCCCAGCTTTTCCGCAAGGCCGATGTAGGGTATTTCGCTTACGGCGTAACCCATCTGCTCCGCGGCCCAGGCGTCGCAGAGCACCGGGTCCCGGGCGGCGAAAATCCGCCCCGCGGGGACGGGGTTGCCGCCTTCCTCAAAATCCAGGTCCCCGCAGATGCCGTCCACCAGGATAAAGTCGTTCCGGACCGCTGTATTGAGGTGGGCGATGGGCTTGTGGAGCCCCAGGCTGTGGAAGCGCCGTTTTTCCCGGTCCGGGATGATCCCCTTGTTGTTTTTCAGGGCGCAGGTAAGAAGGGTCTGGCAGTGGCCCTTCATCACCGGGAGGTTGATCATGAACTCCACCGCCCGGGCGCTGTCACAGATTTCTATCTTCATCCCCTTGCAGTCGTAGGGCTTCGCCTTGTCAAGCTGGGTGTCGATAAGCTCCACCTTCTTCTGCCGGGCAAGCTCGGCGTAACCGCAATTACGGAAGGCGTCCTGGGTGTTGTCCCCCACCCAGGAACCTTCCAGGATCACGATGTTGGTAAACCCGTTTTTTTGCAGGTAATCGATGAGCCCCGCAGCGATTTCCGGGTGGGTGGTGGCCCCCTCCTCCGCCGGGCGGGCAACCACCAGGTTGGGCTTAAGGCCGATGCGCTTCTTTTTATCCCCGATAAGCTCCGCAAGACGGGCCTCCTCGGCAATTTTACCGGCCATTTCAGCGGGATGTACGCCGTAAACAACTAAAATTTCGTTCTTTTCCATGGGATCTCCATTACCCCCTGCCCAAAGGAAAAATCCTGTTCGGTCACGCTCGCCCTACGGGCTCATTCAAGTGACCTCACAGGCTTTTCCCTTTGGGCAGGGGGCCTGTTTCGATTATAGGGAAGAGATATACCGGGGGGCTAGAGGTTGAAAGGGGAGGACAAGGGGCGTGGCTTACAACAAGTCATGCCGGGGGTTATACTCTGAAAGGGAGGACGGGGGGTAAAAATGGTTCTTACGGTGGTAATTGCAGGCCTTGCCGTTTTCCTGCTTGCCGGGCTGTGCCTGGCGCCGGTTTATTTTTTCAATCTCGCCGCAGGGCGCAGGGACCCCATGCCGGGGACGACGGCGTTCCGCAGGGCCGAGGCACGGGCCGCCCTGCGGGAACCCAAGCTCTGGGTAGATACCATGCCATACGAGGATGTGGAGATCCGGTCCCGTGACGCTCTGGTCCTGCGGGGTTATTACCTTGAACAGACCAATCCTGCCGGCGCGGCAACGATGATCATCGCCCACGGGTACACTACTACGGGGAAGGATTTTTCTAACTTTGCCCAGTATTTCTACGAGCAGCTGGGGTACAACGTATTGCTGCCCAACGCACGGGGCCACGGCAATTCCGAAGGGAAGTATATCGGCTTCGGCTGGCCGGAACGGCTGGACTACCTCGACTGGATAGACTGGGTAAAGGCCCGCAGGAATACTGCCGGCGCGGTACGGATTGTGTTATTCGGTATATCCATGGGGGCCGCCACGGTGATGATGACCGGCGGCGAGGACCCACCCCCGGAAGTAAAGGCGATCATCGAAGACTGCGGCTACACTTCGGCGGAGGATGAACTCATCCATCAGGCGAAATTGAGGTTTCACCTGAAGCAAACCGGAGATTCTCCGCTCTTTAAAGCGCTGAACCGGCTGTCGAAAAAGCGGATGGGGTATTCCTTTAAGGAAGCCTCCAGTCTTGAGCAGGTAAAGAAGATCAGAATTCCTACCCTGTTTATCCATGGCGATGCGGACACCTTTGTTCCCACCGGAATGGTGTACTCCCTCTACGAAGCCTGCGCCGCCCCCAAGGAGCTCTATGTGGTTCCCGGCGCCGGACACGGCCTTGCCTGCCAGACCGACACGGCGGAGTATGCAAAACGGGTTACCCAATTCCTGGAGAAGTATGTACCGGGCGGTTGTTAAAGGATGCTTTTTTGATTATGCTTTTGTCTCGTATGGAGGAAAAAATGAAAAGAGTGTTAGTATATGCGCTTCTGATAGGCGCGGTGGCAACGGCTTCCCTGTTTGCCGGGGGCGGTAAGCAGGGTTCATCCGCCCCTTCCGCCGGAGGTTCCGGCAGCGCCGGGACGGGGGTAACGGTCCGGCTTCTCACCGATGCCACCGGCATTGACGACAAGTCCTTCAATGCCGCAGCCTGGCGGGGGATTCTGGAATTCTACGGCGATACCTGGCAGAACGCCAAGGGACGGGGCTCCGGCTACGATGTGGTAACCGCCCAGACCCAGGATATGTATATCCCCAATCTCCGGCAGGCCACCGACGAGGGTTATCATCTTATCGTAACCACGGGCTTTACCTTTGCGGATGCCCTGGGGGAAGTTGCCAGGGCGAATCCCAACCAGAACTACATGATCGTGGATGTTGACTGGGTCGGCCTTACCAACGTGATGCAGGCCATTTATGCGGAGCACGAAGGCTCCTTCCTGGTGGGCGCCGCAGCGGCCCTCAAAGCCAAGGCCGACGGCATTGCCAATCCCCGGTTCGGCTTTATCGGCGGGGTACCCGGCGCGACAATCACCAAATTTGAGGTCGGCTATGTGCAGGGCATCCTTTCGGTCATCCCCGATGCCCAGATCGTAGATTTTTATACCAATGACTGGGGCGCTCCCGCCCTTGCCAAGACCCAGGCGAAGAACTGGTACGATTCCGGGGTATACGCCATCTATTCCGCCGCCGGGGGCAGCGGGAATGGTACCATCGCCCAGGCCAAGGAATACCGCACTGCGGGACGGAACGTGTGGGCCATCGGGGTCGATTCGGATCAGTTTGAAGAGGGACTCTACAACGCCACCGAGTCTGCGGTGCTGACCTCCATGCTCAAGCGGGTGGAAACCAGCCTGATCTACGGCCTTAACGCGGTAAAGAACAACACCTTCAAGGGTGAGGTTATCACCTTTGATCTGAAGGCCGATGGGGTGGGTTATTCCACCGCCAACAAGGCCCTTTCCGCCGATATTGCAGGCCAGCTTGAACAGATCAAGACACGGATCACCTCCGGGCAGATCAAAATCGCCGCCACCAATGCGGAGGCGAAGAAGCTCTCCGGTTTTCCGCAGAACCTGAAAGCGGTTGATGACTAAATAGTCAGGAGTGAGAAATGTCCGCCCCGGCCATCGAAATGTTGGATATCACCAAGATTTTTCCCGGGGTGGTGGCTAACGACCGGGTCAATTTTACGGTTGACCAGGGTGAAATCCACGCCCTTTTGGGGGAAAACGGGGCGGGCAAGTCCACTCTCATGTCCATCCTCTTCGGACTTTACGAAAGTGACGGGGGGATTATCAAAATCCGGGGGCAGGAAGTGCAGATCCGCAGCCCCAACGACGCCACGGCTCTTAAAATCGGCATGGTCCACCAGCATTTCAAGCTGGTCCACAACTTTACGGTCACCGAAAACATCGTTTTGGGCCTTGAGCCCCGGAATTCCGCGGGAAATCTGGATTTACAGACTGCGGAAAAGCGGGTTGCGGAGCTTTCAGCGGCCTACGGCCTTGCGGTGGACCCAAAGGCCCGGATCGAGAACATCACCGTGGGGATGCAGCAGCGGGTAGAGATCCTCAAAATCCTCTACCGTGACGCGGACATCCTTATTTTTGATGAGCCCACCGCAGTGCTTACCCCCCAGGAAATCGACGAACTTTTGGCGATCTTCCGCCGCCTCAAGGCCGAAGGCAAGACCATCGTCTTTATCACCCACAAGCTCAAGGAGATAAAGGCCGCTGCGGACCGCTGTACGGTGCTGCGCCGGGGAAAGTACATTGATACCGTCACTGTGGCGGACGCGGACGAGCAGGAGCTTGCGGAAAAAATGGTGGGCCGGGCGGTAAACTTCCAGGTTGAGCGGGGGCCCGCCCGGTTTGGGGAAGTGGTTTTAAAGATCGAGGACCTGACGGTGATTGGCGGCCGGGGCATTCCCGCGGTGAACGGCCTTTCCCTGGAGGTCCGCGCCGGGGAAGTGGTAGGGGTCGCCGGTGTGGACGGCAACGGCCAGTCCGAGCTGGTGGCCGCCATTGCGGGGCTCCTGCCGATTAAATCGGGGCGGATCCTCTTAAAAAATATTGATATTTCACATGAAAGCATTAAAGCCCGGAACGAAGGCGGTATCGGCCTGGTCCCCGAGGATCGGCACAAACACGGCCTGATCCTGGATTTCCGGCTGGACGAAAACCTCATCCTCAAAAGTTTCCGTAAAAAGCCCTATTCCAACAGGCCGGGTTTTCTCCGGTTTCCCGCCATCGCCAAACACGCCGACTCCCTTATCGCCGAATTCGATATCCGGGCGGGGAACGGCGCCGCTACGGCGGCGGCTTCCATGTCCGGGGGAAACCAGCAGAAGGTGGTCATCGCCCGCGAGATAGACCTCTCCCCGGAACTCCTCATCGTCTCCCAGCCGACCCGTGGCCTCGACGTGGGGGCCATTGAGTACATACACCGGCGTATTATGGAAGAACGGGACAAGGGACGGGCGGTGCTCCTGGTGTCCTTTGAACTGGACGAAATCCTGGGGCTCTGCGACCGGATCGCCGCGGTTTCCAAGGGCGAGGTGGTGGGGGTGCTCCCTGCGGCGGAGGCAAATGAGCGGCTCATCGGCGCCATGATGGGAGGAATCGCCCGTGACGGCGCTTCCAATGGAGGGGTGTCCCGTGGCTGAACAGCGGAAAGATATTAAACCCATGTCTCAACCGGAAGCGCCCTCTTTTAAGGACCGCATCCTGGAAACCTTTACCGGCTCCGACGGCTTTGTTTCGGCGGCGGTGGTGATCCTGGGCTTTCTGGTCGGTACCCTGCTGATCTTCGCGGTGGGCCGGAACCCCGCCGGCATGTATTCCGCCATAGTCCAGGTGGTTTCAGGCTGGGACCTCCGCCGGGGCACCCAGAACATGTACTACGTGGGGGAATGGTTCGTCAGTTCCCTGCCCCTGATCCTCTGCGGCTTCTCCATGGGCTTCGCCGCCCGGACCGGGCTTTTCAACATCGGCGCCGAGGGGCAGTACATCGTGGGGCTGACTGCCGCCCAGTTTGTGGCCCTTTACGGGCCGCCGGTCCCGGTGCTCCACTGGGTCCTGGCGGTAGCCGCCGCGATTCTGGCGGGAGCGGTCTGGGGGGGCATTGTAGGCTTTCTCAAGGCCCGGTTCAGCGTTTCCGAGGTGGTCGCCACTATCATGATGAACTATATCGCCTTCTATGCCTCCCGCTTTCTTATGATGAGACTTCCCGGCTCCAACACCTACAAAACCGCCAACTTCCCGCCCACCGCCCGGCTTTCCAGTCCCCTCATGGAAGCCCTGACCAACGGCTCCCGGTTGAATTACGGCCTTTGGCTTACTCTGGGGGCGATTTTCTTCTATTGGATAGTCATGGGGAAAACCCGGCTGGGCTATGGGCTGCGGGCCACGGGGCTCAACAAGGAAGCGGCCCGCTACGGGGGGATCAGCGTGAATACCAGCATCACCACCGCCATGGCCATTGCCGGGGCCTTTGCGGGGCTCGCCGGGGCGGTGGTTTCCCTGGGGGTCTTTTCATCGGGCCGGGTCCTTTCGGTCCAGGACGGCTATGGCTTTGACGGCATCGCCGTGGCCCTGGTGGGGAACAGCACCGCCTGGGGAACCGCCCTTTCGGGACTCCTCTTCGGGATGCTCAAGTCCGCCCAGCCCCTGATGCAGTCCCGGCAAATCCCCAAAGAAATCACCTCGATTATTATGGGACTGGTGGTGGTCTTTATTTCACTCCGATCGGGGGTGAAGATCCTCATCGAATGGCAGATGAAGGAAAAGGCCCGGAAGGCCCAGAATGAGGGCAATCAGGTTACCGGGAGGCCCGCAGAATGATGGAAATCCTTCAGGTTTTATGGAACATGCTCCCCTCAACCCTGATGATCACGGCCCCCATTCTGATTGCCGCAACCGGGGGCATGATCAGCGAACGCTCCGGGGTGGTGAACATCGCCCTTGAGGGGCTCATGTCCATCGGGGCCATGACCGCCGCCACGGCCCATGTGCTGCTGGAAACCCGCATCGGCTTCTCCATACCTTTGGCGCTCTTCCTCTCCGCCGTAATGGGCTGTCTCTTTTCCCTGATACATGCCTTTGCGTCCATCACCCTGCGGGCGGACCAGGTGATCTCCGGCACGGGGATAAACCTGCTTGCCAACGGGATCACGGTCTTCTTCTGCCAGCTCCTCTTCCGCATGGACCGGACCCAGAACCCCCGGATGGGGATGATGCCCGGCCCCGGCGGTATCTACCCCACGGTCTGGATCGCCCTGTTCATTTTGGCCCTAAGCTGGTTTGTGCTGTACAAACGGCCCTGGGGCCTGCGGCTGCGGGCCTGCGGGGAACATCCCCAGGCCCTGGCCTCCGCGGGAGTCAAAGTACTGCAGATCCGGTACATTGCGGTGCTCATTTCCGGCGCCCTGGCGGGACTTGCCGGGGGCTGCATCGTACTAACCCAGGACATCCAGTTTACGGTGTTCACGATCAACGGAAAGGGCTTTATCGCCCTGGCGGCGGTCTCCTTTGGACGCTGGCTCCCCCTGGGCATCCTGGGCGCCTCCTTCCTCTTCGGGGCCTCCTCCGCCCTGGCGGTCAATATCATCAATATTGAAAGCCTCCGGTTCCTCCCCTCGGAATTTTTCAACGCCCTCCCCTACTTCATCACCCTGGTAACCCTGGTACTGTTCAGCGGCAAGGACTACGCCCCCCGCGCCTCCGGGCAGCCCTACGACAGGGGAAAAAGTTGAGATTTTGGAAGGTTAGTCTGGACATTTTCTTAGGTTTTTGCTATGTTTAATATAAATGGCGCCGTACCCAAGCGGTAAGGGAGAGGTCTGCAAAACCTTTATGCAACAGTTCGATTCTGTTCGGCGCCTTAGTTTTCTTTTTACTTTGTTGGCTATTTCTTTGTAGAATAAGGAATTACACAATTTATTGATTTTGGCTGTTTTTCTTTTTATTTCCCTTACTTGACCTTTTTTTACCACCTGTTGTAGAACTATTGTAGAACTGAATTTTGATCAATGTGGGGAAAAAATGGGTGTTAATGTAAGGGAGAAAAAAGGCCATTTGTACCTGGATATTTACCAAAACGGGCGGCGAAATTGGGAAGCCTTGGGACTTAGCATCGGCCCTGACCGGGAAGGTAACCGGGAAGCCCGGCGAATTGCCGAGGCCATCAGGCAAAAAAGAGAGCAGCAGCTTGTGGAGCAGCAAAACGGCCTCCTGAACACTATCGAGGGCAAGAAAACCCTGCTTGCCTATGTTAAGGAACAAGCCGAAGGCAGGGGAACCGGGGAACACATCTACCGGCTCATAAAGTACATTGAAGGGTATGACAGTGGAATTCAGGTAAAGGCTATTACCCCCCAGTGGATAGACGGCTTTAAAAAACACCTTGCAACCTGCCCGGTCCCCCAGCGGACCAACGCTAAAGAGAACGAAAATCCCCGCATTATTTCAAAACGAACCCAAAGCCACATGTTCAAAGCTCTGGGACAAGTCCTGGCCCTGGCGGTACGGGATAGGCTTATCAGCCATGACCCTTCAGAAACCATAAAGGGAATTACGGTCCCGGAAAAAATAATGGATTACCTTGATGAAACAGAATTGCAAATTCTGGCCGCGACACCCCTTAAAGGAGACCTGGGACTGGAAATTAAAAGGGCATTTGTATTTGCTTGTCTGACAGGATTACGGATTTCTGATCTCCGGTCTCTGACCTGGGGGCAGGTATCCCGAACTAAACAGCAGATCCAGAAAATCCAGGAAAAAACGGGACGGATTGTTTTTGTACCCTTGACCGATGCGGCCATGGAAATAATCAAAACGCCGGATATAGCCCACCATGACATGCCGGTATTCCCCTTGCTTGCGGAAACCGGGACCGATACAAATAAAACTCTTTTGAAGTGGGCCACCGCAGCCGGTATAACCAAAAAAATAGGGTGGCACACGGCCCGCCGAACCAATGCGACCTTATTACTTGAGGGTGGGGCGGATGTAGCAACGGTAAGCCGCCTACTGGGGCATAGCGGGGTACAGGTAACTATGAAATATGCCCAAAGTACCGATAAGGTCAAAAAGCAAGCGGTGAATGGTCTACCCAAAATTGAGATTGAGTAAGGGGGATGTATGGGACTGGAAACTGAAAAATATGGAGATTTAGAAGTTGAATTTATCGCCTATGGCTGCCACACAAACATGTCTTATAAGAATAGGTTTATAGGCTCTGATGATGACTTTATCAAAGATGATGGATTTGAAAGTCTCAAAAAAGGCTTAGACGATATAGAAAGATGTTATTTATATCGAGATTTTCTCAATGATGTGAAAGAAATAAAAACAACAATCAATGTAAAGCTAAATGCCGGGGTGGAATATGATTTCCCGACCGAATTTGTATTTAATCAATTTGATTACTTAATTCGGGAAATTCAAAACGATATTAAGAGCATTTATATTGATTACAGGTTAAAAGCCTTTCGGGAAGGCAGAGCTTTCTATAAACCTTTACCAGATAATAGCTATGTGAATAATCCACAGCCTTGCGAAAAAGAAGTAGCGAACCCTCTGGATAAGCATGGTGAGGCGGGAAATAATAATACTTTAATGCAGATAGCTGAAAATACCAATACAACAAATGAACATCTAGCGGCAATTTTGCAATACTTTGAGAAATGGGAAAGAAAGACGGCAGCACAAGATCCAGAAATTACACCAGGTTTTATTGGAGAATTGATAAAAGAAGGCTATATTGACAAGGACGGAAAAACCACATTAACCGAACTAGATAATATTGCGGAATTTTTATCTACCAGGATTGAAAATGTTACTCCGGGACTGTTATTAAGATATTTTGTTAAACGTGACAGCTCTCCATATAAACTACGAACCGCCCAAGACGCAATAAAGCGCAATAAAACGCGCTAATCGGCGGTTTAGAAAAAATAAAAGAAACCTACCCTTGAAGCATAAAGCATAAGGGAGGTTTTCTATGACAGAAACCATACAAAAGCCGCTTAGTATTTCCGAAGCGGCTGAATTCACAGGATTAAAAACATCGTACCTTTACAAACTGATTCACCTGGGCAAGATACCGTGTTACAAGCCTACCGGGGGCCGGGTATTTTTCAAGCAGGAAGAATTGGAAACATTTGTTTTCCGGGGTAAACACTCCGCTGATTATGAAGTCTCGGAAGCAGCTGATCGGATATTGTTAAGGGGCAAAAAATGAAAAGCCCCCAACAAGCCCGGAAGGAGCAATTTGGGGGTCATAGGAAAGCTGGTAACTCCACTATACCCCATTACTGGATAAAAGGCAACGCCGCGGACGATCTTAGAAAGTATGCACAATGCCGTCTTAGGTTTCGTTTTCTGGACATTAAAGGAAGCGGCAATGGCTGAAAGTATGGCAGACATGTCCCCTCACGAATTTATGATAGAAGCGGCAAAGGCAAAGCGAGCGGCGGCAATAGAGAGAAAGGAACCTACCGCCCTTATAAAGTCCTTTTCCGACATAAAGGCGGAACCTATAAACTGGTTATGGAAAAATCGCATAGCTATTGGAAAATTGACTATCTATGCGGGAGATCCGGGGCTAGGGAAAAGCCAGGGAACCCTGGATCTGGCAGCGCGGGTTTCCCTGGGTAAAGCCTTCCCCGATGATTCCCCTTGTATGATAGGGGATACCATTATTTTAAGCAGTGAAGATGATCCGGGTGATACTATACGGCCCCGCCTGGATGCTCTGGGGGCGGATGTTTCCCGGATAGTCATAATAAAAGGGGAACGCGCCCCGGACGGGAAAATTACACCTATGTCATTATTGAAAGTATCTACCTTCATGGATGCCATAAACCAGATACGGGAAAAAGGACATGATTTCCATTTATTGATTATTGATCCCCTGGATGGATTTCTTGCCGGTGGGGATTCAAACAGGAATGAGGAAGTACGGGCGGTTTTGGATGGCATTTGTTCACTTGCTGAAAAAGAGCGGTTTTCCATTGTGGGCATAAAACATTTAAACAAGAGCCAGGGGAATGCAACCTATAGGGTAGGTGGTTCTATTGCCTTCACCGCAAAAGCCCGATCAGTATGGATATTTGCTAAGGACAATACTACTGATCGCTGTTTGTTTCTTCCTCAGAAAAACAACCTGGGACCGGGAGGCGGTGGGTTTCAATACTCCATACAAACAAAGGACATAGGAGGTATCATAGCCCCCTATATATCCTGGGAAGATCCAACAGATGATGATATTCAAGATATATTGAACCAGTCCGGTCCGGGGCGGGAACGGATGGCACCGGAACAGGAAAAGATTTTAGAGGTATTGCAAGAAACCGCACCCCGGTACATGTTTACCGGCGATATTGCGAAAGCCCTGGACAAATCCAAGCCTTCAGTTTCCAGGGCTTTAGGAAAATTATTGAAACAAGGGAAGGTACAAAACCCAGAATATGGTCAATGGACTATTTCTGAAACTAATAAAGTTGAGGGCAAATTCGGAAATGTTTAACCAGTTTAACTAGTTTAACCACTAAACCCAACAGAGGGGAAGTAGTGAAACTTCCACAAAAGCCCCAAAACATATAGTTTTTCGAGGAAACCCATGACACCGAAAAAAAACATCGTAAGAAAACTGACCGACACACTACCGGATGGGACTTTGCTTGACGTGTCCGCTTTTAGGCCGGACTTTACCCCAAAGGAAGCCCGGTTTATTGCATGGTACACACATCCCGGATCAGAAGCCTTTTTAAACGCCGGGCGCGCCGCAATCCGAGCCGGGTACAAACAGACAAACGCCGTTATGCAGGGATATCTTTTGAAGCAGAAACCCCGCATAGCCGAAGTTATAAAGAATATCCTTCCATCGGTGGAGGATAACCTTACATCCATCGTTTGGCGGATATGGAACCTAGCCCGGATTAGAATGTTTTATGATATTGCCGATTTTTACAGGACGTTCCCTTATAAGCAAATCATCAAAATAGGGAAAAGGCAAACAGTTGAATTCGACACTTGGGACTTTGAAATAATCCCTCTTGGTGAATTATCATGGAAAAAACGCATGTGTATTGACGGGATAAACTACATAGGACCGCAAGCAAAGACCGTCTACATTCTCCCGAACCGGGATAAGGAATTCAAAATCTATATGGAATGTTCAGCGTTATTATTCCCGGATATGTTTGAACGTGATCCCTTCTTGCGGGCTATGGCCGCAGCTTTCAAGGCAAAAATAAAAAGGAGAAAGGGAATAAAAGGAACCGCCGCCTATTTACGGGGGGAATAGGCCATCCAAAAGCCGCCACTATGAGATAATCAATTTGATTCTGTTTCCTGGTGGTACTGCCGGTAGGTACTTTCTATGGAATTATTCACGGATGTCGATATATCCCGGACAAGCCGGTCCATCAAAGTCTTTGTATCGTCATTAACCGTTTTTTCCGGCCTAAAAAGTTCAAAAACTTCGATTTCCAGAGCCTTAGCTAGGTTGGTTAAGGTTTCTGGGTAGGGCCATTTGTTCCCCCGTTCGATATTACTGAGAAAATTGATAGAAATACCTGCCCTTTCCGCCAAATCAGCCTGTGACCAAGAGTGGTGATTACGGTAAAGCTTGATATTTTGGCTCAAAATGGTTCGTAAATCCCATTCTCCCATAATTATATCCTTACTAGGGTTACCTAGATTATCCCAATAGATTATCCCAATAGATTGACAGGACGGCAAAACCCTAGTAGGGTTATATAGTATGGGCCTATAAAGGTTAGTTTTATGTTAAAGGCATATTCCGTGCCAAATGGAACAGAATTATGGCTATTTTATCCTGGAATGAAATCAAAATCCGGGCGCATCAGTTCGTCAACGATTGGCAAAACAGTGCCCCCCACGCCAGGGAAGAAGCGGATGCCCAAACCTTTCAGACAGATTTCTTAAATATTTTTGGCGTGAGCCGGAGACAGGTAGCCGCCGCCTTTGAAAGCCGGGTAAAGATAGGCGGCCAGGCCGATCTATTCGGTGGGATCTCTGGTGGTCACCGGGGCTATATCGACCTGTTTTGGAAAGGCCACATCATGATCGAAATGAAATCTCCCGGAAAAGACCTTGCAAAAGCTTACCAACAAGCGAAAGAGTACGCTGAAAGTTTGCCCCCCGTGGAGCTTCCAGTGGGTATTCTTATTTGTGATTTTGTTACCTTTGAATATTACGATTTAGAAAAAGGCAGCGCTCCAGTTTCCTTCACCTTAAATGAACTTCCCCAATATGTAGAATTATTCAGTGATTTGGCCGGGTATAAGGACTTTAAACTTGCCGAAGCCGACCCGGTAGACATCAAGGCAGCTGAACACATGGGGGAATTACACGATGCTTTGTTAAAAAATGGTTATAGCGGCCATGAATTAGAAATGTATTTGGTTCGGCTCCTGTTTTGTCTTTTTGCCGATGATACCGGCATTTTTGGAAAAAGGAAAATGTTTTTTGAGTATATAAGGCAGCGTACCAGTGTTGACGGGTCGGATCTGGCTCTGCACCTTGGCATGATATTTGATACCCTCAATAAGGATGAACCGGATCGGCAGAAAAATCTTGATGAACAGTTAAAAGCGTTCCGCTATATAAACGGCGGCCTTTTTGCGGAACGCCTGGAAACCGCTGCCTTTAATTCCGATATGCGCCGGATCTTGATCAAGTGCTGCGCTCTGGATTGGGGGCAGATAAAACCGGAGATTTTCGGCGCTATGTTTCAGAGTGTAAAGGACAAGGAAAAACGCCGAGCCCTGGGGGAACATTACACCAGCGAGACCAATATTCTTAAACTCATTAAACCCCTTTTTTTGGACAATTTAAGGGCTGAATTTGAAAAAATAAAGGCCCAGACTCCCGGATGGCGGAAACAAAACCTTTTACTATTCCATGACAAACTATGCCGTTTAAAATTTCTTGACCCGGCCTGTGGCTGCGGAAATTTCTTAGTGGTAAGTTACCGAGAATTGCGATTGCTGGAAATTGATGTACTAAAAGAAATCTTGGGACTGGAACAAATTCTTGATATTGAATTAATGATCCGGGTGAACGTAAATCAATTTTACGGGATTGAAATTGAGGAATTTCCCGCCCGGATAGCCCAGACCGCCCTGTGGCTCATGGACCACCTCATGAACAACAAGGCTTCTGCGGCTTTTGGTAAATACATTGCCCGGTTACCCTTGACCGCTTCTCCTGCTATTGTTATCGAGAATGCATTAACAGTCGATTGGGAAAGCATAGTATCAAAGAGGGAACTGTCCTTTATTTTAGGAAACCCGCCATTTTTAGGATCAAAAATAATGACCGCAGCCCAAAGAAAGGAAGTAAATACTATTTTTGAGGGCATAAAAAATGCGGGAATTTTAGACTATGTAACTTGTTGGTATGGAAAGGCGGTTAAATACATTCAGGAGGCACAAATTGAGGTTGCCTTTGTTTCCACAAACTCAATTTGTCAAGGTGAACAGGTTCCGGTTTTATGGGCTGAATTGATGCAGAAATCAGGGATAAAAATCAATTTTGCTCACCAGACTTTCAAATGGGAAAATGAGGCGAAAGGCAAGGCAGCTGTCTATTGCGTAATTATAGGTTTCAGTCAAACCGACAGACC